>JBDTDV010000018.1:0-30539 GCA_039922875.1 Microbacteriaceae bacterium
ACGGCTGACCGTACTCTGCCAGCGTAACCGGCAGCGGATGATCGTCCGGCGCGATAGACCCAGGTCGCTATCCCGAGAGGCGACCTAGGTCTATCGCCCCTCAGCACCGATTCCGGGCAGACTTGGATGACCGAAACGCCTCGGCGCGGCAGAAATCCGGGAGACGCCCACCCTGCTCGAACTGATCGCGCTCTTCACCGGCATCGCCCTTCTCACTGCCCGCAACCGCAGGACGCAAGGGCATCAACAGTTAGGAGAACTCGAGTCATGAATACGCAGCAGATCCGGTTGGGTCGGCGAATCTTCCTCCGCGGGGCCGTCGCCTCCGCAGTGGCACTGCCCGTCGCGGCTGCATTGGCAGCCTGCACGACCGAAGCGTCCGGATCGACGCCGTTATCCGCAACCGGAGCCAAAGGCGCAGGTGCGGCGAAGCGGCCGCGCGGCGCTCTTTTCGATAGTGCGTTCCATGATCGCTTCGGCCAGTGGCCGGTGGGCTATATCTCCAGCGGCGGGGCGGAGATGGGGGATATTATCGCCGTCGCGAATGTCGTCGGCGACGGAGACGACTCGGCCTTCTACGCGGCCTGGGTCGCCGCAGGCGACACGTACAACGCCGAAGCGGAGACCACGCTTGCCGCCGGGCACCAGGTGGGCGCTCGTGAGCTCTTCTTGCGGGCCAGCTGCCTCTACGCGGCCGCATATCATCCCCTGTTCGGCTCTCCGGTCGACCCACGGTTACTGAAGGCGTTCGACAAGCAGATGGCCGCATTCCAGCGTGCTATGGAGCTGTCGCCGGTTCCGGTGCATCCGATTGGTATCCCATATGAGAGCACTCAGCTGCCGGCCTATCTGGTTCCGGCGCCCGGTCATGAGGATGAGGTACGCCCGCTGTTGATCCTGAACAACGGCTACGACGCGACGATCACGGATATGTATTTCGCTTCGGGGGTCGCCGCGTTGAAGCGCGGGTACCACATCTTGATGTTCGACGGCCCCGGTGAAGGTGCGTTGCTGTACAAAGAGGGACTGCCATTGCGACCGGATTGGGAGGTCGTTGTGTCGGCGGTCGTCGACTACGCCGAAACGGTCAGCATCGTCGACAAGAAGAAGATTGCGCTCAGCGGCTGGAGCCTGGGCGGATACCTCGCCCCACGCGCAGCGTCGGGTGAACCGCGTCTTGCGGCGTGCATCGCGGACCCCGGCCAGTGGGATATTGGCGAGGCGTTCCAAGGTTTCGCCAAGAAGCTCGGTGCCAGCGCAGATGCGGTGGCCGATCTGAGCAATCTGGACGACAAGACAATCGACAAAATGTGGAAGGTGATCCAGGGCGACCGCGAGCTGCGCTGGAGCATCGTGCAACGCGGCTTCTGGGCCAACAACGTCACCGACTTGCGCGAGTTCATCCGCGCGACAACTCAGTTCACGCTCAAGGACCGGATCGCCGACATCCGCTGCCCCACGCTCCTCACGTCGGCAGAGAACGATCCGCTCGCGGAATCCACGGAAGCCTTCTACAAGGCGTTGACCTGCCCGAAGAAGCTCATCAAGTTCACCGCAGCCGAGGGTGCCGGCGAACACACCGAAATGAACAATCGGTCACTGCTCAACCAGCGCGTACTCGACTGGCTCGATGAGACCTTGGCGAAGAACTAGTGAAATCACAGGGAGCTTCAAAAGGCTCTAGATGACACCCGCGCCGAGGGAGGCTTCCCCGGGGTAATTGCGGAAGTGTTCTCCTCGCACGGAACCTGAATCGGCACGTCAGGCGTCGCGTCCGAGTCACGAAGCAGGCCCCGAGCCAGCCGATAGAACGCGGATCGGCAGCCTGGGCCACGGCTGGGCGTACTCGAACACGAACTACGTGTTGCTGAGCATGGTGATCGAAAAAGTCACCGGGCATCCGATCGCCAACGTCTTTCAAAAGCGCCTCTTCGATCCGTTGAAGATGACGCACACCTCATTTCCCATCGGAAGCAATGCGGCTCCGCACCTGAACGGGGTGACCAATCAGGGCCAGCCCACAAGGCAGACAGCGGACGCGACAAATTTCAGCCCGTCGATCGCGTTCACCGCGGGTGAGGTGATCTCCACTCTCGACGACCCGAAGAAGTGGGGTGACGGGCTCTTCTCCGGCGAAGGCATCCTGACTCCAGCCACCCAAACGCTGCGCCGCAGACTCCTGCGCCCGCCGTGTCCGCCGCACTGACCAAGGTACTGGGCTGACGCGGGGGCCGCGGGTAATGGAAGGCATGAAACACGCAAACCGAGCAATCACGAGCCGTGGCCTGATCATAGTCACGCCCCTCATTTTGCTGATCGACCTTTACCGCACCGTGCTTTCCCGCAGTCTGACGGCGTGGAATGGATGCGCGCTGGAGTCGCCATACTCATCACTTCCACAGCGGTGCTGTTCGGATATTTCGCTATCCCTGGGTTTGAAGAGAGCGACCCGGTTTCGCAGTTCATCGCCGGCACCTCGGTGATGGTCGTCCCGGTCGTCGTGATCGCGCTCTGGCGGCGCGTGGTGACGGAGGGACTGAACGGACACTATTCGCAGGCGACGCCGTCGTGATCGCGATCCAGCTTGAGTGAATACCCGGGCTGTCCTGCCATCAGCGGCGCTGCGCCGGCGGCGAGAACCGCGGCGCAGTTCTCGTAGTATCCGCTAGGCGCGGGGAGAGCAGGTGCGGGGGCAGCGGGAGCGGGCGCAGGGGCAGCGGGCGCGGGCGCGGGCGCCGCGGGGACAGCAGGCGCAGGCGCGAGCGGCACCGGTACCGGGGCGGCCACGACGCGTGCCGGCGCAAAGCCCGAGCTCAGGCCGGGCTCGTCGGGGCAGGTGGTCAGGATGCGTTGAATAGCATCATGCTCGGCCTGGGTCACCCACAACCCGTAGGCGACCTTCACCGATACCTGGCGGGCGACGTAACGGCACCGGAACCTCTTGTTGGCCGGTAGCCAGGTGGCGGCGTCGCCGTCGCTCTTCTGCGCGTTCGACCGGCCGTCGGCGGCGAGGAGATTAAGCGGATCGTTCGCCAGCGAGATCCGCTGTGCCTCGGTCAGCTGCTGGGCACCGGTCTGCCAGGCGTTGGATAGGGCGACCAGGTGATCGATCTGGACTAGTGCCGACGTGTCAACACCGCGCAAGAAGAATATGCTCCGACCGGTATACGGCTCGGCCAGCTCACCGCTGAGGACCTTGCACGGCCCCGACTTCACTGCATCGGTCAGGTCCCTGGCCAGGATGTCGTTGCGCGTGTCGCAGCCGTTTCTATCCACATCAAGCCACGCCGTCCCGAAGTCAACGGTCCGATTGTACCCGGTCTTCGGAGCTCTTCCCTTGATCGGGAGCGTCGCCAGCAGCGCGACTGCGGTGGCATGGGTCACGGTGCCGTCCACGACCGACGCTGTATCGGCAGCCGGAGCCGGACTAGCCGGCGCGCCCGGGTCATCCTCCGCGAAGGTGACTGGGGGTGTCGCCCGCAAAGTCTGCATTGGCTGAGTTTCCGGTGTCGCAGTAGCGTGCTCGGCCGCTGCGCTTCCGGCGGACAGGTACGCGTTCACACCGAGGGTTACGGTAACCAGGCAGGCCGCCAGGGTGATGGCGGCCGCCTTGCGGGACGCGATCATCGCCCAGGATCTGCGCCCGGTGATCAGGCTGAACGCTGCGGTGCCCAGACCAAGGAGGCCGGCCATCACCAGAAAGCCTGGAACTGCGCCGGTGCCAGCTCCGATGATCAGCAGTGAGACTGCAACGCCGATCATGATCCAGGTTCCGACGGTCGGCGCGAACCAGCGGCGGAATCCTCGCCAGCCCCGGCTGAGCAACGAATGTCTTCCTGGCAGCACGTCGCTCATGCTATTCCTGAGGAAAATCGCACCGCGACCCCAAAACAGGTCAGCGCACGCGCGAGCGAGGGGGCTCCGAGACGGGGTCCCCTCGCCGTCGCGTAGGGTTGCTTCAGCCACTCAACGAGTGCCTGCGCATCCTTGCGGCACTCGATCGTACCCAGGCCCGAGTAGCAGGAACAACCGACCATTTCGGGGGTAGACTGCGGCGCTATTCATGCCCTGAAAAGCGATTCTTCGGAGCCGGCCAGGGGACTTGAACCCCTAACCTTCCGATTACAAGTCGGATGCGCTACCAATTGCGCCAGGCCGGCAGATCAGGCGTGCCGCCGTCACGAGACCCAATCTTACGGGTTCCGTGGCAGGCCTTGCGCGAGCGTCTGCATCGGGGCTTGCTGCTACGGCCTGGCCGCTATGGGCTGGCCGCTACGGGCTGGCGGTTACGGGGCTGGCGTCGGGGTCGGGGTGGACGTCGAGTAGGTATCGGATGAGGCCTGCAGCACGAACGCGGCGAATTCCTTGGAACTGGTCAGCGATCCGGTGTATTGCTTGCCGTTGACCAGAACGGTCGGCGTTCCGGTGAACTTCTTCAGATCTGAATTAGGGATCGGATCGGAAATCGCCCGGTCCGTCGCGGACTGCACCCACCCGTTGAACTTGCCGTCGTCGATGCAGGAGTCGATCGAGGACAGATTCTTGGCGCCGGCCGCCTTGACCATGTCCTTGAGTTTCTTGCTGGTCAGCCCGGCGCTGTTCTCCTGCGGCTGGTTCTCGAACAGCGAGATGTGGAATGCGTAGAACTGGTCAGGCGAATAGTTGGCCACGCAGGCGGCGGCGTTCGCAGCCCGCTGCGAGTATTTGGTCCCCTGGGAATGGCTAGTCAGCAGTGCAATCGGATGCACCTCAATGGTGCCAGCGCCGCTCTTGGCCAAATCGGCCAGCTGCTTGGCATTGGTCTTCTCGAACTGCCCACAATATGGGCAGAGGTAATCGATATAGGTGCGGATATTGACCACGCTGGCGGTGCTGTCCGGGATCGAGGGGACCGGGCTGGCGTTGGGTGAAAGCGCCGCCGTCGGAATCGCCTTCAGCCCCTTGCCGATGACGATACCGTCGCTGGCCATGTTCTTCGGCCCGGATGCCGGTGGCCGGATCGAGGTCACGATGACGAAGGCCACGATCGCGAGCACCGCGAGCACCGCGACGCCGATACCGCCCTGCAACAGCACTCGGTTGCGCCGGTCCTTCTTCTTCTGCGCCTCCCGCAGCGCTCTAGCCTTTTCGCGCGCCGCCTCGCGGCGTGCGTTCTTGCTGGGGCGGCTGCCGGATCCGGCGTTAGACATGGATGCTCACTTCGGGTACACCTCTGAGTACATGGGGAATCTGAGTAGATGAGGAATCGCCTGCAGCTCATGCAAACGCAATCAAGATAGTAAAGCGGCTTTCTGGGAAATGCCCAAACGAACGCTGGACGCCGCAAGGCATCTACCCCCGCACGGCATCAGACGTCGCCGACCCGAGCGTGTGACCGGTCCGTTCCGATCATGGCATACTGAGGACCGTGATCGTCTTCACCAGATGAGGACGCCCACTATCCATTCACTCGGATCGTCCGGCACGTACCTGCCGGTGAAGGAGACAGTAGAACCATGGCCACAGTCAAATTCGACAAGGCAACCCGGCTTTATCCGGGATCCACCCGCCCCGCCGTCGATCAGCTCGATCTTCAGGTCGCAGACGGCGAGTTCCTCGTCTTAGTCGGCCCATCCGGCTGCGGCAAGTCGACTTCGCTGCGCATGCTCGCCGGACTCGAAGAGGTCAATGAGGGCAACATCTTCATCGGCGAGCGAAACGTGACGGATGTGCCGCCGAAGGACCGCGACATCGCCATGGTCTTCCAGAACTACGCGCTGTACCCGCACATGACCGTTGCCGAGAACATGGGCTTCGCGTTGAAGATCGCCGGCGTGCACAAGGAGGAACGGGCCTCTCGTGTTCTCGAAGCCGCCAAGCTGCTTGATCTCGAGGAGTATCTCGGCCGCAAGCCAAAAGCGCTCTCCGGCGGCCAACGCCAACGTGTGGCGATGGGTCGGGCGATCGTGCGCAGCCCCCAGGTATTCCTGATGGATGAGCCGCTGTCGAACCTCGACGCCAAGCTGAGGGTGCAGACCCGAACCCAGATCGCGTCGTTGACCAGGCGGCTCGGAGTCACGACCGTTTATGTCACTCACGATCAGACCGAGGCGCTGACCATGGGCGACCGGATCGCGGTATTGAAGGATGGCATCCTGCAGCAGGTCGGCACGCCGCGCGAACTGTACGCACAGCCCGAGAACGTCTTCGTGGCCGGCTTCATCGGCAGCCCGGCGATGAACCTATTCCACGCCGATGTCGTCGAGGGCGGCCTCCAGTTCGGCAGTACCGTGGTGCCGGTGGAGCGCGACACCATCACCGGTGCGTCCGGGCAGCAGATCACCATCGGCATCCGGCCGGAAGACGTCATGGTCTCCGTCGGCGAGGGCGAAGGCCTGCGCGTGAACGTGGACCTGGTCGAAGAGCTCGGCGCTGACGGCTATCTGTACGGACACACCGAGATCAACGACACGCGCACCGACATCGTGGCGCGGGTCGACGGCCGGTCGCATCCCAACGCCGGCGACACCGTGTTCATCACCCCGAAGGTCGGCCACCTGCACACCTTCGACACCGAAACCGGCGCCAGGCTAGGCGGAGCGGTCGTCGATTAGGCGGCCCACGCCACCAGTGCGTCGGGCGCGCCCATGACCGGATCTCTGAACATCACCGCGTCTCTGAACATCACCGCGGCCACGGTCGATCCTGCGCTGCTTGATCTGCCCTGGAACTTGCCATTGGAAAGGTGGACCAGCCGACATATCGCCGTCCTGCCCAAGGGCATCTCACGCCACCTGGTGCGTTTCGCCAACCTCTCCGGCTATGTGATAGCGGTCAAGGAGACCACCGCGGAGCTGGCCAAACGCGAATATGACCTGCTGCGCAGCCTGCAACGGCTGGACGTACCAGGCGTCGACCCGGTCGCGGTGATCACCAATCGCGTCGGTGACAACGGCAAACCGCTGGAGTCGGCACTGGTCACCCGGCATCTGAAGTTCTCCCTGCCCTACCGGGCCCTGTTTTCGCAGACTCTGCGGCCGGACACGGCAACCAGACTGGCCGACGCCCTCGCTGTGCTCCTGGTCCGGCTGCACATCACCGGGTTCTTCTGGGGGGACGTCTCGCTGTCGAACACGCTGTTCCGACGGGATGCCGGGGCATTCGCCGCCTATCTGGTCGATGCGGAGACCGGCCAGCTGCACCGCGGCGGCCTCTCCACCGGTCAGCGGGAAGACGATCTCGAAATCGCCAGGGTGAACATCGCCGGTGAACTGATGGACCTGGAGGCCGGTGGCCGCGCCGACGCCGATCTCGATCCGATCCGGGTCAGCGATGGCATCGTGGCCGCCTACCGATCCCTGTGGAAGGAGCTCACCGGAAGTGAAACCTTCGACACCTCCGAACGCTGGCGGATCAGCAAACGAGTGGACCGACTGAATGAACTCGGCTTCGATATCGAAGAGTTGACCATCAAAACCGACGGCAGCGGCACGACCGTGCGGATCCAGCCCAAGGTCGTCGACGCCGGTCACCATCAACGTCGCCTGCTGCGCCTGACCGGCCTGGACGCCCAGGAGAACCAGGCCAGACGGCTGCTGAACGACCTGGACGCCTACTCGGCGACCTCCGGACGAGAGGACCTGGACGAGGAGGCGGCGGCGCACCAGTGGGTGACTCGAGTCTTCGAACCGATCGTGCGAGCCATCCCGCGTGAGCTCAAGGGGAAGCTCGAACCGGCCGAGGTGTTCCACCAGCTCCTGGAGCATCGGTGGTACATCTCCCAGAACGAAGGCAGAAACGTTCCGCTGGCCGAGGCGCTGACCTCCTACGTGAACACCGTCCTGCGGCATCGCCGCGACGAGGCAACCGTCATCGTGCCACCGACGGAGGCCATCTCGCTGCCCGACCGCACCGATGATGCCGACGTGGACGACTGGCGCAGAACCGTTTAGGGATGTCGCGGCACCGGTTACGCAAGCAGCTGCTGCAGACCGCTTCCCGCGACATGATCGAAGATCAAGTTCGTCTCCGTGTGGGTCACGCTGGGATGACCCGCGAGGTTCTCCAGCACGAAATCCCGTAGGTCGGAGGCATTGCGCGCGGCAACATGCAGCAGGAAATCATTCACCCCGGCCATGTGGAACACCGCGAGCACGCCAGGCCACCCCGGCGCCTCCTTGCGGAACCGGTCCACCTCTCCGCGGATCAGTGAGGTCAGCCGTACCGAGATCAGAGCTTGCACCGTGATCCCGAGTGCTTCAACATCGATGTCGGCGTGGAATCCGCGGAGGTACCCGGCCGATTGCAGCCGACGCAGCCGCTGAGACACCGTGGACTCGGATACCCCGACCCGGGCGGCGAGAGCGGTTCCAGAACTCCTGGCGCTGCCCGCCAGCGCACGCAGCAGCGCCCGGTCGACACCGTCAAGCGGGGAAATCTTCGACTCCACTGCGGTACCTCTCCCTTGTACAACAGGTTCTTCGGCCGTTGCCAGGTTTGTAGCAGATTCTGCTCAGGGACTTGTGCAGGACGCGACGATCTGTTGTTCTCGAATCATGTCCGATTCTACGAGCCAAAACCAAAGCTGCGCAGCACGCCGCCCAGAAGGCCACATCGAGACCCGCGCGGTGCACGCCGGAATGGAGGGGCTTGCCGAAGCCGGTTCGCACGTTCCGCCGATCGACCTCTCCACGACGAACCCGTTGCCCGGTGTCGAGCTCGGCGGCGAGTCGTATGAGCAACTGGCCGGCGGCGGTGACCTGCTGCCTGGCCAGTCTGCGGTCTACCAACGGCTCTGGCAGCCGGGCGTGGCTCGGTTCGAGGACGGGCTGTCGGACCTGGAGGGCTCTGCGGGTTCGGTCGCGTTCGCTACCGGAATGGCGGCGCTGGCGGCGTGCCTGATCGCCACCGCATCGGCGGGGCGCCCGCACATCGTCGCGCTCCGCCCGCTATATGGCGGGACCGACCATGTTCTGGACGCCGGGTTGCTGGGAACCTCGGTCACCTGGACCGACCTGGCCGGCATCACCGCAGCCATCAGGCCGGACACGGGCTTGGTGATCATCGAGTCGCCGGCGAACCCTACCCTGGAGCTGGTGGACATCGGCGCCGTCGTCTCGGCGGCGGGAGGTGTGCCGGTGCTGGTGGACAACACCTTCGCCACCCCGGTTCTCCAGCGGCCGCTCGAGCATGGGGCGACCCTGGTCCTGCACAGCGCGACGAAATATCTCGGCGGTCACGGCGATGTGATGGGTGGCGTGGTGGCGACCAACCGGGACTGGGTGACCCGGTTACGTCAGGTTCGCGCGCTGACCGGGGGTCTCCTGCATCCCTTCGCCGGATACCTGCTGCACCGGGGTCTGCGCACCCTTCCCGTTCGGGTCAGGGCTCAGCAGGCGACCGCTGCCGAGCTGGCCCGCCGGCTGAACGGGCACCCGGCGCTGGCCAGGGTGTTCTATCCCGGTCTGGCGCAGTGTGATCCGGGCGGCCTGATCGGCCGACAAATGGATGGCCCCGGCTCACTGATCGCGCTGGAACTGGCTGGAGGGTACGACGCCGCGGTGTGCTTCATCCAATCCTGCGCGCTGGTGACCAACGCCGTGTCGCTGGGCGGCGTGGACACGCTGATTCAGCATCCCGCCTCGCTCACGCATCGTCCCGTTGCCGCCGATGCCCGACCGGGCGCCGGCATCGTCCGGCTCGCAGTCGGCCTGGAACACGTGGATGACCTTTACGCGGACCTTCTCGCGGCGCTGGAGAGTTCGATGGCGGGGGGCCGTCAAGCTGATCAGCGCGACGCGCGGAGTCTCGCGATCTCGTAGAGGGTCACGCTGGCGGCGATTCCGGCGTTCAAGGATTCGGTGGTCGAGCTGATCGGGATCGAGACCACGGCGTCGCAGGTCTCGGTAACCAGCCGGGAAAGCCCCTTGCCTTCGCTGCCGACGACGACCACCACCGGACGATCGGCCAGGGCCAGCCCGGGCAGGCTGATCTCTCCTCCGCCGTCCAGACCGATCACGAAGACTCCGCGCTGCTTGAACGCCTTCAGCGTCTGAGTGAGATTGGCCGCCATAGCCACCGGAGTGCGCGCGGCCGCTCCGGCCGAGGTCTTCCATCCCGCCGCCGTGAGACCGACCGAGCGGCGCTGCGGCACGATCACGCCGTGCCCCCCGAATGCGGCGGTGGATCGGATGATCGCACCGAGGTTCCTCGGATCGGTGATCCCGTCAAGTGCGACGAACAGCGGGTTTTCGCCCGCCTGAAGTACCTGCTCCAGGAGCTCGGTGGGATGCGCGTATTCGTAGGCCGGAACCTTCAGCGCGACGCCCTGGTGTACGGCGTCGTGGCCGGATAGCCGGTCCAACTCCGGGCGCATCACCTCCAGGATGGCGATGCCGCGCTTGGTGGCCAGTGAGAGAGTCTCCTTGACGCGGTCGTCCATCTCGATCCGGGAGGCCAGATACAGAGTGGTTGCCGGGATCCGAGCTCGCAGCGCTTCAAGCACCGAATTACGCCCGGTGACGATCTCGAATTCTTCGCTCTGCTTACGGCGGCCGCGCGGTGCCTGCGCACCGCCACGGGCCTGAGCTCCGCGGACCCGGCCGGCGCCGTCCCGTCCGGCTTGCCTGCCACCGGCGGCCTCATAGCGCTCCTTGGCCGCCTTACGTTTGCCAGCCGGGTGGTATGGGCGGTCTTCGGCTTTCGGCGTTGGCTTCTTGCCTTCCAGCGCCTGCCTGCCCTGCCCTCCGGAACCTACCTGCGGTCCCTTTTTCGCCTTGCGCACCGCTCCCGCTCGGGGCTTACCGCCGCTGTTCTTCACGATTCAACGCTCCAATGCGCACCCGTGGGGGTGTCTTCGATGGTTACTCCCGCCGCGTCGAGCCGATCACGAATGCGATCGGCTTCGGCGTAGTCGCGGTTCTGCCTGGCAGCTTCCCTGCTTTCGACCAGATCACCGACTAAGCGGGAGAGCGCGGTCATCGCGGGGCCGTCTGCTGCCGTGCGCCATTGCGGAGCGAACGCATCGATGCCCAGGACCTCGGTCATCGCGGTCACCTGGGCGAGAGAGGTCGCCGCTGCGGCGAGGTCCTCGCCATCCAACGCGGCGTTGCCGGCGCGAACTCGGTCATGGAGCACGGCGAGGGCCTGGGGAACGGCGAGGTCATCATCCATTGCCGCGGAGAACTCTTCCGGCACAACCGCGGCAGCGCGGCCGGCGAACCGGGTGCCGGCCAGGCGCCGCCTCCCGCGTTCCAAAAATCCGGTGATCCGCTCCAGCGCGGCCTCCGCCTCGGCCAGTGAGCCGTCGTGATAGTCGATGGTGGAGCGATAATGCGCCGCTCCCAGAAAGTAGCGGACCACGATGGGTCGGGCCTTTCGCAGGAGATCTGCCGCGAACAGCGAGTTGCCAAGCGACTTGCTCATCTTCTGCCCGTTGATGTGCACGAGCCCGTTGTGCACCCAGTAATTCGCAAACGGTTGGCCGGCCGCGTTCGACTGGGCGAGTTCGTTTTCATGGTGTGGGAAACGCAAGTCCAGCCCACCGCCGTGGATATCGAACTGCGGGCCGAGATAACGCGATGCCATCGCCGAGCACTCGATGTGCCAGCCGGGACGCCCCATCCCCCATGGGCTCCACCACGATGCGGATTCCGGTTCCTGGGGCTTGTGCCCCTTCCAGAGCGCAAAATCACGCGGGTCACGCTTGCCACGCGGATCAGCATCCGTCGCCGCTTCCATGTTCTCTAGGCGCTGCCTGGTCAACACTCCGTACGACGGCCAGACCGAGGTATCGAAATACACGTCTCCCGACCCGTCGGCCGCCTGGTAGGCCTTGTCGAGCTCGACCAAGCGCTCAATCAATTCAAGGATCTGCGGGATGTTCGCGGTGGCACGCGGCTCATACGTGGGCGGCAAAACGCCGATCGCGCTATACGCGGCAGTGAATTCCAGTTCCACGCGGTAAGCCAGGGCCCACCACGGCTCGCCCTCATCGGCATTGTCCAGAACCTTGTCGTCGATGTCGGTGACGTTGCGGATCATGGTGACGGCATAGCCGCGATAGCGCAGCCAGCGACGCAGCTGGTCGTAAACCAGGGCGGACCGAAGGTGGCCGATGTGCGGTGCCGACTGCACGGTCGGCCCGCACACATACATCCCGACCTCTGCCGGTTTGATCGGGATGAAGTCGCGAAGGGCTTGCGCTTTGCTGTCGTAAAGTCGAACGGTCACCGGCCAAGCCTACTTTGCGCGGTACACGAGGGCTGTCGCTGTGACGCTGACGCCCTCGCCGCGCCCGGTGAAGCCGAGCCCGTCCGTGCTGCCGGCCGAGAGCGTGACCGGGGCACCGAGCAACCCGGAGAGCATCGCTTCCGCCTCTGCACGGCGCGGCGCGAGTCGAGGCCGGTTGCCGCTCACCTGCACCGAAACATTGCCGATGACGAACCCGGCGTGCTCCACCAGCGTCCTGGTCTCGGGCAGGAACGCATCGGCATGCGCGCCGGCGAACCGTGGATCGGCCGTGCCGAAGGTCGTACCGATGTCGCCGAGGCCCGCCGCGGATAACGCGGCATTGACCACGGCATGCGTCACGGCGTCACCATCGCTGTGCCCAGCCAGACCGCTCTCCCCCGGCCAGAACAAGCCAGCCAACCAGAGCTCGCGACTGTCATCGAAACCGTGGCTGTCAGTGCCGACGCCGACCCGAGCGGCACCGGGACGGAAGTCGCCGACCGGCCCCGACACCGTAGCCACCAGCTCCTCGGCTCGGCGCAGGTCCCACGGGGTCGTGATCTTGAACGCGAGCGGGTCGCCGGGAATCACCGACACCCGGTAGCCGGCCGCCGAGACGAGCGCCGCGTCGTCCGTCGCCCGCGCGCCGCCTACGAGATCCAGCGCACGCGCGTAGGCGTCAACGATGTGTTCTGTGGGAAAAGCCTGCGGCGTCTGTACCGCGGTGAGCACCGACCGGTCGACGGTTGCCGTGATATCGCCGGTGGCGTCTGTTCGTTTGACGGTGTCGACCAATGGGAGACCCGGAACCACGCCATGGCCGCGGGCTTCGGCCTGGGCGATCACCTCGCGCAGGAGTTCCACCGGTGCGAAGGGTCGCGCCGCGTCGTGGACCACAACGGTGCGCACCGTTGGCGCGAGGCGGGCCAGCCCCGCCGCCACGGACTCCTGCCGGCTCGGGCCACCCGCTACCACAGTGTGGCCGGGTTCGGCCGCATCAAGCACTGCCTGCGCGGCCTCTTCCCACCCCGGTGGGGCGACAACGATGACCTGAGCGCTCTCCAGCATGCCGAAAACAGAATCTAGCGCAAGCCCAAGAATCGGCCGCGACGCGACCTCGACGAACGC
Organism: Microbacteriaceae bacterium; assembly: GCA_039922875.1. Taxonomy (GTDB): domain Bacteria; phylum Actinomycetota; class Actinomycetes; order Actinomycetales; family Microbacteriaceae; genus JBDTDV01. Next base: position 13,339 of record JBDTDV010000018.1, read on the forward strand.
CTTCGGCGTTCCCTCCCCCAATCGCACACCGTCGCCGGCCGCCACGATGATGACGCCAACCCGCGGTGGAATCGGAGTAGTCAATGCCTAGGAGGCAAGAACCTCATCGAGGACACTCGATGCCTGCTCTTCGTCGGTCTTCTCGGCCAGCGCAAGCTCGGAGATCAGAATCTGGCGCGCCTTGGCAAGCATGCGCTTCTCGCCGGCGGACAGGCCGCGGTCCTGGTCGCGACGCCACAGATCACGCACGACCTCAGAAACCTTGATTACGTCACCGGAAGCCAGCTTCTCCAGGTTCGCCTTGTAACGGCGCGACCAGTTGGTCGGCTCCTCGGTGAACGGAGCACGCAGAACCTCGAACACGTGGTCGAGACCCTCCTTGCCGATAACATCCCGCACACCGACCAGGTCGACGTTTTCAGCCGGAACCTCAATGGTCAGGTCGCCCTGGGTCACGTTGAGCTTAAGGTAGAGCTTCTCTTCACCCCGTACGGTTCTCTTCTTGACTTCGGTAATAGTTGCAGCGCCGTGATGCGGGTAAACGACGGTCTCGCCAACCTCGAAAAGCATAGATTGATGTCCCTTCAGCAACTACTAGGATACCACAGCGCGTACATGGTAGGGTTCGCCCTTCGGCGCTAGGACCGGACCGTTACGGTACGCTAAACTCTTACGGATTCCGTTGTTCGATCGGCCTTCCCGGCTGCGGCGGAACGCTAGTGGAGGGTCATGTGAGGGCGCGCATCGCGGCATCCATTGTTTTAGCCGTCTCGGTGGTTCTGGGAACCGCCGGGTGCAACATGATCGCACCACAGGCCACAACCAAGCATTACAACGCCAGCGACGGGGTCAGCGGCAACGTCGGCCAGGTGGCGGTGCGCAACGCGATTCTGATCTCGCAGAGTGGCACCGATGCCAACCTCCTGGTCACCTTCGTCAACAGCGATACTCGCAGCCATCGAATCGGCATACAACACGAGGTCGACGGTAAGCAGACCACACAGCACGTCACGCTCCCGGCCAGTGAGACCACCGTGGTCGGCACCCCGGATGAGCCGTTAGTGATCCTGGACAACATCGACACCCAGCCGGGTGCGCTGTTCCCGGTGTTCTTCCAGTACGGCGATCAGACCGGGATCTCTTTGCTGGTTCCGGTACTTGACGGCACACTGCCCACCTACAAGAACCTGACCCCAGAGCGGGTCACCGAGGCCGATGCGAAGGACCTGGTTACCGGCTGAGGACGCTAACCGTCGAAACGGTAGCCGAGCCCCCGCACAGTGATCAGCATGGTTGGTGCGGCTGGATCGGCTTCGATACGTGAGCGAAGCCGTTTGACGTGCACGTCGAGAGTCTTGGTGTCGCCCACATAACCGCTACCCCAGACTCGGTCGATCAGCTGGCCCCGGGTCAGCACCCGCCCGGAGTTGCGCAAGAACAGTTCCAACAGTTCGAATTCTTTCAACGGTATCGGCGTGACCACCCCGGAGACGCTCAGCGTGTGCCTGTCGAGGTCCAGTTGCACCCGACCGGCTTTCAGAATGCCGTCGGCACCGCCATCCGGATCCTCGCGTCGACGTAGCACGGCTCGCATCCGCGCGATGAGTTCTCGGCTGGAATACGGCTTCGTCACGTAATCGTCGGCACCGAGTTCGAGCCCGACGACGATGTCGACCTCAGAGTCTTTGGCCGTGAGCATGATGATGGGCACACGGGATCGAGTGCGAATCTCCCGGCACACCTCGGTGCCCGGCAATCCGGGCAGCATCAGATCGAGCAGGATCAGGTCGGCGCCACGCTCGGCGAACTCGCGTAACGCCGCACGGCCGTCGGCGACGCCGGTCACCCGGTAGCCCTCGCGCTCCAGCAGAAACGAGAGCGGCTCCCTCAACGCCTTTTCGTCTTCTACCAGCAGCACTCGGGTCATTTCTGCGCCGCCTTCTTTCCGTTCCGCAGTTTTTTCCCGTGCGGTTGTGCCTTGCGCGGTTCTGCCTTGCGCTGTTCTGCCTTGCGCGGTTCTGCCTTGCGGTGCTCGCCCTCGTGCTCCTCGCCCAGCGGAAGCCTGATCGTGAAGGTCGATCCGTGGCCGGGTTCGGACCAGAGTCGCACGTCGCCGCCGTGGTTCTGCACGGCATGCTTCACGATAGACAGCCCGAGTCCTGATCCCCCGTCCTGCCGGGAGCGGGCCTGGTCAACCCGGAAGAAGCGCTCGAATACCCGCGGCTGGTCAGCCTCGGGAATCCCCTCACCCTGGTCGGTGACCGCGATCTCAACCGCGTCCCCCACGGTGCGCACTCCTATGCCGACTCGGGAATGTTCCGGGGAATGTTGAATCGCGTTGAAGATCAGGTTGTGCACCGCCGTGACCAGGAGGCGCTCATCCCCATGCAGGGTGACCTTGCGCTCACCGCCCACCACCAGGGTGACCGCCTGCGCCCGCGCGATGACCCGATTCTGGTCGACGGCCTGGGCGATGATCTGATCTACGAAGAGCACGACGGGGTGCGCCAGAGCATCCGTTGCCTGGAGCCGGGACAGATCGATCACATCACGGGTGATCCGAGTCAGTCGCGCCGATTCTTGAACGAGCTGTGCCGCGAAATGGCGTACCTGCTCTGGGTCGTGCGCGGCGGAATCGATCGCCTCGGCCAGCAGCCCGATGGCTCCGATCGGCGTCTTCAGTTCATGGCTGATGTTTGCCACGAAATCCTGCCTGACCTGCTCCAACCGGTGCGATTGGGTACGGTCCTCGGCCAACACCAGAAGGTACCGCGCACCCAGCGGGGCCACCCGGGCACTGACATAGCTGCGTGCAGAGCCGAAGCGGCCGCGGGAGAGCACCAGCTCCTTTGTCGTTGGTTCACCGGAGCGACGCACCCGGTCGGCGAGATCGACCAGTTCCGGGTGCACCAGGACGCCGGATGCGACCATTCCCAGCTCGATCGCCCGCGTAGAGGCGGTCATCACATTGTTCGAAGGGTCGAGAACTATTCCCGGGGATTCCATCGCCTCGATGATCTGCGCCACGCCATCCGGCACGGTGGGATGCGCGACCGACACCGCGCTTGCGCCACGCCGTGCTGCGACGATGAACAGGAGCACAAATCCTGCCCCAATGGCCAAGCCAAGCGTCAAAGACAACAGCACCAGCCAGGCGGAGTCCATACTGACTAGAGTAATGACCACCCGACCCGACTGCCGCCCGATTCGAGTCGTGGGCCGTGGCTCCTTCAGCCGGTGTTCAGCCGCGCGGCACCATCCGTTAACCTGATCCGGCGAACATTGGCTGGTGCAGAGGGGGTCAAGAAACCATGCGTGAAGTTTTCCAGCAGGAATTGTCCGAGGTTCAGGAGCGGCTCGTGGAGATCGCCGAACTCGTCGCCAGCGCGATCACCAACGCGACCCGGGCGTTCAACGAGTCCGATGTGAGCCTGGCCGAGGCCGTGATCGCGGATGACAACAAGATCGACGCGTTAACTGTCCTGCTGGACGAGCTTTCGATTCAGATCCTCGCCCGTCAGCAGCCGGTGGCGCGGGATCTTCGCATCGTGGTCAGCGCGTTGCGGATCAGCGCATCGCTGGAGCGGATGGGCGACATGGCCGAGCACATCGCCCAATTGGCCCGATACCGCTTTCCCGACAAAGTGGTCCCGAAGTCGCTGCGCGGCACCTTCAGCCAGATGGGCCGGCTCGATGTGGCGATCGCCGAGAAGTTGGCCCAGCTGCTGCGCACCCAAGACGTCGAGCTGGCGGAACAGATCCGCAACGACGACGACCAGGTTGATGAGCTGCACGTCAACGTGTTCGACAAAGTGCTCGGCGAGAAGTGGAAAGGTGGGGCCGTCGACACGGTCGACGCCACCCTCGCCAGCCGGTACCACGAGCGGTTCGCCGACCACGCGGTCTCGATCGCGAAGAAGGTGCAATACCTGGCCACCGGCGACTGGACCGCCGAGGGCGCGTAAACGGAGCGGCGAATCGCGTGGTGTAACCTCAACCGCACGCACGACCCACCCCGCAGACCAAGGAACACCATGACTGATCCACACGCCGCAGCTGCCGCACACGCAGGCACCCTCACCCTCGGTGTCGGGTCGGTGTCGCGCAAGGTGGATGAGCGCCGACTGCCGATCCATCCGCTGCACCTGGAGCGCATCGACCCGCAACTGCGCAGCCGGATCAGTCTGGAGCATGGTTATGGTGAGCGGTTCGGCCTTTCGGACGCACAACTATTGCCGCTGGTGGGCGGAATCGGCAGCCGTGAGGAACTCATTGCGGATTCCGATATCATCCTGCTGCCGAAGCCGCAGCCGGCTGACCTCGCCGAACTCCGCGACGGACAGACGCTGTGGGGCTGGCCGCACTGCGTGCAGGACAGTGCGATCACTCAGCTGAGTATCGACAAGAGCCTGACCCTGATCGCCTTTGAGGCGATGAACCATTGGGGCAGCGACGGCGGATTCGGCCTGCACGTTTTCCATAAGAACAACGAGCTGGCTGGATACTGTTCGGTGTTACACGCCCTCGAGCTGATCGGCTCGACCGGCGATTACGGCCGCAGGCTCGGTGCCGCGGTGATCGGGTTCGGAGCCACCGCACGCGGCGCCGTGACCGCACTGAACGCCCACGGCATCCATGACGTACAGGTGCTGACGAACCGTGGCGTCGCGGCTGTCGGCTCACCCATTCACTCGGTGGAAATCGTGCAGTTCGACCACGACGACACCGCACCGTACCTCAGCCACGTGATAACCGGCCACGGCCGGGTCCCGCTGGCGCCATTCCTCGCCGAGAACGACATCGTGGTGAACTGCACGCTGCAGGACCCCAATGCGCCGCTGACCTACCTGCGCACCGCAGACCTCGCCGCATTCCGCCCAGGAAGCCTGATCATCGATGTGTCCTGCGACGAGGGAATGGGGTTCGAGTGGGCCAAGCCGACCACATTCGCGGAGCCGATGTTCGAAGTCGGTGATCGGGTGCACTACTACAGCGTCGACCACAGCCCCTCCTACCTATGGAACTCGGCAACCTGGGAGATCAGCGAGGCACTGCTGCCGTTCCTGGAGACGGTCATGGCCGGGCCGGAATCGTGGCAGGGGAATGAAACGATCCGCCGCGCGATCGAGATCCGCAACGGACGCATTCAGAACGAGGACATCTTGGAGTTTCAGCACCGCTGCCCCGAGTACCCGTACCGGCGGCGACCCTAGGCTCCAGCGGCCGCCGGACCTAGCCGCGAGTGCCCTGGGCTGCGACGGCTGCCGCTCCGGCCGCCGCGGCAGCTGGGTCGAGGTACTGGCCAGGACCCAACGGCCGGCCTGCTTCGTCGAGCTGGTACACCAGGGGGATGCCGGTGGGGATGTTCAGCCCCGCAATGTCCTCGTCGGAGATCCCGTCCAGGTGCTTCACCAGGCCGCGCAGCGAGTTTCCGTGCGCCGTCACCAGGACGACCTTACCGGCGGCGAGATCGGGATTGATCTCGGATTCCCAGTAGGGCAGCATCCGCTGGATCACATCCTTGAGACATTCGGTGCGGGGCAACGCGTTGCCCAGGCTCGCATACCGCGGGTCGTGCACCTGAGAGAACTCACTGTCATCGTCGATGGGCGGTGGCGGCACATCATACGAACGGCGCCAGGTCTGGAACTGCTCCGGCCCATATTCCGCGAGCGTCTGCGCCTTATCCTTGCCCTGCAGCGCACCGTAGTGCCGTTCGTTCAGACGCCAGCTGCGCTTGACGTCGATCCACAGCCGGCCGGCCACCTCCAGGGTGAGATTCGCGGTCTGGATCGCCCTGGTCAGCACCGAGGTGTAGAGAATATCCGGGGCCAGGCCCGCCTCCAGAAGCAGCTCACCGGCCCGTCTCGCCTCGGCGGCCCCGGTGTCGGTCAGGCCGACATCGACCCAACCGGTGAACAGGTTCTTCTGGTTCCACTCGCTTTGGCCGTGGCGGAGCAGGATGAGCGTAGATGTCTGCGGCATACCGCTAATCTACCGGGTCGGCCGGGTGACTCCACCAAGTCGTGCCAGCCGCGGAACGTCAGCCTCTGCGCCGGCGTCCGGAGGCACCACGACCTCCTGGGCCGCCGAGACCACCAGGCCCTCGGCGTCGACGAAGAGCATCGCCGCCGGGTCGGTCCTCCGCTTGATCACCGCGAGTGCGATGGGGCCGAGTTCGTAGTGCATGGCGCTGGAGGTGATCACTCCGACGTCCTGCCTGGTACCGTCTCGATCCAGCCAGACCGAGTCGCCTGGCACCGGCAGGGCGGAGTCCGAGCCATCCAGGTGCAGCATCACCAGCCGGCGCGGCGGATGCCCGAGATTGTGCACCTTCGCCACGGTTTCCTGACCCCGATAGCAGCCCTTCTCGAGGCTGACCGCGGTGCGCAGCCAGTCCAGCTCATGAGGAATGGTCTTCTCGTCAACTTCGGTGGCGAACCGCGGTCTCCAGGCCTGGATCCGAAGCGCCTCCACGGCAAGCAATCCGGCGACGCCCGTTCGCCCGGATGCCACCGCACGCGCCACCGCATCCAGCTGCGTCCGCGGCACAAGGGATTCGCGCCAGGTCCAGCCGGCACCGGGGTGTTCCTCGGCCAGCGCATACTGATGCCCGCCCGGGCTGACCGCAACCCACGGGTCTTGCCAGACCAGCCGGATCCCGTTCGATTCCGCGACCGGAAGCTCCTGTGGCAAGGGGCCGAGCGATCCGATGGTGGCGAACTCCGCAGTGCGGTCGGCCACCTCGACCCGCAGCATAAACTTCATTTTCTGCAGCCAACTCAACAGACCGAGCGATTCGCCGCCTTCCAACAGCAGCCACAGGCTGTGCCCATCGTCCACCACCCGCGCGGCGTGCTCCAAACGACCGGTGTGGTCCAACACTAAGGTCTCGGAGGATTCCCCGGCCTTCAAACCGACCAGGTTCTGGCTGCTGATCGAGTTCAGCCAGCTCAACCGCTCCTGCCCGGTGATGGTCAGCACCGCGCGATGGGAGAGATCGACAATGGCCCGACCCTCCACCAGACGGCGTTGCTCAACCAGCGGATTGCCGTAATGGGCAGCAACACCGGCATCGCGACCGCTGGCGCTGACCGCGGCAGGCAGGCTGAGGAACGGTGATGGATCGGCAGGAGCAGACACGGCGTTTCCTTAGTCCACGCGGGCGAGCCGGCCCGAAGCGTGGGTGCGTAGATCTTGGCCGAAGGCGGCGATATCCCACGCCCAGAGTAGATGGTTTTCCACCAAGCCGTAGAGTCTGGTCGCAGCAGCGTAATCCTTGGCACTGGCTGAGCGCAGCACCGCGTCGGTGGCCAGGTCGATCCTCGGCCCGCTCACCTGCCCCAGATACAACTCGGTCACCCCGTCGGAGTGGACCACCGTGACCTCCAGATCGAAACCGCCGGCGGCGTTGCGCAGGGTCTCGACTTCTTCTGCGGTGCCGAATTCCGCGGCATCCGTGGCGGGCAACAGACCCGGACCCGGGTCGCCGGCACGTTGTGCCCGGCTGAGCCGCCAGTATCCGCTCTCGGCCACCAGAGGGCGGCGTGCCGCCCCGATCAGCCAGGCGCTTGCGGTGTAGTTCAGGTACGGCATGCCGTCCTGGCTGAAACTCACCCGTTGGCCGAACTCGTGCGAGACCCGATCATCGCCGATCGCGTAGTCCACGATACCGGTGCCCTCCCAGACGCCTAGCAGCCAGGACAGTGGCACCAGTTCGGCGGGCAGGTCGGTTGGGATCTCAATCATGAGACACGCCCCTCCCGGATACTGCGCCCGAGGGGCCTAGTGCTGCCCGCGAAAGAGGTTATACACAACGACAACGGAAACCCAGGCGATGGCCAGGCTGGCCAAGCCGAGCAGGCCGACGAAGAGCAGTTCGAGCGTGAGGAGCATGACAGTAGTCTACCGTCCGAGCAGGTATGCTGCGGAGGCGACCGCGAGAATGACGACCGCGCCGACGACACTGGTGGACAGTCGGTCGACGAAACCCTGCTTCTGCCGGGTCGCCAGTTGGATGCACAGGGTCGCCGCGGTCGCTGCGCCGAGGGTCAGTCCCACCCAGCCGAGCCGCTCCTGGGCCGGTGACAGGGCGCCGATCAGCACGGCACCCACCGCCGAGCCCAGCCAGACCGCCAGGATGCTTGCCCAGCGCATCACGGGACCGAGCGGCTCGGGTTCCCGGCGCACGGCGGGCGTGGCATCCGGGTTTTGGGCGGGGCTGGTCACTCACCCATTCTGCCCTGTGCCGGGGGGCGCCGATAGCCCGATCCGGCAGCCCGATAACGCGCTCCGGTAAGATTGTGCACGCATGCTCGGGAGGCGTACGTGGCGCAGCTGTTGATCCTGACCTCTGCGGACGACGCGGAGGCGCTCCCGGCGCTCTCCCTGCTCGGGCACCGGTCCAGGCAGATTCCCGCCGAGCCGGCATCCCTGGTCGCCGCGCCCAGCTGCGATCTGATCTTCGTCGACGCCCGACACGATCTCGCCAGTGCGAAGTCGCTGTGCAAGGTGCTGACCATGACCGGGATCGATGTTCCTCTGCTGCTGATCCTGACCGAGGGCGGGCTGAGTGCGCTCAGCGCGGACTGGGGGGCCGACGACGTGGTGCTCCAATCCGCCGGCCCGGCCGAGGTGGATGCCCGGATCCGAGTCGCAATTCAGCGGCACACCCAGACGGCGGCGTCGACCAAGATCCAAACCTCCGGCGTAGTGATTGACGAAGCGAGCTACTCGGCCAAGGTACAGGGCCGCCCACTGGACCTGACGTTCAAGGAGTTCGAGCTGCTGAGGTTTCTGGCGACGCACCCGTCCCGGGTGTTCACCAGAGAGCAGTTGCTCAGCGAGGTCTGGGGGTACGACTATTTCGGTGGCACCCGAACCGTCGACGTGCACGTGCGGCGGCTACGCGCCAAACTCGGCGAGCTCGAATCGATCATCGGCACCGTGCGCAACGTCGGGTACCGGTTCAATGTCGCAGAGGAGGACCATGAGCAGCTCGCTCCGTCTCTCGGTTCCTGACATCACCGACCCGAACCAGGCGGCGGCCTTCTTCCGGATCGCGGATGCCGCCCGCGGCGCAGACGGCTACGATCCGTTCAACGAGCAGACCAGGATCGACCTCGACGCCGGGCGCCGACGCCCGCTGCTGGCGCACGCCGCGAACTCCGACACGGCGCTGGCCGCCGCCGCCGTGGGATCCGGGCAGCTCGCCCTCGTCGTGCACCCCGACCATCGCGGTGCGCGGGTGGGTACGGCGGTGTTGGAGGAAATCCTCGCCGGTCACGGTGGCGCCGGCGAATTGCTCGCCTGGTCGCACGGCGATCATCCCGCCGCGCGTGCGCTGGGTGCCTCCCACCACTTCGAGCCGGTGCGCACCCTGCTGCAGCTACGCCTGGCGCCGTTGCCCGAGTTCGATGCCGACGCGGCGCAGGCGGCTGGTCCAGCTCAGATCGCGATTGAGTCCTTCCGGCCGGGCGCCGACGAGGAGGAGTGGGTTGCCCTGAACGCGCGGATCTTCTCCGCTCATCCGGAGCAGGGCAAGCTCACGGTGGAGGATCTGCGGGCTCGGCAGAGGGAGCCGTGGTTCGACGCCGACGACTTCCTGGTCGCGCGGGACGCAACCGGGCAGATGGTCGGCTACAACTGGCTGAAGATCGACGACGAAGCCGACCTCGCCGCCGGCAGTGCCGACGCCCGGAGCGGCGAAATCTATGTGATCGGCGTCGAGGCGGCATCCGCCGGTCACGGATTGGGTCGCGCCCTGATGCACGCCGGACTGAATCGGATGCGGGACCGCCGCTGTGCGGAGGTGACCCTGTACGTCGAGTCCGACAACACCGCCGCCGTCCGGCTGTACCGCTCCCTCGGCTTCGCCGACCACACGATTGACGTCCAATACCGGCGCCCACCCCGCTGAGGTGCACACTTCGGCTAGTTCTCAGCCCGGATAACTGACCGAAGAATGCACCTCACGCGACGGAAATCGGCGTGACATGATGTTGGGATGGACGCTGAGAACATTCTTTTGGATTCGGGCAGCGACCTGGACGATGATTTCGAGCCCGTCTATGCCAGCACCGACCCCGCGTTGCCCGATGGCCGCTACCTGGACCGTGAGCTGAGCTGGCTGGCCTTCAACCTGCGGGTGCTGGAGCTGGCGGAGGACCCGTCCGTCCCGGTGCTGGAACGGGCGAACTTCTTGGCCATCTTCGCCAACAACCTCGACGAGTTCTTCATGGTGCGGGTCGCCGGCCTGAAGCGGCGCATCCTGACCGGCCTGGCGCTGCCGACCAACATCGGCCGGGCGGCCACGGATGCCCTCTCCGATATCTCGGAAATGGCTCACGAGCTGCAGGCGCGGCATGCGGCCGCCTACCAGAATATGGTGGAGCCGGCGCTGGCAGCAGCCGGGATCAAGATCGTCACCTGGGACACCCTCGACGACGCGGACCACGCCAAACTGCGCGAAATCTTCTCCCTGCAAATCTTCCCGGTGCTGATGCCGCTGGCGGTCGACCCGGCGCATCCGTTCCCGTACATCTCCGGCCTCTCGCTGAATCTGTCGGTCCGAGTGCGAAACACCAAGACCGGTAAAGAGGAATTCGCCCGGTTGAAGGTGCCGCCCAAGCTACCCCGCTTCGTGCGAATCGATGAGCGGGAGGGAGTGGACAGCATCCGCTTCATCACGCTGGAAGACCTGATCGCCAACCACCTGGGCGACCTGTTCCCCGGGATGGAGATCGTGGAGCACCACGTGTTCCGGGTTACCCGAAACGAAGACGTCGAGATCGAAGAAGACGAGACCGAAAACCTGATCCAGGCGTTGGAGAAGGAGCTGCTACGCCGCCGCTTCGGGCCGCCGATCCGGCTTGAGATCACTGACGACATGCACCCGGAGACCCTCGAGCTGCTGGTGCGCGAACTCGACGTGACCGAACAAGAGGTGTACCGGTTACCGTCCCCGCTGGACCTCGGGGGCCTGTTCGACCTGCAGAAACTCGATCGGCCGGATCTGCACTACCCCAAGCACGTGCCATCTACGAGCGTCCAGCTGATGCCAACCGAACCCAACGGCACGGTCGACGTTTTCCGCTCGATCAGCCGTGCGGATGTTCTGCTGCACCACCCGTACGAGTCGTTCGCGACCAGTGTGCAATTGTTCCTTGAGCAAGCGGCCGCCGACCCGCACGTGCTGGCGATCAAGCAGACCCTGTACCGGACCAGTGGCGACAGCCCCATCGTCGAGGCACTGATCGCTGCAGCCGAATCCGGCAAACAAGTGCTCGCTCTGGTGGAGATCAAGGCGCGATTCGATGAACAGGCCAACATCTCCTGGGCCCGCAAGCTGGAGAAGTCAGGCGTGCACGTCGTTTACGGCATGGTCGGGCTGAAGACGCACTGCAAGCTCGCCCTGGTCGTCCGCGAGGAGAAAGGCGTGCTGCGGTACTACAGCCACATCGGTACCGGCAACTACAATCCCAAGACCTCCCGGATCTACGAAGACCTCGGCCTGTTGACCGCCGACGACCAGGTTGGCAAGGATCTGACTCGGCTTTTCAACGAGCTCAGCGGGTACGCCATCGAGAAGAAGTTCAAACGCCTGCTGGTCTCCCCGCTGCACCTGCGCAAGGGGCTGCTGAAACGAATCCAGATTGAGACGGACAACGCCGCACAGGGGCTGCCTTGCGGCATCCGGATCAAACTCAACTCGATCGTAGACGAGGTGATCATCGATGCGCTGTACCGGGCCAGCATGGCCGGGGTACCGATCGAACTGTGGATCCGCGGGATCTGCAGCTTGAAACCGGGCCAGCCCGGGCTGAGCGAGACGATCAAGGTCCGTTCGATTTTGGGCCGGTATCTGGAACATTCGCGAGTCTTCTCCTTCCTCAACAACGACGACCCGGTGGTTTTCATCGGCAGTGCCGACATGATGCACCGCAACCTGGATCGCCGGATCGAGGCCCTGGTTCGGCTCACCGACCCGGACCACTTGGCCGAGATCGACGGGCTGTTCAACCGTGCGATGGACGATCGGACATCCTCCTGGTGGCTGGACGCCGACGGCACCTGGACCAGGCATAATCTGGATGATGCTGGACATCCGCTCGATGACCTGCAGAATAGGCTGATGCTGCAGATTTCCTCGCGCCGGCCGCGTTCGGTCACACGCCGGTGAGCGAGTCGGCCATTTACGCCGCCGGCGCCCTGTGCTGGCGGGTCGTCGAGGCGAAACCCGTGATCCTTGTCATCCACCGCACCAAATATGGTGACGTCACCCTGCCCAAGGGCAAGGTCGACCCGGGCGAACAGTTGCCGCAGACCGCGGTGCGCGAGGTGCGGGAGGAGACCGGCCTCACCGTCGCACTCGGTACGCCGCTGGGGATCACCAGCTATACGCTGCCGAACGGCCGCACCAAGATTGTGCACTACTGGGCGGCAGAGGTGACCGACAACGCGGTCGCGCACTCCACCTTCGTACCCAACGGTGAGGTCGCCGCCCTGGAGTGGGTCAGCGTAAAAAAGGCCAGGCGATACCTCAGCTACGAGCATGACGTTGACATCGTCGACGAGTACGCCAAACTTCTTGACGAGGGCGTCGGCAGCACCTTCGCGCTGATCGCGTTGCGGCACGGGAAGGCGGTCTCACCCGATTCCTGGGAGGGTTCGGACTCCACCCGCCCGCTGACCAAACGGGGGGTCACCCAGGTCGCGGCGATCGTACCGACCATCACCGCCTGGCGCCCGAAGAAGATCGTGACCAGCACGGCGGTGCGCTGCGTTGCGTCCGTCGCCCCCTTGGCGGCCGAGACCGGGATCAGCCCGAAACGCGAAGCGGGGATCAGCCAGGAGGCGTTCGAGGCCGGCACGGCAACGGTGCGCGCGGTGGTCGGAAAACGGGTCCGCTCCCGTAAAACCAGCGTGCTGTGCAGCCACGGCCCGGTGCTGCCGGAGATCCTGCGGGAGATCGCGCTGGCCACCGGAACCACCATGGGTGCCTACCTCAACGACGCGAGCGCTCTGGAGACCGCCGGATTCTCGGTCGTGCATCTGTCGGTGTCAAACCCGAGCTCCGGGGTGATCGCCATCGAGACGCACGGCCCCCGGGTCTGACCGCCCTTCGGTAAACACGGGACGCAATGGCGTTAATCTGCCGTTCACCGGGCCGAGGGAGCCTGGTCACTCGCGCGGCGTAGCGTCGTAGCCGGGTCGAGCTCGACCGGCGTCCCGCACCAGATCTCCGAAGGGTCATTCGTGAAACTCGAGCGTTACGCCATGTCATTGGTACTGCTCACGGTGTCGGCTCTCACCCTCTCGGCCTGCGCCGCCAACGAAATGCGTCAGGGCCCGCAGCGGGCCTCCGCACTATCCGGCACTCTGAACGGCATCGGCTCCTCGGCACAGGGGCCGGCCCAGACGACCTGGATCGCCGGGTTCCAGACCGCGCACGCCAAGGTCACCATCAACTACGATCCGCAGGGTTCCGGCGCCGGTCGCAAGAGTTTCCTTGGCGGCTCTGCCGATTTCGCCGGCTCGGATGCCGCCCTCAGCGACACCGAACTGGCCTCCGGTTCCAAAACCTGCGCCCCTGGCACGGGCCCGATCGATCTGCCGAACTACATCTCACCGATCGCCATCGCCTACAACGTCGACGGTCTGAAGGACCTCAGGCTCGATGCCAAAACCATCGCGGAAATCTTCACCGGCGCGTTGACGAGCTGGAACGATCCCGCCCTTGCCCGGCTCAACCCGGGCGCGCAGCTGCCCGACGCTGCCATCCACGTGGTGCACCGCTCTGACGACTCCGGCACCACCCAGAACTTCAGCGAGTATCTGAAGGCCGCTGCTCCCGAGGTGTGGGATGCCGCGGTCAGTCAGACCTATCCCTACCAGATTGGCGACGCCGCGAAGGGCACTTCCGGGGTCGCCGACGCGGTCAAGAACGCGAAGAACACCATCACCTACATCGACGACTCCGGCGCCAGCGGACTCGGCAAAGCCCAGCTGAAAGTCGGCGACGAGTTCGTCAGGATCAGCGCAGAAGGGGCGGCCGAAGTGGTCGCGGCCTCCCCGACCGCCGCGGGCCGGGCGGAAAACGACCTCGCGATAGCCATCGATCGCACCACCACCGCCAAGAATGCGTGGCCGCTGGTGCTGGTCAGCTACTTCATCACCTGTGTGCAGTACCAAGACCCGGCCAAGGGGGTCCTCGCCAAAGCGTATGCCGGGTACATCACCGGCGATAAGGCACAGCAGGATGCCGCGACGTCCGCCGGTTCCGCCCCACTCTCCCCCGCGCTGCGGGCAAAGGTCGCCGCGGCGGTGGCCACCATCAAATAGCCGAACTCCCTCCCCCGCGTATTCACCCGAGAAAGACGGTAATGACAACCGAAACAGCACCGGCACGGCGCACCATCCGGATCGGAGACCGGGTGTTCTCAGGGAGCACGGTTGTGGCCGGCTGCCTGATCTTGCTGGTGCTGGCAGCGGTTGCGGTCTTTCTCATCCTGCAGAGCATCCCTGCCCTGGTGGCGAAGCCCGGCACGCTGCCAAACAGCGCCGAGAATTTCTGGGTCTATGTCTGGCCGCTGGTCTTCGGCACCATCTGGGCAGCCGCGATCGCGCTGGTCATCGCCACGCCGCTGTCGCTTGGCATCGCGCTGTTCATTTCGCACTACGCGCCCCGGCGACTGGCGCAAACCCTCGGTTACCTGATCGATCTGTTGGCCGCCGTACCCTCGGTGGTGTTCGGGCTGTGGGGGATCAACGCGCTGGCCCCGTTCGTGCAACCGTTCTATGCCTGGCTTACCGAGAATTTCGGCTGGTTCCCACTGTTCGCGCCGCCGGCGTCTGGAACCGGGCGCACCATCCTCACCGTCGCGATCGTGCTCGCGGTGATGATTCTGCCGATCATGACCGCGATCTGCCGGGAAGTGTTCCTGCAGACCCCGCGGCTGCACGAAGAGGCTGCGCTCGCGCTTGGCGCGACGCGCTGGGAAATGATCCGGATCGCGGTGTTGCCGTTCGCCCGGGCCGGAATCGTCTCGGCCATGATGCTTGGTCTGGGCCGGGCGTTGGGCGAGACGATGGCGGTGGCAATGGTGCTCTCGCCTGCCGTCGTGGTCAACTTCTTCCTACTGACCTCGCTGAACCCGAACACGATCGCCTCGAACATTGCGCTCCAGTTTCCCGAGGCCACCGGAATCGGCGTGAACGCGTTGATCGCCTCCGGGCTGATGCTGTTCGTGGTCACCCTGATCGTCAACTCGATCGCTCGGCTGATCGTGCGCCGCCGCCGGGCATTCTCGGGAGCGAACTGATGACCACGATGACCATGCCAGGCCGCGCCAGGAACTCATTCACCGCCGGCAGGTTGCCTCGCGGCAGCGCCTGGATGATCCTCGCGGCCAGTTGGGCGGTGTTCGCCGCGGTGTTCGCAATGCTCGCACTGAGTGGAGCCACCGACGGGTTCAACATCGTCGGCGCGGTCTTCTTCGGTACCATCCTGTTCGACCTCACCCTGTTCGGCCTCTCGTTCGTGGTGGAGGGCAGCCGGAAGGCGAGGGACCGGCTGATGACCAGCCTGGTCGCAACGGCGTTCATCATCGCCCTGCTACCACTGATCTCGCTGAGCTACACCGTGCTTGAGCGCGGATTGGCCCGCTTCGACGTGGTCTACTTCACCGAGTCGATGCGAAACGTGATCGACAGCGGTGGCGGCGCGCTGCACGCCATCGTGGGAACTCTGGAAATAACCGCAATGGCCACCCTGATTTCGGTTCCCGTCGGACTGCTCGCTTCGATCTACCTGGTCGAATATGGTCGCGGCCATCTCGCCCGCGGAATCACCTTCTTCGTCGACGTGATGATGGGCATCCCCTCGATCGTTGCCGGCCTATTCACCTACGCGCTGTTCGTGATGCTCACCGGCGACCCCGGCATCCGCTCCGGACTGATGGGCTCCGTGGCGCTGTCGGTGCTGATGATCCCGGTGGTGGTGCGCTCCAGCGAAGAGATTCTGCGCCTGGTGCCCAACGAGTTGCGCGAGGCATCCTTGGCGCTGGGGGTTCCGAAATGGCTCACCGTGCTGAAGATCGTGCTGCCGACCTCACTGGCCGGTCTGACCACCGGTGTGATGCTGGCCATTGCCCGGGTCATCGGCGAGACCGCCCCGCTGCTGATCGTGGCCGGGTTCACCGCGAGCATGAACTACAACCTGTTCTCAGACCGGATGATGTCGCTGCCCGTCTTCGTCTACACCCAGTATGCGAACCAGGGGCCGGACGCGGTGGCGTTCCTCGACCGGGCCTGGAGTGGCGCCCTGGTGCTTATCATCATCGTGATGTTGCTCAATCTGATCGCCCGCATCGTCGCCCGCGTCTTCGCTCCCAAATTCAGCCGCTGACAGGCAAGGAACCTCGTGTCCAAACGTATCGAAATCAACAACCTGAACGCCTACTACGGCAACTTCCTCGCCGTGGAAGGCATCTCTCTGGTCATCGAGCCGCGCACGGTGACCGCGTTCATCGGACCGAGCGGTTGCGGCAAGTCCACCTTCCTGCGCGCCCTGAATCGGATGCACGAGGTCATCCCGGGCGCACGAATCGAGGGTGAGGTGCTGATCGACGGCAACAACCTCTACGACCCCGGTGTGGACCCTGTACTGGTCCGCCGACAGGTCGGAATGGTCTTCCAACGCGCCAACCCGTTCCCGACCATGTCTATTCGGGACAATGTGTTGGCCGGCGTCAAGCTCAACAACCGGCGGATGACCAAGGCCGATGCCGACGACCTGGTGGAGAGGTCGCTACGCGGCGCCAACCTGTGGAACGAGGTAAAGGACCGACTGGAAATACCCGGATCGGGGATCTCCGGCGGACAGCAGCAGCGGCTGTGCATCGCCCGGGCTATCGCGGTCTCCCCCGACGTGCTGCTGATGGACGAACCGTGTTCGGCGTTGGACCCGATTTCCACCCTTGCCATCGAGGACCTGATCGCCGAGCTGAAGCAGGAATACACGATCGTGATCGTGACCCACAACATGCAACAGGCATCCCGGGTATCGGATCGCACCGCGTTCTTCAACATCGCCGGCAGCGGCAAACCCGGCAAGCTGATCGAGTACGACGACACGGCCACGATCTTCTCGAACCCGAGCGTACAAGCTACCGAAGACTATGTCTCCGGCCGGTTCGGCT
>JBDTDV010000019.1:0-4492 GCA_039922875.1 Microbacteriaceae bacterium
TCGCTCCGGCGACCAGGATCACCGCCGCCACAATCTCCTGGCCATGCTTCGGGTGCGCAACACCGAACACGGCGGCCGAGGACACAGCCGGATGCCTAGCCAGCGCCTCCTCCACCTCCCGCGGATACACGTTGTAGCCGTTGCGCAAGATCATGTCCTTCTTGCGGTCGACGATCGTGATGTAATCGTCGTCGGACATCGTGCCGAGATCGCCGGTGCGGAACCAGCCGTCCACCACCGCTTCGGCATTGGCGTCCGGACGGTTCAGATAACCCTTCATCAGGTTGTGCCCGCGGATCACGATCTCGCCGAGTTCTCCGCGCGGCATCAGCTGAATCTCCTGGTCGATCTCCGGGTTTGCGATCTCAATCTCGACGCCCCAGATCGGCTGGCCGACGGTCCCGGCCCTGGTTGGCATGCCCCGATGGTTGAAGCTGGCCACCGGGGAGGTCTCGGTCAGACCGTAGCCTTCGTGGATGTCGGCGCCGAACACATCGGTGAACTTGTCGATGACCGCAACCGGGATCGCGGCGCCTCCGGATACCGCATATCGCAGTGGTGGGCGCAGCGTCGTGTCTGCCGCGGCGGCCAGCAATGCCACATACATGGTCGGCACGCCCATGAATATCGTGCAGCCGTGCCGGTTCATCTCCGCCAGCGCGCCCGGCCCGTCGAATTTGGGCAACATCACCACCGCCGCTCCTACCCGGAAGCTGAGGTTCATCGCACAGGTCTGACCGAAGGTGTGGAACAGCGGCAAGGACCCCATCACGACGTCGTCCGGTCCCACGTCCAGCGTGCCGGCCAGCAGCGAGTTGACCTGCTCGACCAGGGCCAGGTGGCAGCCTTCTGCACCCTTGGGTCGGCCGGTGGTGCCGCTGGTGTACAGAATCGTCGCGGTGTCGAACGGATTCCGCGGCAGGTAGGTGCGGATGGGTTCGGCCGTCTTCGCCTCGTCTTCCAGTCGTGGAAACGGCAGCGTGTCCCGCTTGTCGTCTGGGATCAGCACCGAAAGCACGTCGATTCCGGCACGTGCCGAACCCTTGGCGCCCTCGCCCAACAGCGGCGCCGCGCAGACCATCAACTTAGCTCCGCTGTCGCGAAGCACGTAGTCGATTTCCTCTGCCTTCAGCAGGGCGTGCACGGGAACCACTATTCCGCCCAGCGCCAGGATCGCAAAATACACCCGGGGAAAATCGGTCACGTTCGGGATGAGTACCGCAACCGGGTCCCCGGCGCCGATCCCCCGATCACGCAGCGCCCCGGCGTAGGCACGGGTCTGATCCCAGAGGTCGCGATAACTGACCGTGTCATCACCGAGGATCACCGCCACGTTGTCCGGCTTGCGTTTGGCAGTCTCGGCGAGAATCGACGCGACCGACATCGTGGCGTAACCACCATGCTGAGATGCCTGCTCGCTCGGGTTCTGATTGGTCATTGTTCCTCCGTCGTCATCCTGACTGCACGGTACGCCATGCCTCCAACCCGAATCAAGCAATCCGCCCTCTCGGGCCGCTGCCGTACGATGGAAGGCTCATGACAGACATCGCGATCACCTATCCAGCCGACCTCCCGGTCAGCCTGATGCGCGAAGAGATCGCCGAGGTGATCGCCGCGAACCAGGTGATCATCGTCGCCGGAGCGACCGGGTCGGGCAAGACCACCCAGCTGCCGAAGATCTGTCTGGAACTGGGCCGGGAGTCCATCGGCCACACCCAGCCGCGGCGGCTCGCCGCCCGGACCATCGCCGAGCGGATCGCGCAGGAGCTCGGCGAGGAGGTCGGTGGCCTGGTCGGCTATCAGGTCCGTTTCACCGACCATGTCGGAGCGCGCACCAGGATCAAGCTGATGACCGATGGAATCCTGCTGAACGAGATCCATCGTGACCGGATGCTGAAGAAGTACGACACCATCATCATCGACGAGGCGCACGAACGCAGCCTCACGATCGATTTTCTGCTCGGCTACCTCAAGCAGCTGTTGCCCAGGCGCCCAGAGCTCAAGCTGATCATCACCTCGGCCACCATCGACCCGGAGAGCTTCGCTCGCCATTTCGCCGGGGCCGACGGCACGCCGGCCCCGATCGTCGAGGTTTCCGGCCGGACGTACCCGGTGGAGATCCGCTACCGGCCACTGGTGGGCCCCTCGACAAGTTCGCCGGCCGAGGAGAGTTCGGGTACCGAAGACGAAGGGGAATCGGTCGATCGCGACTATCTGGAGGGCATCAACGCGGCGCTGGCCGAGCTGGCCAGCGAGTCCAATGGCGATGTGCTGGTCTTTCTCAGCGGTGAGGCCGAGATCCGCGACGCGGAGGAATCGATCCGGGGCAGGTACGGCCCGGGCTCGGGCACCGAGGTCCTCCCGCTTTACGGTCGACTCAGCTCGAAGGACCAGCACAAGGTCTTCCAGACCTCGCGGATGCCGGGGGTACGCCGCCGCGTCGTCCTGGCCACCAACGTGGCCGAGACCAGCTTGACCGTTCCCGGAATCCGTTACGTGATCGACGCCGGAACTGCCAGGATCAGCCGGTACAGTGTCCGCTCCAAGGTGCAGCGTCTGCCGATTGAGGCGATCTCGCAGGCATCGGCCAACCAGCGTTCTGGCCGCAGCGGACGTACCAGCAACGGCATTGCGATCCGGCTGTACTCCGAGGAGGACTTCACCGGTAGACCCGAGTTCACTGAACCCGAAATCCTGAGAACCAATCTCGCCGCGGTGATCCTGCACATGATTGCGCTGGGCCTGGGCGATATCTCGGCATTCCCGTTCCTGCAGCCGCCGGACTCCCGTGGCGTCAAGGACGGCCTCGATCTGCTGACCGAGCTCGGTGCCATCCACCCCGGTGGCGCTCGGCCGGGCCGCCGTTCTGCGGGGCCGGACTCGGTCAGCCTCACGAAGGTCGGCCGGGATCTGGCGAAGCTGCCGATCGATCCCCGCTTCGCCCGGATGGTACTGGAATCCAAGCAGCACGGCACGACCCGTGAGGTGCTCGCCATCGTGGCCGGAATGACCATCCAGGATCCGCGGGAGCGCCCACTGGAACACCGCCCCCAAGCGGACCAGAAGCACGCCAGGTTCGCCGATCCATCCAGTGATTTCATCACCCTGCTGAATCTGTGGAACTACCTGGACCGGCAGCAACACGAACTGTCCTCCAGCGCATTTCGGCGGCTGTGCAGATCGGAGTACCTCAACTATCTGCGGGTGCGCGAATGGCGGGATGTCTACCGTCAGCTCAAGCGGCTCGCGAAACCACTCGGGTTGACCGTCGGTGAACGCTCGGTCAACCCGGACGGCATCCACCGCTGCCTGCTGGCCGGCCTGCTCTCGCACATCGGTGTGCAAGCGGCTGGTCCGAAACACGTGCCGCAGAAGCACGCGCCGCAGGCTGGGCACGGTCGCGGGCGCTCGACGGAATACATCGGCGCTCGGCAGGCGCGTTTCGTGCTCTTCCCAGGTTCCGCTCTGGCCAAGAAGCCGCCGGCGGTGGTGATGAGCGCGGAACTGGTGGAAACCAGCCGGCTGTTCGCCAGGACCAACGCGGCCATCGACCCGGCCTGGGCGGAGTCGATCGCCGGGGACCTGGTCAGGCGCAGCTACGGCGAGCCGCACTGGGAAAAGAAGCAGGGCAGCGTGGTTGCCTACGAGCGGGTCACGCTGTTCGGGGTGCCGATCGTCGAGCGCCGTCGGGTGCAGTACGCGCAGGTCGATCTCGGATACTCACGCGAGTTGTTCATCCGACACGCGCTGGTGGACGGCGAATGGGATCTGGAACGGGTCGACCGCCGGGTCTCGGCGTTCGATCGAGCAAACCGGGCGTTGCGAGCCGAACTGGCCGAGGTCGAAGAGAGGTCCCGGCGCCGGGATATCCTCCTGGACGACGAGGCGGTATTCGAGTTCTACGACCGTCGGATCCCAGCCGAGGTGTGCTCCACCACGAGTTTCGAGACCTGGTGGCGTTCGGCACGGTCGCAGAGCCCGCAGCTGCTGACCATGACCGCCGATGTATTGTGGCCGGCGGACGCACCGGAGCGCGACGCGAATGCGTTCCCCACCGCCTGGCGCCAGCGCGACCAAACCCTGCCGATCTCGTACCACTTCGAACCGGGTTCGACCGATGACGGCGTCACCGTGCGGGTCCCTCTCGCCCTTCTGGCGCGACTTAGCCCCGACGGCTTCGACTGGCAGGTGCCAGGGTTCCGTGCCGAGCTGGTGACCGCGCTGCTGCGATCGCTACCCAAGGCGATCCGGCGGAACTTCGTTCCGGCAGCGGACTGGTCGGCCAAGCTGCTCGCCGAACTCGACGCGGAGCTCGCGGAGAGTCAACCGCACGACGGGGCCGAGGTCGCGGGCTTCACCTCGGTCGTCGCGGCCGCGATGAAGCGGCTGACCGGCGTATCGGTCGCAGCGACCGACTTCGACCTCGACCGGGTTCCGGACCATCTTCAGATCGCTTTCCAGGTGGTGGATGACCGCGGCCGCCGGTTGTCCG
>JBDTDV010000020.1:0-51659 GCA_039922875.1 Microbacteriaceae bacterium
TCGTACGGCGGCAGCGAGTCCAGGAGGGCTAATCCGGCTGGGGACAGCAGCTCGATCAGTTCTGCCCGGTCCATCAGCCAAACCTACCAACCCGCTGCCGGACCCGCTCCCACGGTCCGCTGCCGCCTGCTGCCGCCTGCCTGCTGCCGCCGCCTGCTGCTGCTGCCGGATCCGCTCCCACGGTCCGCTGCCGCCTGCCGCCGCTCGCGTCCGTCGCTGCCTGCCTGCTGCCTGCCTGCTGCTGCCTGCCGCCGCTCGCGTCCGTCGCTGCTGCCGCCGCGGTTCCACGTCGCTGCCGGGGCGAAATTCAGGATGGGAGCGGTCTCTGCAGCGTGGCGAGACGTGACATGCCGCCTGGTCCTGAATTCCGCCCCCGCTGCCGTCGACTGCCATCTGCCGAGTGACCGCCGTCGCCCGCCGCCTGCCCGCCGTCGTCGCCGACTGACCGCCGCCGCCCCCGCCCGCCCGTCGCTCGCCGCCGCCGCCGCCGTCGCCGCCGCCCGTCGCTCGCCGCCGTCGCCGCCGCAGTCGCCGCCGAGAATTCCGCGCCGGTGGCATCCGGATTCGGACCTGCGATCGGATCGGATTGGCACTCACGTTGCATGAGTGCCAATGAAAGCTCTAAACTCATACTTAGCACTCTCGATGTGAGTGTGCTAACTCAAGTCTTAGTGAGAAAGAGGTCAACAGTGTCGGTCTCCATCAAACCGCTCGAGGATCGCATCGTTATCAAGCAGGTCGATGCCGAGCAGACGACCGCTTCGGGTCTGGTCATTCCGGATACCGCGAAAGAGAAGCCCCAAGAGGGCGAGGTCGTGGCGGTAGGCCCCGGCCGTATCGACGATAACGGTAATCGCGTTCCGCTCGATGTCGCAGTCGGTGACAAGGTCATCTACTCCAAGTACGGCGGAACCGAGGTCAAGTTCGGTGGCGACGACCTTCTGGTGCTGTCGGCCCGCGACGTTCTCGCGGTAGTCGTTCGCTAGTAGTTCTGCTACATCGAAGGCCCGGGTGGTTCTGCCATCCGGGCCTTCAGCTTTTTTCTAGCATCCCTGGCGGGCTCACTGTCGTGCTATGGCAGCGGGAATACTGGGTGCACCCTGTCGAGTTGAGAGTCCGTGATGCCACCACCACAGCCACTGCCGGGCACCGGGCCGTCTCCACTGCGTACCCCTGCCCAGCGCCGTCGCGCCGGTGTGCTCTACGGACTGTCGGCATACGGCCTGTGGGGCTTCCTGCCGCTGTACTTCCTCACGCTTGCACCGGCCAACGCGTTCGAGATCGTCGCGTGGCGGGTCTTGTTCTCGATCCTGTTCTGCGCCCTGGTGATAAGCGTCACCAACAAGTGGCGCCCCTTTTTCGATCTGCTGCGCCGGCCGCGGGTCGTGCTCACTCTCGGCATCGCCGGCATCCTGATCTTCATCAACTGGCAGACCTACGTCTACGCCACCATGGAGGGCCACGTCGTTGAGGCGGCGCTCGGATACTTCATCAACCCGATCGTGACGATTCTGCTTGGCGTGATGGTGTTGCGCGAGCGCATGCGCCCTACCCAGTGGGTAGCGGTGGGGGTGAGCCTGATCGCCGTGATCGTGCTGACCGCGGGCTATGGTTCGCCGCCGTGGATCGCGTTGGTGTTGGCGTTCTCGTTCGGCCTGTACGGGCTGATCAAGAAGCGGGTCGGCCCGAGCGTGGATGCGCTCAGCGGGCTCACCCTGGAGACCCTGCTGTTGGCGCCGATCGCGATCATTCAGCTGGTCTTCGTCGGGGCGACCGTCGGCGTGACATTTGGTACGGTCAGCATCTGGCACTCTTTGCTGCTGCTGTCAGCAGGGGTGGTCACCGCCGTTCCATTACTGCTGTTCGCCGCCGCCGCCCGCCGGATTCCGCTGATCTACCTGGGCTTCATCCAATACCTCACGCCGATTCTGCAGTTTGTGGTCGGTGTGTCGATCCTGCATGAACCGATGACGTTCGAGCGCTGGGTCGGCTTCGGCCTGGTTTGGATCGCGCTGCTGATTCTGACCACGGATATGATCATCGCCGGCCGCGGCCCGCGCCGCGCCGCGCTGCAGCCGGTGTAAGCGCGGAATACCGGGCCCGACGAACCGTTAAGCTTGAGTATTCGCCGCCACACGACCTGAGGCACCACACCGCACCACACCGAGGCAGCACACCGAAGAGGAGACATGGATCAACCCGATCCTTTTGGATTCACTGGACTCACCTACGACGACGTTCTCCTGCTCCCCGGGCATACGGACGTCATCCCCAGTGACGCGGAAACCTCCTCGCGCCTGACCCGCACCATCACCGTGCAGACGCCGCTGCTCTCGGCGGCGATGGACACGGTCACCGAATCGCGGATGGCCATCGCCATGGCCCGCCAGGGCGGGCTTGGCGTGCTGCACCGCAACCTCTCCATCGCCGACCAGGCCGAACACGTCGATCGGGTCAAACGCAGCGAATCCGGCATGATCACAAACCCGGTGACCACCACACCGGAGGCCACCATCGCCGAGGTCGACGACCTGTGCGGCCAGTTCCGGGTCAGCGGCCTTCCCGTTATCGACGACGACGGCTTGCTGGTGGGCATTATCACCAACCGAGACATGCGGTTCGTGCCCACCGCTGAACTGGGCACGACCCTGGTGCGCGAGGTGATGACCCGGATGCCGCTGATCACCGCACCGGTCGGCATCGATCCCAGTGACGCTATCGCCATTCTCGCCGCGCACAAAATCGAAAAGCTCCCCCTGATAGACGACCGAGGCCGGCTCAAGGGCCTGATCACCGTCAAGGACTTCGACAAGTCCCAGCAATATCCGCTGGCCACCAAAGACGATGGGGGCCGGCTGCGGGTCGGCGCCGCGATCGGCTTCTTCGGTGACGCGTGGGAACGCGCCGGCACCTTGGCCTCCGCTGGGGTGGACGTACTCATCGTCGATACCGCAAACGGCGACAGCGCCGGCGTGCTGGAGATCATCCGCAAGCTCAAAGGCGAACCGGCGTTCGCCGGTATCGACGTCATCGGCGGTAACGTCGCCACGCGCAGTGGTGCTCAGGCGCTGGTGGATGCCGGTGCCGACGCGATCAAGGTCGGCGTTGGTCCGGGCTCGATCTGCACCACCCGTATCATCGCCGGTGTCGGAGTGCCTCAGATCACCGCCGTGTACCAGGCGTCCCTGGCCGCCCGAGGCACCGGTATCCCGGTGATCGCCGACGGCGGACTGCAATTCTCCGGAGACATCGCCAAGGCGCTGGTGGCGGGGGCGGATACCGTCATGCTCGGCTCGTTACTGGCCGGCTGCGACGAGAGCCCGGGGGAACTGGTGTTTGTCAACGGCAAACAGTTCAAGAGCTATCGGGGGATGGGATCGCTCGGGGCGCTGCAGACCAGGGGCAAGAAGACCTCGTACTCCAAAGACCGCTACTTCCAGGCGGATGTACCCAGTGACGACAAGCTGATCCCTGAGGGCATCGAGGGCCAGGTGCCCTATCGTGGGCCGGTTTCGGCCGTGGCATATCAGCTGATCGGTGGCCTTCGCCAGTCCATGTTCTATGTCGGAGCCCGGACCATCGCCGAGCTCAAGGAGAAGGGCTCCTTCGTACGGATCACCCCGGCCGGCCTGAAGGAATCGCACCCGCACGACGTGCAGATCGTGGTCGAGGCGCCCAACTACCGCCGGTAACCGCCGGTTTCCAGCAGAGACCGGCGCCCGAATCCGGGGCTCGCGGCGCTCAGCGGGCGGCGGCGAGGCGGCCGACCGCGTCCGTCAGCACCTCGGGTGAGCAACCGAAGTTGAGCCGGGCGAAGCCACGGCCCTGCGCGCCGAACGCCGGCCCGGAGGTGAGTGCGACGCCCGCGGCACGAAGCGCGCGGGAGCTCGGGTTGTCGCCCCAGCCCAGAGCGCGGAAGTCCAACCAGGCCAGATAGCTTGCCTGCGGTTCGCGGTACCCGACCTCCGGCAGATGCTCGGTGAGCAGCCGGGTCAGTAGCGAACGGTTTCCCTCGATCAGGCGAAGCAGCCCGTCCAGCCACTGCCCACCGTGCCCGAATGCGGCCGCGTTGGCGATTCGCCCGAAAATGCCGGTGCGGAAGTGAACTTCTTCGGGCAGCGCCGCGAGTAACCGAGTCATCCGGTCGCTCGCGGTGACGAAGAGCGCGCACTTGAGCCCGGCAACATTCCAGGCTTTGCTCGCCGATGCCGCCGCAATCCCGTGCTCCCGGGCCGCATCCGAGACGCTGAGGAACGGGGTGAAGACCGGTGGGGTGAGCGTGGACCCGGTTGCGAGACCGGCAGACGGGCTGCTCAGATGGGTCAGCGGCCCGTGCACCTCGTCGCTGATCACCGTGACGTCATAGCGCTCGGCGAGTTCAGCCACGGCGCGCAGCTCATCGGCGGAATGCACCAGACCGAGCGGGTTGTGCGGGTTGCAGAGCAGATACGCGCGCGCGCCGTCGGCGAAGGCACGCTGCAGGCCGTCCAGGTCAAGCGACCACGCTCCGTCCGCGCCTCCTCCGGCCGCGCCGTCGCCGGCCGCGGGTTCTCGCAGCGGAACCTCGATCACTCGGCCGCCGGCTTCGGGAATCAGGTCGAAGAACGGGGCGTACACCGGTGGATTGAGCACGACGGCATCGCCTGGCTTGATCGCCAGGCGCAAGGATTCGACGATCACCATGCTGATATCTGCGGTGCTGGACACTCGTGCCGGGTCCACCGACCAGTTCCAGCGCGCCGCGGCGAACGAGGCGAAGGCTTCAGGTAACTCGGTGTCGCGCGCCGCATAGCCGGTATCGGACCGAGCGATCGCGTCCTGCAATGCCTGCGCGATCGGCTCTGCCAGTGCGACGTCCAACTCGGCCACGAACAACGGCAGCACATGGTCCGGGTACTCACGCCACTTCTCGCTGGTACGTGTTCGCAGTTGGCTCAGGGATGCCGCTTCAACCTTCATACCGATAGCATGCCGCACGTCGCGCCTCGCGGCATCCGGGCGCCGGGCACTGTCCCGGCCGGGCACCGGGCCGGCGAGGGCGGCGCGATAGGCTTACCCGGTGACTATGGAGATCGAAATCGGCAGGGCGAAGCGTGCTCGCCGCGCATTCGCGTTCGATGACATCGCGGTGGTGCCAAGTCGGCGCACCCGCGATCCCGAGGACGTTTCGGTCGCCTGGTCGATTGACGCATACCAGTTCGAGATCCCGTTCCTAGCAGCACCGATGGACTCCGTGGTCAGCCCGGCTACCGCCATCCGAATGGGTGAATTAGGCGGACTGGGTGTTCTCGACCTTGAGGGTGTGTGGACCAGGTACGAGGATCCGGAACCGATACTGGCCGAGATCCGCGAGCTGGCACGGCCAGAAGCCAGGGCCAGGATGCAGGAGATCTACGCGCAGCCGGTCAAGCCGGAGTTGGTCACCGCCCGGCTGGCCGAGATCCGCGCCGCCGGCGTCACCGTTGCCGGAGCCCTCTCGCCGCAGCGCACTCAGGAGCTTTACGAAACAGTGGTCGCCGCCGGCGTCGACCTGTTCGTCATCCGGGGCACCACCGTCTCGGCCGAGCACGTCTCCAAGGGCCGCGAACCCTTGAATCTGAAGAAGTTCATTTACGAGCTCGACGTCCCGGTCATCGTGGGTGGCGCGGCGACCTACACCGCGGCGTTGCATCTGATGCGCACCGGTGCGGCTGGAGTATTGGTGGGTTTCGGCGGCGGTGCGACCTCCACGACGCGTGCGACCCTTGGCATCCATGCGCCGATGGCGACCGCGATAGCGGATGTCTCTGGTGCGCGGCGCGATTACATGGACGAATCCGGTGGGCGCTACGTGCACGTCATCGCAGACGGCGGGTTGGGCAGCTCCGGCGACATCGTCAAGGCGATCGCCTGCGGCGCGGATGCTGTGATGCTCGGCTCCGCTCTGGCCAGGGCAACCGACGCGCCGGGAGGTGGCTGGCACTGGGGTGCCGAGGCGCACCACCCCGAGCTGCCGCGGGGCGAGCGGATGCAGGTGGGCCAGGTCGCACCGCTGCGGGAGATCCTTTACGGGCCGGCCCAAATCGCTGACGGCACCGCAAACCTCGTCGGCGCACTGTGCAAATCGATGGCGACCACCGGGTATTCCGATCTGAAGGAATTCCAACGGGTCGAGGTTGTTGTCGCTCCGTATCGGGTGAACTGACCGCCGCCATGGAACCCGCCGCGATGGCCGGTCAGGGTGAGCCGGGCGAGGACTCGTCCGCCCGGTTTGCGCGAACGGTTCGGGGGCCGGCCGAACGCCTCGGCAGCGGCTTCATGATCTCGCCTGAAGCGGCCGCCGTGCGCACCCAGACCGGTCTTCGTGGCTGGGAGGTCTACTTCGCCGGCCGATGCGGGGTACTCGGCGACGTCGATGCCGATGTTGTTACAGCGTCCGCCGTGTTCTTCCCGCCGGCACGGGTTCGACCGCTCTGGGACGCGTCCGGCACGGTCGAATCGCGGGCGAGACTGGTGGACCGGTATGCCGAGGCCGCCCATGCCTGGGGTCTTCGTCGTCTCGATCGCTTTCCCGCGGCCGACCGCCTTGCCGAGCTGCTCGAGCCGCTGGTGGCCGTCGCTCCTGCCACGGCTGCACCGCTTTTCGCCGGCTGGCGCGCCCTGCCGCTGCCCGCGGACGGACCCGCCCGCGTGGTACACCTGCTGCAGGTGCTACGGGAACACCGCGGTGCCATGCACGGGGTGGCGGTGCTGGCATGCGGGCTCACGCCGCTGG
Organism: Microbacteriaceae bacterium; assembly: GCA_039922875.1. Taxonomy (GTDB): domain Bacteria; phylum Actinomycetota; class Actinomycetes; order Actinomycetales; family Microbacteriaceae; genus JBDTDV01. The sequence continues at coordinate 6,755 of JBDTDV010000020.1, forward strand.
AGGCCATCCTCTCCGGTCCCGAGGGCGTGGCGGGTGCCCGTTACTTCGGCTGGCCCGACCCGTTCCCGATCCCGAGTCCAGCCGTGCGCGCGGCGCGGGTGCGAGCAGAGAGACTCACGGATGCCCTTGAGGGCCCGGTCTGGGCTCGGCTCGGCGACCAAGCCGAGGAGTGCGTCCAGCTCCTGAAGTCCGCCGACGCGCAGCTGCGGTAACGGATGCTCCGGGACGGAAAAAAGCACCACGAGTAGACTTGGCCTGATCTATCCGGTGAAACGTGAATCGCGAGCGTAGCGTGAACAACGTGAGTGAGGAGATCTGAAGATGGCCACTGAAGAGTCACTTGACTACCCATCCCGGCTTGGTCCGGATGAGCGCAATGCAGCTATCAAGGCGATGGCCCAGACCGAATTGGACATTCTGGTCATCGGCGGGGGCATCGTGGGAACCGGCAGCGCCGTTGACGCGGTCACCCGCGGTTTGAGCGTGGGCCTGGTCGAGGAGCGGGACTGGGCATCCGGAACCTCCAGCCGATCTTCCAAACTCGTGCACGGCGGCATCCGCTATCTTGAGCAGCTGAACTTCCGCCTGGTCCGAGAGGCTCTCACGGAGCGGGGTCTGCTCCTGCAACGGATTGCCCCGCACCTGGTCAAGCCGGTCCGGTTCCTCTACCCGTTACACCGCCGCATCTTCGAGCGGGCATATGTCGGGGCCGGCATGCTGTTGTACGACATCTTTTCCTATACCGGCGGTCGGCCGCCCGGCGTTCCGCACCATCGGCACCTGTCCAAGCGGCAGGTGGAACGCTCGGTTCCGAGCCTCTCCCACAGCGGGTTGGTCGGGGGCATCACCTATTATGACGCGCAGGTTGATGACGCCCGGTATGTGGCGAATCTGGCCAGGACCGCGGCGCACTACGGCGCCCACGTCGCCAATCGGGTGCGGGTGGAAGGTTTCCTGAAGGTAGGCGAACGCGTGGTCGGGGTTCAGGCCCGTGATCTGCAGACCGACGAACGCTTCGAGATCAAGGCTAAGCAGGTCGTCAACGCGACCGGAGTCTGGACCGATGACACCCAGTCGATGGTTGGTGCGCGCGGTCAATTCCGGGTGCGTGCCTCCAAGGGCGTCCATCTGGTCGTCCCCAGGGACCGCTTCCAGTCGCAAATGGGCTTGCTTCTGCGCACCGAGAAGAGCGTGCTCTTCGTCATTCCTTGGGGCCGGCACTGGCTGATCGGAACGACCGACACGGATTGGCACCTGGACAAGGCGCACCCCGCGGCGACCGCAGCCGACATCGACTACCTGCTCGAGCGGGTCAACGCCGTACTGCAGGTGCCGCTGACCAGGGAGGACGTCGAGGGTGTCTACGCGGGTCTTCGCCCGCTGCTGGCCGGCGAGTCCGACCAGACCTCCAAGCTGTCCCGCGAGCACTTGGTCGGGCATTCGGTACCCGGACTGGTGGTCATCGCCGGCGGCAAGTGGACCACCTACCGGGTGATGGCCAAGGATGCGATCGATGCGGCCGTCGACGCGCTTGACGGCAAGATCCCTGCCAGCACGACGGAGGAGATCGCCCTGGTCGGAGCGGAGGGCTACCAGGCTGCGTGGAACAAACGCGGCCGGATCGCGGCCCGGTCCGGGCTGCACGTTACTCGGGTCGAACACCTCCTGAACCGCTACGGCACGATGACCGAGGACCTGATCGACCTCATCGTGCAGCGCCCGGAGCTGGGCGAGCCGCTGCCCGGTGCCGACGACTATTTAGCCGCCGAGGTCGTCTACGCGGTCAGTCACGAGGGCGCCCTGCACGTGGACGATGTACTGGCCAGGCGCACCAGGATCTCGATCGAGTCTTGGGATCGCGGTGTCTCAGCCGCCCCAGTGGCCGCGCGGCTGATGGCCGAGGTGCTCGGCTGGGATGAGGAGCGGGAAGAGCGTGAGGTGAACTTCTACCTGCAGCGGGTGGCGGCTGAGCGCGCAAGCCAGCGGCAACTCGACGATGCCTCTGCCGACCGGATCCGCCTGGAGGCCCCTGATATCGTCGGCTCGTTGTAGACATCTCGTTGTAGACATCTCGCGGTAGACGTCGCCGGCCGACTCCCGGTACCGCCTCGGCCTCCAGGGTCGTGCGGGTCGTTGCCCCCTGTAGACTGGCCTTTTCGGGCGCCATCTGACGTGCGCAATGGAGGTCTCCGGTCCCAGTGTGCAGCGCAGACCTACGCCACAACCCGTCGGTGACCGCGCGGTCGGCCCTGATTCGTTCGGTGTTTGTTGCCGCCGCCGTGTTTGTTGCCGCCGCCGTGTTTGGTGCCGCCATCGTGTTCGTGCTGGGATCGCCGGCGACGGCCGGGCCGCTGGCAGCCCGCGGCGGCTGTGCCGTCGGGACAGGCGTCACCGTCGTCGTGGACTCCAGCGATCTCGGTGGGTCGATCGAGACCGGCTGCGCCATCGGTGACCCGGCAACCGGACGCGCCGCGCTCAGCGCAGCCGGCTTTACCGCGGTCGACGGTGCCCCCGGTCTGATCTGTGCGATCGATGCGCGACCCGAGCCGTGCCCGGCGACCTTCCAGGGCGAATACTGGTCCTATTGGCACGCCAAACCGGGACAATCCTGGACGAGCTACCAGGTCGGCGCCGACTCGAGCACCCCGGTCCGGGGTGAGGTCGAAGGGTGGCGATACGGCAACGGTGCCGTCGAACCGGGAATCACCTCGGCCGCAGCGGTCAGTCCGGTCGCCCCCGTGCAATCCCACGCTCCCGGTCACGATCAGTCGGCGCCCAGCGCGGTCGACGGCACACTGGTCGTTTCAGCGGTGGCCGGGGCGGCCCTGATCCTGCTCATCATCGCGGCAATCGTGCTCAGAGCCCGGCGCCGCGAAGCATCCGGCCCAGACGGGTCGAACGACCGCGGTGGTCACGACGAACGTGACTAAGACCGCCACCTCGGTGCCCCGGGGATCCGCGAGGCCGTTCATGCCAGACGGTGTTGCGCGACACCGTCCGCTTCATCCTGTGGCGTGGTGGGTGTGGGCGATCGGACTCGCCGTTGCCACCACCCGTACCGGAAGTCCGCTGGCCATCGCCCTGATCGTGTCCGCCGTTGTGGTTGTCGTGTTCTGGTGTCGGGATGATTCGCCATGGGCTCGAGCCTTTGAGGTGTACCTGCTGTTCGGCGTCGGAATTGTCGTCATCCGGGTCGCGTTCTATGTGCTTGTCGGCGTCAAATCGGGTGACCAGACCCTCCTGGCGCTACCGCGGATCGAGCTTCCGGAATGGACCGGCGGCATCAGCCTGCTCGGCCCGGTCTCTGTCACCGGGCTGCTGGGAGCCGCTTTCAGCGGGTTTCAGCTGGCCGCGTTGGTCGTCTGCGTCGGCGCTGCGAACGCTCTGGCGAACCCGAAGCGTGTTTTGCGCAGCTTGCCGGTTTCGCTTCACCAGCTGGGCACCTCTGTTGTCATCGCGGTGACGCTTGCGCCGCAGTTGATGGGTTCCTGGCTTCGGGTGCGGCGCGCGCAGCAGTTGCGGGGTGGGCGTGGTCGTGGTGCCCGCGCGGTCCTGGCGACGACATTGCCGGTACTTCAGGATGCGCTGGACCAGGCTCTTGTACTGGCCGCATCGATGGATTCGCGCGGTTACGCTCGCTTCCGCCGCGGTGGCGGGAGTAGAGCCATGCTGCCGCTGGTGCTCACCGCGTTGCTGGGCATTGCGCTGGGAACCTACGGTCTGCTGGATGGCACGTTTCCGCTTTCCTTGGGAGTGGCGGCGTTCACGATCGGCGCGGGAGCAGCAGCTGCCGCCTCTCTCGCCGCATCGCATCAGCTTCGGCATACCCGGTTCCGGCCAGACCGGTGGCGGACCACGGAGAACCTGGTTGCCGGAGCCGGCCTGTGCGTAACCGTGCTGGTGGCCGTCACGGCAAACCTCTCGCCGGCGTTTGCGCCGCGTCAGGTGACGGTAGGATTTTCGCTGACGGATGGCCTGGACGCGGCAGGGGCACCCTCGACCTGGCTCGTCGCGATCCTCTGTGCCTTGATCGCCGCCGCACCGGCACTGCTTGTCGGGCGGTTACCGCGATGATTCACTTCGATCATGTGACGTTTTGCTATCCGGAGGCGACCCAGCCGGTGCTGAGGGATGTCGACCTTCGGATCCAGGAGGGCGAGTTGTGTTTGGTGGTCGGCCCGACCGGGTCGGGTAAGACGACACTGCTCCAGCTGGTCGACGGTCTCGCCCCGCATTTCACGGGTGGACTACTGCAGGGCACCGTCACCGTGGCTGGCCGCGACACCAGGGAGAATCCGCCGCGGGCGCTTGCGGATCTCGTCGGTATCGTCGCCCAGGACCCCGTGGCCGGGTTCGTCACGGATACGGTCGAGGAAGAACTGGTCTACGGAATGGAGCAGCTCGCGACGCCCGCCGCCGTAATGCGTAAACGGCTTGAGGAGGTGATCGATCTGCTCGGCCTTGGGCCGCTTCGGGGCCGCGCGCTCGCCCGGCTCTCCGCAGGCGAGCAACAACGCGTTGCCCTCGGCGCGGTAATGACCAATCACCCACGCGTGCTGCTGTTGGATGAGCCAACCTCCGCCTTGGATCCGCCGGCCGCCGAAGAAGTCCTCGCCGCCATCACCCGACTCGTGGACGATATCGGACTCACCGTCCTGTTGGCCGAACACCGCCTGGAGCGGGTCGCGCAGTACGCGGACTCCACAATCCAGGTTGGCCTGGACGGGTCGGTCAGCCACGGCCCGACCCGAGATCAGCTGGGCGGCTCGCTCTTGGCCCCTCCGGTGGTTGAACTTGGCGCACTGCTGGGTTGGAGCCCGATACCGCTATCGGTGCGTGATGCCAGACGCCGCGCCGCGCCGCTGCGCCGCCGTCTCCAAGAGGTTCGACCAACCCAGGCGCCCATACCACCGCGCGAAGTCCTGCTGTGTGCGCGGGAGGTTCAGGTCCAGTACGGGAACGTCACGGCGCTTGCCGCTGTTGATCTCGCCTTGCACGCCGGTGAAGTTGTGGTGTTGATGGGGCGAAACGGTGCCGGCAAATCATCCCTGCTCTGGGCGCTCCAGGGGTCCGGCCATCGCTCCGCAGGCAGCGTATCGATCCGGCTGCCGGCCGGCGTGACCGCGCCGCGCAAGGCGGATCGTCGCAAGACCAGGGCGGATGGGCTGACCGAGGTTGATCCGGCTGCGCTACGACCGGAACGTGCCCGACGGCACGTTGCGCTGGTCCCGCAGAATCCGTCGGACCTTCTGTATCTGGATACGGTGCGCGCAGAGTGTGCCGATTCCGATCGCCTCGCGGATTCGACGCCGGGAACGACCGCCGCCATTGTGCAGACATTGGCCCCCGGTGTGGCGCTTTCGCAGCATCCCAGAGATCTGTCCGAGGGACAACGCCTCGCTCTTGTGCTGGCCATTCAACTGGCGGCCGCCCCGGGCATCTTGCTCCTGGACGAGCCGACCCGGGGCCTGGATTACGAGGCCAAGCGTCGACTGGCCGGGTTGATCTCGGCTCACGCCGCCTCTGGCGGCACCGTACTGCTCTCCAGCCACGACGTGGAATTCGCCGCCCGCATCGCTGATCGGGTGGTCGTGCTGGCGGATGGCGAGGTTATCGTAGACGGACCGGCCGTGGACGTGCTTACCTCGTCTCCAAGCTTCTCTCCGCAGGTTGCCAAGGTATTGCGCCCGCTCCGGCTGCTGACGGTCGACGCGGTGCGTCGGGCCATGACGGAGCGGGAATGAGCGCAAAACAAGCTGCCTTCCCGGTGCGGCCACGCACCGCAATAGCGCTCGCCTTGGCCTCTGTGATCGGGGTTGGCGCTTTCCTGTGGCCGCTTCTGGTCGGCGCGGGCGCACCGCTGGCTCAAGACAACAGTGCACCGCTTGTGCTGGCGGCCGTCCTGATCAGCGTCATCGTCATTGTTCTCATCGCCCTCAGCGACGGTGGAATCGATGCGAAGGCCGTTGCCGTCCTTGGCGTGCTCACCGCTATCGGAGCCGTGCTCAGGCCGATTTCGGCCGGTAGTGCCGGCATCGAGTTCGTGTTTTTGTTCATTATTCTCGGCGGCCGCGCGTTTGGGCCGGGATTTGGCTTCATCCTCGGATCAACGACCCTGTTCGCGTCGGCATTGCTTACCGGCGGGGTCGGGCCGTGGCTACCATTTCAAATGCTTGCGGCGTCGTGGCTGGGGCTCGGTGCCGGCCTGCTGCCACGCCGAGTGCGTGGGCGGACGGAGGTCGGCGTGCTTGCGCTGTACGCTGCGCTGGGCGGCTTCTGCTACGGGCAGGTGATGAACCTGTCGTTCTGGCCGTTCACCCTGGGCGCCGCCACTGCGCTCAGCTTCACGCCGGGAGCGCCACTGATCGAAAATGTGCACACTTTTTTTCTGTTCAGCATCGCGACGTCGCTCGGCTGGGATCTCATGCGGGCAGCGGTGTTGGCCGCGGGTGTCATCCTGATCGGCCGCCCGGTGCTCACTGCGTTGCGACGCACGGTGAAAAAGGCCGCCTTCGCCGCGAGCGTTAGCGATGCAGACCGGTCACCGGAGTGAGGTTGAGATCGAGCACCGTAGCACTCTGGCCATCCTCGGCGATCTGGACCAGCCCGGTGTCGTCGATGATGCCGACAACGGCTGCCTCCAGTCCGCGTTCGTGGAAGGGTGCGATTGCGTCGGGCTCGCGCCCGGCAGGCGCGCAGAGCAGGAACGCAAACGCGGGGAAGCAGGTGAGCCAGTCCTGGAGGGGGACGTCGGTGGGCCGCGGTAACTGTGCCAGGTCGATGGTCACGCCCAGCTGGGACCACTCGAGCAGCATGGCGAGGGAGCCGACTAGTCCTGCCATGCTGACGTCCTTGGCCGCAACACAGGCACCCGAAGCGGCAATGGCCGAGAGAACCCTGATATCGCCCGCCATCTTGTCGCGACGATGTCTGAAAGACGGGAAAAAGGGGAAGTCGCCGCGCATCTCCCCATCCGTGCAGGCGGCGACAATCAAGGATTGCCCGGCGGCGACATGCGTGGTGGAGAGCACCGCAGTCGCGTGCCCCAAGCCGAAGGCCGATAACGCCGGTGGGCCGTCGTGTCTGGAGAGATGGCCGCCTACCAACGGCACCTGATACATTTCGGACGCTGACTGCATGCCTCGCAGTGCTTCGCGGGCGTGGTCTGCGGTTCCGACGATTGTGTCCACGATCGCCAACGGGACGGCCCCCATCGCGGCGAGGTCGTTGACATTCGCTAAGACGGCTGCAATACCGGCACCGAAGGGATCTGTTGCGACGAGCTCCGGCAGGAGCGCCTCACCGCAGGCAATGACATGCCCCTGCGCCGCAGAACTGGTGGGCATCGGAATCACGGCGCCATCGTCGCCGGGACCGTTCAGCCAGCTATCCCGCCCGAGGACCTCGCTGACCAGACCGATCTCGCGTTTGCCGGTGAGTGCCCCGAGCGTCCGGATATGGTTGGCAAGCTGGTTCAGGTCTTCGAAGGCGGGGGGTACAATCATACTTTTCTCCAGGCAACCGACGCCGCTTCCATGCAGTATTATTCGGCCTGTCGGAAGGTGAACGGAACGTCTATTATGGGTGATATGTCACTACCTACGTTCCTCACGTTACCGGACCGCGCGCTCAAGCCGCGCAGTTCTGGGATCAGCCATGTCATCGATGGCGGAGTCAGCGTGAGCGAAACCCAATCTGTGCTCAGCATGTCAGCTGGGCACATCGACATCTGGAAGTTCGGCTGGGGGACCGCTTACCTGCAGCCGCGCCTCACCGACAAGGTGGCTTTACTGGCGGCATCGGACGTGATGTCGTGCCTGGGCGGAACCCTCCTGGAGATCGCATGGGCACAGGGGCGCGCTGAGGAGTGCCTGGAGTGGGCGCAGAGTGTTGGAATTGCGGCGGTGGAGGTCTCGCACGGTCTGGTGTCGATGTCTCTGGAGGACAAGCGCAAGCTGATCCGCCGAGCCGGCCAGCAGTTCATTGTGCTCTCAGAGGTCGGCAGCAAAGACCCCAGTGTGGAGGTCCGTGCCACAGAGTGGGGCACGGAGGTCGAGGCAGACATCGAAGCGGGCGCCAGGTGGGTCGTCCTCGAAGGCCGCGAAAGCGGGACAGTGGGACTGTATAACGGCGATGGGACCGTCCGGGAGGACATCGTCGCCGCCATCGAGCACGCCGCCGGGATCGACAACGTGATATTCGAGGCACCCCGCAAAGAGCAGCAGGTGTGGTTCATCCGGCAGTTCGGTTCGAGTGTCAACCTCGGCAACGTCTCGCTGGATGGAGCGCTCCCCCTCGAGACCTTGCGGCTGGGATTACGCGCGGATACCTGGCAGTCGATACACCAACTGAGCCCGCTTGGTGTGTGAGCTTCCCCATCGTGTCTGACATCGTGTCTGCTCGCCTCACCGACTCCCGACAATACGGACACCTCTGGGGAACCGATGAGATTCGCCGGCTGTTCGACGAACGGTCACGGCTGCAGAGTTGGCTTGACATCCTGGCCGCGCTCGCGTCGGCGCAGGCCACCCTTGGCATGATCCCCGCAGAGGCTGCGACGTCTATCCGGACGAATGCCGATGCACAGCGGCTTGACCTAGAGGTGATCGCCGCCGAGACGCGCCGGACCTCCCACTCAATGCTGGGGCTCATCCGGGCCATGCGGGATCTGCTTCCTCCGGCGGCGTTCGAGCACTTCTATGCTGGCGCAACGGTCCAAGACGTCACAGACACCTGGTTCGCGCTCCTCATGCGAGATGTCGGATCGGTAGTCTGGCGCGATCTGCGCTCGATTGAACAGGTCCTGCTGGGACTGGCCGTCACCCACCGCGACACCGTGATGGCGGGACGTACGCACGGGCAGATCGGGTCGCCGATCACGTTCGGTTTCAAGGTCGCATCCTGGGCGGATGAAATCCGTCGGCACCTGGACCGGTTGCGTGAAGGCCGTGATCGCTGGCTGACCGGCCAGCTCGGTGGTGCGGTGGGCGCCCTCGGCTTCTTTGAACCGCGTGGAGCTGAGCTGCGGGCGGAGTTCTGCGCCGAATTGGGCCTGGTCGATCCCGGTATCTCGTGGCTGACCTCGCGGGATCGTATTGCGGAATTCGCGGGAGTGCTGAACATGATCTGCGGCACGATGGCCAGGATCGGCAACGAGGTGTACGAATTGCAGCGCACCGAAATCGGTGAGCTCCACGAGCCGACCTCGGCCGATTCGGTGGGCAGCATCACCATGCCGCACAAGAGAAACCCCGAGGCAAGCGAACATCTGGATACCCTTGCCCGGCTCGTGCGTGCCCAGGCGAATGTATTGACCGAGGGGATGGTCGCCTCACACGAACGGGACGGCCGTGCCTGGAAGGCCGAGTGGGCGGCGTTGCCCGAGGTCTGCTTGCTCACCAGCGTGTCCTTGGAGATGAGTCTCCGGATGCTTTCCGGCCTGGTAGTAGATCATGATGCGATGGCGGCGAACCTCCACGCACAGGGCGATTCCTGGGGTTCCGAACAGCTGCTGGCTGGACTGACCGGAAAAATCGGCAAACATGCCGCACAGCAATTGATGCATCGGGCACTGGCCGCCGAAGGCCACGAACTCGCCGGCGTCATTGCCGAGGTCGTGGCGACCGGCGTGGCGACCGCGCAGGAATGCCACGATTGGACCGGCGCACCGGCTCTCGGCGCGACAGTCGCGATGGTGGACGAAGTGGTCCGTCGCGCGAACCGGGCACGAATGGACGAGCCGGAGTCATGGCGATGACCTCGGATGACCGGCCTGGGCTGAAATTGCCGAGGCACCGGCTGGCGACGCTGCCCACACCGTTGATCCGCGCACCCGGCATCGAGGCAGCTTTGGACGCGGCGCCGATCTGGATCAAACGCGACGACCTCACCGGCTTCGGCGTCTCCGGCAATAAGGCGCGACCGTTGGAGTTCTTGATCGGCGACGCCATCGCCCAAGGCTGCGACGTCATCGTAGCGGCAGGCAGTGCTAGTTCGAACTTCTGCGCTGCAGCCGCGATGGCGGCACGGGTCGCCGGACTTCAGTGCGATCTCCTCTTTCCCGGCCCAGAGCCGGCGACTGCCGCCGTCAACGTGCAACTCGCCAAAGCGTCCGGCGCCCGGTTGCACTTCGACGCGGTCACCGTGCGCGAAGAACTCGATGACGCGGTGGCCCAGTATGCTCGCACCCTGGCCGCAGCCGGAAGACACCCGTACCCGCTTCCTCGCGGCGGCGCGACCGCCGTCGGCGCGGTCGGCTATGCGCTGGCCGCGCGGGAGTTCGCGGCACAGTGCGACAGCGCCGGCATCGCCGCGGGGACGCTCGTGGTGGCGGCAGGCTCGGGAGGCACCCAGGCGGGGCTGGTCGCCGGTGTCGTGGGATTCCGATTGGGATGGCGTGTTGTGGGTGCGTCGGTGAGTCGGCCGGTGGAACAACTCAGCGCCGGTGTGCTGGAACTGTCCCAAGAGTGCGCCAAGCGATTAGGCGTCGCCGGACCCAGCGGTTCCGACGTCGAGGTTCACGATCTGCGGGGCCCCGGGTTCGGCATCGCCTCGGCCGAGGACCGCGCCAGTGCGCGGCTCGCATTCAACCGGGAGGGCCTGCTGCTCGACGACTACTATGGGGCAAAGGCCATGACGCTGCTGCGCACGCTGACCGCCACGCACCGCCCAATGCCGATGGTCTTCTGGCATACCGGCGGGGTGAGCGCCGCACTGACGACAGTGGCGACTGGAGGAGATCAACGATGACCACTCACCGCCTCAGCGGCCCTCCCCGCACTCCGCCGGCGGCAGAGCTGGTCAACAGCGGGTTCGCCCTGGAGATCGCGGATGCACCGTTCCTGCACGCCGGACTCAACCTGGCAGATCTCGCCCATGTCATCGACCTGCACCGCCGGGGAATCATCCCGCAAGCCGCGTCGCGAGACCTACTCGCGCTGCTCCTCGAGGTGCATCAGATGGCTGCCGAGGACTTTCCGTACGATCCGGCCTACGGCGAGCCGTACAACTCACGCGAGCATTACTTTGTCGAGCGCTTGGGTGACACGGCCGGGTGGCTGCACGCCGGCCGTCCCCGGCGCGAGGCGGCGCGGATTGCGTTGCGGCTGGGGGTTCGCCGCCAGCTTCTCGAGCTGCTGGATGCCGTGGCCTCGTTCGCCGGCGCGGCCGTGGCTTTGGCGCAGCGGCATATCGACACCCTGATGGCCGACCAAACCTATCTGCAGCAGGCGCAACCGTCGACGTTCGGTCACTATATCCTCTCGTTCGCCTACCCGGCGCTTCGCGATGGACAGCGGCTCCTGGATGAGTTCGGTTGGATCAACCGCAGCCCAGGCGGAGCGGGATGCGTCAACGGCACCCGGCTCCTGGACGACCGGACGTTCATCGCAGAGGCACTGGGCTTCGACGATGTCATCGAACACACTCGGGATGCCATGTGGCAGGTCGACGGGCTGATTCACATCCTGGCCACGATAGCCAGCCTGGTGTCAACCGAGAGCAAACTCGCCGAGGACTTGGAGATCTGGTCGAGTACCGAGTTCGACTTCGTCGACCTCGACGACGGCTACACCCGCTCGAGCATTCTGATGCCACAGAAGCGCAACCCGTATTCCCTCTCCATAGTGCGCGGCGCCTCGGGAATTCTGCTGGGTCGGTTGAGCGGGTTCCTGGCTGTAGCCAAGAGTCCGTCGGCACGCAGTGACAACCTGATTTTTGCCTATGGCGAGATCCCACGCGCCCTTGATCTCTCGATCCGAGTCACCCGCCTGATCAGTGGCGTCACCGCCACGCTGCGAGTCAATGTGGAGCGGATGGCCGAAGACCTCAATACCGGCTATACCCAGGCCACGGATTTGTCCGAATTCATCACCCAGACCTGCATGGTCGACTATCGCACCGCATACGTTGTCGTCGGCAAGACGGTGCGCGAAGCCAGTCGTCGAGGCATCCCCGGTCGGAACATCACCGGAGCAATGCTCGACGAGGTGGCGCTGGCCGAAACCGGAGAAGATTGGGGCTTGACGGACAAAGATCTCAGTACGGCCCTCGACCCGGCAGCCATCGTGCAGTCCCGGACCGGGATGGGCGGTGCCGCCCCGGACGCGGTGCGGGCGATGATCGGCCAGTGCACGGATCTGACCATTTCGCTGCAGGATGCGGTTGCCGAACAGCGAAACCGGCTTGAACGGGCCGAGGACCTACTGCTTGCCAACGCGAAACGGATCGCCAATTCAAGGAGGAGCTTATGAACAGCCAGACCTACCCCCCAGTAGTGCTGCCGGAGGAGGTCGCCGTGGTCAACCTGGGGCTTCCACTTTTCGCGCAGTCCGTTCAGGACCAGGCGATCCCGGTCCAGCACGTGGACTGGCGGATCCCGGCTAATGGCGACCTCGCGCTGGTAGCGGCGTTGGAGCAGGTATACGGCCCGATGTCGGAAGCGATCGATACCGCGAACGCTGAAGTTTTGCGGCGCCTGGACGGTTCGGTTCCGATGCTTGTTCAGATCGGCTCAGCCCAGGACCTGGTGCCAGGCGTGTCGGGAAAGCTGATCATGCATTGCGGGCCGCGGATCGATTGGGCCGACGTCAGCGACCCGTTGCGCAGGTCCATGCAGGCGGCCGTGGTAGCGGAGGGGTGGGCGGTAGACGTCGACGCGGCCCGTGAGATCTTGGCGGACGGAACGGTTCGGTTGGAGCCGGCATACGAACACGACATGGTGGTTCCGATGGCCAGTGCGATCGGACCATCCGCGCCGGTGTTCGCGATCAACAACGAACCCGGCGGTACCCGGGCGTACGCTCCGATCAATCAGGGCCCCGGGGAGACCCCCTGGTTCGGGCGGGATACCCCCGCCGCGATCGCTCGCCTGGTGTTGTTGCGCGATGTGGTCGGCCCGATGCTGCGGCTGGCCCTGGATGCATCCGGCCCGATCGACATATTCGCTCTCGCCGCACAAGGAGTGCAGATGGGCGACGATGTCCACATGCGCACGCAGGCGTGCACCGCGTTGCTGATCAGACATCTGTTGCCGCAGATCAGCGCGCTCCCGGATGACGGACGGGTCCAGCTTGCCCAGTTCCTGTCTGGCAACCACCTGTTCTTCTTGAACCTCGCGATGGCAGCGGCGAAGGCGACGGCGTTGTGGGCGGACCAGGTGCCCGGATCGAGCATCGTGACGATGATGTGTCGAAACGGCACCAGCTATGGCGTCCGCCTGGCCGGCGGCTCGCAGGTCTTCACCAGCCCCGCGCCGCCGGTATCCAACGCAATGTACTATCCGGACTACGGGCCGGAAACGGCAGCGAAGGACATCGGCGACAGCGCCATTCTCGAACTTGTCGGACTCGGCGGGGCTGCGGCAGCCGGATCGCCGGCCGTCGCCGGCTTCCTGGGCGGCAAGATGGCCGACGCGCTCGCGGTCACCGAGGAGATGGCAACCATCTGCGAAGGCCGTAGCAGCCGCTTCACCCTGCCCACCTGGAATTATTCCGGAACCCCCCTGGGCGTCGATGCGCGCCGGGTCGTGGAGTTCAACACCACCCCGAAGGTCACCACCGGGATCCTGCACATCAGCTCCGGCGTCGGACAGATCGGTGCGGGCGTGGCGACGGCCCCGGTGGAGTGCTTCCAGAACGCGCTCCGTGACCTCGTGGAGCGGTTGAGCTGAGCCATGGGTGCTGAGCCTGCCACGCGAACCGTAACCTCCCGATGGGAAGGCGCAATGGCTGCAGTGGTTACCGCTGGCTCGTTTGAGATCGCGGTCGACGAGCCGAAATCCGCCGGGGGAGCCGACACCGGGCCGCAGCCGACCGACATTTTCCTCGCCTCGATAGCAAGTTGTTTCACTCTTGCGATGGCCTACGCCGCCCGGAAGAGCCGGATCGACTTGCCGGGCCTCAGCGTTGAAACCATTGGCACGTATCGAGGTCAGGCCTTCTCCCAGATCGATGTCCTGGTGCACTCAGACGCACCGGCTGATGTGGTGGCGAAGCTGATCCCGGTCGCCGAGCGCGTTTGCTACGTCACAAACACCTTGCGAGGGGAGCTCACGCTGCGGATCGCGCCGGCAGCCGACAAACCGGACCGGCCGTGAACGCTGCCGCGTCGACGGTCCTCCCGGCTGCCGGGACCCGATCCGTCCGGGCGCTCATCGGCGGTGAGCCCGGCTCAGGGCGACTTCTCGGTCTCTTTCGGACCGCGGCGTATCTGCAGATCCGAGGCGATGAGGTTGTTGCGGTGCTGACCCGGGACGCGGTCCGGCTGCCGTGCGGTCTGGTTCTCGCCCAGAACAGCCGGGACGGTCCACTCGACCAGCTGGTCGGCCCGATTCTCGTCGGCGATGGCCAGGTGTCCATCGGCAGCCTGACCGTCCGGCTGGTGCGGACCCGCGAGGCCATGGTGGCCACCGGACTATCGCCGCGTCGTGAGAGTGTGGCTGCCCTTTGGGCCCGGCTTGAAACATACTCGTTCAGCGAGCACGATCCGCAGATTGTTCACGCGCTGGGCGACTACGAGGACTCGGCGGCCGTTGCGCAGCCGATCGTCGATGCGCTGGTGGGGGCCGGAAGCGGCCTTACCCCTTCCGGGGATGACATCTTGGCCGGCTTCCTCGTGGCGGCCCGGGCCGTTGGGCTTCCGTGTCCGGCCTTGGCTGATACGGCGCTCCTGCGAGCCACCCGCAACACCACAACCCTCTCCGCCGCGTTGCTCCGGTACGCCGGTCGTGGCGAGACCATTCCTCAGATAGCGCGGCTGCTGCATTCGCTCAGCTCCGCGAGTGAGCCGTCGGAGGCCGCGCTCGAGGCTCTGACCCGGGTACTGGCAATCGGTCACACCTCGGGCACCGCTATGGCGACCGGCGTGCTCGCCGCCTGTCGCAGCCGCCTCAGTCGGGATCCTTCAGTGCCTTGACAGCTCGATCAGCATCCGCTGATGCGGCTGGCCGATGTACGACTCGACGTCACCGACCGGGCTCCAGCCCAGGTGGATGAAGAAAGCCACGTTGGCCACTTGCACATGCGCCAGCATCCGACTGCCACCGCGCCCGCCGGCCGTGGCGACGGCGTAACGCACCAGCGGTGCGCCTAACCCGTGCGCACGGAAGTCGCTGAGTACCGCGAGCCGATCGCCCTGCCAGAGACCCGCTGCCGGATCCAGGGGAAACAGTCGAACCGCCCCGGCCGGCACCGAGTCCGCGTAGCCCACGACATGGATCGTGTCCGCTTGGGTATCTCTGGCATCATGGTCCGAATCCGTGAAGAGCTTTTGTTCTTCAACGAACACCCGGTGGCGAACGGCGTAATGCTGTTCGAAGTCCTCCGCCGTCGTGGCGGATCGGCACACCACCCCGGCCACCCCGGCCACCTGGACGTCATCCTCGGTCTTGCTGGCGTCCATGGCCGCCGCCGCACTCACGCAATCAGACTGTCGGCGACCTGCGGCATGCCCAACGACACGGTGTCTCGCATCGGGCCGAGTCCCGAGCAGGCCTGGCAACGGGCACAGCCAGCCTTTGCGGCGCCGCTGAGCATCCCCTTCTTCGCCATGTAAACCGCGACCTTGTTGTAGATGTGCCGCGTGTACGCGATGTCGGGTGGGGTGGCGTCTTCCAGCTTGCTTCCGGCGACGGGCCGCAACGGCACCACGAACGGGTAGACTCCGGCATCGATCGCCCGACGGCAGCCTTCCAGCGTGAGCTCGGGGTCTTCTCCCATCCCCAAGATCACGTAGGTCGAGACCTGACCGGGCCCGAACGCCGCCACCGCGCGCTCCCACGCGGCGAAGTACCCGTCGATGCCCGTGCGAGCTTTGCCAGGAGCGATCCGAGCAAGAACAGCCGGGTCGAAGGTCTCGATGTGGATCCCGACCGAATCGATTCCCATATCGGCGACCTGGTTGATCACGTCGAGATTGCGCGGCGGCTCGAACTGCACTGCCACCGGCAACCCGGAGGCGTCCTTGACTGCTTGACCGCATCGGGCCACATACAGCGCTCCCCGATCGGGCGCGCGTGAACTACCCGTGGTCAAGGTCGCATCGACCGCGCCGTCGAGTTCCTTGGCAGCGCAGGCGACCTCGGCGAGTTGTTCCGGGGTCTTTTTCACGATGGTGTTGCCGGCCGCCAGCGACACGCCAATCCCACAGAACTTGCACTGGTCGGCGTTTCCCCAGTAGTTGCAGGTCTGGATCACGGTGCTCGCGAAGGAATCCAGGTGCATCAGTCCGATTTTCCAGTACGGCGTGCCGTCCGCGGTGGTCATGTCGTAATAGCGGGGGCGCTGCTGCGCCGACGCGTCAGCGAGGCGTTGCTTCCCGCGGTAGATCCCATAGCCTTCGTCTTCGGCTTTGAGGACGTACGGGGAACTCGCGGCGACGGCGTTGTCGACCGGAACGGTTACCGGACGGCCACCGACCCAGATCATTCCGGAGTCGGTCGGCCCCGCTCCACCGTGGCGACTCTCGAGCTTGCGACGCTCAAGCTGCGCTTCAAATCGCAGGCCCCTGGCCTGAAGTTCCACGATCAAGTCGGGCAGTGCAGGCACCTCGCCCTCGCTTCGATCCGTTACAGACAACGGTGTCTCAGAATTGATGCTCATCAATGCTCCTATACGGCCGCACTTCGGGGTGGCCGTTTCGGCCAGTCAACCCGAGACGGCTGCAACTGTCAAGGATGCGATGGCGGTTCGACTTTCGCCGATAATCCGCCGCGCAGCCGTTCCGCGGCCGCGAGCCATTCGGTGCGATCCGTGTACGTCTCCGACACGGCACGGACGCCATTGGCCGGGCTGCCGGGGAAGAGATCCAGGCTGTAAACCGGTTGATCTGCCGATTCGTCCGCCTCCGCGCTGGTGATCAGAGTGGCGCCGGTCGGCAGGTGCAGCTCCTGGCGTCGAATGATTCCAGCCATCATCAACGCGGGGGAGGCCTCGTCGACCAGCCAGGACTGGCCGTCGGCTCGAGCCCGCTCGATTCGCTCACGGAGCTTGGCCGCCGCATGCTCCGAGGTGAGCTCTCGGCAGCGAAGGGCTGCCGCGGCCTCCGCGACGACCTGCAGCGGAAGTCCGGTGGTATCGATGTTCGCAGCCGCTGCGATCTGCGGCAGGCGAACCACGATCTCGTCGAGCCGTTCCACGACCTCTGGGATCGTGCCAGAGCTGCGCATTTCCACGGCCACGAGACCGACCAGAGAAGTGGCTCGCTCGAACGCCTCGGTGTCGGCCATCGCGAGTGGATAGATGCGGCTTTCGGCTGCCGCGAACCTGGCTTCTGCAGAGGCCGTCTCTGAGGAATCACCGATTGGCGTCAACGCTGCCTCCAACTGTTTCCGACTGTTGTGAGTGGATGATTCATTCACTATTGTGGATATGTAAGTCTTATCTTAAACCTTCGTGGCCGGCAGCGGCCGTCCATTGGCTATTGAGCGGAGGACCCGTGAACAAGTACGCGGTCATGGCTTTGGGGGGCAACGCTCTGACCGCCGAAGGTCAGCACGGAACCTATCAGGAACAATACGACAACGCTGCCGCGATGGCGCTGTCGATTCGCGAGCTGCTGGACGAAGGCTGGCGCCTGGTCATCGTTCACGGCAATGGCCCGCAGGTGGGAAACCTCGCCATCCAGCAGGAGAAGGGCCGCGACGAGGTCCCAGAAATGCCGCTGTTCGCGCTTGATGCCATGACGCAGGGCCAGTTGGGTTCACTGCTTGCCATTGCCCTGTACCGAGCCTGCGACGGACGATATCCGATCGTTGCCACCCTGAGTCATGTCATCGTCGACCTGAACGATCCCGCTTTTGACCGACCCACCAAACCGATCGGTCCGTTCTTCTCCGCGGAGAAGGCGCACAGTCTGGCAACCGAACGGGGCTGGACGGTCGCGGAGGACGCCGGTCGCGGCTACCGCCGGGTCGTGCCCTCCCCTCTCCCACACGGGTTTGTGGAGATCGAAGCCATCCGCCTGCTACTCAACTCCGGAATGATCGTCGTGGCCGGCGGTGGCGGGGGGATCCCGGTAGGGCGCCACGATGGCTTTTGGTCTGGGGTAGACGCGGTCATCGACAAGGATTACGCCGCCGCAGAGCTCGCTCACCAACTCGACGTCGACGCGCTGATCCTGGTTACCGGCGTCGACGCAGTGAAACTCGACTTCGGCAAACCAACCGAGCGACGGCTGGGCGTGGTCGATGTCGCGTCGGCGGAACGTCACCTCGAAGCCGGCGAGTTTCCGGAGGGCAGCATGGGTCCGAAGGTGCGCGCGGCCACCCGATTCATTCGTGACGGTGGCAAGATGGCCGTCATCACCACACCGGCGATGGCGGCGGCGACCCTTCGCGACGCCGGCAAGGGTGCGCCGAACCTTGGCACCCGGATCGTCCCGTCCTCAACGAGTCAGGAAGCGCACGAATGAGCGTCGTCATCAAGTTCTTTCCCGACATGTACGTGGACTCGGTCGTCCAGCTGAGTGGGATGCGCGCGATGCGCGAGGTCGAAGGGGTGAGCTGGGCCAGTGCCGCGATGGCGACCCCGGCGAACCTGGAGACCCTTCAGGAGCAGGGCGTCGATGCGGCAGAGGTCGCGGGAAAGGGTGCAAACGACTTCTTTCTGGTCGTCATCGCCCCCGACGACGACACCGCCCAGGCGGCACTGGACGCGGGCCACTCGGCGGTCTTCTCGTCCTCTGAACCAGCCGGCCACGTTACCGAAACACCTATTCGATCGTTGCGAGATGCGCTGGATCGACAGCCCGACTCCAATGTCGCGGTGATCTCGGTCCCGGGCGAGTACGCTACCCTCGCCGCATACCAGGCGCTGAACCGTGGCCTGCACGTCCTGCTCTTCAGCGACAACGTACCTCTTGATAAGGAGATTGAACTTAAGGAGTTCGCCCGGTCGAAGGGGTTGCTGGTTATGGGACCCGGTGCCGGCACCGCGCTTCTGGGCGGTGTGGCCTTGGGCTTCGCGAATGCGGTGAGCCCTGGGAAAGTGGGCGTGGTCGCAGCTGCCGGGACTGGCGCTCAAGAGGTAATGTCCTTGCTGGAGCGGTGGGGTGTCGGGGTGCGCGTGGTCGTCGGTCTCGGCGGACGGGACTTGCACGAGGAAGTCGGCGGCATGATGGCTGTATCGGCCATCGCCGCGCTGCGGGAGGACCCGGAGGTTGAGGTGATCCTATTCGTCTCAAAACCGCCGGCAGAGAGCGTCGCCGCAGCGGTGCTGTCAACCACCGGCGACACCCCCATCGTGGCGACCCTGATCGGACTGCCGTCGTCATTCGAGGCACCAGAGGGTGTTGTGATGGCGGACACTCTGGAGTCCGGGGTGGTGGCGACGATGGGTATCCTTGGCCGCCACGCTCCAGACACCACGGTCACACTGGGTCCCTCCATTGAGGAGGCCGTTAACCGGCTTGCTCCGGGACGAACGCTGGTGCGCGGCCTTTTCTCCGGCGGAACGCTGTGTTACGAATCTCAGGTCCTGCTCGAGCGGGTACTCGGCGAGGTGCGCTCGAACGTCCCGATCAATCCGGACTGGGGATTACCCGCACCCGAAGGAAGCCACCAGTGTCTTGACCTCGGCGAGGAGGAGTACACCAAGGGCAGGCCCCACCCCATGATCGATCCGGAAGCACGCGTTGCGCTCGTGCGTGAGCATGCGCAAGATCCTCAGGTGGCGGCTATCATTCTCGATGTTGTGCTTGGCTACGGCGCCAACGCTGATCCGGCCGGCGTCTTCGCGCCGGTCTGCCGGGAGGTCATGGCGGACGGCGGCCCCCAAGTCATCGCCTACGTGCTCGGCACCGATCACGACCCTCAGGGCTTTGCCGAGCAGCGGCGACAACTTGCTGAGGCCGGCTGCATCGTCACCGAGACCGCCGCTCGGGCATCTCTGGTCGCCGCGGCCATCGCGCTGCGGGACGCCGAGATCCAAAAGCAGGCGCTATGACCGGCGCGCCGGCCGGTGCAACCGAGTCCCGCGTGGCACTGGTCAGCTACTCGACCAAGCCTCGTGGGGGCGTGGTTCACACGATCTCCCTGGCCGAGGCAATGGTCAAGGAGGGCATGCCCGTTCGGGTGGTCTCGCTGGGGGACCAGACGCACGGCTTCTTTCGTCCGGTGGACGCGCCGTACCAGCTCATCACCGCTCCAAGCCATCGGGACACCCTGGAGGAACGGGTCTTTGCCTCCATCGATGCCCTGGAACGGGGGCTGACTGAACTCGCGTCCGACGTTGACATTTTTCACACCCAGGATTGCATCTCCGCGCGGGCTGCTGCCCGAGTGCGCAACGCCGGCGCCGACGTCCGCGTCTTCCGAACCGTGCACCACGTCGACGACTTCACGACCGAGGTCTTGGTGAACTGCCAGCGCCAAGCGATCTTGGAGCCCGACCGGCTCATCGTGGTGAGTGAGGACTGGCACCGCCGCCTGGCCGACGAGTACGGCATGGACAGCGTGGTGATCCATAACGGTGTGGATTCGGGCCGCTTTCCCCCCATCGCCCAGGAGCGCAGTGCCGCCCTTCGTCAGGAGTACGGCCTCGCCGGGCGGTTCGTTTTCCTTGCCGTGGGCGGGATCGAACCCCGTAAGGGCAGCACCTTCCTGTTGCAGGCAATGGGACGGCTGAAGCGGGACAATGCACAGCCTCCCGCACTCGTGGTGGTGGGTGGCCATTCCTTCCAGGATTACCAGGCTTACCGGAAAGAGGCGCTTGACCAACTTCCTGCGCTTGGACTGGAACTCGACCGCGACGTCATCCTCGCCGGGACGGTCGACGGTAAGCGACTGCATGAGTGGTATCGGACCGCTGACGCGTTAGCGTTTCCGTCCGTGAAGGAAGGCTGGGGATTGGCGGTCTTGGAAGCGATGTCGGCCGACCTGCCGGTGGTGGCCAGCGACATCCCGGTATTCCGAGAGTACCTTCAGCACCGCAAAACGGCCCTGCTCACCAAAGTGGGAGATCCGCAATCTCTTGCCGCTGGGATGCAAGACATGATGGCCGACGCCGCACTGCGGTCGTCACTGATCGCGGCGGGGCGTGAACTGCTGCCCTCCTATACCTGGAAGCGGGCCGCCGACCAGCACCGCAAAATCTATGCCGATCCCGTGCGCTAGGTGGCCAGGGTAGAGTTGCCGTGTACCGCTTGTCTGACCACATTGTCTGTCTGGCCCGGTCGGCTGTCAGACCATTGAGTCTCTCTGGCAATTCAGCCTCTCTGGCAATTCAGCCTGTCTGGCAATTCAGCCTGTCTGGGGGCGAGCATCGTGACGCGAGGAATGGCGATGATAGAGAGCACCATGGAGAGGCCTCGGATGGCCGAGACTAAGAAAAAATCAGCATCGACCGCACGCGCCGTGGAACAGGTCGAAGGCATCGTGACATCCATCGGACCGAAACTTCATCGGCTCCGGCAGGAACAGCGACTATCGCTACAGCAGCTCGCGGTGAAGGCCAATGTCGCTGCGGCCACTATTCATAAGATCGAACACAATGGCATGGTCCCCACGATCACGACGCTGTTGAAGATCGCGGCGGCCTTGGAACAGTCGGTAAACTGCTTTCTTGAGGATGAGGGCAGCCTCCCGGAGCGGGTCCGACTGACGGTCTCCGACGAGCGCCCCGCCATCTTCACTCCGCATCGAGGACTAGCCCTTGAAGGGCTCTCCGGGCACTACGCCAACTTTCGCAGTGCGGCGGCTGTGGCCATCGTGGCACCCGGCGCCAATAGTGGGAGCAAGCCGCTCTCGCATCCGGGCGAGGAACTTGTCTTCGTCACCGAGGGTGCGCTCGTCTTCGAGATCGAGGGCACAACCTACTCGGTGGGGCAGGGCGACGCGGTGCACTTCGTCGGCGACCAACAACATCGCTGGGCCAACAAGACGAAAATGCCGGCCCGTGCCATCTGGTTTGTCAACCGAGACCGCTAGAGCTTATCGGCGATTTAGCCTATAGTGAATGGTAAGGATCAGATAGTGGGTAGCCACGATTGAACGGTGCTGACGATCTGCTGGCCCGGTGTCTTCCAGAAATCGTGTGCGTTCCCCAGGCCGGTTGAGACCGGGTCTAAGAGAGGGTGAATGATGGCCGGTACGGTAGTAGTGATCGGTGGAAGTGCAGCGGGCATGGGTGCCGCTGGCGCGGCGAAGCAGGCCGATCCGGATGCGCGGATCGTCGTCTTCACCGAACTCCAGGACGTGGCGTACAGCCCGTGCGGAATCCCATACGTGCATGGTAAGGAGATCGACTCCTTCGACCGGCTGATTCTGCAGGGCAAACAGTTTTACGCGGATCGAGGCTTCGAGATCCACTACGAAACCGTCGTGAGCCGGATCAATCTGGCCGAACAGACCGTAGAGGTTCCTGGGCAACCATCGGTGCATTTCGATCGGCTGGTGTTGTGCACCGGATTCCAGTACGAGCGACCCACGGTCCCTGGCTCTGACCTCGAGGGTCTGTACTACGTGCGGGATATCCGGGACGCTGAGCGGTGGGACAAAGTTTTTGACACGGTTCAGCATGCCGTCGTCGCCGGTGCCGAACCAGTTGGCGTGGAGATGGCGACCGCGTTGGCGCGTCGAGGAATTGAAACGCATCTGGTCGATCCTCTTCCGTGGGCGATGGCTGAGATCGCCGACCCGGACATCATGGCCCCGGTGGAGGAATCCTGGAAGGAATTGGGCCTGCACATTCACCTGAACACCCAGGTGAAGAAGTTCTTGGGCACCCAGCGGGTCCGCGCGGTGAAGACCTCCGGCGGCGACATTCCCGCAGACGTGGTCGTGGTCGGGACGAAGAAGCTGCCGAACGTCTCGTTGGCCGCGGAGGCCGGGATCAAGATCGGCTCCACCGGCGGGATCATCGTGGACGAGCACATGCGGACATCGGCGAAAAATGTTTTCGCCGCAGGAGACTGTGTCGAGGTGCCACAAGGGACGACAAAAGTCCCGGTCCAGGGACTGTCTGGCAGCCACGCCTATGCGCAGGGCAAGGTCGCCGGCAGTGGGGCCGGAGGAGTGTTGCGCTCCTATTCGTCGGTCTTCGTGCCGTGGGGTCTGGTGGCCGGGAACTGGATGATCGGCGGTGTCTCCTTCGGTGAGACGCTGGCCGGCGCGCTGGGAATGCCATTCGTCTTGGGTGTTGCGGAGGGGATCTCCAGGGCCAGGTATTATCCGGACTTCAAGAAGATCCGGGTCAAACTGCTCGCCGAACCGGGCACGCTCAAGCTGATCGGCGCCCAGCTGGTGGGGGGCGAGGGAATCAAGGAGCGGTGTGACTTCCTGGCTATGGCCGCCCGGCAGGGGCTGACTCTGCACGATATCGCCTGGATGGAGAACGTCTACTCGCCCGCAATGGGCGCGCTGAACGAGCCGATGGCATTGGCCGCGCAGAATGGTCTTGCCGCTGCGAGGAAATCATGACCTCCTTCTTTGAAGTGGTTCGGATGAAGTCGCAGAAGTACCTTCTTGAGGCTGTTCAGACCGATTTGGCGAAGCAGTACCTCGGCAGAAGGGGCCCAGTCGGCCCGCGTACACCGCAGGTGTTGTTCTGGAAGTACCTGTTCGTTCCGATCTACCGGCGCCTGCCGTGGAAGCTGAAGCACGCGATTATCCGTGCCATGCCTGGCAGCCACCGTCGCAAATGGAGCTCGTGACCTGAGCATGGACTCATCGTTTCGCCCGGCGAACCGGATGCCCGTCCGCTACCGCGAGGTAGCTGTCACCACCGTCGATTTTCCGCTGCAAGAAGACGCGCTGGTCACGTTTTTCACCGGACGTGAGGTGTATCGGCGCACCGGATTCATTGTCGTGCACCGCGCCGAGAGCGCTGAGGTCGCCCTCCTCGAGGTCAGTAAGGGGTCAGAGGAGCCGCTCTTCTCGCCGGTCACCAGCGTCCGTCTGCTGGCCGGACCGGACGAAGCTGTCTATATCCACTGTCCCGAAGTCGACCTGGGTGTTCCCAGCCAGGTATGCCGGGCGGCGATGGAGCAGGCGCCGGGCGTGCGCTGTGTGATTATCCAGGGTCGTTATGAACACGTCAATTTCATCCTGGATCCTGCGCCGATTCGCGTTCGGCTGGCCGAGGTCGCTCCGCCCTACCCGGCGAAGCTTCTCGATCAGGCTCGCCGGGTGCTCGAAGTCGCCGAGGACCTGCCTCCGATCGTGCTCGTGCCGGAGATCTTCGACCTGGTGGAGATGGCCGCCACCCACCCGGCCGAACGGTACCTGTATCCGTGTCGCGGATCTGGAATCGCGCCAGCCGGTGCCGAGGTGTCTTACCTGGATGAGCGCCCACCCCGCCAGGACTGGGTGCTGATCGGCTGTGAGCGATCGCGTCAGATCCACCAGCACTTCTACGGCGACGAACCACCGAACGTCGAGATGTGCCCCAGGGAGATCGTGGTCGAGGATGGGGAACCCATCTTGACCAAATGCTGTGGCCTCGAGGAAGGCGTCCTGCAGGACGGTACCAAGACGGTCGTGCCGTGGGGGGCGAGCCTGGACGAGGTACACGCAGGCCTGCGCGAACTGGTATCCCACTACACCAATACATCAGTGGGCTGATGCGTGAGGGCCGGTCCAGCGACGCTGGACCGGCCCTCACGAACCTGAGTTGAACTGGACTACATGGTCCAGGTGTTCAAGGTCAAGGCGCGGTCTTTCCAGGCTGTGATAGCCGCGTCAAGAACGTCCTTGGGGTTGATCGGCTTCACACCCTCCATCATGTCGATCTCGCGCATCCCGTAGAGGGCTGCGGCGGAGAACCGGCATGCGTAAGCGTGGCCGCCTTCGTCCATGAAGCGCTGCAACAGGTTGTTGTAGTTCATGTTGCCCGGGAAGCCTTCGTCGCCAACCTTGGGGAACCCTCGGGTTGCGGCCGCGGCCAGTGACCCCGGGCCGAACATCACGAAGTGTGTCTCGAACCCCTTGCGCAGGATCCGAGTCGCCGTCAACAGGTTCACCAAAGATGCTGAACTCTCAAA
Source organism: Microbacteriaceae bacterium (assembly GCA_039922875.1). Lineage (GTDB taxonomy): Bacteria > Actinomycetota > Actinomycetes > Actinomycetales > Microbacteriaceae > JBDTDV01. The sequence continues at coordinate 31,730 of JBDTDV010000020.1, forward strand.
CGGCACGCAGTGGTAGAAGACAAACGCCTTCTGCCCTGGCTCCGCCTGATGATCCGGGAAGACCTTGTCCTCATAGTCGACGATCGCATCGCCTTTTTTGACTCGTTCACCGACAAATTCAGCCATCGGTTGCTCCTTTCGTTGATGTTACGCGCATACTGTTTCGTTCTGACCCTGAGATCCTCTTCGACTCAGGCTGGGTAGGACGTCATCCGTACAACGTCTCGTAATTACGGCGCAGGATCATATCTGCGAGCTCGCCGTCGCCGGCGGCCGCCTTCAGCCGCGCCAATTCGCCAGCGTGATCACCCCATGGCTCATCGCTGGCGAACACTAGCCGATCTTGACCAATCCCGCGCCGCTCGATTTCCTGCACCAGCCAACGTGGTGCGAAACCGACCGCCCAGCTGGTATCGGTGTACACCTGCTTGCCTCGCTCGATCCAGTCGAAGAACCGGTTACCGATCAACTTGATGTGGGCACTGACGCCACCGCCAAGATGCACCAGGTGGATCTTGACATCGTCGCCGTACTTCTCAACGAGGGAGCCGATATGGTCAATATCCGATGCGCCACCGGTTGAGGTGTGGATGTGCACGACCAGGTTGTTCTCGCGGGCCGCACCGAAGATCTGGTCCAGTGGTTCACGACAGGACTCGTCATCAGCGGATCCGCCCAGCAAGAAGCTCGTCTTGAGGACCTTGACCCCCTGCTCCTTGACGTAGGTCAACGCCTTCGCATTCAACTCGGCATCCTGGGGACGTGGTGAGACCCACAGCCCGCATTTGATCCGGTCATCGGCCGCCGCGGCTTCCAGCACCAATTCATTGAAGGAGAACGATACCGACGCGTCAGGCACACCGTAGTTCGGCAGTATTAACGCCCGCTCGGTTCCCTCGGCGTGCATATCCGCCTGTAGTTCGGCCAGCGTTGCGCGTGCCGCGATGTCCGGATGTACTGGTGGCCCCCCATAGAAGGGATAAGCAGGAAGCACGCCAATGTGCCGGTGCGAGTCATTCACTAGTTTCTCAGTCACGCCTTCACTGTATAACAAAAGCGTATCGAATAGTAGACGTTTTTAGGATGCTCGGAGCCCGCGTCGATTGGCATGCATTCGGTAGGATAAACGGACTGCCCGAACCCTGAGGAGACAGGCCTATGGTTGACGTTCGGCGGGTCAAACTTCCCGGCGTCGGGGTGTTGCACACGTTCATTACCGAGGACGGTGGCAAGGTCGGTGTCATCGCCCATCGCTCCGGGCACAGCGACCTGGTGACCTTCTCGGACGACGCGGACGGCTCCAATGTGACGAAGGTCTCGTTGCGTCTGAGCGAAGATGAGGCTCACACCCTCGCGGAATTGCTCGGCGGAACGCAGATCACCGAATCGCTGTCGGCTCTGGATCAGATCCCGGGGCTGAGCATCGATTGGTTCACCGTCGACTATGAGGATTACATCGCCGGGCAACAGCTCGGCAGTCCGGCCGATCGCGGCGTCGTAGGCTTGATCGTCGTCGCGGTGGTGCGCGGCGATTCGGCGAATCCCGGGCCGGCATCCGATTTCAAGGTCTTCCCCGGCGACACACTCGTTGTCGCCGGGACCCCCGAGAAGGTCTCCCGGGCCTTCACGTTCTTCCGTACAGGAGAGCTGGCGCCCAAGCCACCGGTCGACACCGCCGACGCCCCGCCGGGTGGCTAGCATGAGCCTTGGCGACGACCTGATCATCCTTGGCCTGCTGCTCATCGTTGCGTATGTTCTCGGGCGTCTGGGAAAGCTGATCGGTCTTCCCGCCATTCCGATCTACATGATCGTCGGGGTGATGGCGAGCCCGAACACCGGGTGGTTCCCGCTGAGTTTCGACGGTCGGTACATCGAATTGATCGCTATTTTCGGGCTGGTCCTACTGCTGCTGAGCCTCGGCCTGGAGTTCGATCAAGATGAGTTCTTCGGCGACGCCGGCAAGCTGCTGATTTCCGGCGGCACCTACGTGGTGCTGAACATCGGGGTGGGCCTCGCCTTCGGCTTCCTGACCGGCTGGGGTGCCAGGGAGGCGCTGATCATCGCCGGGATGACCGGCACCTCGTCCAGCGCGATCATCACCAAGCTGCTCATCGAGCTGCGCAGACTGGCGAACATCGAGACGCCGGCCGTTCTGGGCGTGACCGTCATCGGGGACGTCTTCATCGCGATATACCTCGCCATCGTCTCGGTGGTGCTGAGCGGCAAGACCGAGGTCTGGCCGATCGTGCTGCAACTGTCGGTCTCATTCCTCTTCTTAGTGGTCATGTTCACCGTGGCGCGCTGGGGCGGGCCAGTGGTGTCCCGGCTGATGCGCACCAAGGACGATGAACTGTTCACCATCCTTTTCTTCGGGCTCGCGGTGCTGTTCGCCGGCATTGGTGAGAGCATCGGGGTCACCGATGCCATCGGTGCGTTCCTGATCGGGCTGGTGCTCGGCGCGACCCGGCACCGGGCCAAGATCGAGCGGGTCGCCGTGCCGCTACGCGACGTGTTCGCCTCGTTCTTCTTTCTCAACTTCGGTCTGCTCCTGGACATCGCCGAGTTCCCGGTGGTCATCGACATCGTCCTCTATGCCGTGCTGATGACGATCGTGCTGAACGTCATCGTCGGCCAGTTCATCGCGTGGGTGCATAAGCTCGGCGCGAAGGCGGGGATCAACGCTGCGGCGATCCTGATGAATCGCGGCGAGTTCACCCTGATCCTGGCCACTCTCGCGGTCGGCGCCGGGCTCAACTCCAAGCTCGCCCCGTTTGCGGGACTCTATGTTCTGATCATGGCCGTGATCGGGCCGTTGCTCGCAGCGAACTCCGAGCGGATCGGTGACATGATTCTGGGGAGGGCGAAACCCGCTAAACCTACCGACGTGATGCTCGCCGAGGATATCGCCCTGGTGGAAGCCGCCACAGCCCCGCAGCGCAGCGACCCGGAACGCCGCAGCGACCAAGAACGGCGCTCACTGCGGGAGATCGATCCGGCGATCGAGCAGGCCATGATGCAAATCGAGGACCCGGACGAGGAAGAGAAGTATCGCGATCATAGCTAAGCCGAACAGCGCCGCACCGACGCTGCTGAGAACAATGCTGCGCCCGCAGTGGATTCTGGCGCTGGTACTCGCGCTGCTGGTCGCCGGCGCCTTTGCCTGGCTCGGCCGCTGGCAGCTGGAGCGAGCAGTGCAGTCGAACGTCGCAGCGACCGGCGCATCCGAGACCGTCGTCCCGTTGTCAACCGTCGCGCGCCCGGGGTCCGCGATCCGGGACGACGTCACGGGCCAGAAGGTGACGGTGCGCGGAACCTTCTCCGCAGCCGACTACCGGCTGGTCGGGGACCGGTTGAACAAGGGCGCGGTCGGCTACTGGGTGGTCGGTCACCTCACGGTCGATCGTGAGAATGCCGGCCAAACCTCGACGGTGGCGCTCGCCGTCGCGCGCGGCTGGTCCGCGTCGCGCGATGCGGCCACCTCGGCAATGCGCGCGCTTGCCCGCGCCGGGGATGAACCCGTCGTGCTGACCGGTCGGCTGCTGCCGACCGAGGCGCCGGTGCCGCCGGACCCGAAGGGGGACCCGCAGGCGATGACCACGGTCTCGGTCGCCGCGCTGATCAACGTCTGGTCTGAAATGGACAACGCCGACGCATACGAGGCATACCTGGTGCAGAAGGGAGCCCCAGCAGGGCTGACCGCAATCGACTCGCCTCCGCCGATCGCCCAGAACACCGTGAACTGGCTGAATATCTTCTATGCGGTGGAGTGGGTGGTGTTCGCCGGGTTTGCTGTCTACATGTGGTATCGGTTGACGAAGGATGCCTATGAACGGGCGGTGGAGGAGGCCAACGGCCCGTCGGCTGGCTCAGGGACCGAGGTGGGCCGAGGGACCGGAGAGAGCTCACGGACCGAGGGACCATAAACTAGAGGTATGGCCCTAGCTCCGAAACCCGAGGATTTTCCCAAGATCCGCGGGGCGCTGAAGTTCTACCAGATCTTCGCCTATGTCACCGGCATCATGTTGCTGTTGTTGTGCACCGAGATGGTGATCAAATACGGACTGCACTACGAGTTGTATGCCTTCGGCGACGCGGGCTTCCTGCAATTTGCGAAGGTGTTGGATGGGCCGACCGGCCTGGTCAGCACGGGCACCGGGATCAATCTGAGCACCGGCATCCTGATCGCGCACGGCTGGTTCTATGTCGTCTATCTCTTCAGCGACTTCCGGTTGTGGAGCTTCATGCGGTGGCCGTTCAAGAAGTTCCTCTATATCGCGCTCGGCGGCGTGATCCCGTTCCTGTCCTTTTTCGTAGAGAGCATGATCACCCGCGAGGTCAACTTCTACCTGACCAGCCGCGAGGCGGAAATCGCCCACGACGCGGGGGTCTCCCATTAGCGCCCCGGCCGGGTCGAAGCCGGTATTGGTGGTCGACTTCGGCGCGCAGTACGCGCAGCTCATCGCCCGCCGGGTGCGCGAGGCGAACGTGTACTCCGAGATCGTGCCGCACACGATCACCGCGGCAGAGGTCGCGGCGAAACATCCGGCCGGTATCGTGCTCTCCGGCGGCCCGTCCAGCGTGTATGAAACCGGGGCGCCCACGCTGGACCCCGGCATTCTGGAGCTCGGCGTCCCGGTCCTGGGGATCTGCTACGGGTTCCAGTGGATGGCCGCCCAGCTCGGCGGCGAGGTGGCACACACCGGCTTACGTGAATATGGCGCCACCGATGTCAGCGTCGACGCGCCGGGCATCCTGCTGGCCGGCCAACCGTCGGAGCAGACCGCCTGGATGAGTCACGGCGATTCCGTCGCGCGCGCTCCAGAGGGCTTCGATGTGCTGGCCTCCAGCGCATCCACCCCGGTGGCCGCATTCGCCTGCGATGCCAAGAAGCTCTACGGGGTGCAGTGGCATCCGGAGGTGAAACACTCCGCGTTCGGTCAGCGGGTGCTGGAGAACTTCCTGCATAACGCGGCCGGGATACCGGCGGACTGGAACAGTGCCAGCGTCATCGAGACCCAGGTCGCCGCGATCCGTGCCCAGGTCGGTGCCGGCAAGGTGATTTGCGGCCTGTCCGGAGGGGTCGACTCTGCCGTCGCAGCCGCCCTGGTGCACAGGGCCGTCGGCGACCAGTTGGTCTGCGTGTTCGTGGATCATGGCCTGTTGCGGGAGGGTGAGCGGCGCCAAGTCGAGCAGGACTATGTCGCGGCCACCGGCATTCGGCTGGTCACCGTCGATGCCGTTGACCGGTTCGTCGGCGCGCTGATGGGCGTCAGCGATCCGGAGGAAAAGCGTAAGATCATCGGTCGCGAGTTCATCAGGACGTTCGAGGCGGCTCAGGCCGACCTGGTGCTGGAGGCCGCCGTGCAGGACGGCGATCCGATCCGGTTCCTGGTGCAGGGGACCCTGTATCCGGATGTTGTGGAGTCCGGCGGTGGTAGCGGCACGGCGAACATCAAGAGCCATCACAACGTCGGTGGGCTCCCAGAAGACCTGCAGTTCGAACTCGTCGAGCCACTGCGCGCCCTGTTCAAGGATGAGGTCCGGGCCATCGGCCGGGAACTCGGTCTGCCCGAGGTGATCGTCGGTCGGCAGCCGTTCCCGGGACCGGGGCTCGGCATCCGCATCGTCGGCGAGGTCACGCCGGAACGGCTCGCCTTGTTACGGCATGCGGATGCCATCGTACGGGCCGAACTGACCGCCGCCGGACTCGACGAGGAGATCTGGCAATGCCCGGTCGTGTTGCTGGCTGACGTGCATTCGGTCGGCGTGCAGGGTGACGGCAGAACCTACGGGCACCCTATTGTGCTGCGCCCGGTCTCATCCGAAGACGCCATGACCGCGGACTGGACGCGCCTGCCGTACGATCTGCTGGCACGAATCTCGAATCGGATCACCAACGATGTCGAGGGCGTGAATCGGGTGGTACTGGACGTGACGTCCAAGCCACCGGGCACCATCGAGTGGGAGTGAAGCGACGCCCAGTCTGGCCGGGGTGCCTGCCGCTGGTCATTACCTCACCGGCCGCCAGCGGTGTGCGCCTTAATCGCGGCCAGTAGCGCTGCTCCGTCTGGGACGCCGAGCCCAGTACAGGCGTCCCACCCCGGCCCGGCGGCATACGCGCCATTGGTGCCGTCGGTGATGTCGCGGAATCCTGGGGCCACGGTCCCCGCGGCGATAGCGTCGTAGAGCAAGGGGTGCAGGAGGCCGAGCCGGCGGCCGGTCGACTGGACCAGCCGGGCAACCAGCGCCGCCCAGAGCGGTGCCACCGCGCTGGTACCGCCGATGACGGTGTCTTTTCCGTCCACTCGCACCCGGTACCCGGTCTGCGGATCTGCGTTACCGGCCACGTCCGGGACTCCGCGTCCGGGCCATCCTGCTGTTACCGGTACGCCGGCAGCCGTCTGCCACTGCGGAAGCCCGAACGCCGTGCTCACCCCGCCGCCGGTCGCGCCCTGATTCGGTCCGTTGTTCCACACCGTCTCCGCCGAGACGGTTCCGGTGGTCGGGTTCGCGGTCAACCTGGTGCCGCCGCAGCCCAGGGCGTGCGGGCTTGACGCCGGAAAGTCCACGTGTGCGCCGTGATCGGCGGCCCGGTCGCTGCTGCCGTCGTCACCGGCGGCCGCGGTCACGCTGACACCGAGCAGTGCCGCGTCTGTGAAGGCATCGTCGAGCGCGGTGCGCGCCTGAGCCGTCCAGCCGTCTTCGCTCTGCCCCCAGCTGATACTGATCGCCGCGGGCGTCGGGGTGGCGTGCGCGGCCTGGCTGACGGCATCCACGAAACCCGCATCGGTGTTCGGCGCGAAATACACCCGGATCTCGGCTGCCGGCGCGAGCGCCCCGCTCACCTCGATATCCAGCAGCACTTCACCGTCCGCACCGTCCGGGTCCTCGCCAGGCTGGTTCGTCGCGCCGTCGACCCCGACCGAGGTCACCGTCGGGCCGGCGATACCAATTCCGGCGAAATATGCGTCGAGATCATCCTGAGTGAAGCCGCCGCCCAGCTCGATGATGGCGATGGCCTGGCCGGCGCCGTCGGTGTGCTCGGGGAACCGATACACCGCGCCGAGCTCCAGCGGGGTGTAACTGGTGGTCACCGCTTTGGCCGATGCGATCCGAAAATTAGCGCGGGATTGTGGCCGGTCATCCAGGCCGAGGACGGCGGTTACCACCCCGTCCAGCGTCTCCGGAATGCTGAGCTGACCGGTGCGGTGCCGGTGTGTGACGGGTGTACCGCCGGCGGTGTGGCTGGTGACCTGCTCGATGGTGGTACCGAAGATGGTGCCGAGTTGTCTGATCGTGCCCGAAATGCGCACCCGCCGGCTGGCGGCATCCGCTTCGATGATGCGCAAGCCGAGATCGGCGCAGGTAGAGGTCACCAGGTCGAGGTCGGCCGGGCTCGCGCCGTACCGCTTGGCCAGATCATCAGCCGAGAGCACCGCATCCGATTGCGCCGCCGTTGCCGCCGGTTGATCGGCGGTGGCACGTCTGCGCAGCACCAGCGTGGCGTCGGCAATCGAATCCTGATCCGCCGGCATTGAATGAGCGACGATGCGCGGCGCCGGATTTCGTTCGCTCCCCGGCAACGGGCACAGCGGTGGGTTTTCCGGCGGAGGCGTCTGATCGTTCATGACCTCGGTTTAGCACGTCCGTCGGACATCCGCCCGGATATTCAGCGGGCCGATAATGCCGACCGGCCGGCTAATCGCGGCTGATCGCCAGTAGCCGCAGGATCTCGACGTACAACCAGATCACGGTGACCATGATCCCGAAGGCTCCGGTCCAGCCGTACTTGCGAGGCGCGCGATTGGCAACCCCGCGCTGGATGAAGTCGAAGTCGAGCACCAGCGAGTAGGCACCCATCAGCACGGCAAGGACGCCGATGATCACCCCGAGCGGGATGCCGAACACCTCCACACTCCGCATGCCCCACGGGTTATCGGTGGCTCCGAACATCATCATTCCGAAGTTGATCAGCGAGAAGACCAGGTAGCCGATCAGTGCGACGAAGAACACCTTGGTGGCGCGCTTGGAGGCGCGCACCTTGCCGCTGGCGAAAAGTGCCAGAGTGACGCCGACGACCGCGATCGTGGCCAGAGTCGCTTGAACGACGATACCGGGGTATGCCCTCTCGAAGAATGCGGAGATTCCGCCGATGAACAGTCCCTCGAAGGCCGCGTAAAGCAGGATCAACGGAGCCGAGGGCTCCTTCTTGAATGCGTTGACCAGGCCGAGAACCAATCCGACGATCAGCCCGACGATCATCAGCATCGGCACGAACCAGCCGACGGCGGCTGAGGCGACGAGGAGGACGAAGCACAGGAAGGACTTGCCTACGGTATCTTCGACGGTCATCCGGTCCATCTGGACCGATGACGCCGATGGCTGTTCGTACAACTGCTGCAGATTCTCGGCGGTTGCCGCTGCGGTCGCCGTGGACGAAGCGGTGCCGGACTGGAAGACCGCATTCCTTGAGAACGCGGGGTTGGACAGTGCCATGGTTCCTCTGCTTTCGGTGCTGCTTGGGTGCCGAAGAGGGCCGTGGGCCCCCAGTCACGGAGCCTAATCTAGCGGAAATGGCTGCGGATGTGCTGACACTGAGCCCAGTGCGCCCCGACCAGACTAGGCTCGGCGCATGCCCGCCCGCCATGCGTCGGCGCCCGCCGACCCCAGCGAAGGTTCGCCCATGGTCATCGGGCATCGCGGTGCACCCGGATACCGGCCGGAACACACCAGCGCGGGCTACGAACTGGCCTTCGCGCAAGGCGCCGACGCGGTCGAACCGGACGTCGTCGCGACTCGGGACGGGGTGCTGGTGCTACGGCACGAGAACGAGATCTCCGGCACGACGGATGTCGCGGCGCACCGCGAGTTCGCCGGGCGCCGAGCCACCAAATTGATCGACGGCGTCGAAACCACCGGCTGGTTCACCGAGGACTTCACCTGGGCGGAGCTGAGCACCTTGCGCGCCCGAGAACGACTCGGCGCGTTGCGCCCGGAGAGCGCGCGCTTCGACGGCCGGTTCCCACTTATGCGCCTGAGCGAGCTGTTCACCCTGATCGACCGGGCCACCGATGCCGCAGGCCGGGCGCTGGCAATGGTCGCTGAGATCAAGCATCCGACCTACTTCTCCTCCGTCGGGCTGCCCCTGGACGAGTTGTTCGCCGCAGAGGTCTTCGCCGCGGGCTGGAAGCTCGGGGAGGGGCGCCTGATCCTGGAGTCGTTCGAGGCGACGGTACTGGCTGAACTTCACGATCGGGGCGTCACCGGGAAGCGAATTCACTTGATCGAGGATTCCGGCGCACCGTTCGATCAGGTCGCTGCGCTCGGAGAACGGGCGCACGACTACGCGGAGTCCGTCAGTGACGCCGGACTGAGGGTTGGCGCCGCCGCTACCGGCCGCGACCACCTTGACGGGATCAGCGTCAAGAAGTCGCTGATTCTGCCCTCAGACGCCGGTGCTGATCCGGAGCAGGACTCGGCCGGGCCACAGGCATCCGACCTCGTCCGGCGTGCCCACGAGGTGGGGCTGGAGGTGTACTGCTGGACGCTGCGTCCGGAGAACCGCTTCCTGACCGGCGCGTTCCGTGGCCCAGGAGACGATAACGCTTTCGGCCACTGGCGCCGGGAGTTCGAGGTGATCATGCGCACCGGAGTCGACGGCGTGTTCGCCGATCAACCTGATCTTGCCGTCGCCGCCCGTGGGCCATCGAAGGTCGGCGGCTGCGCCTAGACTCGAAACCGAAATGACCTACCCGCGTGTTCCCGACCAGCACTCCGCAGCGCCAGTGGTTCTGCAGCCCGTGATCGTGTCGGGCCACGACTCCGCTCGCGGCTCAGGATCGGCACTGCTCGATGGCCTGAACCCGGAACAACTGGAGGCGGTGCAGTACCGCGGCCAGGCGCTGTTGATCGTCGCCGGCGCCGGGTCGGGCAAGACCCGGGTGCTCACCCACCGCATTGCCAGTCTGATCCAGTCCCGGGAGGCCTGGCCGAGCCAGATCCTCGCGATCACCTTCACGAACAAGGCGGCAGCCGAGATGCGAGAGCGGGTTCAGGCGCTGCTGGGTGGCGCTGCGGAAGGGATGTGGATCTCGACCTTCCACTCGGCGTGCGTACGCATCCTCCGCCGCGAGGCAGAGAACTTCGGCTTCACCAAGAACTTCACCATCTACGACTCCGGGGACACCAGGGCGCTGATCAAGCGCATCCTGAAGCAGCTGGAGGCCGACAGCTTCGGATTCACCCCGGCCAACGTGTCCGCGAGGATCTCCAAGCTCAAGAATGAACTGGCCGACGTCGACAGCTACGCCAGGAACGCCAATCTCTCCGACCCGGCCGAGGCGGTGTTCGTGTCGATTTTCCGGGAATACACCCGCACGCTGGCGGCTGCGAACGCATTCGATTTCGATGACCTGCTCGGGCAGACGGTCTTTCTATTCAGGGCGTTCCCGCACGTGGCAGCCAAGTACCAGCGCCGATTTCGGCACATCCTGGTCGACGAGTACCAGGACACCAACCATGCCCAGTACTCCTTGATCCGCGAACTGACCCGCCCGGTGGAGACCGACCTGGTCAACAGCCTCGCCACCGCGGGCGACCACGTCAGCTCGCTTCGGGCATCAGACGGCACCATACCGGGCGCCTCGCTCACCGTGGTCGGTGACTCGGATCAGTCGATTTATGCGTTCCGTGGAGCCGACATCCGCAATATCTCCGAGTTTGAACGCGACTTCCCGGGCGCCAAGGTGGTGCTCCTGGAGCAGAACTACCGGTCGACGCAGAACATTCTCACCGCCGCGAACGCCGTGATCGCCAACAACTTCGACCGCAAGGACAAGAAGCTTTGGACGGCGGTCGGCGACGGCGAGAAGATCACCGGCTTCACCGGGTATTCCGGGCACGACGAGGCCCAGTTCGTGGCCGACGAGATCGAGAAGCTGCACGCGTCGGGGACCGCCTATAAAGACATCGCGGTGTTCTACCGCACCAATGCGCAGACCAGAGCGCTGGAAGAGATTTTCATTCGCTCCGCGTTGCCGTACCGCGTGCTGGGCGGCACCAAGTTCTATGAGCGCGCCGAGATCAAGGATGTTCTCGCCTACCTGATCGCCGTGGCGAACCCGGTCGACGCGCTCGCGTTGCGTCGGATCCTGAACACCCCGAAACGCGGCATCGGCCAGGTCACCGAAACCCAGCTCGCCCGGTTCGCCGAGGACAATCAGGTCAGCTACCGTCAGGCGATGCGCGACGCCGCGTCGCTGGGGCTGGGCAACAAGGTGACCGGCGCGATCGTGCGGTTGGCTGGAATCCTCGATGAAGCGGCGGTGAAGATCGATCCGGATGCCCCCGGCGGGCCGGAGCCGATCAGCGACGTGCTGACCTTCTTGCTGGAACAAAGCGGCTACCTCGACTCGCTGCGGGCCAGCCGTGACCCGCAAGACGAGGCGAGGGCGGAGAACGTCGAGGAGCTCGTCGCCGTCACCAAGGAGTTCGCCAGGAACAATCCCGATGGCCAACTCGTCGACTTCTTGACCGAGGTTTCGTTGGTGGCCGCCGCCGACGAACTGGACGACTCCAGCGGGACCGTGTCGCTGATGACGCTGCACACGGCCAAGGGGCTCGAGTACGATGCGGTGTTCGTGACCGGGGTAGAGGAGGATCTGCTCCCGCATCGCATGTCGGCTGGGGAGCCGGGCGGCCCAGCCGAGGAGCGCCGGTTGTTCTACGTGGGGATCACCCGGGCCAAGAAGCGGTTGTACCTGTCATTGGCGATGACCCGGGCGCAGTACGGGGAGACGGCGGTGGCAATGCCGAGCCGGTATCTGCAAGAGATTCCCGCCGAGCTGATCGACTGGGTGCAGTCGCCCGGAATGGCCACCAGCCGGGGCGGTACCCAGTCGCGCGCGCTGAACGGCCGGCACGGTGGTGGTGGCCGCTGGTCCTCGACGGGGCGTGGTCCGGCCCCTGAACGTGCCGAAGGGCATCCGCAGCGCAACGGCTGGGGCTCGGCCGCGGCAAAGCCGAAGGCCCAGTGGCCCAATCGGATCACCGCGCAGGTACGTGACAACGGCGACCTGGAACTCGCCGCCGGGGACCGGATTCGACACGTCGACTTCGGCGACGGCGTGGTCAATCAGGTCACCGGTATCGGCACGAAGCGAGTCGCTCACGTGCAGTTCGAAAAGGCCGGGTCGAAGAAGCTCCTGATCAAGATCGCTCCGATCGAGAAGCTTTAGCGCGGCGAATCCGGAACCAACGCCTTCCCAGGTAACGCAACTGTAGGTAGCGTGAAAGGTATGACATCACTTGCGGTAATACTCATCATTATCGGGTTGATCGGCCTGTTCTTCGGACTCTTCGTCAAAGTCGTGTCGTGGCTGCTGTGGATTGGCATCATCCTGCTGATCATCGGCATCATTGTGTGGCTGCTCAAGTTCATCCGACGAAACGCATAACGGCGGCATCCGGTTACCGAAGGTTCGCCTCTTAGAGGACTCCGACGGTCCCCAACCAGTTTCCGATCGCGAACGTGGCGGCTAATGCCAGCGCGCCGCCGATCAGCACTCGCACAGACGCGCGCAGCTTGGAACTGCCGCCGATCTGAGCGGAAATTGTTCCGGTGATCGCCAGCGCGAGCAGCACGGCGACGAAGGTCACCGGCACCCGCCACGGCGCGGGCGGGAGCAGGATGGCCAGCATCGGCAGAATCGCCCCGACCGTGAACGCAAACGCCGAGGCGAACGCGGCATGCCATGGGCTGACCACATCGTCCGCATCGATGTTGAGTTCGGCGGAGAGGTGCGCCGAGAGCGCATCATGCTCGGTGAGTTCCTTTGCGACGGCACTGGCCGTCCCGTCGCTGAGCCCGCGCGACCGGTAGATTGCCGTCAATTCGGCCAATTCCTCTTCGGGCATGTTGGTTAATTCCCATTTTTCCTTCGCGATCAGGGCCCGTTCGCTGTCGCGCTGGCTGCTCACCGAGACATATTCCCCAAGTGCCATAGAAACCGCTCCACCTACCAGACCTGCCAGACCTGCGGTGAGGATCGGACCGGACTCTAACGTGGCGCCGGCAACGCCGACCACGATCGCCGCGACGGAGACGATTCCGTCATTGGCCCCCAACACCCCGGCCCGCAACCAATTCAGTCGGCCGGCCAGACCGCCGATGTGCGGTTCGTCCCGGTGCTGGTCTGCTGTATTTGTCATGCTGCTACAAAACCACGTCCGCGAGTCGACAGCCATCACCAAAGTCAGTGTGTGTCGCGCGGGGTGAGGTCTCCAAGCAGGCGGTCGCGCAGTCGATGCCGCAGCCGAGCCGGCAGCTGGGGGTAGGTGGCCGCAAACACGCGCATCCACCGGTCGAAGCGCCGCTGTAAGCGGTCGTTCCAATTCATCCCGTACGCTAGGCGCAACCGAGCCGGCAGCAGCCCCGCAGTGAGCAGGCGACCCAGCGGCATCACCGCGCGCAGCCACGCCGGTGCTGCCGTCGGGAACAACAGATCGCGCGCCACTCTCCGGGCCGCTTCATCGACCTCGAGCCGGCGCAGTGCGTCATCCCAGTAGTCCCGGAACGCTGCCCGATCCTTCGGCCATAACTCGTCAGGCACCTGCAGGGCAGTGCCGAGCGCGGCATAGTCTTGGTAGATCAGGTCGGCGGATTCCGGGTCGAGTGTGCCGAAAACCTGCTGATACACGGCGACCGCGGAATCATAGAGGGTCGCCGCGACCCACAATTGCAACTGCGGGTCGAAGGCGCTGTACCCCGGCTGGTCCTGACCGGCATCCGCGGTCACCGGCCGATGCGCCCGATTGACGCGGCGCCGCACGATCCGGAGTTGCTCCGGGGTGCCGTACACGACCGCATAAACATAGGTCATGGTCGCCCGCAGACGGTCGATGGGCCGGGAGGCAAAGTCGCTGTGTTCGGCTACTCCTGCTCCGACGGCCGGATTGGCGACCTGCAACAAGATGGCTCGGCCGCCAGCGGCCAGCAGAACCGCCTCCGCACCGATGTCCGGTAGCCCGAGAACCCGCGGGCCGAAGACGCTGAGATCAAGCGCGGTGCGGTCGTCGGTGGCGGAGTCGGGACGGACCGGGCGGATGCTGCGGGCTCGTCTGCGAAAGGAACGCACCATGGCGCCACTGTACGTCTCGTCCTGGGGAGGACGCCGAGCGGCGCCGGGATGCCGGGCGTGTCGGGACACCGCCCCCGGACGAGATAGAGTTCTTGGTGGCGAAACCAAGACCAGCGGATAGGAAAAGCGTGGATCTGTACGAGTACCAGGCCAGAGACCTTTTTGAACATTACGGTGTCCCGGTACTCCCGGGAATCGTTGCGGATACTCCTGAGGAGGTGCGCGCGGCGGCCGAGAAGCTCGGCGGCGTGGTCGTCGTCAAGGCCCAGGTGAAGGTCGGCGGTCGTGGCAAGGCCGGCGGCGTCAAGGTCGCCAAGACTCCTGATGACGCGGAGGCTGCCGCCAAGGACATCCTCGGCATGGACATCAAGGGCCACACGGTCAAACGGGTCATGGTTGCCGGCGGCGCGCGCATCGCCCGCGAGTTCTACTTCTCGGTGCTGCTGGACCGAGCCAACCGCAGCTACCTGTCCCTGGCAAGCGTCGAGGGCGGTGTCGAGATCGAGGTCCTCGCCGTCGAACGCCCGGAGGCACTGGCGCGCGTCGAGGTCGACCCGCTCACCGGGATCGATGAGGCCAAAGCGGCCGAGATCGCCACCGCCGCGGGGTTCCCCGCCGAGCTGGTCGGCAAGGTCGCCCCGGTGATCGCAAAACTGTACGAGGTGTACAAGGGAGAGGATGCCACCCTCGTCGAGGTCAACCCGCTGGTGCTGACCGAAGAGGGCGAGGTGATCGCCCTGGATGGCAAGGTGTCTCTGGACGCGAACGCAGCCTTCCGGCATGCTGGGCACGCGGAGCTCGAGGATGCGTCCGCCTCAGACCCGCTGGAGGCCAAGGCCAAGGCGTCCAGCTTGAACTACGTGAAGCTCGACGGCGAAGTCGGGGTGATCGGCAACGGGGCGGGACTGGTCATGTCCACGCTGGACGTTGTGGCCTATTCGGGCGAGAAGTACGGCGGGGTGAAGCCGGCAAACTTCCTGGACATCGGCGGCGGGGCATCGGCCGGCGTAATGGCCGCGGGGCTCGATGTGATCCTCGGCGATGCGCAGGTCAAGAGCGTGTTCGTGAACGTCTTCGGCGGGATCACCGCCTGCGACGCCGTGGCGAATGGAATCGTCTCGGCACTGGAAATTCTCGGCGCCGCGGCGAGCAAGCCGCTGGTGGTGCGCTTGGACGGCAACAACGTCGAGGAGGGCCGCCGGATTCTGGCGCACGCCGCGCATCCGCTGGTCACCATTGCCAACACCATGGACGAGGGCGCCGATAAGGCCGCCGAACTGGCTTCGAAGTAAGGGACGCGGAACATGTCAATCTTCCTGAACAAGGATTCTAAAGTCATCGTCCAGGGCATCACCGGCGGCGAGGGCACCAAGCACACCGCCCTGATGCTGAAGGCGGGCACCAAGGTGGTCGGCGGGGTCAACGCCCGCAAGGCTGGTACCACCGTGACTCACGGGGACGTCGAGCTACCGGTGTTCGGCACCGTCGTTGAGGCGATTGAGAAGACCGGCGCCGACGTGTCGGTGATCTTCGTTCCGCCGAAATTCACCAAGGATGCCGTGATCGAGGCGATCGATGCCGGAATCCCGCTGCTGGTGATCATCACCGAGGGCGTGCCGGTGCAGGACTCGGCCGAATTCTGGGCCTATGCACAGCACAAGGGCAACAAGACCCGGATCATCGGGCCGAACTGCCCCGGCATCATCACGCCGGGAGAGGCGCTGGTCGGGATCACCCCGGCCACCATCACCGGAGCCGGTCCGGTCGGCCTGGTCTCCAAGTCGGGAACCCTGACCTACCAGATGATGTACGAGCTGCGTGACCTCGGGTTCTCCACCGCGATCGGAATCGGCGGTGACCCGATCATCGGCACCACGCACATTGACGCCCTGGAAGCGTTCGAGGCAGACCCGGACACCAAGGCGATCGTCATGATCGGCGAGATCGGCGGGGACGCCGAGGAGCGCGCGGCCGAGTTCATCAAGGCGCATGTCAGCAAGCCGGTGATCGGTTATGTCGCCGGGTTCACGGCGCCGGAGGGCAAGACCATGGGCCACGCCGGAGCGATCGTCTCCGGTTCGGCCGGAACCGCCCAGGCAAAGAAGGAAGCTCTCGAAGCAGCCGGGGTCAAGGTCGGCAAGACCCCGAGCGAAGCAGCCACCCTGCTCCGTGAGGCGCTCGCCGCCCTGTAAGCCTTGACCGGCGAGATCGCGCGCGTGTCAGGCTCAACAGGCGGCATTGCGTACAGTGAGCCGCGGCATCCTGTTCAGCGTGACGGCCGCGCGGCTCGTCGCCGGGTGAACGGGCGCGCGGCCGGGTAGGCTCCAGATTCGATGAACCGTTCTACGACCGCGATGCTCGCCGCCCTCGAGGGGCTGATTGTGGCCGCCATCGGCATCGGGATTGCGCTGGTCCCGTTGACCGTATTATGGGCGGCGCAATACCACCTCGGCATTGACTGGTCGGTGTTCTGGCGGGCGGCGGCGGACCTCTGGCTCGCCGGCCACGGGGTCAACCTCACCGTCACACTGGATGCGGTGACCGCTACCGGTCTCGGCCTGCCAGGCGCTGCGATCCCGTTCCAGATCACGATCGCCGCTCTCGGGCTCGGGCTGCTCGTCGCCGTGCTGGGCGTGCGTACCGGGCTGCGGGCGGCCGCCTCGGCGTATCGGCCGGTCGGAGTGCTGTCTGCCGTGCTCGGCTACGCTGCGGTGGCCACGGTCGTGACCTTCACCGCCGGGTCCGCGGTGGTACAGCCGTCGCTCTGGCAAGGCATCCTGCTGCCAACACTCGTCTATGGGGTCGCCGTGATCCTCGGCGCGGAGGTCGGGCAGGCCAGGCTCGGCGAGGCGCCGACGGATGCCGCTAGCCGCGCCATCCGCGCCCGGTTGGCTTCGCTGAGCCCAGCCTGGCGTACCGGGCTGGCCGCCGCGCTGCGGGCAGGAACCGCGGTCACCGCCTGTGTCGTCGGGGTTTCGGCGGTGCTGGTGGCTGTTCTTCTAGTGGCCGGCTACGGCACCGTGATCGGACTTTACGAGGGATTGCAGGCGGGCATACTCGGCGGCGCCGCTCTGACCATCGGGCAGCTCGCGTTGCTACCGAACGTGGTGGTCTGGGCGGCATCCTGGCTGATCGGGCCGGGGTTTGCGATCGGCTCCGGCTCCTCGGTGTCGCCACTTGGTACCCAGCTCGGCCCGCTGCCGAGCCTCCCGCTGTTCGGCATCCTGCCGCAACACTCCGCCGCAATCGGTTTCGCCGGAGTTCTGGTTCCGTTGCTCGCCGGTTTCTGGATGGCGGTCCTGACTCGATCCCGGCTCGCACC
The DNA here is from genome assembly GCA_039922875.1 of Microbacteriaceae bacterium. GTDB lineage: Bacteria > Actinomycetota > Actinomycetes > Actinomycetales > Microbacteriaceae > JBDTDV01. Next base: position 49,190 of record JBDTDV010000020.1, read on the forward strand.
GGCGTCCCCCTCGCGGGGCGGTCTGCGCTGGCTGGCGCTGGTGGTGCTCGGGATCGGCATCGTCGCCGGAATCGAACTTGGGCTGCTGGCCTGGTGGTCTTCTGGTTCGCTTGGACCAGGCCGGCTACACGACGTCGGCCCGAATCCTTGGCTGGTCGCCGCTGTCGCGGCGATCGAGGTCACCGTCTCGGCAGCGATCGGTGTGGCGATCCGGCCCAGGGCAGCCCGGCACGGGTATCGGACCGCTTCGGAGCGGACCGAGTCGGATGCCCCGGTAAACTCGTAGGGTGCTGAGGCTCGTCGTTCTGATCTCCGGTGGCGGATCAAACCTGAGGGCGTTGCTGGACGCGGCCGAGGATGCCGAATACCCGGCGCGGGTGGTCGCGGTCGGCTCGGACCGGGAGGCGGATGGCCTGGCCATCGCCGAGGAGTTCGGCATTGCCACTTTCACCCTGGCGCTGTCGGCCTACCCGGATCGGGCGGCTTGGGGTGACGCCCTTCTGGAGCTGATCCGGCAGTGGGAACCCGACCTGGTCGTGCTCAGCGGGTTCATGCGACTGCTGCCGCCACCGGTCGTCGCAGCGCTGGCCCCGAATCTGATCAACACCCATCCGGCTTACCTGCCCGAGTTTCCCGGCGCGCATGGCGTACGCGATGCGATGACCGCCGGAGTACGGCAGACCGGAGCCAGCCTGATCGTGGTGGATGCCGGCGTCGACGCCGGCCCGATCGTCGCCCAGGAGCGCGTGCCGGTGCTGCCAGATGACACCGAAACAAGCCTGCACGAGCGGATCAAACTCGTCGAGCGTCGACTACTCGTGCAGTCGATCCTCGATATCGCAAATGGAACTGTCGACCTAAAGGAGCTAAGCAACGGATGAGCGGCAATAGTACGGAACTGGGCCAGCCGAAGAGCACCTCCCCGCGGCACGGGGGACCGGCGCCGGCCGAACGCGACATCGTTGCGATCACCCGAGCACTGGTCTCGGTCAGCGACAAGACCGGACTGATCGAACTGGCCTCTGCGCTGGCTGGCGCGGGCGTTGAGATCGTCTCGACCGGTTCCACCGCGGCCGGCATCCGCGCGGCCGGGTTCCCGGTGACCGATGTCGCCTCTGTCACCGGCTTCCCGGAGTCGCTGGATGGCCGGGTCAAGACGCTGCACCCGGCGGTGCACGCCGGGATCCTCGCCGACCTGCGGTTGCCCTCACACCGCCAGCAGCTGGTCGAGCTGGGCATCACCCCGATCGACCTGGTGGTGGTCAACCTGTATCCGTTCGTGGAGACGGTGGCCTCCGGCGCCGATGACGACGCGGTGATCGAGAAGATCGACATCGGTGGCCCCGCGATGGTCCGGTCTTCCGCGAAGAACTTCGCCAACGTCGCGGTCGTCGTCTCGCCGGAGGCATACCCGGAGTTGATCGCCGCGGTGCGGGCCGGCGGTACTTCGCTGAGCCAGCGTCACGCCCTGGCCGCTGCCGCGTTCGCGCATACTGCAGAGTATGACGCTGCGGTGGCCGGGTGGTTTGCCGGTTCCGGATCGGAACCTGGCGCTGCTGCCGGGTTTGCCGGTTCCGGATCCGAACCTGGCGCTGCTGCCGCTGCCGAGGGTGCCCCGGCGTCCGACGGCGCCGGCGCATTGGGCAGCGCGGTGCTCGCCGCCACGCTGCGCTATGGGGAGAACTCCCATCAGCAGGCTCGACTGTTCGCTGAGCCGAACGGGCATGGCATCGCTCAGGCGGAACAACTGCACGGCAAGGCGATGTCGTACAACAACTACGTCGACGCGGACGCCGCCCTGCGCGCCGCGTTCGATTTCGCCGAGCCGGCCGTCGCGGTCGTCAAACACGCCAACCCGTGCGGCATCGCGGTAGACGACGACATCGCCCAGGCACACCGCAAGGCGCACGCCTGCGATCCGGTCTCCGCTTACGGCGGGGTGATCGCCGCCAACCGGACCGTCACGTTGGCCATGGCAGAAACGGTCAAGGACATTTTCACCGAGGTAGTCGTTGCGCCCGGCTTCGAGCCGGCAGCACAGGACCTACTGTCGACCAAGAAGAATCTGCGACTGCTGAAGCTCCCGCTCGACTACCGGCGCGATCCGGTCGAGTTCCGCCAGATCTCCGGCGGCTATCTGCAACAGAGCCCCGACACCTTCGCGTCTGGTGCTGGCACCGGGCCGGCCAGCGCGACGGCAGCCACCCTCGACAGCTGGAATCTGGTTTCCGGTCCGGCGGCCGACGCGGCCACCCGCGCCGACCTCGAATTCGCCTGGAAGGCCTGCCGGTCGGTGAAGTCGAATGCGATCCTGCTCGCGCATGACCAGGCATCCGTCGGCGTCGGGATGGGCCAGGTCAACCGGGTCGACTCTTGCCACCTCGCCGTCGACCGAGCTGGCGAACGTGCCAGGGGTGCCGTCGCAGCATCCGATGCGTACTTCCCCTTCGCCGACGGACTGCAGGTACTG
>JBDTDV010000021.1:0-14954 GCA_039922875.1 Microbacteriaceae bacterium
GTGGCGGCCCCTGGAGTGCCGGAGTCCGAGCATCCGTTCATCCTGGTGGCCCGGGAACTCGCACCGGCCGACACCGCCGTGCTCGATCTCGACAAGGTGTTGGCCGTGGTCACCGCGGAGGGCGGGCCAACCTCGCACACTGCCATCCTTGCCAGGGAGAAGTCGATCGTCGCCGTCGTCGGCGTGGCCGGTGCAGATCAAATTGCTGACGGTGAAACGGTGATCGTGGATGCCGGTAGTGGCATCATCACACTCGACCCGACCGAGCAGGAGTGCGCCGACGCTGGGGCGGCAGCGCATGCCGGGGCTACCGTGGCCGCCGAATTAGGACCGGGACGGCTCGCTGACGGTACGCCGATCCCGCTGTTGGCCAATCTCGGCTCCGCGGACCAGGCGGACGAGGCCGTGCGGCTCGGCGCGGAGGGCGTCGGGCTGTTTCGTACTGAGTTCCTATTCCTGGATGCCGAGCAGCCGCCGTCGGTCGCGGCCCAGCGTGAGCAGTACGCCCGACTCCTTACCGCGTTTGATGGGCATAAGGTCGTGGTCCGGGTACTGGATGCCGGTGCGGATAAGCCATTGGCGTTTTTGAACGACGCGGACGAACCCAACCCGGCACTCGGACTGCGGGGCTTGCGGGCACTGCGGCAGAACGAAGCGATCCTGCGCGACCAACTGACCGCTCTGGTCGCCGCCGCGGCGCAGGCGCGGGACGAGGGCGCGACGGTCGACCTCTGGGTGATGGCGCCGATGGTGGCCACCGTGGAGGAGACGGCGTACTTCGTGCGCCTGGCCACGGAACTCGGCGTGCAGACCGCCGGTGTGATGATCGAGGTGCCGGCCGCCGCGCTGATGGCGCAGCAGATTCTCGGTCCGGCCGACTTCGTCAGCATCGGGACCAACGACCTGACCCAGTACACTCTCGCCGCTGACCGGGTGCTCGGTTCGGTCGCGGCATTTCAGGACCCGTGGCATCCGGCGGTACTGCGCCTGATCGGCGAGGTCGGTGCGGCTGGGGCGGCGCTTCACAAGCCGGTCGGCGTCTGCGGCGAGGCGGCAGCCGATCCGCTGCTCGCCGCGGTGCTGGTAGGTCTCGGGGTGACCAGCCTGTCGATGTCGCCATCGGCACTGGCCGGCGTGCGCGCGGAGCTGCACCGACACACTCTGGTACGCACCCAAGCACTCGCCGCGATTGCGCTCGCCGCCGACGGCGCCGCGGCCGCCCGGGCCGCTGTCATTGCCGCCGTCGACGCTGATTCCCACCGTGAGTGAGAACAATTAACGAGTGAGGCCAATTAACGAGTGAGGCCAATTAATGGGTGCGCGCAGTTTGCGCACCGCGGGCCAGAGGCATAGGGTTGATCTTTGGTGCTTTGTGCACGTTTTGGCGAGCCCACGGTTTCGGCCGTTGTGAGCGACGACGCACTCCCACCCATCCGCACGACCAGCAATCAATATTTTTAGCGACAGTGAGGCTATGGCCAAAAAAGACGGTGTCATCGAGATCGAGGGCGCAGTGGTCGAGGCACTGCCCAATGCGATGTTTCGCGTTGAGCTGAGCAACGGGCACAAAGTTCTTGCCCATATTTCGGGCAAGATGCGTCAGCACTACATCCGCATCCTCCCCGAGGACCGCGTGATCGTGGAGTTGAGCCCCTACGACCTGACCCGTGGCCGGATCGTATATCGCTACAAGTAAAGACTGCTGTAAGTAACGGCTCACCCGTGGAGCGTAGCGCGCCTTTCGGCAAGCTCAGGGACCGAGAGGTTCACTCACCGGTGTGAGTACGAAGACAGCGAAAAGGAAAAAGGAACATGAAGGTCAACCCCTCGGTCAAGAAGATCTGTGACAAGTGCAAGGTGATTCGTCGCAACGGCCGCGTCATGGTGATCTGCGAGAACCCTCGGCACAAGCAGCGCCAGGGCTGATTCGCTCACCGACACACAACTCAATATATGAAGCAGTAGCGCCGGAAGCTTCGGATATCGACACGCTCGATCACCGAGGCGGACACCATTGGTTGGAGGCCAATGCACAGGCGCTGCTCCACACCTCCACTCATTCACAGGAGAAGCCACAATGGCACGTCTCGCAGGCGTAGACATTCCACGCGATAAGCGCGTGGAAGTTGCATTGACCTACATTTACGGTGTGGGCCGCACGAGGGCACTCAAGACCCTCGCCGACACCGCGATCGATGGAGACATTCGGGTCAAGGATTTGACCGATGACCAGCTCATCGCCCTTCGCGATCACATCGAAGGAAACTACAAGGTAGAGGGTGACCTTCGCCGTGAGGTCGCCGCCGACATTCGCCGCAAGGTAGAGATCGGCAGCTACGAAGGTATCCGTCACCGCAAGGGGCTGCCCGTTCGCGGCCAGCGCACCAAGACCAACGCTCGTACCCGCAAGGGTCCCAAGCGCACCGTAGCCGGCAAGAAGAAGGCCCGCTAGGCCTCGGCCGGCGCGTCTCGCCCATAGGGATTCAGGAGAAATCATGGCAACACCCAAGACGGCTGTACGGAAGCCGCGTAAAAAAGAGAAGAAGAACATTGCGGTGGGTCAGGCCCACATCAAGAGCACCTTCAATAACACCATCGTTTCGATCACCGACACCAGCGGTGCCGTGATCAGCTGGGCTTCTTCCGGCGGTGTCGGTTTCAAGGGCTCGCGCAAGTCGACCCCGTTCGCCGCTCAACTTGCCGCGGAGTCCGCTGCCCGCCAGGCGCAGGAGCACGGCATGAAGAAGGTGGATGTCTTCGTCAAGGGGCCGGGTTCGGGTCGCGAGACCGCGATCCGCTCGCTACAGGCCGCGGGCCTGGAGGTCGGCTCGATCAACGATGTCACCCCGCAGGCTCACAACGGCTGCCGGCCGCCAAAGCGCAGAAGGGTCTAGCACCGAAGGTGCCAGCCCTGCTGCGGGTCGAGTACGCCGGCACCAGCGAGCCGATCTCGACGGCGGTCACGACCCGGCTCTGGCGAGTCGGCTCGACCACTGCAACTCAGCCACTGCAACTCGGCCACTGCAACTCGGCCACTGAAGCTCGATCACTGAAGCTCGATCACTGATTGTCCAACGCCCGGGTCTCGACTCGGTCGGCCCGCGTGGCCCGACCACGAGGCTTGATCACCCGTTCCACACGATTTACCCACAACTCAATATCTCGCTCACGCAAGTGTCATATAGCGGACACTTAGCCGAAAGGAATCAATAGTGCTCATTGCACAGCGCCCAACGCTCGCCGAAGAGAATATTTCGGAGTTCCGATCGCGGTTCATCATCGAACCGTTGGAGCCCGGCTTTGGTTACACCCTGGGAAACTCTCTCCGCCGCACCCTATTGTCTTCGATCCCCGGAGCCGCGGTCACCAGCATCCGGATCGACGGCGTTCTGCATGAGTTCAGCACCGTACCCGGTGTCAAGGAAGATGTCACCGAGATCATCCTGAACATCAAGGGCTTGGTCGTTTCCAGCGAGCACGATGAGCCGATCACCGCGTACCTGCGCAAGACCGGTGCCGGACAGGTTACGGCGGCGGACATCTCCGCACCAGCCGGAGTCGAAATCCACAACCCGGAATTGGTCATCGCAACGCTCAACGACAAGGCCAAGTTCGAGGTGGAGCTCACCATCGAGCGTGGCCGCGGCTATGTTTCGGCCAATCAGAACCGCAACGAGTTCAGCGAGGCCGGTCAGATCCCGATCGACTCCATCTACTCTCCAGTACTCAAAGTCACCTACCGGGTGGAGGCGACTCGTGCCGGTGAGCGCACCGACTTCGACCGCCTGGTCGTGGACGTCGAGAGCAAGCCGGCGATCAGCCCCCGCGACGCGATCGCGTCGGCTGGTCGCACGTTGACCGAGCTGTTCGGCCTTGCCCGCGAGCTGAACAGTGCTGCAGAAGGAATCGAAATCGGTCCGGCTCCCGTGGAGGCGGTCCTCAGCTCCGAGCTGTCGATGCCGATCGAAGATTTGGATCTTTCGGTGCGGTCGTACAACTGCTTGAAGCGCGAGGGCATCAACAACGTCAGCGAACTCGTCGCATTGTCGGAGACCCAGCTGATGAACATCCGCAACTTCGGTCAGAAGTCGGTGGACGAGGTCAAGGATAAGCTCGTCGAGTTGGGCCTGTCCTTGAAGGATTCCGTGCCCGGGTTCGACGGAGCGCACTTCTACAGCGGCTACGAAGAATCCGAAGAGACCATCTAAGGCTCGTTGCCCGAAACGGCCGTTTCGGCCGACCCGCAATCGCACCGCACGACATTTAGTACTGGAGAAAACCGATCATGCCTAAGCCAACCAAGGGTCCTCGTCTCGGGGGTGGGCCGGCGCACGAGCGCTTGATGCTCGCCAACCTGGCCGCTGCCCTGTTCACCCACAAGTCGATCAAGACGACCGAAACCAAGGCCAAACGCCTCCGGCCCCTCGCCGAGCGACTGATCACTTTCGCGAAGCGCGGCGACCTGCATGCTCGCCGCCGAGTGCTCGCGACGATCGGCGACAAGACCGTCGTCCATGAGCTGTTCACCCAGATTGCGCCGCTCCTGGCCGAGCGTGAGGGCGGATACACCCGGATCACCAAGCTGGGCTTCCGCAAGGGCGACAACGCCTCCATGGTTCAGATCGAGCTCGTGCTGGAGCCGGTCAAGGCCAAGAGCAAGCCAGTCAAGACCAGCAGCAAGGCGACGGCACCTGCCGCCGAGGAGCCTGCGGCCGAGGAGCCTGAGGCAGCCGAGGCCGAGGCAGCCGAGACCGAGGCAGCCGAGGCCGCCGAGACAGCAGAGGCGGCCGAGGCGGAGGAGCCTGCGGCCGAGACGGAGGCATCCGCTGAAGCGCCGGCTGAGGAAACCAAGTAGACCCACTTAGCCCCCCGGCGAAGGCTCCGACCCACCAGAAGGGGGACGGAGCCTTCGCCGTTCGTCTTGGCCTGGGCGCTGGCCGGAGCATAGGCTGTTTCCATGACCGACGCACTGGCACCGCTTCACGGACTCGCGCCACTGAGCGACCGGGTTCCGGCACCAGAATTACCCACTCCGACCCATCCGGAAGTCGCCGAATGGCGCCCTGCGACCGTCGAGGACATCGATCTAGTCCTGGAGGTTCAGCAGGCCCAAGACCGAGTGGATCATCCGAACTATCTGACCAGCCGGGAAGAGATCGAGCGGGACTTCGGGCACCATTACGTTGATCTGGCTAAGGACTCCTTGCTGGCCATCGCTGACGATGGCCAACTCCTGGCGAACGGGCTGGTGATCTTTCCCCCCGTGCACGACACCCTGGTCCGATCGATCCTGCTAGGCGGTGTGCATCCGGAATTCCGGGGGCGGGGAATCGGCCGAGAGCTTCTGGCCTGGCAGGAAGCGCGGGCGCTGAACCAGCTGGCTACCTCGACCAAGCCTTTGCCGGGCTGGATCATGGCCGACGCCGACGAACGCGCACCCGAGCGGATTCGCCTGCTGCAACACCAGGGGTTCACGATCTCCCGCTACTTCCTCGAACTGCGCCGGGAACTCTCCGACCCGATTCCGGAGGTGAAGCCTGCCGACGACATCCGGATCGAGCCATACACACCCGCGGCCTCCGAGCAGACCCGTGCCGCACGCAACGACGCGTTCCGGGACCACTGGGGCAGCCAGCCGGTGGACCAAGAGCAGTGGCAGAGCCTGGTCGCCGGGGATACCTTTCGTGAGGACCTCTCCTTCATCGCCCGGGCCGGGGAGGACGGTCCCGTGGTCGGTCTGCTGATCACGCTGGTGAACGAGGACGATGAGGCTACCCAGGGTTTCTCCAGCGCGTACATCGAGCTGTTGGCGGTGACCCGGGCATTTCGCGGAATGCGGATCGCGCCGGCCCTGATAGCACGCGGGCTGATCACCATTCGCGCGGCCGGCTACGAGAAGGCCGTCCTCGATGTGGATACCCAAAACACCAGCGGAGCCCTGGGGCTTTACACCCGGATGGGTTTTGAGCCGGCCACGCGGCAGCTGTCCTTGACCAAACAGTTCTAGGCTCCGGTTCAGCGCGGCTGAGGCGCGAAAGGCTGCGGAAGATAGTGGCGCGGAGGCGGCGCGTCGGCGATTTCGTGCAATGCCGCTACGATTGCCGCGACATAGACCTTTCCGCCGGCGGACCCTGGATGGATGTTGTCCTCCGCCAGCAGATCCAAGTGCCCGGCGATGGCATGATGCCAATCTGCCACCGCCATCGTGCGGAACCGCGAGTTGGCGAATGACCACAGCTCGGCGTTGACCCGGGCGGTCCAATCTCGCGGTGCTTGAACGTTGATGAACACGATCTGCCGCTCTGGACCGGCAATCTGTTGCAAAGCTGCCAAGGTGTCCGGGCTGATCGGGCCATTCGTGCCCAGCCCGATCACGATCACCGGCCGAAGCGTGCCAGCGGCCGCCCACTCCTGAAGGATGCCCGGAGCGGCATACATCTGCCTGGACACCTTCGCGTCGATGGAGATCCCGGGGAACGCGGCCTGAAGCTCCGGTGCCGACGCGAGCATCACCGAGTCGCCCAACGCGACTATCTGGTCTCCGGTGGGCAGCTGTTTCGGTTGTGCCGGGCCAGCACCCGCATCGGTTGACGCCGTCGACTCCGATGGATTGGGCGACACCGCCGACTTCGACGATGGATTGGGCGACGCGGTGGGCGGCGCCGCTGGTGGTACCGGTGCTGTCACCGGTGCCGGTGCCTGGTCCACGGCTCGCTGACCGCGCTCGATCAAGTATTGTGCCGAGGTCGCGCTCGGCGCGGAAACGACTGCCGCGACGGTGCCCGCTGCGCTCAGGCCAAGGACGACCGCGCCGACCATCGCGACATGCCGCGCGCGGGAAGAGTCGCGCATCCGGTGAATCGCCAGGGCTGCAGCCCGGCGAAACCCGTGCCTGCGGATCGGCTGCTCGAGAAAGCGGTATGAAGCCCATGCCACCGTGAGTGTGATCGCCAACGCCGCCGTCCCGATAATCCAGGCCGACCCGGGAGAGCCGGATGCCGGGACAAACCTTGCCTGCAGCAGCACCAATACCGGCCAATGCCACAGGTAGATCCCATAGGAGCGAACACCTGCTGCGCGAAGCGGCGCCCAGTCCAGCGCTGTGCCGAGCCAGCGGCTGCGAGTACCGGCCCAAACCAGCACGGCGGTGAACACGCTTACCGCAAAGAGGCCGCCACGGTAGGTGGCCGCCGACTCGTCGTGCAGGTACCAGGCCGCGCCGGCCAGCGCGACCAGGCTGAGACAGCCCAGTGTTGGTAGCCACACCCGGGCGAACGCCTGCAATCGGTCTTCGCCTGCGTCCAGGTCAAGCGGTCGCACCTGACGCGCGATCAGCGCGAGCGCAGCGCCCAGAGCAAGCCCAAAGCTGTGCGTATCCGAACCGAAATAGACCCGGGTGGCATCCACACCCGGTTGGTATAACAGGAACATCGCAACGCCGGATGCGATTGCCAAGAGCGCCACGACTGCGATCCGCATCCGAACGTTGCGTATCAGCAGCACCGCCAGCAGCAGCAGTGGCCAGAGCAAATAGAACTGTTCCTCCACCGCCAGCGACCACACGTTGCGGAATAGCTCGATCGAGGTAGTGCCGAAATAGCTGGCGTGCGCACCGATGGAGAGCCAGTTGCTGCTGAACGTCGCTGCCCCGAGCACCTGTCGCCCGATGCCAACCAGCACGTCGCCGCCGATGATCCAGGCGGCGGAGCAACACAGCAGCACCGCTGTAATCAGCGCCGGGACCAGTCGGCGGACCCGACGCTGCCAGAACCTGCGCAGATTGATCCGCCCGCTTTGTGCCCACTCGCCGACCAACAGCGTTGTGATCAGGAAGCCGCTGATCACGAAGAAGACGTCTACGCCGATGAACCCGCCAGGAAGCAGATCGGGGAACAGGTGATAGGCCAGGACCGCTGCAACCGCCAGGCCACGCAGCCCGTCCAGGCCGGCGAGATGGCGAATCGGCCTAGAAGGGTTCCGGCCCGCGGCGTTCCGCCCCGAAGCGTTCCGGCCTGCCGCGTTCCGGCCCGAAGCGCGAGCCGTGGTCCCCGACGGCAAGCCGGTGGCATCCGGACGCGATCGGAGTGTGGCAGGCATGGGAAGAAGAGGCAAGGCGCTCAACGATATCAAGAGCGGCGAACGCTCGGCAGATGACTCGCGCGCTACGCTGACGACCGTGACCCTACTGACCAGCCCGGATGCCGTGCCGACAGAAGCGGTCACCCGGATCCGCCTGGACATCGCGTACGAGGGCACGCAGTTTAACGGCTGGTCCCGGCAGCCGGGCCAGCGCACCGTGCAAGGCGAAATCGAGGCGGCCCTGGCGATGATCTTCAGCCGGCACGGCCCGGCACCAACCCTTGTGGTGGCGGGGCGAACGGATGCCGGAGTGCACGCCACCGGACAGGTTGCACACCTCGACCTGGCGCCGGCACAGATTGCGAGTGTCTTGCGAGCCAGGGGGAATACGCCGGTGCCCGCCGACGCCGGCGCCGGCGTGCAACGACGGCTGAACGGCATCCTCGGTCCGTACTCCGATGTGGTGATTGCCGGCGCGATGCTGGCCCCGCCCGGGTTCAACGCCCGATTCTCGGCACTGTGGCGCCGATATGAGTACCGGATCACCGATCAGCTTGCCCGGCATGACCCCAGACGTCGCCGCTTCGCCGCTGCGCTGCCGGTTTCCCTTGAGGTGGGGCCGATGGATGCCGCCGCCCGTGAGCTCGTCGGCCTGCACGACTTCGCCGCGTTCTGCAAACCCCGCGAGGGTGCGACCACGATCAGGATGCTGCAGGACTTCCGCTGGAGCCGAGATGAGGAGGGTGTGATCGTCGGCAGCGTCCGCGCCGACGCGTTCTGCCACAACATGGTTCGCGCGCTGGTCGGCGCCTGCGTGGCGGTCGGCGAGAGGAAGCTGCAACCGGATCAGCCCGCCCGACTCCGCGACGAACTGCTGCGCACGAACAAGTTCCGGGTGATGCCAGCCCGCGGGCTCACTCTGGTGGAGGTGGCCTACCCCGAGGGGACTGCCCTGGCCGAGCGGGCAGCCCGCACCCGCGCGCGCCGCATGCTGTAGCTTAGGTGTTCCCGCCGCGGCCACGGTACCCCCGCCGCGGCGACGGTCCGTGCGTGCGCCGAATTCAGGATCAGGCCGGCAGCCAGGGCGAAGAAGCCGTTCCAGGCCGATTTCATCCTGAATTCTGCTCGGCCAGGGACGGAGGGCCGGGGCCTCCGGGGGCCGCCAGGGTTCGGGCTGAGGCTGGGGAGGGGCCGGGGGCCGCCGGGGGCCGAGGCAGGGGCCGGGTCTGGAGGCGGGGGGCGGCGGGCCGGGCGGGAAGCTGGAGCCGGGCTGGAGGCTGGGGCTAGCCGCCGGGGGCCAGGGCCCGGGGCGGGGCCGGAGGCTGGGGCCCTGGGGGGCGGGGCTGGCGACGCCGGCGACGCGACGGCATCCGCTGATCCACGACCGTTGTGCACAGGCGATGGCCGCACCGATCTATGCACAGATTAACGGGTTTCCGTCGACGTCGTCGGATGCGGCACCACCCTAGTCGGATGGATTCGGTTGAGAATGTCCTCGCTCACCTCGGTGGGGTTGCTACCGGGTCTTCGGTGATGGCCGTTGGCCTCTCGAAGCGCGCCCTCGCTGAGGGTGTTCGCACGCGCCGAATTCGGCGCGTGCGTCAGGGGTGGTACGCACTACCGGATGCCCCGCCCGAGATCGTCGCGGCCGTTCGGGTCGGCGGCGCGCTGACCAGTGTGTCGGCTGCCCGTCACTATGGCTTGTGGGCGTTGGACGACGCCCGCCTGCATGTGGCGGTCCCGCGGAACGCTTCCCGGCTGCGATCGCCGCGTTCCCCGCTGGTCAGATTGGCCGATGCCGAGCCGCACGATGTCTGCCTTCATTGGCGTCGGCCATCGCACACCATGCCGATCGCAGTTGCGCCCATGGTTGCCGCGCTGTTGCACGTCATCGACTGCCAGGCCCAAGAGCGCGCCGTCGCGATCATCGACTCGGCGCTGAACGGTGCACGCGTGCTGCCGGAGCAACTGCGCGCCGCTGCGCAGCCACTGGCATCCCGATATTTGCAGACCCTGGATCAGTGCGACCCGGCGAGTCAGTCCGGCACCGAGACTCTGGTGCGCCTTCGGCTGCGCCGGCTCGGTATCGGGTTACGCAGCCAAGTCCAAATCCGGGGCGTCGGCAGAGTCGACCTGCTGGTCGGTGACCGCTTGGTCATCGAATGCGACAGCCACGAATTCCATGACGGTGCGGTGGCGTCGCAGCGCGACTACGACCGGGATCTGGCGCTGGTGGCGATGGACTATCTGGTTCTCCGCCTGAACTACCGGCAGATCGTGCACGAGTGGGATCGCGTCGAGCACGTCATTCTCGGCCTGATCGCACGCCGTCGGCACCTTCGTCCCGCCCCGCTTCCGCGGTAGTCGTGCCGAATTCAGGAGCAGCCACCCGCTTCGGGGCGTTGACGCCCCGGCACCGTGGTTCATCCTGAATTCAGGCCGGATGCCGGATGCCGGACCACCGACACGGACCACGCCCCGCTCCGGGAGCCCGCCGGAGCCTGAGCTTGCTGCGCCGGGAGCCCGCCGGAGCCTGAGCTTCTGCGCCGGGAGCCCACCTGAGCTAGGAGCCCGCTGAGCTTGCTGAAGTGGCCGCCGATCGCGTAAGCTAATCCCTTGGTGTCTGCGCATCACGTGCAACATCCGAAGTTGAGCCCTCCACTGTTTGCGTTCCGAATCAGGAACACACGACCGAGCGGGATTCACGAACGCCTCATTTCGACAAAGAAAGCACCACTATTGTGACGCGCACCTATTCCCCCAAGGCAAGCGAGATCCAGCGTGACTGGGTCATCATCGACGCGACCGACGTCGTGCTCGGCCGTCTCGCCAGCCACGCCGCGACGATCCTTCGCGGCAAGAACAAGCCGACATTCGTCCCGCATATGGACACCGGCGACTTCGTCATCATCATCAACGCCGAGAAGATCGCCCTCACCGGCGCCAAGCTCGATCAGAAGCGGGCTTACCGTCACTCCGGCTACCCGGGTGGGCTCAGCTCGATGTCGTACGCAGAGCTCCTGGAGAAGAACCCGGTCCGCGCCGTAGAGAAGGCGATCCGGGGGATGCTCCCGAAGAACTCGGTTGGTCGTGCCCAGCTGACCAAACTCAAGGTGTACACCGGAAGCGAGCACCCGCACGCCGCTCAGCAGCCTAAGCCGTACACCTTCACTCAGGTCGCTCAGTAGCGCCGGACCATTCGACTTCTCGACTCAAATACAAAGGATTCCAACCATCGTGGCGAAAATCGCAGATTCCATCGAGGCTCCAGAGAGCTTCACGACACAGACCCCCACCGAGACGGCGCCGAAGGCTCCTCGCGCCGTGCTGAGCGTGCCCGGCGCTGCAGTCGGCCGTCGTAAGCAGGCCATTGCCCGGGTGCGACTGATCCCCGGGTCCGGCACCATCACGGTGAACGGTCGCGAACTCGCGGACTACTTCCCCAACAAGTTGCACCAGCAGCTGATCACCGACCCGTTCAAGGTGCTCGACCTGATCGGCGGGTATGACGTGATCGCGCGGATCACCGGCGGCGGCCCGTCCGGCCAGGCGGGAGCCCTGCGCCTGGGCATCTCCCGGTCGCTGAACCAAATCGACGAAGAGAACAACCGCGCCACCTTGAAGAAGGCTGGCTTCCTCAGCCGCGATGCGCGAGTCAAGGAGCGCAAGAAGGCCGGCCTGAAGAAGGCCCGCAAGGCACCTCAGTTCTCCAAGCGCTAGTCGCGACGATTTAGACTGCGGTCTATGCCTCGCCTTTTCGGTACCGACGGAGTTCGGGGATTAGCCAACGCCGACCTGACGGTCGACATGGCTCTGAGCATTGCCCAAGCGACGGCCGTTGTGCTGACCCAGGGGCGCAGCGCCGAGGCGCGCGCGGCGGCGGGCAAGCGGCCGGTCGCCGTAGTGGCCAGGGATCCGCGCGTCTCCGGAGAATTCCTGATCTCGGCAGTCGCCGCCGGCCTGGCGAGTTCCGGCATCGATGTGCTCGACGCCGGAGTCATCCCGACGCCCGCGGCCGCGTTCCTGATCGCGGATATCGGCGCCGATTTCGGAGTGATGATCTCGGCCTCCCACAACCCGGCTCCAGACAACGGCATCAAGATCTTCGCCCGCGGCGGCACGAAGCTGCCGGACATCGTCGAGGATCGCATCGAAGCGGCAATGGACCGCCCGAAGCTCGCGCCGACTGGTGTGGGGGTGGGGCGGATTCGCCGGTTCTCGGATGCCGAGGATCGGTACGTTCTGCACCTGCTCAGTTCCCTGCCGCATCGGTTGGACGGCATCCATGTGGTGCTGGATTGCGCGAACGGCGCCGCGGCGGGAATTTCGCCTGAGGCTTTCACCGTTGCCGGTGGACGGATCACCGTCATCGGCAATGACCCAGACGGGATCAACATCAACGACGGGGTCGGATCCACCCATCTGGGGCATCTGGCTGACGCCGTCGTCGCCAACCACGCCGATCTCGGCATCGCGCACGACGGTGATGCGGACCGGTGTCTGGCCGTGGATCGGGACGGCAACATCATCGATGGCGATCAGATCATGGCCGTTCTCGCGCTGGGAATGGCCGAACGTCAAGCCCTGCGCGAGCGCACCCTGGTGACCACCGTGATGAGCAATCTCGGGCTGCGGGTCGCGATGGCGGAGAATGATATCCGAGTCGTGCAGACCAAGGTCGGCGACAGGTACGTGCTGGAAGAAATGAACCGGCATCATTTCTCCCTGGGCGGCGAGCAGTCCGGTCACGTGATCATGCAGGACTATGCGACCACCGGCGACGGAATCCTCACCGGCCTGCACCTGGTCAGCGAGATGGCCAGGCTGGACAAGTCTCTGGCGGAACTCGCCGGGCAGATGACGGTGTATCCGCAGATTCTGGTCAACGTGAAGGACGTCGACCGGCAGGGTGTCGCCACCGATCGAGTGCTCGCCGAAGCGGTGCGGGAGGCGGAGCGTAGCCTTGGCGAGAGTGGTCGCGTGCTGCTGCGGCCATCCGGAACCGAGCAGCTGGTACGGGTCATGGTCGAGGCAGCAGACCAGCCGACAGCCGATCGTCTGGCCCACCAACTGGCTGACGTCGTCCGGGACCGACTCGCCCTCTAGCGCCGTCCGGTTGCCCAGTCGCGCGGCGAGGAGCGCGAGTGGCTACAGCGGCCGGATCAGAGCTTGCGCAGCAGCACCGTGTTCACCTTGTGGTCGGAGCCCTTGCGCAGCACCAGCCGCGCACGAGACCGGGTGGGCTTGATGTTCATTTGCAGGTTGGGTTCGTTGATGGTCGTCCAGATGTCCCTGGCCCTGGCCCTGGCCTCGGTTTCGGTCAACGACGCGAACCGGTGGAAATAGGACTGCGGGTTGGCGAACGCACCGCGCTGCAGCTTGAGGAAGCGCTCCTCGTACCAGGTTGCGATGTCGCGGGTTCTGGCGTCCACATAGATCGAGAAGTCGAACAGGTCGCTGACCGCGAGCCGGTTCGCGGTCCCGCTGGGTTGCAGCACGTTGAGCCCCTCGACGATCAAAACGTCGGGCTGACGCAGCACCACCTGGGCGCCCGGGACGATGTCGTAACTCAGGTGCGAGTAAAACGGCGCACGCACCTCGGCCACCCCGCTCTTCACCTCGATCACGAAGCGCAGCAGGGACCGGCGGTCGTACGACTCCGGAAACCCCTTGCGATCCATCAGCCCGCGCTTCTCCAACTCGGCGTTGGGCAGCAGAAAGCCGTCCGTGGTGACCAGTTCGACCCGTGGGGTGTCTTCCCAGCGCGACAGAAGTTCGCGCAGCAGCCGCGCGATAGTCGATTTGCCTACCGCCACCGATCCGCCGACGCCGATCACAAATGGGGTGCGCTGGGCCCGTTCGCCGAGGAAATCGCTGGTCGCGCGGTGCAATCTGCGGGTGCCGGCGACGTAGAGATTGAGCAGTCGGCTCAGCGGTAGATAGACTTCGGCGACTTCATGGATGTCCAGCCGGTCGCCCAGCCCGCGCAACTGTACGATCTCGGTTTCGCGCAGGGGCAGCTTGGTGGCCAGAGCCAATTCGGCCCAATCCGCGCGGCCGAGCTCGACGAAGGGGGAGGTCTGGCCGGCGCCGGGGACAGTGTCAGCCATAGGGCACAAGCTTAGTGCCGCTAAAATCGGGCATATGTGTGGAATCGTGGGGTATGTCGGTGGCCGGGGCAGTCTGCAGGTTCTGCTTGGAGGTCTGAAGCGGCTCGAATATCGCGGCTACGACTCCGCCGGAGTGGCGGTCATCACCGATTCCGGGATCGTCGAATCCCGCAAGCGCGCTGGAAAGCTGTCGGTGTTGCTGGATGAGCTTCAGCGCCATCCGATGGTCGACGGTGCAACCGGAATCGGTCACACCCGTTGGGCCACGCACGGCGGGCCCACCGACCGCAACGCGCACCCCCATCTGGGCGACGACGGCAAGCTGGCGCTGATCCACAACGGCATAATCGAGAATTTCGGGCCGCTTCGCGACGAGCTCCTCGCAGAGGGCTTCTCGTTCACCAGCGAGACCGACTCCGAGGTCGCCGCGGTCCTGCTCGGCCGCGAGTATCACGCCACCGGAAACCTGCGGGAAGCATTTCGGCGAGTGGTCACCCGGCTGGATGGCGCGTTCACGTTGCTTGCCCTGCACCAGGACGAACCCGGCCTGGTGGTCGGTGCCCGCCGCAACTCGCCGCTGGTCATCGGCCTCGGCGACGGGGAAAACTTTTTGGGTTCGGATGTCGCGGCGTTCGTGCAGTACACCCGGCGCGCCGTCGCGATCGGTCAAGACCAGATCGTCGCGATCACGCCGGATGCCGTCACCGTAACCGACTTCGACGGCGCGCCGGTGCAGGCGGATGAGTTCGAGATCGCCTGGGACGC
>JBDTDV010000022.1:0-26342 GCA_039922875.1 Microbacteriaceae bacterium
AGGTGCCGTTTTGGAAGTAGTTCGGCGCCGTTTCGGCCAGTATCGAACTGGTGACCAGTTCGTGTGATCCGGTCGCGTAGAGGTTACCGCTGGCTGCATCGTACTCGGCAAGCGGAGTGCCCTTGAAAGAGAAGCTACCGCTCCAATCTGTGCAGAGGAACTCGGTGCCTCTCATCATTACCAGTGGAGAGTATGTGCGGCTGCCGTAGTAGGACGTGATGGTGTCTGGGAGAGAGACGGGACCACCGAACCGATACGAGTGGTTGACACCGTCGCTACCGTAGAAGTCCACATACGCATTCGAGCCCCGTTGGAAAGTGCCGGAGGGTGACGGGCACCAGGCGTCCGCGTAGTCGGGGTAGAGCTCACAGGTCGAGGTGTAGGTTCCATCGGCGTTGAGAGTGATCTGCCCGGTTCCGCCGTGCACGACGGTCCATTGCCCGTCGAGGTTGGTCACTGCTTGAGCAACTTGTGGCGCGGCCATCATGGCAAGACCCATTGCCAGAGCGGAGGCTATGGCCAGGACCGCGCTTAGGCGCTTCTTGCGGCGTCGGCGTCGCGATCCGTCTGGTGGTTGATCTTCAGTGAGGCTTTGTGCTGCCGGGGTGTGGAGCATGGTGTTCCCTTCGTTCAGTCAGTAGCGAGGAGCCGAATTGTGAGAGTAGAACTCTCACTATCATTAATGGACATTAGTTTTAGAGTGTAGCGCCTGTGAACTTACTGTCAATACTTTTGAGTTATAGAATTTGGCATGGTCGATAAGGGTCCGTGGCTCGACCCAGACGTGTTGTCCCGATCGGGCAGCCTGGATGATTCGGTGCGTCGACGACTCTTCGAGTACGTGCGCAATTGCGACCAGCCGGCAGGCAGGGACCAGGCGGCCGCGGCAGTCAGAATCAGTCATCCGCTGGCCGCGTATCACCTGGACAAGCTGGTGAAGGCCGGACTGTTGCGTGCCGACTATGCCCGTTCCTCCGGCCGGAGCGGGCCCGGGCGCCGGGCACCCGGCGCCCGGCGCCCGGCGAAAATCTACAGTCGCTCCGGGGAAGAACTTGCCATGAGCGTGCCGCCACGCGACTACGAACTTCTGGCTCGGTTGCTGGTCTCGTCGGTGGACTGTGACCCCAGCGGTGCCGTGCGCGATGCCGTGAATCACGGCCACCTATGCGACGGGCCGGCACGTGGCCACGGCCTCGGCTGGTAACCTGCTGAAGGTTCTCAACGGCGGCGGCTATCAACCCCGAGCCGATCGGGACGGCCAGATCGAACTGCGCAATTGCCCCTTCCACTCCCTTTCCGAAGAACACCGAGACGTCGTCTGCAGCCTGAACCTGCATCTCATCAAAGGGGTCCTCGATGCCGGTGGCCATCGGCTGCAAGTGCCGAGTTGACCTTCCGGCCGAAATCGCTGCTGCGTCACCATCCACAACGCACAAACCACACCAAGCCCGAGTCCTGCCCGAGCGGGGTGATCCGAAGCCCTCGCTCGAGCGCGGGCCGGCACGCCGCATCCGACCGCCCGGGGTCTTGACAACGCGCCCGAGTTGCCGTACAGGCTGGGTGAGGCGTTCGACCCGGAAACCTTCCTCACCGACAACGGAACCCTATATTTGCTGGCGACCGGCGCCGGGGCCGGCGCATCCGCGGCCCTGGTCGCGGCCCTGGTCGCGGCACTGATCGTAGACCTCATCGAAACCGCCAGGCGACTCGCCGCCCGCTCCCCCGGTGCCCGACTCGACCCGCCGCTGCTCCTCGCACTGGATGAGATCGGCACCCTCGCACCGCTGCCGTCCTTGCTGCCGTTCGGCACCGGTGCGATCCTCATGCGCACCGCCGGGCCCATCATCGCTGAGTTGCGGCCGTGGACCCGCCGCCCGGACGCGAGGACGCTGCAATCGCAGCGGGCCGAGATCGAGGCCGTACTGCGATCCGGAGCCGGTATGGGAGCTGATGCGCACCTTCTGGCGGGAACGGCCGATTTCCGTCGTTTTTTGGACGCGTTTATGGACGCATCGCGGGATTTGAGCGCAGGAGAGGACAAAATAACCCCCTGAATTCCGTGAAATTCAGGGGGTTAAACGCTCCCCGACTTGGACTCGAACCAAGAACCTGCCGGTTAACAGCCGGCTGCTCTGCCAATTGAGCTATCGAGGAATGCTTGAACAGCGTTGCTACTTTACCAAACGAATCTGCCAGTCCAAACCGCGGCATGGGTTCCGTCATCGCGTTGCTTCATAAAGTAGCGGCATTCCGCACGTTCGGCACCCGTGCTCCGGCGAGCTCAGTGACCGGGTGGTCGCTGAACGGGCGGCTCCACGATGGCGATGGGTTCGGTGTGCAGCGCCGCTGCCAGGGTCGCCACATAGGGATGCTGCGGAGATTCCAGCACCGACTGGAGCGGTCCGAGCCCCACCAGTGAACCCTGGTGTAAAACGGCAACTCGATCGCTTAGCCTGCGCAGCACGGAAAGGTCGTGACTGATCAGAATGGCGGTGAACTCTCCAAGGCGCTTCAGCTCGCCGATCAGCTCGATCACCGCTGCGCGCACCGTGACGTCGATACCCGCGGTCGGTTCGTCGGCGATCAGGATCGATGGGCCAAGCACCAGAGTTTGCGCGAGCGCGACTCGCTGGCGCTGGCCGGAACTGATCTCGAACGGGTACTTCGTCATCACGCTCAGTGGAAGTTGAACGGCGTCAAGCATCGCTGCCACGCGAGAACCGGCTGCGGTGCTGCTGTATCGTCTGTCTCTGGAGTAGATCGGTGCGGCGATGTTGTCGGCAACGGTCAGCGTCGGTTCCAGGCGTTCGGCGGCATCCTGTTCGAGGAGGCCGACGGAGAAGGTGAGTCGGCGTAATCCGCGAGTGCGGATGCGACGGATCGCATGCCCCAGCACGGTGGCGTCGCCACCGGTGATCTGTGGCGCGACGTCCCCCGATCGCCCGGTGAACGCCTGCCCGGAGAGCACCCTGGCCAGGGTGGATTTCCCGGAACCGCTCTCGCCCATCAGTCCGATCACCTCACCGCGCTCGACTCGGAGGTCCACGCCGTGCAGGGCGACGCAGGAGGCGCTGGCGCCGTGGGACGGGTATTCCACGGTCAGGTCACTCACGGTGATCGCCGGATCGCCGGCCATTCCCGGATCGGCCACGGTCACTGCGCCGCCCGGATCGCGCGCAACTGTTCCCGACGCTCGGCCTGCCATACCGGATCGGGCACCGGTAGAGAGGCCAGCAGCCGCTGGGTATACGGATCCTTAGGCGAACCGAGGACTTCCTCTCCGGTACCCTCCTCGACCAACCTGCCGTGATACAGGACCGCGATGCGATCGGCGAGGATGTCGACAACGGCCAGGTCGTGGCTGATGAACAAGGACGCGAACCCGAATTCCCGCTGCAACTGCGCGAACAACTCCAACACCCTGGCCTGCACAGACACATCCAGCGCGGAGGTCGGCTCGTCGGCGATCAGTAGGGACGGTTCCAGCGCCAGCGCCCTGGCCAGGCTGGCCCGTTGCCGCTGGCCGCCGCTGAGTTCGTGCGGATAACGGTCACCGTACGCGTGCGGCAACTGCACTGCCTCGAGGAGCTCGTCCACCCGGGGGCGCGCCGCAGACGGATTCTCCGCCCGGCCGTGCACCACGAGTGGTTCCGCCACGCAATCGGCGATAGTCAGCAGCGGGTTGAAGCTCGATGCCGGGTCTTGGAAGACGAAGCCGATGTCGCTGCGCAACGGCTTGAACGCCCGTTCCCGAAAGCCGTTCATCTCCATCCCGAGGACGTGCAACGATCCGCCGGTTACTCTGGTCAGCCCGCCGATTGCCCGCCCGATAGTGGTCTTGCCCGATCCGCTCTCGCCAACCAGTCCGAGGACTTCGCCGGGGCGGATCTGGAAGCTGACTCCGTCAACCGCGACGAAGCCGGGCCGGCCGAGCCTGCCCGGGTACTGAATCCGCACGCCGTCCGCCACGACGACCGGTGCCTGTTCTTTCCAGTCGGCGGCCCGGGCTAAGGCTCGCTGCTTGGTCTGCACGGTACCCTGGCCAAGCGAGGGCACGGCGGCCAAGAGCCGCTTGGTATACGGATGCTGTGGCGAACCGAAAATGCTCAGCGCGTCGCCCTCTTCGACCACCTTGCCCTGGTACATCACCGCCACCCGATCGGCCAGGTCGGCGACCACCCCCATGTTGTGCGTGATCAGGACGATGGCCGTTCCGAAATCATCGCGGCAACTGCGCAGCAGGTCAAGGATCTCGGCCTGCACGGTGACGTCCAACGCCGTAGTGGGCTCGTCGGCGACGATCAATCCTGGGTTCAGCACCAGCGCCATCGCGATCACCACCCGCTGCTTCTGACCGCCGGAGAATTGATGTGGATAGTACTTATACCGCTTCTGAGGCTCCGGGATGCCGACCCGGCCGAGGATCTCGATGACCTTCGCCTTCAACTCGGCCCGACCGTACCGGCCATGTGCCCGCAATCCCTCGGCGATCTGCCAGCCGATCGGGTAGACCGGATTCAGGGCCGTGGACGGTTCCTGAAAGACCATCGCCACGTCGGTGCCACGGATGGCGCGAAGCCGCCTTCCGCTGACGGCCACCACATCTGTCTCCCGGGATCCGTCGGCACTGCTGAGGAACACCGCACCGGAGGAGGTGGCCGTTTCCGGCAAAAGCCCGAGGATGGTCTTGGCCGTCACGGTTTTACCGCTGCCGCTCTCGCCAACGATGGCGAGGATCTCACCGCGGGCGACCGAGAGGCTCACCCCGTCGACCGCCTTTACCGGGCCGGCATCCGTTGCGAATGACACACCGAGGTCTTCGATTCGAACGACGTCGCTCATGGCTTGACCACGATCCCTTGCTCTGGGTAGGTTTCGCCGTCTTCCAAACCGTCCAGACCACCCGGCCCGGCCGTCTGGATCCCACCGGGGACGACGGATGTCTCGGCGACTGTTCCGGAGGACTTCGCGACCGCGCGTCGGCCGCGAAGCCGGGGGTCAGCCAGGTCGTTCATACTCTCCCCGACCAGGGTCATCCCGAGCACCGCGAGCACGATTGCCAGGCCCGGATACAGCGCCGTCCACCAGATGCCGCTGGTGACATCCGACACCGCCTTGTTCAAATCGAAGCCCCACTCTGCTGCGGCGGTCGGCTCGATTCCAAAGCCGAGGAAGCCGAGCCCCGCCAGGGTCAGGATCGCCTCGGAACAGTTCAGGGTGAAGATCAGCGGCAATGTTCTCGTTGAGTTCCGCAGCACGTGCCGGAACATGATCCTCAGGTTGCTGGCACCGACCACCTTTGCCGATTCCACATACGCCTCGGCCTTGATCCGTACCGCCTCGGCGCGGATTACCCGGAAATACTGCGGGATGAACACCACGGTGATCGAAATCGCAGCCGCCATGATTCCGCCCCAGAGACTGGACTGGCCGGCGCTGATCACGATCGACATCACGATCGCCAGCAACAGGGATGGAAACGCGTAGACGGCATCACTGACCACGACGAGTACCCGGTCAAGCCAGCCGCCGAGGTATCCAGCAACCAGGCCGAGGAAAATCCCGGCGAAAATCGACAGCGCCACCGAAACGACGATGACCCCGAGGGCGGTCTGGGTCCCCCAAATCACCCGGGACAGCACGTCGAAACCGCCGACGGTGGTTCCCCACGGATGCGCGGCGCTCGGGGGTTGCTGGGCCCCGAACAGCTGGCTTCCCTCGCGCAGCTGGGCGTAGCCGTACGGTGCGATCAGCGGCGCGACAATCGCGGTGAGGATAAAGATGATCGTGATCACCAGACCGCCGACCAGCATCCCGCGCTGCAGTCCGACGCTCTGCCTGAATTGGTGCAAGATCGGGATGCGGCTCAGGATCTGCTTTGCATTGAAGTTCCTTGCTCGGGATTTTTCCAGGGTTGCGGAGGTCATTTCAGTACCTCACTCTCGGGTCGATCAGGGCGGCGATGACGTCGACCACAAAATTGGTCACGGCAACGATCACCGCCAGCATGACCACGATCCCTTGAACAGCGACGAAGTCCCGCGCCTTCAAGAACTCGGCAAGCTCGAAGCCGAGCCCCTTCCAACCGAACACGGTCTCGGTCAGGACAGCACCACCCAGCAGCAGGGCGATCTGCAGGCCGATGACGGTGATGATCGGGATTAGAGCCGGGCGATAGGCGTGCTTGCGCACCAACCGGAATTCGCCGACCCCTCGGGAGCGGCCCGCATCGACGTAGTCCGTCGAGAGAGTGCCGATCACGTTGGTGCGCACCAGGCGGAGGAATACCCCAGCGGTGAGCAGACCAAGTGCAAGCGCCGGCAACACGGCGTGCAACAGCACGTCGCCGATAATCTCCGGGTCTCCGGTTTGAAAGGCGTCGATCAGGTAGATTCCGGTCTTGTTGGGCAGGAACTGCATCGTGAGTTCGCTAGAGGTGGATGCCCTCCCGGACACCGGCAACACATTGAGCCAAATCGAGAAGATCAGTTTAAGCAACAGTCCGGAGAAGAAGACCGGAGTCGCGTAGCACAGGATGGCGAAGACCCGCAGATTCGCGTCGAGTCCCCGGTCGCGGAAGTATGCGGCCAGCATTCCGAGCGGGATACCGACGATGAAAGCGACAATCAGAGCATAAAAGGCGAGCTCAGCAGTGGCGGTTCCATAGGTGAGCAGCACCTGGGTCACCGGCTGGTGCGTGCTCAGCGTGGTGCCGAAGTTGCCGGTGAAGACCTGGCCGATGTAATCGAAATATTGGATGATCAGGGGGCGGTCGTAACCGGCCTGATGGATCCTCTCGGCAAGCTGGGTCGTGGTGAGCCGACCACCGAGCGCGGCAGTTATCGGGTCGCCGGTTGAGCGCATCAGAACGAAGACCAGAGTAACCAGGATGAACACGGTCGGGATAATCAGCAGTGCCCGGACGAGCAGGTAGCGGCCGAGTCCGCCGCCGCGGGTTCTGGACTTCACTAACGCTGGAGGGGTCGTGCCGTCGGGAACCAGACCCGGCGTCGTGACAGTGGTGGTCATATATGCCAATCATTCGCGTGCTCGACACGGGAGGGGACGACCGGCTGTGCGCTGGTCGCCCCCAATAGTCGGTTAGGCGATTCTAACCTCTCGCCGTTACTTGCTCTTTGCGAGTGCCCCGTAGTGGAACTTGAACGAGGCGTCCAGGGTGTCCTGTGCGCCGGTCACGTTCGCGCCGACGACAGCGACTTGCGCACCCTGCAGCAGCGGCAGGGTGGACAGGTCAGCGGCGACCTTGGCCTGGATGTCCTCGATCAGTTTCGTGCGAGCATCCTTGTCCTTGGTTCCGACTTGCTCGGCGATCAATTTCTGGACCTCAGGGTTGTCATAGTGGTTCTTCAGGAAGTTGTCCTTGACGAAGAACGGCGACAGGTAATTGTCGGCATCCGAGTAGTCCGGGAACCAACCCAGCTGGTACGCCGGGTAGACATCGAGCACGCGCTCCTTGTTGTACTGCACGTACTCGGTCTGCTGCAGGTCGACCTTGAACAGCCCGGAGCTCTCGAGCTGGTCCTTGACCAGCGCGTACTCGTCGCCTGAGGACGGTCCGTAGTGATCGCCGTTGTACTGCAACTTCAGCGAAACGGGAACGGTGACACCGGCCTTTTCGAGCACGGCTTTCGCCTTGTCGGCGCTGGGTCCGCCGTTTCCGTCACCGTACATGGTCTTGAGCACGTCGGTAGCGCCGGTCAGGCCCTTGGGGACGAAGGAATACACCGGGGTGTAGGTCTCCTTGTACACCTGCTTGGCAATCTGTGCGCGGTCGACCAGGTCGGCAGCGGCCTGCCGCACCGCGAGCGCCTTCGCCGGGTCAGCCTCGGGGGTCTTGGCACCGTACGGCATGGTGTCGAAGTTGAAGACGATGTAACGCAGTTCACCACCGGGGCCGTCGACGACCTTGACCTTGTTGTTCTTGCGGAGGCTGTCGATGTCGGTTGCGGACAGGCTGCGGAACGCCACGTCGATGTCACCCTTCTGCACATCGAGCTTCATGTTGGACGCGTCGGAATAGTACTTGACGTTGACCGTTTCGGTCTTGGCCTTGGGCAGCAAGCCCTTGTAGTCGGGGTTCGCCTTGTACTGGATCAGGCTGTTGAAGTTATAGGTCTTGATCGTGTATTGGCCCGCGAATGCGTTTCCCTTGACGATGGTCTCATCCGGGGTCACCTTGTCGGCCGAGAAGACCTGTTCGTCGACAATCGGTCCGGCAGCGCTGGAGAGGATCTGCGGGAAGGTCTGGTCGTTTGGCGCCTTCAGGGTGAAGACCACGGTTAGTGGGTCAGGGGCTGCGGTACTAACCAGCTGGGTGAGCAGGGAGGCCGGGCCGGTCGCCGAGTTGATCTTCAGCATCCGATCGAAAGTGAACTTCACGTCGGATGAGGTGAGATCGTGGCCGTTGGCGAACTTCAGACCCTTCTTCAGCTTCACTGTGTACTCGGTCGGAGTGGTGAACGTGGCGGATTCGGCCAGCCCTGGCTTTACGTCGGCGCTGCCGTAAGGGGTATTCATCAGGAACCCATATACCTGCTGCATCACCGCCAGCGAACCGTTATCGTATGAGTTCGCCGGGTCGAGCGCGGTCACCTTGTCGGTCGTTCCGACGGTGAGTGTGCTCGATGACCCGGAGCTCCCCGATCCGGAGCCACCGGCAGCACAGCCCGTGAGGACCATCGCCGATGCCGCCAACGCCACGGTGATACCCGTGAGGCGTTTGCTGAATGTGGATACGGATTTCATACCCTTTTACCTCTTTCTTCCTTGTGAGATCCCATCGGGCGCAAGAGCCCCTGGGCCGAAATGGCATTCAGCGCACGTGCTTGTAGCACGCGACCGACGGAATGCAATCCCATATTCGTAACACACATTGACTCCGGCCCCGCACTTTGCATGCGGAATTCGGCCGGATCTTTACTCAGCTGCAACCTCGCGCCGAAAACTTCAGTCCTCGCGCAATTTGCGGCGGTCTGCCTCGACCCGCACCAATTCGCGTTGCACGGAGGTATAGGCCGCATGGTCATCAGGGTCGGTGCGCTGCAGGCGGCCGAGAAGTTCTTTTTTCTGGCGCAGAAGATCGCGGTCGATGAGCCCGCCGGTCACCCCTCGCACATAGGCGGTCAGCTCCCGTTCACTGCGCTCTGGCAGCGGCGCGATGACAAGTTCGCGCACCAGGGTGGCGAACTGTTCGCCGACCTCCTGGATCACCCGGGCCAGCCAGTTGCCGCCGTCCAACGCGTCCAGGCTTGACGCCATGCCGTCGCGAACCACAGCGAGCGAGGGATTGGAGAACCCGGCCTGGGTGGCGCGCTGGATCAGGTCGTGGCCGACCAGTTCTGGATGCTGGAGCATCGCCATTACGGCATCTCTCTCCAGGCGAGTGGCCGGGTCAGAGGGCAATCGCATCAATGTGGACGGGCTCTGCCCGGTGTGCGCGTCCTTCTGCGCTTCGGATCCGCGGGCCGGCACCGGCACGGTCGCGGACCCGCGCGATTGGGCGGTTGTCACGGCCGCCGCCACCTCGGCCAGTTCCATACCCAGCATCCGGGCCAGCTCGTGAGTGTAGCCGGGTCGTAGGGCACGATCTCGGATGGCCGCGACGA
The DNA here is from genome assembly GCA_039922875.1 of Microbacteriaceae bacterium. Classification (GTDB taxonomy): domain Bacteria; phylum Actinomycetota; class Actinomycetes; order Actinomycetales; family Microbacteriaceae; genus JBDTDV01. Next base: position 9,627 of record JBDTDV010000022.1, read on the forward strand.
TCGGGGCGCCGGCCCGGAGGGCAGTAACCCGGCCTTCCACGGTGTTCAAATCGAAGCGGGACAGCAGTTCGCGGATCATAAACTCGTACATCGGCTTCTTGCCGTCGATCAGACGGCGGATCGCCTCGTCTCCTCGGCGCAACCGCAGATCACACGGGTCGAGACCCTCCGGCGCGACAGCGACATAGGTCTGCGCGGCGAAGCGCTGTTCCTCGGCAAAGGCGCGCATTGCCGCCTTCTGGCCGGCCGCATCCGGATCGAAGGTGAAGACCACCTCGCCCAGGGCGCTGTCGTCGCCCAGCACCCGACGCAGCACCTTGATGTGGTCCACGCCGAACGAGGTACCGCAGGTCGCCACCGCGGTGGTGATGCCCGCCTCGTGGCATGCCATTACATCGGTATAGCCTTCGACGATGACCACCTGATGGCGTCTGCCGATATCGCGCTTGGCGAGGTCGAGCCCGTACAACACCTGACCCTTGTGATACACCGCAGTCTCCGGCGTATTGAGGTACTTCGGGCCTTTGTCGTCCTCCAGCAGGTGCCGCGCGCCGAACCCGACGGTCTGGCCGGTGACGTCACGGATCGGCCAGATCAATCTGCCTCGGAACCGGTCGTACGCCCCGCGGTCCCCGGCTGACAACAACCCGGCGGCCAGCAATTCCTCTTGGCTGAAGCCTTTGGCGTGCAGGTGAGTGCTCAGCGCGTCCCAGCTCTTGGGTGCGAAGCCGATTCCGAATCGTGCGGCGGCGGCCGCGTCGAAGCCGCGTTCGCCGAGGAACCTGCGGCCGACTTCGGCGGCGGGCTCGCCGAGGCGTTCGACGAAGAATTCTTCGGCAGCGGTGTTGGCGGCCAGCAATCGTGCGCGGTTTCCGTGGTCTTGCGCGGCCTGGCCATCTTCATAGTGCAGTTCGTATCCGGCCCGCGCAGCTAGGCGCTCGACCGCTTCGGAGAACGTGACGTGGTCCATTTTCTGAAGGAAGGAGTACACGTCGCCGCTCTCGCCGCAGCCGAAGCAATGATAGAAGCCGACCTGGGGCCGAACGTGGAAGCTGGGGCTTCGCTCATCGTGGAATGGACATAACCCCTTGAGCGATCCGACCCCTGCCGGGCGCAGACTGACGAAATCCCCCACCACATCGGCGATGTTGATCCTGGTTTTGACCTCTTCGATGTCGCTTTGACGAATCCGGCCGGCCATAGGACGAATTCTAACCAGCCGACGAAGCCGCCGGGTGCGCCGCGACTATTCTGGAGAAATGCGCCTTCCTGCTGCGGTGCGGGCCAGCACCAGGACTCCCTTCCTTCAGGTTGTGAAAACCTCTGTGGCCACCATCGCGGCCTGGATACTCGGGTTTGCGTTATTCCAGCAGCACGCACCGATATTCGCCGCCATCGCCGCCCTATTGTGCGTGCAACCGAGTGTGAACCAGTCGGTTGGTAAGGCCATCGAGCGCAGCGTCGGGGTAATTGCGGGCGTTTTGATCGCCTATCTCGCCGGCCTGGCTTTCGGCCAGGCCGGCTGGCTGGTGGTTCTGGCCATCGTGGCCTCGATGCTGCTCGCCTGGGCGTTGCGGCTCACCCCGGGTTCTGGCAACCAGATCGCGATTAGCGCGATGCTGGTCCTCTCCATCGGCGACACCACCGATTACGCGCTGGAGCGCATTGCCGAGACGATCCTCGGCGGGGCCATCGGTGTCATTGTGAACGTGCTGATCGTGCCACCGGTGCTGGTCGCTCCAGCCGAGCAGGCCATCCGCCGACTCACCTCCGATACCTCCGCGGCGCTGAACCGTTTGGCCGAGGCTCTGACCCAGGTGCGGGACCGGGCTTGGCTTGAGGCGGCGATGCGCCAGGTGCGGGAATTGCGCACAGCGCGCGACGACGCATCCGACGCCATCGGGAAAGCCAGAGAGTCTCTGGGGCTGAATCCGCGGGGCACACGGCACCGGGCCCAGTTGAACGCACTCGATATCGCGCTGGATCGCCTCGGCCCGATCGTGACCCAGCTGATCGGGATGACCAGAACGGTTTTGGACAACTACGACCGGGAGCTCAGTAACGAGCCGACCGTCGTGGCGATGGCCGACGAGATGGAGCGTGCGGCGCACGATCTGCTGCTGCTGTCCCCCGGCCGCACGACCGGCTGGTCTGACGGTGCAAAGCCCGCCACCGCCGAGTTGCCAGCCTTGACCGCACCGCTGCGCATCGGCCGGCCGAGTCCGGACCACTGGATCCTGATCGGCTCGCTGATGGAAGATCTGCGCCGAATCCGCGACGGCATAGTGGACGAGCAGGCGTACCACTGACCCGGCGCCGGGCCGCTACAGTGTGCTCATGGCAGATCCGACCAGCGAAGAGAACCAGCCGATCTCGGCACGACGCGTGGAAGCGTACACCGACGGGGTCTTCGCCATTGCCGCAACCTTGCTGGTGCTGGATCTCACCGTGGACAAGCTCGGCCTGCCAGACATCGCCGGTGCGAGCAACGATCAGCTCTGGAACGGCTTGCTCGGGATGGCCGACACCTTCCTTAGCTTCACCCTGAGTTTCATTCTGCTCGGCATGTTCTGGGCGATCCACGTGCGGCAATTCGAATTCGTGGTGCGCGTGGACGGCACCGTACTCTGGCTGAACCTCGTGCGCTTGCTACTGGTCGTGCTGATCCCCTTCACGACAAGCATCAACAGCGATTTTCAGAGTGTGCTGCTGGGCAGGCTGCTGCTTCCGGTGAACTTTTTCTTCGTCACCGCCCTCGGCGCGGCGCAGTGGCTCTATGCAAGCCGATCGGGCAGCACCCTCCTTTCCGAGATCTCGGAATTCACCGTGCACGCCACTCGGCTACGCGCGGTGCTGGCCTCGGTGCTGGCCTTCGGGGTGATCCTGCTCGCCCCGTTCATCGGATCGGCCGCGTTCCTCCTCTTCGCCATCAATCCGTTTCTGGATCGAATTGTGAATCGGAGGCTCGCGGCCCGATACGGTGTTACTGGTCGAGAACGGCCTCAAAGTCCAGCGTGATCGTGATCTTGTCGCCAACTAGAACCCCGCCGGTCTCCAGCGCCTGGTTGTAGGTGAGCCCGAAGTCGCCGCGGTTGATCTGCGTTCTGGCGGAGGCACCGCCTCGGTATGAGTCGCCCATCGGTCCGAAACCGCCGAACTCGAAGTCGAAGGTGACCGGCTTGGTGACGCCCTTGATGGTCAAATCGCCGTCGACAAGGAAGTCATCACCGTTTTTCCGCACTCCGGTGGAGACGAAGTCGATGGTGGGATGGTTCTCCGCGTCGAAAAAGTCGTTGGTGCGCAGGTGGTTATCACGGTTGGGCTCGCCGGTATCGACCGACGCGACCACGGCGGATGCCGTGACGCGGGAGTCCATCGGGTCTTCCGCGGTCACGAAGGTTGCTGTGAAGTCGGTGAATCTGCCGTGCACCTTGCTGATCATCAAATGCCTGACGCTGAAGCTGACCCTGGTGTGTGCTGGGTCAATGGTCCACGTGCCGGCGCGGTAACCCGGAATCTCAACTGCCTGAATCGCCGTGTCGTTGGCTGCCATGCATATCTCCTGTCTCTGATTGTCTGTTTCGATTGTGGACGGGTGGCCGTCTATCTATGCAATTGCATGCACTGGCGATTTATTCCATCTCCTACGATGTGAATATGCGCACCAAGGTGCTCGCCATGATCATCTGCTGCCATCCCGGTCCCACCACCGCGGTGACGGCGATCGCGACGATCCTCGGTTTCGGCTTGGGTTACCCCCCCGCCAGACTGATTCTTTTGGCCGGGGTGTTCCTGACCGGCCAGCTGTCAATCGGCTGGTCCAACGACTGGCTTGACGCACAACGGGATGCTGCGGCGAACCGCCTGGACAAACCAGCGGCAACCGGCGCCATCGATGCCCGCGTGCTGCGCGCCGCGGCGTTGATTGCCCTGGTCGGCACCATCGTGCTCTCGCTGCCGCTCGGGGTATGGGCGGCCATCGCGAACGTCGTGGCTGTCGCAATGGGCTGGGTCTACAACCTCGGCCTGAAGAACACACCATGGTCTCCGGTGCCATACCTGGTGTGTTTTGCGCTGACACCTGCCGTCGTCACGCTGGGGCAGGTCGAGCCTCAAGGCGCGGCGGTATGGGCAATCGTCGCCGGAGGGCTGTTGGGTGGCGGCGCACACTTCGCCAACGTTCTGCCAGACCTCGACTCGGACCGGTTGACTGGGATCCGCGGGTTTCCGCACCGGTTGGGCAGGCGTGGCTCCGGTGTCACCGCCTTCGTGCTGCTAGTTGCTTCAGCCGTGGCGATCACCGTTGGGGCGTCCGGCACGAATCCGGTGCCGATCTGGATCGGCTTGGGTTGCAGCGTCATCCTTTCGGTGATCGGGGTCGTGTTGGTACTAGGAAGGATCCCGGCCACTCGGCTCCTGATGCGGCTGATCATGCTGAGCGCGTTGATCGATGCAATCATGCTCGCGATTAGCGGCACCGCGCTAGCCGGCTAGCGTGTCGCTGGTCGGATGAGCCCTGGTTCTGCTTATCCTGAATCAATGGGCGGAGTTTAGAGATGTCACCATGCCGGTGACACGACGCAAACGACTGATCGCGGCCGCGGCCACCGTCCTGGTGTCGCTGATGCTCCTCGCAATGCCCGCGCACGCCGACGAGTACCCGTCGTGGTCCGATGTTGAGGCGGCCCGGGCGAGCCAGGCGGCGACTGCGGCCGAGGTCGAGGTCATCACCGCCGCGATCGCGAGACTGCAATCCGACGCCGATCGACTCGGCCATGCCGCGGTACTGCGCGGCGTGGAATACACCCAAGCCAGTGTCGCGTTGCAGCGGGCAACGGCCACAGCAGACGAACTCGCCGCACGCCAGCTCGTTGCCGAGACCCAGGCCGACGAGTCCGCGAAGCGGCTCGGGCGACTTGCGGCGACGCTCTACGTCACCGGCGCCGCAGACCCCAGCATCAGGCTGCTGTTGAACAGCTCGAACTCGACGAGTCTGCTCGGTCAGCTATCGGCGATGAGCGTGCTCACGCGCACGGCCAGCCGCCTGCGAGCTCAAGCACTCGTCCACGAGAATCTCGCGCACAGCCTAAGCCAGCAAGCCAAGGCGGCGCGTGCCGAGCGTGACGTGCGGGCCGCAGCGGCGGCGGCAGCCCTTGCCGCGGCGCAGGATGCAGCCCGTGCCGCCGACGCCCAGTTGGCGAGCCAGCGGGCCGCCGGGGAAACCCTCTACGCCCAACTGGCGTCGTTGAAGAATACGACCGCGGCTGTGGAACAGCAGTACCAGCAGGGAGTAGCGGCACGGGCGGCAGCCGAGGCGCGCCAACGCGCCGCGGAGGCCGCCGCCGCCGCGGACGCCGGGCCCGCAGACAGCTCTGCCGGAGGTGCCACTGTTAACCCGTCCGGAGACAAGGCATACGCGGCAGCTGCGATGGGCGCGTACGGCTGGGGAGCCGACCAGTTCAACTGTCTGGTCCGGCTGTGGAATCAGGAGTCCGGTTGGCGTGCCGATGCCTACAACACCTCCAGCGGTGCGTATGGCATTCCGCAGTCTCTGCCGGATTATAAGATGTCCAGCGCGGGTTCCGACTGGCGCACGAACGGCCATACCCAGATCGACTGGGGTCTGGGGTATATCAACGGCAGATACGGTTCACCCTGCGGAGCGTGGGCGCACGAGGTCTCCAACAACTGGTACTAAGCGAGTCGCCGCATGGATTACGCCGGCGCTGGCGCTGAGGGCTTTGACCTCGTCGCGCAGCCGCTCCATCTTGACGTCCAGCCGGCTGGCCACTTCCGCGGCTCCGGTCAACTCGTCGAGCAGGTCCACCGGCACCTCGCCATGGTACTTGTAGTAGATCTTGTGTTCGAGGCTTGCCCAGAAATCCATCGCGACCGTGCGGATCTGGATCTCGGCGCAGACTCGCTGAACCTTCTCGGACATGAAGATCGGTACTTCCACGATCAAGTGCAGGCTCTTGTACCCGTTCGGTTTTGGCCTGGCGATGTAGTCCTTGACCTGAAGCACAGTCATGTCGCCCTGGCTGGTGAGCATGTCCTTGATCCAGTACGCGTCGGAGATGAAGCTGCAGGTAATGCGGATTCCGGCGATATCCCGAATGTTGGCGCAGATATCGGTGAAGCTCAGCGGACAACTGATCCGTTGAGCTTTCTCGACGATGCTTTCCGGGCTCTTCAACCGCGATTTCACATACTCGATCGGACTGTAGTCGTGGTCGTACTCGAACTCTTCCTTCAGGATGTTGATCTTCGTCATGATCTCGTCGATCCCGAATTTATACGGAAGCAAAAAGCCGGTGAAGTCGTTGCGCAACTGGCGCACTCCGCTGAGAACCTGCTCGCCATCATCGCCGTCCACCGCGCACCCCACCTTCTTGGCACGATTCTAGTCACCTGCTCGCTTCGGGCGGCGGCGGGGAGCTCTCAGGCGGCGCGGCGCACCCGCCGTTGCTTGGCATAGGCCTCAGCGCGCGCTCGCCAGCGAGTCAGTAGTCTGTCCAGATCGCGGTCGGTTGACCGGCTCGGATGATCGGCCAGTTCCCGGGCAAATTGCTCACGCTCGGCCAGCGGAAGATGCCGTAGCCAGGGGAAGGCTGCCTGCAGCCGGGCCCGTTCCTCTGCGGCCTGGGCCCGCTCTGCCAGAGGAGCGCGATCGATGGCACCGGCGGCGGCGGGCGATCCCGTCCCGTTGGTCTTGATTGTGTCCGACATGAAACCCCCTCTCGTTGTGCTATACCCAACAACCGATCCCTCCAAAATATTCGGATACCTACTGAACGACTGCTGGGAGACCCAGAGCCGTCACCGCTCGGGAATTAACAGCACCTTGCCGATGTGGCCCGATGACTCCAGTCGCTCGTGCGCCAGCCTTGCGTCGGCGAGAGGGATTCTGCTGTCGATCACCGCAGCGACGCGCCCGGATTCCACGAGCGGCCATGCCTTCGCCAGCAGATCCGCCATGATCTCGTCCTTTTCCTCTATCGGCCTGGCACGCAACGTCGTTCCGTACACACTCGCCCATTTGCCCATCAGCACTCGCACGTTGAGCTCGCCGCGGGTTCCGCTTTGATTCGCGATGAGCACGATGCGCCCCCTCAGAGCCAGGACAGCGAGATTTCGACCAAAATAGTCGCCACCGATGGGGTCAAGAATCACGTCGGCGCCGCGGCCGTCTGTGTCGGCCAGTACCCGCTCGACGAAATCCTCCTCGCGGTAGTTCACCAAGATGTCGGCGCCCAGGGCGCGACAGGCTGCCAGCTTCTCGGGCGTACTGGCCGTGACGGCCACCCGGCATCCACGAGCACGAGCCAGCTGAATGGCCATGGTGCCGATGCCGCTGGAACCTCCGTGCACCAGAAGGGTCTCGCCCTCGCGCAGGCCGGCCAACATGAAGACGTTGGACCACACTGTGGCGACCGCCTCTGGGAGTCCGGCAGCATCGACAATATCCAGCGTCTCGGGGACGGGCAGGAGCTGGCCGACCGGTGCAACGGCGAGGCTGGCGTAACCGCCACCGCCGAGCAACGCGCAGACCCGGTCGCCGATCGACCAGCCGGTGACGCCGGCGCCAAGGCCGGAAACAGTTCCGGAAACCTCCAGGCCCGGCCAGTCCGGCGCACCAGCAGGAGGCGGATAGCTGCCTTTGCGCTGGAGAATATCGGAGCGGTTGACTCCGGCCGCGGCGACCGAGATAAGCACCTCTCCGTAGTCGGGCACCGGATCGGGCAGCTCGGCGAGCGTTAGGACCTCGGGCCCGCCAAAGGTAGGAATAGTGATCGCTCTCATGAGGCAACGCTACGCCAGCGTGCCAGGCACGACGACCTGACTATGTGGTTGCGTGCAGCACGCGCGGGGCGGCGCGGCGGACCGCATCCGAGTTCAACACGACCCAGATCAGGCTCGCCGCGGCGCAGACGGTGAGAGCGCTGGCGAGCACATCGCTCGGGTAGTGGTTGCCGAGGTAGAGCCGTGACGTGCCGACCGCAACCGCATAGATCGCCGCGATCACCACGCCGGCGGGCATCCAGCGGGTTCCCCGCAACACCATCACGACAATTAACACGATCACCAACGCGGTCGTTGTGTGACCACTTGGGAAGCCGGACGTCGGGTCGGGTTGCGATAACCAGATCGAGACGGGTGGGCGCGGTCTGGCGACGACCGCCTTGAGAATGAGAGCGAACGCCCAGGATCCACCGGCCATGCACAGCAACAGCGTCGCATCCCAGCGCCGCCGACGAAAGAGGAGTATAGCGATTCCGATCACCAGCGCGGCCAACCCCACGGTCTCTTGCGCAGAAAGGGTGAGGTTCACGGCGGTCGCCGTGAGGGCGCTGGTCTTCGGCACCTGCAACATCCGGTCGAAATCCACTTCCGCCTGCGCATTCGGGCTCTGGCGCACTACGACGGCCAGAACAACGACCGCAATCAACGCGAGCGAGCCCACCGCCGCGGCCGGTCTAAGAATCCAGGGTTGGTGTTCGACTGTCGGTTCAGGTGCATTCACCCTCCGACCTTAGAACCTCGATACTTCAGGTAGCCGAGAACCGGCCGGGCGACATTGCGAATTCACAGCATCCGTTCCACGGCCGCCCGATTGTGCGCCGACGTCTTTCCGGTAAACGGAAAGGCGACCGGGTCGGTCTGTCGCACCACGCAGAAATCCCAGTCCGACTCAGGCGAGACCCATTCCTGGACTCAACACGTTGGTGGAGCTGAGGGGATTCGAACCCCTGACCCCCTGCATGCCATGCAGGTGCGCTACCAACTGCGCCACAGCCCCAAAACTGCCTCCGCCTACGCGCAAAGCAACTTGGCTAGATTACTACAACTCCCGGCCTCCTGCTGACCTGACCGTCTCGCCGCGGCTCGTTTCGGCCGGCCGATCACCGGGCAGGTTCCGCAACGGAATGTTCCACCGAAATGGCCGGGCAATCCCGCCACAGCCGCTCCAATCCGTAATACACCCGGTCTTCCTCGTGAAAGACGTGCACGACCAGGTCTCCGAAGTCCAATAGCACCCAACGGCCCTCCGCGCGGCCCTCGCGGCGCAACGCAGACACCCCCGCCTCGCCCAGCGTGTCCTCTATCTCTCGCGCAATGGCAATGACGTTGCGTTCGGAACGTCCCGTCACCAGGAGAAACACGTCGACGAAGGGAAGCGGGCCCGAGACATCCAGCGCCACCAGGTCATCGCCTGATTTCGACTCTGCCGCGCGTGCCGCCAACTGGAGCCGCTGAAGGGTATCGGGATCGATGCTCACGCGGTAGTCACCTGGATGGAAGAAATGGCTGCAACGTCGATTAGAAGATCCTCAGAACAAATCCGGCTACCAATAAGCCGATCACTCCCAGTGCCAATACGCCAGCGGTTATCGCAAGGACCATCGGTAACGCTGCGCCGTGCCCGCGTTGGGGCGCGATCACCCCGCGGGTGGAGGTGTGCGTGCTCACTGCTCGACTGGCCCGGACCGGGGCTACAGTGCCGGTATCGGCGTCCGCCTCGGATTGATCGAACAAGCGATCGATGTCCGAGGAGTCGAACATGCTCGGTCGATGCCCAGACGCGGCAAAGCTATGCGGCACCTCGATCGATCCGGTCACCAAGATCTCGCCGGTACTGGCGATCGGCCGATTGATCTCGCCCGAGTTCGGAATAGAGGGCAAGATCAACGCGCTCGTCGTCGTCGCACCGACCACGCGGTGACCGGACTCGCGCTGGTCGTATCGAAGTTCCCGGTGTTCACCATCGGTTTGCTCATGATCGGCTACGTTCGACCAGTGCCCAACCGGAGGCTGCTGAAGCTCACCGGCATCGGACGCGCCAGATGGCGGTGCCGGCATCACATAGGACCCGCGATGAAGGATCGGAGCATCGTCATCCGTCTCGGGTGCCGTCGTCTCGACAGCGTCATCGCTACCGGCAGGCTTCTCCTGCCCGTGTGCGGCGCGGTCGTTCGCTTCGCGCGCCTGCTTTAGCGCGCGTAACTCCCGTCGGGTCAAGGTCTTCTCTGCGGGTGGCGACGCCTCCGGACCGGATTCAGCAGGGCCGGATTCAGCCGGACCGGATTGGGCTTCAGCGGGAATAGGGCCGACCGGCTCCGTGATGGGGTCGGAGGCATTCTCGGACAGTTCCGGGCGGAACAGTCCAGGCTTGCCGGGGTCATCGTCATCGGACGGTGCCAGGAGGCTGTCGAAGGACTCACCCTCGTTTCGGGCCGCCGTGTGTGGATTCGAGGCATCGGTATCGCCCGGATCGTCGAGCGGTGCCTCCGCGGCCCCTTCTGCTTCGGCCTTGGCCTTGGAGCGGCCGGAGGACTGCTGCTTCGCCCGGGCACGCTCCGCCTCACGGGCCTGTCGCCGCGTCTGTGGCGGCGGGTCCTGCCACACAGTCATGCCATACTCCGATACAGGTGGTGCTTGGAGATGTACTGGACGACCCCGTCGGGAACCAAGTACCAGACGGGGTACCCCCGGTTCACCCGGTCGCGGCAGTCAGTTGACGAGATCGCCAGCGCCGGAACCTCCAACAAGCTTACGTCGTGCGGTGACAATCCTGAAATGTTCAGCTCATGTCCCGGTCGACTCACAGCCACAAAGTGGGCCAGCGAGAACAATTCGTTTGCATCCTTCCAGCCCAGGATCTGCTCCACCGCATCGGCTCCGGTGATGAAAAACAGTTCGGTGTCGGGCCGCTCAGCGTGTAGGTCGCGCAAGGTGTCGATGGTGAACGTTGGACCGCCCCGGTCCAGATCGACGCGGCTCACGGTGAAGCGCGGATTAGCCGCGGTGGCGATCACCGTCATCAGGTAGCGGTGCTCACCCCAGGAAACCCCGCTCTTTTGCCAGGGCTGCCCGGTCGGGACGAAGATCACCTCGTCCAGGTTGAACGATTGCGCGACCTCGCTGGCGGCCACCAAGTGCCCGTGATGGATCGGGTCGAACGTTCCACCCATTACTCCGACCCGCTTCCGGGGCGGCTGAGAAACTGTCACGGCGCTCGGCTAGTGCCCGTGCCCCGTCCCATGGCTGGTGTTGCCTGGCGCGCCGGCATGACTGGCAGCATCCGGTGCGGGCGTGTGACTGTGCCGGTTCGCAACGTCGCGGTAGGTCCAGACCATGATCAGGAGTGCCGCGAAGATCATCAGGGCGATCACACCGAACACCCAAGCCGGCGCGAAAAGCGCGTTCACGCTCTCTGACTCGGCAAGCACGCTGGTCATGAATCCCATCTGGATAATCCTCTCGTCGGCCGTGTGGCCCGAACATTTGTGGTGACTCAGCCGATTCTAGCGGTTCAGCCTCTCACCTGGCCCGAACCGCGCACGATCCACTTCGTGCTGGTCAATTCCGGCAGTCCCATAGGCCCACGGGCGTGGAGTTTCTGGGTCGAGATTCCTACCTCGGCACCGAAACCGAATTCGCCGCCGTCGGTAAATCGGGTTGACGCGTTCACCATGACGACAGAGGCATCCACTTCGGCCAGAAAACGTTCCGAATTTGCCAAATCGTTGGTCACGATCGACTCGGTGTGCTTGGTCGAGTAACGGTGGATGTGCGCCAGCGCCTCGTCGAGCGAGTCGACGACGGCAACCGAAACATCCAAAGCCATATATTCGGTCGCCCAGTCCTCTTCGGTGGCCGCGACGGCGTCGGGGAAGATCGCGCGGGCGCGTTCATCCGCATGGATGGTGACCCCGGATGCTCTAAGCGCGCCCAACACCGCTGGCAACAGGCGCTGCGCCGCACCGGCGTGGACCAGCACGGTCTCAACCGCGTTGCAGACGCTGGGGCGCTGGACCTTCGAGTTGTGCACGATATCCACCGCCCATTGCTCGGAAGCGGACTCATCGAGCACAATGTGCACGACTCCTGCACCGGTTTCGATTACCGGCACGGTGGACTCGGCGACGACCGCGTTGATCAGCCGAGCACTCCCGCGCGGGATCAATACGTCAACAAGCCCTCTGGCACGCATCAGCTCGCCGGCGCCATCGCGCCCGAACTCGTCGATGGTCTGTACCGCGTCTGCGGGCAGACCGACGGATTCCAAAGCGGCCTGGATCAAATCCACCAGCACCGCGTTGCTATTCTCGGCAGCAGTGCCGCCGCGCAGCACGATCGCGTTCCCGCTTTTCAAGGCCAGAGCGGCAAGGTCGACCGTGACGTTAGGCCGAGCCTCGTAGATCGCGCCGATCACTCCGAACGGTACCCTGATCTGGCTAATTTTCACCCCGTTCGGCATCGCACTGCCGCGGATCGTCTGCCCGACCGGATCGGCCAGCCCGACAATGTCGCGAACCGCAGACGCGAGCGAATCAAGCCGTGCCTCATCCAACCGGAGTCGGTCCAGCAGGGCTGGCGTCAAACCATTCTGTCGACCGTTTTCGCGGTCCCGCTCGTTCGCCGCGATGATCCGGGCCGAGGACGCGAAAATCGAATCGGCGATGGCCTCCAGCGCGTCGTCCTTCTGCTGGGTGGTGACCTGACCGACGATAGCCGCGGCCGCCTTGGCCGCGACGAGACGGTCCGTCATGCTCCGTTGCTCACGTACCATTTCAACCATGGCACCAGTTTACCGGCTGCGTGTGCGGACCGGCTGAGCGCCCACTGACGGCTATCGCGGTGCGGGCTCGAACCAGGTCCCAATCGACTCGCCGCGCAACGCGCCAGCGACGTTTCCGGTGGAGGTCAGCAGCACGGCGGTTCCCGCATCGGCAGCGAACCGGGCGGCGGCGACCTTCGTGGTCGCTCCGCCGGTGCCGAACCCGGATCGTCCGGCCGGGCCGATCACGACACCGTCGAGGTGATCGCCATAGGGAATCAGGCCGATCCGCTGCGCTCCGGTTTCCTCCGGCGGCCTGGTGTAGAGCGCATCGACGTCCGATAGCATCACCAGCACATCGGCGTGCGTGATGGTAGCCACGAGCGAGGCAAGCCGATCGTTGTCGCCGAATCGGATCTCCCGGGTGGCCACGGTGTCGTTCTCGTTCACGATGGGCAGGATGCGCAGCGCCAGCAGGCGCTCCATAGCGCGTTGGGCATTGCTGCGCGACTTCTCATTCTTCAGATCGCCTGCCGTCAGCAACACCTGGCCGGCCACGATACCGTACCGGTCGAAGCTGTCCTGGTAGCGGTAAATCAGAATATTCTGGCCAACCGCGGCGGCCGCCTGCTGGGTGGCGAGATCGGTCGGCCGGGACTCGAGGGAAAGATAGGGAATTCCGGTGGCGATCGCACCGGAGGAGACCAGAATGATCTGCACGCCGCGTCGGTGTGATTCGGCCAATGCATCGACAAGGGAGGCGATCTGACCTGCATTATCGCCACTGATCGAGGATGAGCCCACTTTCACTACGATGCGGTCGGCGTGCGAGACGATGCTGCGGACGGCGCCTGTCATTCCTGCGGGGGCTCCTGACTCTGTTCCTTGTGGTCCGTGCGGGCGGGTTGGTCCCCGGTCCGCTGGTCTTCACGCCACTGGCCGGCCTCGCGCTCTCGGAGAAGTTCCGCGCGCGCCTGCGCTTTGGCGTCCATACGGTCGAAGTAGTCTTCTCGGCGCTGATTCCGGGTTGGACGCGGGTTGGCGTCGACACGGGCGTCTGTGCCGCGCGGTGCGGTGATCAATTCCGCCGTCGAGGTCAAAGTGGGCTCCCAGTCGAAAACGACACCGTTGCCCGGACCGATCACAACGGTCGACCCGGCCACCGCACCGACCGCGAAGAGTCGTTCTTCGACCCCGAGTTTTGCCAGGCGGTCGGCGAGGTAGCCAATGGCCTCGTCATTGGTGAAATCGGTCTGGGCGACCCAGCGTTGCGGCTTGTCGCCGAGTATTCGGTATACCTTTCCGAAAGAACCGCCCTCGACCTTGACCGTGAATCCGGAGTCGTCGATCGGTTTGGGACGGATCACGATACGCGGTGCGGCCTCTTCGGCACGCGTCGCCTCGGCACGTGCCACCGTGACCAACTCGGCGAGCGCGTAGGAGAGCGCGGGCAGACCCTCGTGGGTTACCGTGGAGATCTCGAAGACCCGATAGCCGCGGCGTTCCAATTCCGGCCGAACGAAGGCCGCGAGTTCCCGCCCGTCAGGTACATCGATCTTGTTCAGCGCGACCAACTGCGGACGCTTCAGCAGCGGCAGTTGGTCTTCAGGTACCGGATACGCGGCGAGTTCGGTCAGAATCACATCCAGGTCCGTCACTGGGTCCCGCCCGGGCTCCAGAGTGGCACAGTCGAGAACGTGCAGGAGTGCGGCACAGCGCTCGACGTGACGCAGAAATTCGAGTCCGAGGCCCTTGCCCTCACTGGCTCCTTCAATCAGGCCAGGGACATCGGCGACGGTGTAGCGGGTCTCCCCCGCCTGTACCACACCGAGGTTGGGGTGCAGGGTGGTAAACGGGTAGTCGGCGATCTTCGGCTTGGCCGCGGAAATCGCGGCGATCAGACTCGATTTCCCGGCCGACGGATAGCCGACCAGGGCGACGTCAGCGACGGTCTTCAGCTCGAGAACGACATCGCCCTCCCAGCCCGGAGTTCCCAGCAGCGCGAACCCCGGCGCTTTGCGCTTGGACGACGCGAGTGCCAGGTTGCCCAGGCCGCCTTGGCCACCGGGCGCGGCGACGAACCGCATCCCCGGGACGGCCATGTCCGCCAGTTCGGTCCCGTCCGCGTCTTTGACGACGGTCCCAACCGGTACCCGCAGCTCGAGTTGCTCACCGTTGGCCCCGCTGCGATAGTCGCCCATGCCGAAGCCCCCGTTGTCGGAGGATATGTGCGGGCTGCGGTGATAGCCGAGCAATGTCGTCACCTGCGAATCGGCGACCAGCACGATGTCGCCGCCGTGACCGCCGTTGCCGCCATCAGGCCCGGCCAGCGGTTTGAATTTCTCGCGACGGATCGAGACACAGCCGTTGCCGCCCGCACCGGCGCGAAGATGCAACGTCACATGGTCGACGAAGGTCGGCATCTAGCTACCTGCCCTTCGTAGAGTCGTGGACCATCTCACCGTGCCGGTGAGATACGAATGGGCGAGCCGAAGCTCGCCCATCCATGAAACCGTGGATCGAAGGTCAAACCCCGACCGCTTCGGCATCCGTCGGCTGGACATCGCTGGACACGATATTGATCACCTTGCGTCCGCCCTTGGTGCCAAACTCCACGGCACCGGTCTCCAGCGCGAACAGGGTGTCATCGCCACCGCGTCCGACTCCGGAACCGGGGTGGAAGTGGGTGCCACGCTGACGCACGATGATCTCGCCCGCATTGACAACCTGACCGCCGAACCGCTTGACGCCGAGACGCTGCGAATTCGAGTCACGACCGTTGCGGGAAGAACTTGCTCCCTTTTTGTGTGCCATTTACGTATCTCCTGAGCCCTAAAACTTCGTGAAAATCGGTCTGCGCCGTACCGGCTGCTACTTGATGCCGGTGACTTTTACGCGGGTGAGCTCCTGGCGGTGCCCCTGACGCTTCTTGTACCCGGTCTTGTTCTTGAACTTCTGGATGGAGATCTTCGGGCCGCGCAGGTCGCCCAGGACCTCGGCGGTCACCGTGACCTTGGCCAGAGCCTGGGAATCGGTCGTGACCTTCTCCCCGTCGACCAGCAGCACAGCAGCCAACTCGACATTGCCGTTCTTGTCTGCCTTGATCCGGTCCATCGTGACAATGGTGCCGACCTCGACCTTTTCCTGCCGACCACCGGCGCGCACAACTGCGTAAACCATCTGAATCCCTGACTGTTTGGAAGCTATTGGCGTCGTAGGCAAAATTGCCGATTGCGGGCTTGGCCCAGCAGACACCAAGAGTCAACAATACCCGACTTTCCGGGGTGCGGTCAAACCTCGTCGATGAGCCCCGAGAGTGGATGCCGCGGCGGGTGGTCCTTACGCCAGAGCCACAGCAGCACGCCCCCCAGAACACCCAGCGGAAGCAGCCCGACGAGAGCGGTGAGGGCACTGGTGAGAGCGCGGGCCAAGCCCCCCGTTGCGGCATCGAAGTTGAAGATCCCGCCGAGTGAATTGGCGAACAGCGACCCGGGAATCGAGAAGGCACCGGTGATCGCAAGCGCAGCGAGCACGATGAACATGACGGTCGCGCCGACGCCGGTTGCGAGGATCGCCCGGGTAACCACGTGACCAATGCGCAATTCCTCCGCGATGGGAGCGATGATCCAGAGGCTGATGAAGTAGCCGATAGCGAACGGTAGTGCGGTAAGCAAGCCGTAGCCGATAGTTGCGGCGAAGAAGTCGCTATTGCCGGTACCCCAGGCAACCACGCCGATCAGGCCCTGCACGAGGTCTTGCAGGAGGATCGCCACACCGACCGCGACAGCGGTGACGGCGGCGACAAACGCCCCGTGCCTGCGCAGGATTTGCTTGATTGTGAGCGCCATGCCACCACCCTAGCCGCCTACAATCGGGCCATGACCGTGTTGATCGACCAGCCGATCTGGCCGGCGCACAACACCGTGTGGGCACACATCGTCAGTGATATCTCGCTGGATGAGCTGCATGCGTTCGCGGCATCCGCCGGCATTCCTCGTCGCGGTTTCGACCTCGACCACTATGACGTGCCCGCACACAAGTGGCAGGAACTCGTCGACCTCGGCGCCCAGCCGGTGAGCGTGCGCGAGTTCATTCAGCGACTACAGGCCAGCGGCCTGCGCGTGCCGCAGCGTGACCGCCACCCACGCTAGGCC
>JBDTDV010000023.1:0-104317 GCA_039922875.1 Microbacteriaceae bacterium
GCGGGTCAGTGGAGTGCGGCCAGGCAGACGTCGCGAAGCGCGATGATGTCCGCGCGCTCACGGGAGACGAGCAGTGCGGGATCCGTCAGTCGCTGCGGGGCATTGCGCCAGTCGGCTCCGATCGCCCGCAGCATCACCGCCACGAATTGCGACAGGCCGCCGGTGAGCGCAAAGTGCGCCATCAGGTCCTTCACGTGACGGCGCGTCGGCTCGAGGTAGTCGAAACTGTTATTAGCCCGTCCGATGATCCAGCACACCGTCGCGGCCGCGGTGACCACAACGCTGCGCCGCCGGAAGAGCGTCGGATCCCCCACCGCGATCCGAGCGAGCAGGCGTCGCGCCGCCGTCCGCAACTCGGTGTCGAACATCCTGGCGCAACATCCGTCGGCCAGCTCGACAACCTCGGCCACCCGAGGATGGATGCCGGTCGGGATGCCGTCCCAGCACAGCGGCTCATCGGGTAGCGGGCGTGCATCCAGGCGGCGCAGCGCGTCTACCCCGCCGACGGCGGCGGCCAGCAGATCCAGCAACTCCCGTTCGTTCAACCCAGCGCCCCACGCCGACGGAGGCGACCCGGGGTCGGCCGTATCGCTCTCGGCCGCGGCCAGGCCGCCGATCCGCTCCAGCAGCGATATCGGGCCCGGCCGCCGGAGCGGGCGGATCGTCTCCAGGTAACTCGGCTCGAAGACATCCACAGCGTCCAGGGTCTGCTCGGTCAGCTCGCCGGAGATGCCGCGCTCGGTATGGCAATAGCAGATGAAAGCCCGCACCAACTGAGGCGCTCGGCTTAGGGTCTGTGGCGCTGCGACGACGTTTCGAGCCAGCCAATCGTCCAACAGAATTTCCACCGCCGCCGGACTCCAGCGCAACGGATCGCCGGATCCGTAGTCGGTGCCGAAGCAGAGGATCGACCCGAGCAGCGAACGATTGTCCCCGTCGTCGAGAGCATTCCCGACCGGTGTCGCGAAGAAGTCATCCGTCACCGCTGCCAACTGGTCGGCGGTCCAATCCGGCCGCAGGTATCCGGTTCCGCCCGCCGGCAGCATCGCGATGATCCACTCCGTGAAGGCGCGGATGCCGGGCCAGGAGTCGCTCTCGAGCGGCGGGAAGGTCATCCTGCCGCGCTCAATGGCCGCGCTGACCCGTGCGCGGGCGTCCGCCTTCGGCAGCTCGCCGATCTCGGCATCACCACGCGGATCGGCGTCCCCCCACGCGCCGATCACCTCATCGATCGGCCGGTTTATCACAAAGGCGTCTTTGACCACCGTGCCAACGTTGTGATCGATGTAGACCAGGAGGGTGCACTCGCGATTGCCGGGCAGGCGCACACCGATCACGACGTTATCTCCGTCGCCCAGTAGGTGGGTGGTCTCCACGGCGCGGTACGGTCGGACCTCGTCCAGCTGCGTCAGCCAGCTCGGGATCGGATGCCGTCGGCCGGCTACGGCGCGCGTGATCCGCCTGAGCAGAAGGTCATCTGCGGTCATCCGGCCGAGCGCCAAGAGCAGCGCGTCGGTCTCCCGGAGGCCGGCCTCGATGAGAGTCTCACAGAATTCTTCGAGGGTCGGCAACGCCGATTCCGGCGGAGCCATCGGATGCCTGCCCCGCCGGTCCAGGGCGGCCGCGATCCCGCTTGCCATGCTCAGTAAAGCCAGCGGGTGCGAGTCTTGCAACGCCCGATCGATGCCGTCGAGGAGCTGGTCCCCACGCAACTCATCGACGTCCTCGGACGGCTTCGACGGCTTCGACGGCTTCGACTGTCGGCTCGTCGTTCGAGTGCTGATGCGGTGAGGATCGTGCTGGTTCGACTTCCTTTTGCCGGCCATGGCATCCAGCCTAGGAGCCTCTGCGTCCCACGTCGATGCCGGGGACAGGTCCGATCCGCCGACCGCCATGTGCCGCCGATCGCCCCGTGCCGCCGCTCCCTGTGCCGCCGACCGCCGCCGTGCCGCCGCTTCCCGTGCCGCCGACCGCCCGCACCGCCACCCGCCCGCACCGCCGACCATCCCGGCCGGATGACGGCGGCACCGCCTTTAGGATTGAGGCATGCCTTCTCGCCCGACAATCCGGCGACGTCTCTTCTGGCCCGGCATCGTGTGGGCCGGGATCCTCGACGTCGTGCTCCTCTTCGTCTTCGTCCTGATCGGTCGCGGTAGCCATGACGAAGGATTCACGGTTGCCGGCGTCCTGCAGACCTATTGGCCTTTCCTGGCTGGGCTCGCCATCGGCTGGGTGGCGGCGATGGCCTGGCGGCATCCGTTCGGCCTGCCGCTACCCGGCATCCCGATCTGGCTGATCACCGTCGTCGGCGGGATGCTGTTCCGGGTGCTCAGCGGCCAGGGCACCGCGCTCGCGTTCATTCTCGTCGCGACGCTGGCCATTGGCATCTTGCTGGTCGGCTGGCGCGCACTCGCCGCGCTCATCCTGCGCCGACGCCTGCGATCGCACTCGTGAAGGGGCGCACATCGGCGCTCCCCGACCGCGCCACGATCGGCCCGGGACAGCTCAGCTGAGGCGAACCCTCGCGGATTCTATCGGACCGGGGCTGACTGCAGCAGATCGGCGTGATGAATCTGGGCCACATTCGGGTGCGCCCGGAGCCGATAGCGCAGCGCGTTCTCCCCGTAGGTCTCCAGGATCGGACTATTGGTCGGATCAACGGAGAGCCCACGCGCCTCGGCGGCCAGCTCCGGCGGCAGCGGCAACCGTGGGATCACGGTGTCCAGCGCCGGGTTGAAGAAGAATGGGATGGAGATCCGGTCTGTTCCGACGCGCGGTGACACCACGCGGTGCAGAGTGGCTTTCAGATAGCCGCCGGTGGCCAGCTCGAGCATCTCGCCGATGTTCACCACGAACGCGCCGCGCACCGGTGGCGCATCGATCCAGTCGCCGTCGTGCTCGACCTGCAAGCCGGTGGTACCCGGCTCGAGCAGCAACAGGGTGAGCACCCCGCCATCGCGGTGCGACCCGACGCCCTGCTTCGGCGCAGCGCCGGATTCACCCGGATAATGCACAATCTTCAGCAGAGAGAATGGCCTGCTCTCAAACGCCGCATCAAAGACATCTTCTGGCGAGCCGAGCGCCAACGCCCAGGCTCGCAACAGCCGCAGCGAGACGGCGTTCAGCTGCTGAGTCCACTGGGAAACGGTCTCGCGCAATTCGGGCAGTGCCTGCGGCCAGAGGTTCGGCCCCTCCAACCGCCAATAGTCGGCCACCCCCGGTCCGGCCGGAACGGCCTCGCGCTCCGCCCCGATGTCGATCTGTTCCCGCCAGTCGACCCCGCCGTCGGTGCGCTCGCCACCCACCCGTGTGTAGCCGCGGAACTGCGGGCTGGCGACGTTCTCGATTGCGAGCTTGGCGGCATCCGGTAACTCGAAGAATCGACGAGACACGGCGAGCAACTCGTCGATCAACTGCTGTTGGATGCCGTGCCCCACGAGATAGAAGAATCCGACCTCATGTGTGACCTGGCGCAATGCCGCGCGGAACGCGGCGGCTTCGCCCGGGCCCGCATCGAGTCGGGACAGATCAAGAACAGGAAGGCTGGAGGTCATATTTCGATCCTGACATAGTCACCGATGCCGTCAGCGATTGTTACGCGTGCCCGATACAGCCCGATACAGTGAGACCGTGGTCAAGCGCGCATCAAAGAACGTGGTTCTGAAGAGATGGTGATCTCGGAATGGAACGAGCTGTTCGTCGCGGCGGCCGGCGCCGCGGCGGCCCTCGCCGGCCTGATCATCGTCGCGATGTCGGTCAATGTGCAGACCATCATCGCCAGCCGTTCGCTGACCTCGCGCGCCGGAGCAACCGTGGCCGCCCTGGTGCTTATCCTCGTCGTCTCGGTCGCCGGTCTCATTCCCGCCCAGCCACTGGCCGTGATCGGCGCGGAGGTGCTGGTCTTCTCGATCGCCGCGATGATTCCCGCGGTGGGCTCCGCCTGGCGGATCGCCAAAGAGCGCGAGCACTCGACACGGCCGCAGGCCATTGCCAAGGTCATCCTGACCATCGTTCCGGTGGTTCTTTTCCTGGTCAGCGGGATCCTGCTCGCGCTGTCGGATCCCACCGGGCTCTACTGGGTCGCAGCAGGCACGATCGTGGTGTTCACCAGTTCGGTGCTGAACGCCTGGGTGATGTTGGTGGAGATTCTCCGATAGCGATGCCTGGTCAGCTTCGTTCTCGGCGCGGCATGACGACTTCCCTGATGATCAGGATCGCTCCCGCGGAGATCGGGATCGCGACGAGGGCCCCTGGCAGCCCGAACAGGGTCGACCCGGCCAGCGCCGAGATCAACACGACCGATCCGGGAACCTGCACCGCCTTCCCCATCACCCGGGGGGTCAGCACGTATGCCTCGACCTGCATATAAACCAGCATCAGAACCAGCACGACCAGGCCCGAGACCGGGGAATGGATGAAGGCGAACACGGTCATCCCCGCCGTGGTGATCACCGTGCCGACCAGCGGGATCAGCGTGACGAAGAAGGCGAGGATGCCGATCAAGAACGCACCGGGAACTCCGGCGACCACCAGCAGGATCACGCTGAAAACCGCGTTGAAGAACGCCAGGATCACCATGCCGCTGAGGTACTTGCCGAAGCTCTGCAGGATGCGCTCGGTGTAGCCGATGAACGCGGTGCGGTTGGAGGCGGACACCAGGCGGTAGCCCGCCTGCTTCGTCGCGTCATAGGTCGCGATGAAGTAGATGGTCAAAATGGCGATGAAGAAGCCCGATGCGATGCCGTTGGCCACCGACAGGCCGAAACCGACCAGGCCGGTGCCGAGCGAGGCCAACACGGAAGGCTTTTGCACTTCGCTGGCGATCCAGTTCACCACCGCGCCGATCACGCCGTTGCTGGAGTTGTTCGCCGGGTCGAACCAGCCCTCCTGCTTCAGCTGCGCGACCTCCTTCGGAATGGCCACGGCCAGGAATTCCACCTGCTCGATCACCAGCGGCAGGACCACCCAGAGGATCGCGACCAGCAGCGCGATGATCAGGAAGATCACACTGATGATGGCCCAGGCGCGGGACATCCGCCGGCGTTGGAACCAGCGGATCAGCGGATCAAGGCCCACCGTTGCGAACATCGCGAGAAACACCGAGAAGAGGATGGCCTGCAGCCCATAAAGCGCGTGCCCCAGGACAAAAGCGCCCAGCCCCCCCAGGGTGACCAGGAACCCGAACACAACCGGCCTGCGGTGCATCAGGAGTCGTGGATCTGGCGCCTTGTCGATCGCACGTCGCGTGATCCGCGTGGTCGGGCGCACCTGCGGCTCCTTGATTCAGTGGGTGGTTGTGCTGAGCGTATTGCCTGTGCCATCGCGGTGACAAATCGCTCCGCGGGCAAAGCGCAGCAGCGCGAGGGGCGCTGCGCTCTGGCAAAAACGGCCGCTGGTCCGGAATCCATCTGATTCCGGACCAACAGCCGTCATGCTCATCTGTTCGCGTGCGCGAGGGGGGACTTGAACCCCCACGCCCTTTCGGGCACTGGCACCTGAAGCCAGCGCGTCTGCCAATTCCGCCACCCGCGCGAACCTAAAGAGATTAGCATATTCGGCCGCCACGACTGGCACCGGGCAGCCGGAGCCCGATCCGCGGTTTTACGCGTTGGCGCGCACCAACCGATCGCCGCCGTCCCACTCCGTGTAGGTATACGGGTTGGTGATGAGTTCTGCCGGCGGCAGTTCCGGCGTCATACCCTGCGCCCAGGCCTCTTCTCCCATCGACGTGCGCAGATAGTCGGTTGCGCTCCACGAAGGATCGGAACTCCGGTGCGGTGGCCCACTCCCAAGGCTCCCCGAGCAGGTTGCCATAACCGAGCACGAACCGGCCAGGCACTTCTTTGAGCGCCTCGATCGCCGCCTCGGCGTGCTCGGTGGTCTGTAGCCCGTGCGACCAGTCCAGCGTGGTCGTGACGCCACTGTCGATCGCCTCTATCGCGCCGAGCAGGTTACCGGCGAAGACGTCGCGTGACCGGAACAGTTTGCCCCAGCTGAGGTAGTAGAAGACGAAGTACTGGCTGAACGACCAGTCTCCGCCATAGCCGCGCATCGCGGTCTGCCACAGATGCCGGGTTGATTCGACTGTGACCGCACCGTAGTCCTTCTCTTCATTGAGGAATAGCGCCAAAACTGCGTACGTCAATCGTCCGACTGGCGGACACCTGGCAACGCGAGAAGGATACTGGAGTCAACGATGACCGATACAACCTTGACCGAAGACCAGGACGTGCCGTTCTGATCGTCGGCGGCAGCCTCGTGGGATTGACGACATCACTGTTGCTGTCGTCCTACGGAATCGCGAACCTCGTGGTGGAAAAGCATCCTGGCACCGCGATCCATCCGCGGGCGGCGTCTTTCCACCAGCGCACGATGGAGATCTACCGGCACGCCGGCGTTCAGGAGGCTATCGAGGCCGCAGCTGCCTTGGAGTTCGTGCAGAACGGCGCAATCGTGGCGGTCGAGAGCCTCCGTGCCAAAGAACTCCAGTACTTCTACAAGTCCTGGAATGAGGGGGTGCAGGATTTGCGCGCAACCTCCCGGCTGTTCATCACCCAGGTCGGTCTCGAACCGGTCCTGCGCACCGAGGCCAGCGCCCGCGGCGGTCGCCGCACGGAGCAGCCTGCCGTTGTCCGGGATCCAGATCGGCCCGGCCGGCGATGCGGCGGCGGATGCCGACGTGTTCGAGGACGCCTACGGGGTCGCGCCGGACGGAGCGATCATCGCCCGGCCTGACGGGATCGTCGCCTGGCGCGCATCCCAAACCGATCTGGACGCGGAGCAATCGATCGAAGCCGCGATGAACCGGCTGCTCTGCCGGGTATGACCGGCTGAGTCAGCCGCGGCGCTACCCACGGCCACTGTTCGCGTTGACATTCACCGCCGCCACGGTTGAACCCGACGCATCCCGAACCGCCGTGGCGACCGAGCGGATGCCCCAGGCCAGCTGCTCATCGGTGATCGCCCAACCGCGCTCGCGCGCCTGAAGAAGGGCCGCATCGATTTCGGCTCGATCCGGGGTCCAGCGGGAGATGATTCCAGAACGACTCGGCTCGGCGAGGGTTCTGGTCAATTCGTCCGGCGACAGCGCCGCGAGCAGAACCTTCCCTAGCGAGGTCGACACGGCGGGAAACCGGGTACCGATCGTCACGGAGAGGGTGACCAGCTTCGGCACAGCGACCCGGGCAACGTAGACGATATCCGATCCGTCGAGTTGGGCGATCGAACTGGACTCATTCGTCCGCTCGACCAGCCAGGACAGATTCGGTCTGACGATGTCCCAGATGTTGATCGAGCCGATATAGGCCATGCCCAGCTCGATCACCCGCGGGGTGAGCATGAAGCCCTGTCCGGTGGTGCGCACGTACCCGAGCTGCTGCAGAGTGATCAGAATTCGGCGCGCGGTCGGCCGCGGCAATCCGGACGCGCCGGCAACTTCGCTCAGGGTCATCGTGGGTGCGTTTGCCTTGAAGCACCGGATGACATCCAGTCCCCGGCCAGAGTGGAACGAGCATAAAAACCGCATCAGGCAGGGAAGTGGGCGGCTTTGCAGAAGACCCGACTAACATCTTCATAGTCGAGCGAACCAGATCGGGAGACTTGTGGGCATTCTGGACAACTTCGAGAAGGGTCTCGAGAGGGCCGTCAACAGCGCCTTCGCGAAGACCTTCCGTTCCGGGCTGCAGCCGGTCGAGTTGACCAGCGCGCTGCGCCGCGAGCTAGACACCAGGGCCGCCATCGTCTCGCGCGATCGAGTGCTCGCCCCGAACATTTTTCGGCTGAGAATGTCGCCGAGCGATTTCCAGCGGATGCGCGGCATCGGCCCGGCGCTGACCGACGAACTGACCGAGTTCGTCCAGAAGCACGCGACGAGCCAGCACTACCAGTTCGCCGGCGGGATCTCGATCACGCTGGTTGAAGACGCGTCCCTGACCGAGGGCATCCTGCAGGTCGAGTCGGAGAACGTCAAAGGCCAGGTGGCCTGGACGCCGGTTCTCGATGTGGCCGGGCGACGTCACCAAATCACCAAATCCCGCACCGTCATCGGGCGCGGCAGCGACGCGGATATCACCGTGGACGACACCGGCATCTCTCGCAAGCACGTTGAAATCGTCTGGGACGGCGCCCACGCCCAGGTCCGCGACCTCGGTTCGACAAACGGCTCACAGTTGAACGGTCGGCCGGTCACCAAGGCTCTGCTCGAGCCCGATTCGGTGGTGACCATCGGGCACACCAGAATCGTGTTCCGGGTGTTGCCGCAGGCCAGTGCCCCCTCCGCAGCACCGGCCGGGCGGCCGAGCAACGCGGCAAGACCCGACGACATCGGCGGTTTCTGGGGCCAATCATGAGGGGCGACCGGTGAACGGCGACGTGAGCGAGCTCACGCTTCTGGTGCTGCGATTCGGCTTTCTGCTGCTGCTCTGGTTGTTCATCTTCGGCATCGTGTATGCATTGCGCAGTGACCTGTTCGGCCAGCGAGTGCGCAAGATGCAGCCGGATGTTGCGGCCTCGCCATTCCCGTCCGCGGCCCCCCGCGCCGCCGCACCTGCGCAGCAGCCACCGCCACGATCCAGCCTCCCGCCCGGGGCGAACACCTCCGTCCCCGATTCGCAGGCGACCTCTCACACCGCCAGCCGCCTGGTCATCACCTCCGGACCGAAATCTGGCTTGGAGCTCGCACTGGGCCGCGATCCACTGACCATCGGGCGCTCCGCGGAGTCCGGCCTGGTCATCCGCGACGACTACACCTCGACCCACCACGCCAGGCTGCTGCTCTGGAACGACAACTGGATGATTCAGGATCTGGACTCGACCAACGGAACATTTCTGGACGGCACACGCGTCACCGTACCCACCCAGGTGCCGTTGAACACGCCGGTGAAGATCGGCACGACCAGCTTCGAGCTACGCCGGTAGCCGCAGATGACGCCCACTCGTGCCGCAGCGCTCACCCATGTCGGAAAGATCCGGGCCAACAACCAGGACTCCGGATACCGCGGCAAGCACCTCTTCGTGGTGGCCGACGGCATGGGTGGCCACGCCGGTGGAGATGTAGCCTCCGCGATCGCGCTGAACCGGCTCCTCGAGGTCGACAAGGTGTACCAGCGGGCCGAGGATGCCCAGTTCGCCATGCAGTCGGCCCTGATCGCCGCGAACTCGCTGCTTGCCGAGAGCGTCTTCGAGCACCCGGAACTGACCGGAATGGGTACCACCGTCAGCGCCCTACTGCGGGTCGGCGACCGCGTCGCGATCGCGCATATCGGCGACTCGCGGATCTACCTGTTCCGCGACGGTGATCTGAACCAGGCCAGCACCGACCACACCTTCGTGCAGCGCCTGGTGGAATCCGGCCGGATCACCGAAGAAGAGGCGATGGTCCATCCTCGGCGTTCCGTGCTGATGCGGGTGCTGGGCGATGTCGACTCCTCGCCCGAAATCGACACCTGGGTGCTGGATACCCGGCCAGGCGACCGCTGGCTGATCTGCTCGGACGGGCTCAGCGGCATCCTGAAGGCGCCGGCGATCGCCGAGGCGCTGAGCAGTATCGACGAGCCGCGGGTGGTTGCCGAACGGCTGATCCAGCAAACCTTGGACGCTGGCGCACCGGACAACGTGACCGTCGTCATCCTCGACGTCAACGACGATGAGGTGCCTGCTGGTGAGCCGGAATTGGTCGGCTCGGCCGCGCTGCCGCTTGCCTTCGATCCGGAACCCGCCAAGGCGAGAAGTCTCAGGCTCCCCTCGCTGCGGCTGCACGGCCCGCGCCCGGCGACCGGCCCGACCCACTTCGAGCCGGAATCCGAAGACTACCTCGACGAACTGATCGAAGAAGACGCCCGCCGGGTGCGTCGCCGGAAGGCGACCTGGCTGGTCGGGATCGGCCTGTTGGTCCTGGCCATCGTGCTGGCCACCGTGCTCGGCTACCAGTGGACCCAAACCCACTACTACGTCGGCAGCACCCCCACCGGAAATGTTGCGATCTATCAGGGCATCCAGCAGGGTATCGGCCCGATCCCGCTGTCGCATGTCTACGACGAGACCTCGTTGCCCACCGACCAGCTCACCGGCTACAACCGGCAACTGGTGAAACGGACCATCGACGCGACCTCCCTGGCAGACGCGCAACGCATCGTGAGACAGTTGACGGATGCCAGCAGCCAGTAATCGCATCCGCCCGGCGGTTGGCGCGGCCGGGCAGGTTCCCACCAACACGGCGCCGATCAAGCGGCTCCGGCTGCCGGCGAAGCTGCGCAACCTCGAACTCGCGCTGCTCATCGTCGCGAGCGGCGTGAACGCCTCGGCGATCGTCCTCGTGCAGCTGGGTGCGCTCGGACACGTCGATGCGACCCTGCTCTACTTCGGTGCCGGCCTTTCCGCACTGGTGTTCGCGCTGCATATCACCATGCGTTACCTCGCTCCGGCCGCCGACCCGTTCCTGCTGCCCATCGCAACGGTGCTCAACGGCATCGGCATCGCCGAGATCTACCGGATCGATATCGCCGAGGGCGACGCCGGCTGGGAGAGTGCCGGAGTGCGCCAGATCGTCTGGAGCGCCATTGCGATCGTCATCGCGATCCTGGTGATGGTACTGATCAGGAACCACCGGGTACTGCTGCGCTACACCTACATCTTCGGCTTGAGCGGTCTCGTCCTGCTGCTGCTGCCCATGCTGCCCGGCATCGGCAAGGAGGTCTACGGCGCCAGGATCTGGATCGGGATCGGTCCGTTCACCTTCCAGCCGGGGGAGGTCGCCAAGATCGCGCTGGCGATCTTCTTCGCCGGCTACCTCGTGCAACACCGTGACTCGCTGTCGATGGTCGGCACCAAGTTCCTCGGGATGCGCTTCCCGCGGCTACGAGATCTCGGCCCGATCCTGGTCGTCTGGGCGGCGTCGATGGCAGTGATCGTCTTCCAGCGCGACCTGGGCACCGGGTTGCTGTACTTCGGCCTGTTCCTGGTCATGCTCTACGTATCGACGGCCCGGCTGAGCTGGGTCGTGTTGGGCCTTGGCCTCTTTTTCGGTGGCGCCGCGGTCGCCAGCCAGACCCTCAGCTATGTCAACGGCCGGTTCCAGGCCTGGCTGGATCCGTTCAACCCGGCGCTGTACGACGCCACCTATCACGGCAGCTACCAATTGGTGCAGGGAATGTTCGGCCTGGCCCACGGCGGCTTGATCGGCACCGGACTCGGACAGGGTCGGCCGAACATCACCCCGCTGGCTCAGAGTGACTACATATTCGCCAGCCTGGGCGAGGAGATCGGTCTGGCCGGACTCTTCGCCCTGTTCGCGCTTTATCTGCTCTTCGTGGCTCGCGGGCTACGAATCGGCTTCGCCGGCCAAGACGACTTCGGAAAGCTACTGGCGGTCGGCCTGTCGTTTACCGTGGCACTGCAGTGCTTCATCGTGATCGGCGGGATCACCCGGGTGATCCCGTTGACCGGCCTGACCACGCCGTTCCTGGCGGCGGGCGGATCGTCGCTGGTGGCCAATTGGATCATCGTGGCGCTGCTGCTGCGTTTGTCCGACACCGTGCGCAACCAACCGCGAGAGTTGGTGACGGGATGAACCGGGAAATGAAGCGGGTCAGCGGCCTGGTGCTGGCGATGTTCCTCACCCTGCTCGTGTCGACGTCGATTCTGCAGGTGTTCCAAGCCGACAACCTGAACGCCAACGATCGCAACACCCGAACCCTCTACGACAGTTATTCCCGGCAGCGCGGCCCAATCCTCGTCGGCGGTCAGCCGATCGCGCAGTCCGTGCCGACCACAGACAAGTACAAATTCCAGCGCACCTACAGCAATGGTCCGCTGTATTCCTCGGTCACCGGCTACTTCACCCAGAATCAAGGATCGACCGGCATCGAGGCGGCATTGGACCAGAAGCTCAGCGGCACCTCCAGCACACAGTTCCTGAACAATCTGAACAGCCTGGTCACCGGAAAGAACCCCCAGGGCGACTCGGTGGAAGTCACCATCGATCCGGTGGCCCAGCAGGCCGCCTACGACGCCCTCGGGGACAAGCAAGGCGCCGTCGTGCTGCTCGAGCCCAAAACCGGCCGGGTGCTGGCCATGGTCTCCAAACCCGACTTCGATCCCAACCAGCTGGCCATGCACGACACCGAGCAGGTGATCAAGAACTACACGACACTGTTGGATGCCGCGGGCGACCCGCTGATCAATCGCACGATCAACGGCAACATGGACCCGCCCGGTTCCTCGTTCAAACCGGTGGTCACCACGGCAGCGCTGAGCTCCGGGAAATACACCAAGGACAGTCAACTGCCCAACCCGAGCGCACTGACCCTGCCGGGGACGAATACGCAGATCCACAACGCCTGGTTCGGCACCTGCGGAGCCGGCGACACGGCATCCATCGAAACCGCCCAGGTGCTCTCCTGCAACATCCCCTTCGCCGAGCTCGGCATGCAGTTGGGTTCACGCACGATTCGAGAACAGGCTGAGAAATTCGGCTTCAACCAGCGGCTGAGCATTCCGTTGAAGGTATCACCGAGCGTGTACAAATCCACCGCCGACCCCGCTCAACTGGCGATGAGCTCGTTCGGCCAGTTTGATGACCGGGCTACCCCGCTGCAGATGGCAATGGTCTCGGCCGCGATCGCAAACCAGGGCAAGCTGATGTACCCGAATCTCGTTGACTCGATCAGGACCGCCGATTTGAAGCAAGAACAGGGCTTTCAGCCCAAGGAACTGTCCCAGGCGACCAGCCCAGAGGTCGCGGCAACCATCGCCCAAATGATGGTAACCGGCGTCAATAACGGCGCCGCAAGTAATGCAAGAATAGACGGAGTCAGCGTGGGCGGGAAGACTGGAACGGCGCAGAACGGCCCGACCGATCCGTACACTCTGTGGTTCACAGGATTTGCGCCGGCGGAAAGCCCCAGGTTTGCCGTGGCCGTTGTCGTGCAAAACGGCGGCGGGCTTGGTCAGAACGGTGACGGCAATACTGTTGCTGCGCCAATTGCGAAGAAAGTACTAGAGGCGGTGCTGAATAAATGAGACCCACAACAGGGCTCACCTTCGGGGGCCGATACGAGCTGCAATCCCGTATCGCCATTGGCGGAATGGGCGAGGTCTGGCAGGCAACCGACCTCGTCATCGGCCGTACCGTCGCCATCAAGATCTTAAAGGACGAGTACCTGGGCGATCCGGGCTTCTTGGAGCGGTTCCGCGCCGAAGCCAGGCACGCCGCTCTGGTCAACCATGAAGGCATCGCCAACGTCTTCGACTACGGCGAGGAAGAGGGCAGTGCCTACCTCGTCATGGAACTGGTGCCAGGCGAAGCCCTCTCCACGATCCTCGAGCGCGAGCATGTGCTCTCCACCGACAAGGTGCTGGACATTGTCGCGCAGACCGCTGCCGCGCTGCACGCGGCCCACTCTGCCGGACTGGTGCATCGTGACATCAAACCGGGCAACCTGCTGATCACCCCGGACGGCCGGGTCAAGATCACCGACTTCGGCATCGCCAGGATCGCCGACCAAGTTCCGCTGACCGCAACCGGCCAGGTGATGGGCACGGTGCAGTACCTTTCGCCGGAACAGGCCAGCGGGCACCCCGCCTCGGCCGGGACCGACATCTACTCCCTCGGCATCGTCGCCTACGAGAGCCTGGCCGGAAAGCGGCCGTTCACCGGCGAGTCCCAGGTCGCCATCGCGATGGCCCAGATCAACGAGATGCCGCCCCCGCTGCCACCGACGGTGGCCGAGCCGGTGCGCAATCTGGTGTTGTCCTGCATCGCGAAGAACCCAGCAGAGCGACCCGCATCCGCGGCGCATTTGGCGCGCGCGGCGCAGGCCCTGCGCCGCGGTGATGTGGCCGCAGCCGCGGCATCCGTCCCGGCGATCCTCGGCGGTACGGCCGGGCTGACGCCAACCGATGCCACCGGCGCGACCATGCTGATGCCGGCCCCCGCAGCATCCGGTTACACCGCAGCCACCACTGTGTTTCCGACTGCCTCCTCCGCCGCGGCAGCGCAGGAGCCGGTGGAGTCGAAAACCACCAAGAAGCGGAGCCGCTGGACCTGGCCGCTGATCGCCCTGATCGCCTTGCTGCTGGTGATCCTGATCGGAACCGTGATCGCCCTGGTGGCCCAACAGACGCCGGCACCGGCTCCCAGTACCACCACCGCAACAACGGCGGCACCAAAACCCACCTCGCAGGCACCGAAGCCCACGACCGTCGCGCCGAGTACCACGGTGGTG
The DNA here is from genome assembly GCA_039922875.1 of Microbacteriaceae bacterium. Lineage (GTDB taxonomy): Bacteria > Actinomycetota > Actinomycetes > Actinomycetales > Microbacteriaceae > JBDTDV01. The sequence continues at coordinate 14,223 of JBDTDV010000023.1, forward strand.
ATCAACGAGGCCGACTACCAGGGTCTGAGCTATGATCAGGCCGCGCAGAAGCTTGCCGCTGCCGGGATGACCGCGGCGCCATCCAAGAAGGTCGGCAACGCTGCGACCCAGGCTGATCAGGTGGGCACCGTATACGGGGTCAATCCCACCGGCAATGTGCTGAAGACCACCCCGGTCACGTTCACCGTCTATGACGCGGTGGTGAAGCCGAACGCGCCAACCGACACCCCGACGCTGACCACGCAGCCGGATGATGTCAAGGTCGGCCAGCCGGCGAACTTCAATTGGGGCAATGCGCAGTGCCCGGCCGGGCAGACGCTCAGCGGCCACCAGCTCTACGTGAACGGGGCAGGCCAGGGGCCAATCGCCGGCAACGGCGCACCCGCCGCCTGGACACCCACCACGGCGAGCCCGCCGGACGCCCAAATGACCTACACCGTGTACTGTGGGCAGTCCGTCGAATCTCCGCAATCACCTGCGCTGCCGGTCACGGTGAATAAGGCGGCCACGCCGTAGGCGCGCCCCCGAGCTGGGGCACAGGCGGTCACCGGTACACTGTCAGGGAGCTTGAGTCGGCCAGGGTGGAGAAGCGAATTGACCGAGGGTAGTCGCCTGCTGGCTGGTCGTTACCAGGTCGGCGCCCTGATCGGCCGTGGCGGCATGTCCGATGTGCACCTGGGCACCGACAATCGACTAGGCCGCACCGTGGCGATCAAGCTGCTGAAGCCGACCCTGGCCAACGATCCGGCCTTTCGCACCCGTTTCCGTCAGGAGGCGCAGGCGGCGGCGCGGATGGCGCATCCAACGATCGTGCGGGTCTTCGACGCCGGGGAAGAGACGGTTCGCGAACCGGGCGGCCGCGAGGCGCAGGTTCCGTTCATCGTCATGGAGCACGTGGACGGACGGATGCTCAAGGACATTATCCGCGAAGGTCCGCTTGAACCGAGCGAGGCGGTGCGGATCATCGAGGGCGTGCTGACCGCGTTGGAGTACTCGCACCGGGCCGGCGTGGTGCACCGGGATATCAAGCCGGGCAACATCATGATCACCAAGTCCGGCCAGGTCAAGGTGATGGACTTCGGCATCGCGCGGGCGATCAGCGACTCATCGGCGACAGTCGCCCAGACCACCGCGATCCTCGGCACCGCCAGCTACTTCTCCCCGGAACAGGCCAAGGGCGAATCCGTCGACGCCCGCACCGACCTCTATTCGACCGGAGTGGTGCTCTTCGAGATGCTCACCGGTCGGACACCGTTCCGGGGCGACACACCGGTGGCGGTGGCCTACCAGCACGTCAGCGAGAAGCCGGTCGCGCCCAGCCAGATCAATCCTCGCGTTTCACCGGCGCTGGACACGGTTGTCCTGCACGCGTTGGCCAAGGACCGATTCGCCCGCTACCAGAGTGCTGCCGAGTTCCGCGAGGATGCATCCGCCGCCGGCGCCGGCCACATCCCCGTGCACAAGGCCAAGGATGGCTTCCAAGACACCCTGTTCGGCTCGCCGACCGCACCGGTGTCGGTTTCCGCCGCGGCGTTGCGGCAGCTCACCGAGGACGAGACCATGGTGCGGGTTCAAAGTCGCCCCCCGGTGGTCTGGATCTGGGCCGGCATCCTCAGCGTTGTCGTGATCATCGTCGCGGTGATGTTCTGGGTGTTCAGCCTGTCGCCGAGCCCCACTGTTCCGGATTCCAGCCGGGTCGTGCCGGAGGTCGCCGGAATGACGTTCCAGAAGGCTCAGGGAATGCTCTCCGGGCAGGATCTGCAGTGGAATGAGCTGCAGGAGGCAAGCAGCACCGTCGCCACCGGGCACGTGATCCGAACCGATCCAACCGGAAGGACTGCCGTTTCTCCCGGACAGACGATCGACGTGTACGTGTCGACCGGCAAGAAGGCCGTTCAGGTTCCAGACGTGGCCAATCAGGATCTCCCCACCGCACAGGCGGCATTGCAGGCCGCCGGGTTCGCTGCCGGCGCGATCACCAAGGAGAACTCTGCCACCCAGGCGGCGAACGTGGTGCTCCGCTCCGACCCGGTAGGAGGCGCGCAAGCCCACGAGGGCGACACCGTCAATCTGGTCATCTCCAGCGGAAACGTGACCATGCCGGATGTGACCGGGCAGAGCATCAGCGCTGCGGAAAGTATCCTGGCCGCCCCGAACTTGCAGTTGCACGCCGAGCCGAAGCCCGACGCTACCTGCCCGGCCGAGCAGGGCACTCTCGTGCACTCGCAATCGCTGCCCCCCGGCGACGTACCCCAGGGCTCCACTGTCACCCTCACCTACTGCACCGGCTAACCCCGCGGCGGTGGAGGCGCGAGTTCTAGCCGCGGTTGGGAATGAGTTGCAGAGGGTCCAGTCCCTCGGCGACGGCCTTGGCGGATGGCAGTCCGGCTGAGGCCAACCAGTTGCCGAGCATGAGATAGCCGCCCTCGGTCAGCACAGACTCAGGATGGAACTGCACGCCCTCGATCGCTGCCGAGCGGTGCCGTAATCCCATAATCGCACCGCCCTCCGTGCGCGCGGTCACGACCAGCTCGGTGGGAACGGTGTCCTCCACGACGGCCAGGGAGTGATACCGGGTCGCGGCGAACGGTTGGCCAACCCCTGCATAGAAGCTGCTGCCATCATGACGCACCTGTGAGGTTTTGCCGTGCATCAGCTCCGCCGCGGTGCTCACCACACCGCCGAACGCCTCGGCGATCGCCTGGTGACCGAGACAGACCCCCAGCAGCGGCAGATCCGCCGCCATCGCGGCATGGACCAGCGGGATCGAAACGCCCGCGGCTGCCGGGGTGCCGGGGCCTGGCGAGATCAGCACGGCGTCGTATCGGGCAAGTTCGGTGGCCAGATCCGCCTCCGCGATGGCGTCGTTGCGCAGCACGGTGGTCTCGGCACCCAGTTGTAGCAGGTATCCGTTGAGTGTGTAAACGAAGCTGTCGTAATTGTCCAGCACGAGAACTTTTGTCACGTTCCCACTGTTCCTTCCTGATCGGTCATCATGGCGTCGGCCCAGGGGAACACCCAGGTGACCAGCGCATACAGCACGGCCGCCAGCGCGACCAGAAGAATCAGGATACGAACCCACGTCGGTCCGGGCAGGACCCGCCACAATGCCGCGTACACGTCATTCCCTCCTTCTTGAAAAATCGACCACACGGCGACCGCGCGGTTCTGGACGCCGCTTAGCCCTTGGCCGCGACACTGGCCGCGATTTCCGGTGGAACGACGGACAGCGGTTGCCAGCTGTCGAAGACGCCGTAGGCGATCAGCCGTTCGGCGGCGTGGTACGGCGGGTTGCAGGTGGTGATGGTGATGAAGCGGTCTTGTGGGGCGGCATCCGCCACCCTGGGTACCGGTAACAGCACCGAGACCGCGCTGGGCTGGACGTACTCGAAGTTCCGGAACCGGTAGGTGTAATAGCCGTCCTTGGTCTGGATGTAGATCGCGTCACCGATCTGCAGCTTCGCGACATCGATCAAGGCGTTGCCCCAGCCCGTGTCGTGCCCGGCGATCGCGAAGTTTCCGACGGCTCCCGGCATCTGGGTATCCGGGTAGTGCCCGATCCCCGATGTATAGCTGTTGAGGACCGACTCGACGTCGACCGTCTCCTTGATGACACGCTTGTAGTCTGGACCGAACCTCGGCACGTAGAGCACGGCAAAGGCCTTGGCCGCGCCGACCGGATCCATCACCGGGGGTGGACCATAACTGACTCCGGTCGGGGTGGTGGTTGCGGTCGGCTCAGGGGTCGACGGCGCGCTCTGGGTCCATTGCCTGCTCTGCTGGGCGGCGGCGTTGGTCTGCTGCCCGGAGAGCACGAGACTGTTCCACCAGACCTGCCAGCCGAGGAAGAGCAGCACGATCAGCCCGCAGGTAATCAGGATCTCGCCGAGCACCCCGAAGACCGTCGGCCGGCGCGGCGCCCGTTCGCGCAGATGTCGCAGCGCGGCGCGAGGATGCTGGTCTTCCTGCTCGTCAGGCGCCCGCGTCATGGTGCAGATTCTACCGGTGGCGGCTGCGAGTTGGCCCACGGACCCGTGCGGGACGAGCGACACCGCAGCATGGCACCCATTCGGGTCAACCGGGTAGACTGCACTGTTATGGCACGCACGAAGACCCGAACCAAGCCCGCGCGCCCGGAGTCGACCACGGCATCCGGGAACCAACCACCGAACCCGGTGTGGTTCAAGCCGGTCATGTTCGGCTTCATGTTGCTGGGTCTGGTCTGGATCATCGTCTTCTACGTCAGCCAGAACGCGCTGCCCATTCCGGGCCTGGACGGTTGGAATATTCTGATCGGATTCGGCATCGCGTTCATCGGCTTTTTGATGACCACGCGCTGGCGCTGACGGCAGCCCCCGTGAGGGGGACACTTACACGTGTGTAATTATCCCCACTGTTAATAACCCTGTGGATAACTCTCGCTGACTACTTGAGAAAGATGCCTGCGACGAGTAGCAGGCTGAGCACCGCGAGTGCTGGAATCTGCCACGCTCGCCGCCGCATCGGCCTGGTCCACACGTAAATCAAGCCGACCAGGATGCCCCCGATCAAGCCGCCAACGTGCGCCTGCCAGGCGATCCCCAGACTGGGAATGAATCCGATCACCAGGTTGATCCCGACCAGGATCAACAGCTGCGTGCTGCTGCCGCCCAGGTGGCGCTGGATGACGAAGAATGCGCCCACCAGGCCGAAGATGGCGCCGGATGCCCCGACCACCGGCTGATTGAGCGGCGCCAGAACATAGACGCCGAGTGAACCTGCGAATCCGCTGATGAGATACAGCGCGAGATACCGGCCCCTGCCGAGCATCGGCTCCATGATCATGCCGAAGATCCACAGCGTGTACATGTTCAGCGCGATGTGGAGAATCGAAGCATGCACGAACACCGACGTGAGCATCCGCCAGGGCTCGAAGCCGTACCCAACGCCTGCGCCCGGTACCGAATAGACGCCGGCATATTGGAGCGCACCGGTAACCGAGCCGCCGATCCCGGGCAGTGATTGCACGATGAAAACGAACGCCGTGACGGCGATGATGCCGTAGGTCATCACCGGCTTGGCGCCGGAGCGCAGCGAGCTGAAAACCCGGGACTTCGTCCGCGGTGCGGATTGCCGCTGCGCGCGCATGCACTCCGGGCAGATCACGCCGACGGCGCCCGGAGTCTGGCATTCCGGGCAGATCGTACGACCGCATCGTTGACAGAGGATGAAACTCTGTCGATCCGGATGCCGGTAGCAGTAGTTAGCGGTCGATTCCGGGGCCTCGGTCACCGAAGTGTACTCTCGTTGAAATGGTCGGGTGTGGTCGCCTAGGCCTGATCCACGCTGACGCTCTGGATCACAACATCCTCCAGTGGACGGTCCCTGGCATCGGTTGGCAGCCCGGCGAGCTTGTCGATGACCTGGCGGGAAGCCTGGTCATCCACCTCCCCGAAGATACTGTGCTTGCCCTGCAACCAAGTGGTCGGGCCAACCGTGATGAAGAACTGGGAGCCGTTGGTGCCGTGGCCGCCCTGCAGCCCGGCGTTGGCCATGGCCAGCATGTATGGCTTGGTGAAGTCCAGCTCCGGATTGATCTCGTCGTCGAACTGGAACCCTGGCCCGCCGGTACCGGTGCCAAGCGGGTCACCGCCCTGGATCATGAAGCCCGGGATGATCCGGTGGAAGACCACACCGTCGTACAACTTTTCGTTCGACTTCGTCCCGGTCTTGGGATGGGTCCACTCGATCTCGCCGGTGGCCAGACCGATGAAGTTCTTCACCGTCTTCGGCGCATGATTACCGTAAAGGTTGACCTTGATATCGCCGAAATTGGTGTGCAGGGTTGCGACAGCGGTGTGCTTGGACATGCCTGCAATTCTTACACACAGTCCGGCACGCTCCGTGTGAGTGCTGCGCCGCGGGTGGCGCTGAGCGGATTCGGTGGCAAGATGGGAATGTTCGTTCATCTCAGGGAGGACCAGATGAGTCTGTCACGTAAACGCCAGAAGGAACTCAAGCGCCTGCGAGGGAATGCCGAGGACCTGTGGCGCGCCCAACAGGACATCCTGGATCGGGCGAATTCGGTCGCCAAGGAGGCTGGCCGGCAGGTCAACTACCTCACCAGGGAAGAGGTCGCGCCACGGGTCAAGGACACTGTGGACACCTACGTCAGGCCGGGATTTGACAGAGGGGTCTCACTGACCAAGAACGCCGCACGGCTGGTGGGAGAGCGGATCACCAATGATGTCGTGCCGGCAGTCGGCACCGCGATCGGCACCGCCCTCAGCGTCGGGGATGTTGCGCGCGACGCCCGGGTTCGGGCTGCGGTGAAGCGACTCAAGCCATCCAAAGTCGTGAAGAAGGAATCCAACTCCGGTATCGGCCGCTACTTCGCCGTCGGCGCGGTTTTGGTTGCGGTCGCCGGCGTCGGCTATGCCGTTTGGCAGACCTTCCGCGCAGATGACGAACTCTGGGTCGCCGACGAAGAGCCGACGACTCGGACCCCGGCAGCAGCCAACAGCTAGGGGCGGTTCGCGGCTTTCAGCGCGATATCCACAAGCTTGACGTGACGCAATGACGGCACCTGGCTCAGCGCGAACCACTGCGCGCGATCGGTGCTCCCGTCGAGCTCGTCGATCATGGATCCGCCCACGACGTGTGCGCGATAAACGATCCGTAGCGCGTGCAGCGGGCGGGCGGCCCCATCGAAGCGCCGCCGAGCCGGCACCACGTGGGAGCTGACCAGCATCAGTTCATCCGTTTCGGCTCGGTAGCCGGTCTCCTCGTGAATTTCCCTGACCGCAGCCGTTACGGGGTCCTCACCGGACTCCAGGCCGCCGCCTGGTAGCGTCCAGCCCGACCGACCATGGCTGTTCCAGTGCGCGAGCAGAAGGCGGTCACCATCGATAATCAGGCCGTAGGCTGCGACCCGGATGTCCATGTGGAGCCACGGGGAATCGAACCCCGGACCTCCTGCTTGCAAAGCAGGCGCTCTACCAATTGAGCTATGGCCCCTGACCGGCCCGTTCGGTCAGGCAGATGAACGAGCACCGTGGGGCTACCAGGATTTGAACCTGGGACCTCTTCGTTATCAGCGAAGCGCTCTAACCAACTGAGCTATAGCCCCGAATGGGCAAAACTGAGACTACCGGACGGAGGGCCATTCTCTAAATCGCCATCGAAAACCGCCGCATCTGTTCGGTGAGTCAGTTGTTCTGGAACCCGACCAAAAGTCCTCCGGTGATTTTCACACTCAGGTTGTAGAGCAACGCAAAAACCGCGCCGAGTACCGTGATCACGACGGTGTTCAGGATGGCGACGATAATCGAGAAACCCATCACTTGATTCAACGCGAGGAAGGACTTCAGATCGTTCGAGGATCCGGCGATGTCTTTCAGCAATGAGCTGGCCGAATCGAAGACGCCGATCTGGTTCAGCACAGTCCAGATCAGAAAGGATCCGACGATGACCACGATTCCCAGGCAGATCCCGACCAGGAACGACAACTTCAGGCTGGACCAGAAGTCGATATAGACAAGCCTGAGTCGAACCTGTTTGGTCGACTTGCCCCGGGATGACTTCTTGGCGAGCTTCTCGGCGACGCTACTACTCATCTACGATTTCTTCCTTCTCGGCGGCGCTCTCTGGCTCGTCAACCTCGGCGAGAGTGCGTTCGGAGTTCTTGGCAAGTGCGATGATCTTGTCTTCGGCGGCGAACCGGGCGAAGACGACACCCATTGTGTCGCGGCCCTTGGCTGGTACCTCGGCCACGGCAGAGCGTACCACCTTGCCGCTGGAAAGAACCACAAGAACCTCGTCATCCTCGTCCACGATCAATGCTCCGACAAGGTCTCCCCGATCATCGCTGAGCTTGGCGACCTTGATCCCCAAACCGCCGCGATTCTGCAGCCGGTAATGCTCAACGGCGGTGCGCTTGGCGTAGCCGCCCTCGGTGACCACGAACACAAACCCTCCGCCGTCGACCACCGACGCGTCGAGCAGCTGGTCGTCACCCCTGAAGTGCATCCCAATGACACCGGAGGTCGAGCGTCCCATCGGCCGCAGCGCGTCATCGGATGCGGTGAACCGGATCGACATACCCTTGCGCGAGACCAAAAGCAGGTCGGAATCGGCCTCCACCAGCAAAGCGGAGACTAACTCGTCGTCCTCACGCAGCTTGATCGCGATGATCCCACCAGACCGGTTCGTGTCGTAATCGCTGAGCGCAGTCTTCTTCAGCAGGCCACCACGGGTCGCCAGCGCCAGGTACTTCGACGCGGCGTAGTCGCGGATCGCGAGCACCTCAGCGATCTTCTCGTCCGGCTGCATCGCCAGCAGATTGGCGACGTGCTGGCCCTTGGCGTCGCGACCGGCCTCCTGCACCTCATACGCTTTCGCGCGGTAAACGCGGCCCTTGTTCGTGAAGAACAACAGCCAGTTGTGCGTGGTGGTGACGAAGAAGTGTGCCACCACGTCATCGGCACGCAGTTGGGCGCCCTTGACTCCCCGACCGCCACGGTGCTGACTTCGATAGTTGTCGCTGCGGGTGCGCTTGATATACCCGCCACGGGTGATCGTGATGACCATTTCCTCTTCGGGAATCAGGTCCTCGACGCTCATATCCCCGTCGAAACCGAACATGATCTCGGTCCTGCGGTCATCGCCGTACTTCGCGACGATCTCCGACAACTCCTCACCGACGATCTCGCGCTGCCGAACCGGGCTGGCCAGGATCGCGTTGTACTCGGCGATCAGTCGTTCCAGTTCCGCCGCCTCGTCAATGATCTTCTGACGTTCCATAGCGGCCAGCCGGCGCAGCTGCATCTCGAGGATGGCTCTGGCCTGAAGCTCGTCGATCTCCAGCAGCTCCATAAGCCCGTCGCGAGCGTCTTCAACCGTGGTCGACCGCCTGATCAGGGCGATCACCTCGTCCAGCGCGTCGAGTGCCTTCAGGTAGCCACGCAGGATATGCGCGCGCTCTTCGGCCTTGCGCAGCCGGAACTGGGTGCGTCGCACGATGACCTCGACCTGGTGGTCGACCCAGGCGGTGACGAATCCGTCCAGGGCGAGAGTGCGTGGCACCCCATCGACGATCGCCAGCATGTTGGCGCCGAAGTTCTCCTGAAGCTGGGTGTGCTTGTACAGATTGTTCAGCACCACCTTGGCCACGGCGTCGCGCTTGAGCACGATCACCAGACGCTGACCGGTCCGGCCGCTGGTCTCATCGCGGATGTCGGCGATCCCGCCGATCCGGCCATCCTTGACCAGGTCGGCGATCTTGATCGCAAGGTTGTCCGGGTTGACCTGGTACGGCAGCTCGGTGACCACCAAGCAGGTACGGCCCTGGATCTCTTCCACGTTGACCACCGCGCGCATCGTGATCGAACCGCGCCCGGTACGGTAGGCGTCCTGGATTCCCTTCACGCCGAGGATCTGTGCCCCGGTTGGGAAGTCTGGACCCTTGATCCGGTGGATCAGCGCGTCCAGCAGCTCCTCGCGGCTGGCATCCGGATTCTGCAACGCCCATAGGGCCCCGGCGGCGACCTCGCGGAGATTGTGCGGCGGGATATTCGTGGCCATACCCACCGCGATGCCGACCGATCCGTTGACCAGCAGATTCGGGAACCGGCTGGGCAGGATGAACGGTTCCTGGGTGCGTCCATCGTAGTTGTCTACAAAGTCGACGGTCTCCTCTTCGATGTCACGAACCATCTCAAGCGCCAGCGGCGCCATTTTGGTTTCGGTGTATCGCGGGGCAGCGGCGCCGTCGTTGCCGGGGGAACCGAAGTTTCCTTGACCAAGTGCCAGCGGGTAGCGCAGACTCCACGGTTGCACCAACCGGACCAGCGCGTCGTAGATGGAAGTGTCACCATGCGGGTGGAACTGGCCCATCACATCGCCGACCACACGGGCGCTCTTGGAGAAGGACTTCTCCGGCCGGTACCCGCCGTCGAACATGGCGTAGATCACCCGGCGATGCACCGGCTTCAATCCGTCGCGAACCTCGGGCAGAGCCCGGCCGACGATGACGCTCATCGCGTAGTCGAGATACGACCGTTGCATTTCCAGTTGCAGATCGACCTGGTCGATCTTGCCGTGCACGCCGAACCGGGAGGTTTCGCCGTCGATGGCGTCTTCCAGGGTTTCGTCGGTGCCGTCAGTTTCGTCTGCCATTTATCTTCTCTTTGTTGGTCGGGATGCCGGTCACGTGGCGTGACTAAATGTCGAGGAAGCGCACATCTTTCGCGTTCTGCTGGATGAAGCTGCGGCGCGACTCCACATCCTCACCCATCAAGGTGGCGAAGATCTCGTCCGCCATAGCCGCATCGTCCAGAGTCACCTGCAACAGTGTCCTGCTCTCCGGATTCATCGTGGTTTCCCACAACTCCTTGTAATCCATCTCGCCCAGACCCTTATAGCGCTGGATCCCGTTATCCTTGGGAATCCGCTTGCCTGACGCGATGCCGTCAGCCAACAGCACATCGCGCTCCTCGTCGCTGTAGACATACTCATGGTCCGAGTTCGACCACTTCAGCCGGTACAGCGGTGGCTGCGCGAGGTAGACATAGCCGAGGTCGATCAACGGCCGCATGTACCGGAACAACAGGGTCAGCAGCAGGGTCGTGATGTGCTGTCCGTCGACATCCGCATCGGCCATCAGCACGATCTTGTGATACCTGGCTTTTTCCGGGTTGAAGTCCTCCCCGATACCGGCTCCGAACGCGGTGATCATCGCCTGCACCTCATGGTTGCCCAGAGCACGGTCCAGCCGCGCCTTCTCGACATTCAGGATCTTCCCCCGCAAGGGCAGGATCGCCTGCGTCTCAGGATTGCGGCCCTGCACGGCGGAACCGCCGGCGGAGTCACCTTCGACGATGAAGATCTCTGAGATGGACGGGTCCTTGCTCTGGCAATCCTTGAGCTTGCCGGGCATCCCGCCACCCTCGAGGAGGCCCTTGCGTCTGGCGGTCTCGCGCGCCTTACGTGCCGCCATCCGTGCGCTGGCCGCGGAGAGTGATTTACGGATGATCTCTTTGGCCTGGCTCGGGTTCCTGGCGAACCAGTCCCCGAGTTGGTCGCCGACGATCTTTTGCACGAACGCCTTGGCCTCTGTATTGCCGAGCTTGGTCTTGGTCTGACCTTCGAACTGAGGTTCGGCGAGTTTCACCGAGATGATCGCGGTCAATCCCTCGCGCACGTCGTCGCCGGAAAGATTGTCATCCTTGTCCTTGAGGATGCCCTTTTCCCTGGCGTATTTGTTCACCAACGTCGTCAGTGCAGCGCGGAAGCCCTCTTCATGGGTGCCGCCCTCGTGGGTATTGATGGTGTTCGCGTAGGTGTACACGCTCTCGGTGTACGAGGTCGTCCACTGCATGGCTACCTCGAGGGCGATCTTGCGGTCGTTGGCCTCCGATTCGAACGAAATGATTTCGTCGTTGACGATGTCGGCCTTCTTTGCCGCGTTGAGATAACTGACGTAGTCGACCAAGCCGCGTTCGTAGAAGAAGACATCCTTACGAACCCGCGGCGCGCTGCCATCGGGGACTGCGCCCTGACCGGCATCGCTTGCCGCAGCCGCGTTCGCAATCGGTTTCCCGACCACCGGTTCGGCGTCAAGATCGACGTCTGCACCCGGCCTGGCCACCTGTGCGATTACCCGCTCGTCAGACAGGGAGATCCGCAGACCCTTATTAAGGAATGCCATCTGCTGGAACCTGGTGCGCAAGGTGTCATATTCGAAGACCACTGTCTCGAAGATCTCCGGGCTCGGCCAGAAGGTGATGGTAGTTCCGGTCTCGGTGCTCTCCTCGTCTCGTGACAGCGGAGCTTCCGGCACTCCGTCGTGGTACCGCTGGCGCCAGACATGCCCCTTGCGGCGCACCTCGACATCCAACCGCGCAGACAGAGCGTTGACCACGGAGCTGCCGACGCCATGCAGACCGCCCGATACCGCATACCCACCGCCACCGAACTTCCCGCCCGCGTGCAGAATCGTCAGGACGACCTCGACGGTCGACTTGTTCTCGGATTTGTTCAGTCCGACGGGGATACCTCGGCCATTATCGACAACCCGGACGCTGCCGTCCTTCTGAATGGTGATTTGAATGGTGTCGCAGTACCCGGCCAACGCCTCGTCGACCGAGTTGTCCACGATTTCATAGACCAGGTGATGCAGTCCTCGAGGCCCGGTTGACCCGATGTACATGCCCGGTCGTTTGCGCACGGCTTCCAGGCCCTCGAGCACCTGAATGTCGTCGACCCCGTAGCTGTGCTCGGTCTGGGTACTGTTGTGTGCCTCGGGCTTCGGCGGTGCGGGTACGGCAGTTGGGCCGGGGATCGCTGCTCCCTGGGAGTTGTCGACTGGGAGAGTGTCACTCGGTTCCGATGTCATATGTAATTGGGCTCCTGACCGCACGGCTTACAACCTACTAATTCTATCAACTCCAGGGCCTCGTGAGAGCCATATATGACCGTCTGACGAGTTTATTTCGGCCGTGTGACCTTATTTGCCTTCCTAACCGTAGGTATCGCGTGGACCCCGCCCTGGAATTGAGCGTGGGCCTCTTTTCCATGAGGGAGCGTCCGGTCCCTCAAACCGAATTGATTGAATGCCGGCGTTCGGATACCGCAACGCGATCTGTTTGAGAATCTCGGACCGCATGATTCGCAGTTGCGTCGCCCACGCCGTCGACTGGCATTGCACCGTCAGCACATCGTCGGTGATCCCGATCGGTGTGGAGTGCCGCGCGGTTTCCTCCCCGGCAAGCGAAGACCACGAAGCCAGCAACTCGGATTGGGCCAACGGTGACGTCCAGCCCAGTTCAGTGGTCAACGCCTCCACGACACTGCCGATCCCGCGGGGATCGCGACCGGAGCCGAATGGAACGGTGGATGCCATGCTCTGGCGTCGGCTCGTCTTGCGAGCCGCGTGCCGGGTATGACCCTCGCCGAACAGTCGTTTGAAACGCAGATAAACCGACACGGCCTCTTGCGTCTCGCTCGGTAGGGCTTCGGTCTCCTCATCATCCCCGGATGGCATTCGCGTCCCCTTCCGGAATTACCGCACCGGCGCTAATCCGCACGGTATGCGCCGCCAGCTCGGCAGGGACGTCCTCTAACACCGCCGCGGTAACGATCACCTGCTCGAAATCACGAACCGCCTCGGCCAGCCTTCTCCTTCTGGACTGATCCAGCTCCGCGAAGACATCGTCAAGCATGAGTACCGGGTCTCCACTGACCGAGTCGCGTTTGAGTAGTTCTGCCGAACCGAGCTTGAGCGCCAGCGCGAATGACCAGGACTCGCCGTGGCTGGCATACCCTTTCGTCGGCAAGGAGTTGAGTTCGAACAGGATATCGTCCCGGTGCGGACCGACCAGCGTCACTCCGCGCTCCAGTTCCTTCCGACGCAATCCGGTGATGGCCCGGCCAAATCGCTGCGCCGTTGAAGTTCTCGGAAGCTGCGCTGCGTTGACTGGGACCGCGGGCTGGCGTTCGCTCTCCCGGATGGCCTCGAGATCCGGGCCGTCGATACTGAGCTGGGCCGTCATCCGTGGATGGTGATCGTCTCCGGCGACAACCCGGTAGGCCTGCTGCACCGGCTCGGCAAGCAACTGAATCAAACGCAGTCGCTCATCGATGATTTCGGAGCCGAATCCGACCAAGCGCTCGTCCCAGATGTCCAAAGTACTCAACTGGGATGCCGCTATGCCTGACGTCCGAGCGGATTTCAGCAGCATGTTCCGTTGTTTCAATACCCGGTCGTAGTCGCTGAACACCCCGGCCAGCCTGGGCGTGCGCTGTACCAGTAATTGGTCGATGAACCGGCGGCGCACCCCCGGCTCGCCACGGATGATGGCAAGATCTTCCGGAGCGAAGAGCACGCTGGAGAAATACCGAGGCAATTCCCGCAGCTTCACCATCGACCGGTTGACCTTGGCCCGGTTGGCCGTTGCACGATTGAGTTCGACCTCGACCAGCAGTTCACGGTCTTCGTGTCGCAATCTGGCCCGGACAATGGCCGAGTCCGCCCCTTGACGGATCATCGCCTGATCGACCGAAACCCGATGTGATCCGAGAGTGCTCAGATACCCCAGGGATTCGACCAGGTTGGTCTTGCCCTGACCATTGGCACCCACGAACAAGTTCGGCCCCTCGGCCAACGCAATCTCGACTCCCGCATAGTTGCGAAAATCGGTCAGGGAAAGATGGGTTACTTTCAATCCGTTTTCTTCACCGCATGCCCGCCAAACTGGTTGCGAAGCGCGGCTACCGCCTTCATCGCCGGCGAGTCCTCTTGGCGCGAAACAAAGCGAGCGAAAATGGATGCGCTGATCGTCGGGACCGGAACGGCGTGTTCGATCGCTTCCTCGATCGTCCACCTGCCCTCACCGGTGTCGTCGACATATCCTTCGATATCATCGAACTCGGGGTCCTGATCGAGGGCACGAACCAAGAGTTCCAGCAACCACGACCGCACCACCGTGCCACGTTGCCAGGCCTTGAAGGTACCTGGTACGTCCTTGATGATGTCTTTGCGGGTGTCCAGCAGTTCATACCCCTCCGCGTATGCCTGCATGAGCGCGTATTCGATGCCGTTGTGCACCATTTTCGCGTAATGTCCCGAGCCGACCTCGCCGACATGAACGAAGCCCTCTTCGCGCGGTCCTTCCGGCCGAAGCGCATCGAAAATCTCCAGCGCAGCCGAGACATGCTCGGGGCTGCCACCCACCATCAGCCCGTAGCCGTTCTTCAGCCCCCAGACACCGCCGGACACCCCTGCATCGATGTAGTTCACCGAGTACTTTGCCAACTGCGCCGCATAACGGAAGTCATCCGAGAACCGTGAGTTGCCACCGTTTATCACAATGTCGCCGGCACGCAGTGATGTCGCCAGATCGGTGACCACCGACTCGGTAACCTTCCCGGCCGGTACCATGATCCAGATCAGCCGCGGTGAGGGGACCGCAGCGGTCAATTCCGCCAATGAGGCTACGTCAGACACTTTGGGATTGGGATCGTATCCGGTGACCTCTATCCCGTGTTCGCGCAGCCGAGTGCGCATGTTGTCGCCCATTCGTCCCAAACCGACAAGACCGATATGCATTTTTTCCTTCTTCTGGCGCGTCGAGCCGATCCGATGCCCTCGGCAGATACCGCTATCTCAGCAAGAGATTCGGTTGCAGAAGGTATTTGTAACTGTCCCCACCGGCCTGCTCTTTGCTGGTCTGGCTGGTGATCAGGACCGGACCGGGCTTGTTGGGGTTGTCGGTCTTGGTGAACGAAATGCGCACGAATTCCGAGTGCACCGCGCCGAGCCCGTCGAGTAAAAATTGCGGCTTCAATGAAACGACCGTATCGTCTCCGGTCAGCAGGGCATCCACATTTTCGGAGGCCTGGGCCTGCTCGGACCCGACAGCCTCCAGGGTAAGTCCATCGGAAGTGAACGTGAACCTCAAGGCCGCCTCGCGCTCCAGTACCAGCGCCACTCGTCGAGTCGCCTCAATCAAATCGGCTGTGTTGATCACGGCGTAATTGTCTACCGTCTCCGGGAAAAGCCGGCGCACCGGAGGAAAGTTCCCCTTGATCAGCAGTGAGGTGACCGTCCTTTTATCGGCTGTGAACGCGATGAGCTCGCGGTCGTCCTTGTTGGTGATGGCAACCGAGACGTTTCCACTGTGGCCGAGCGTCTTACCGATTTCTTGAAGCGTTCGGGCCGGAACCAGCGCGGTGGCCGGAGCCGAACCTGTACTACCGGAATCCCAATCGATTTCCCGCACGGCCACTCGATATCGATCCGTGGCGATGAAGGAAATCCGGTTATCTGCGACCTCCAGCTGAACGCCGGTAATCACGGGGGTCACATCATCGCGCGAGGCTGCCACCGTGACCTGCGCGACCGCCTCAGAAAAGTCATCACCCGGAACCAACCCTGATTCCACGCCAACCTGCGGAATTGATGGATATTCCTCAACGGGCATGGACAGCAGTGTGAAGGTTGCGGGTCCACAGGTCACCCGGATCTTGGCCTCTTCGGTGCTGAAGTTCACCGGCGCGTTGGGGAGTTTGCTCGCGATCTCGGCCAAGAGTCGCCCGGACACCAGAACCCGGCCGGTTTCCTCGACTTCCGCGGAGATCTCGGTTTGTGCCGAAACCTCATAATCGAAGGAGGACAACACAAGACCCGTCTCGATCGCCTCGATCAAAACACCACTCAAAATCGGCAGCGTGGTGCGTTGGGGCAGCAGCTTCACCGCGAAGGAAACTGCCTCGCTGAAAACGTCACGGTTGGCGCTGAACCTCACGAAGTCACCCCTATCGTTCTGAGGAATTGGATGGTCCCCATGCTAGTGCCTGTAATCGGGGGCCATCCTTTTGGATTTGCGGCTTCTCGCCGGTGCGGCTGGACACCCGCTGTCGCAGCGTGAAGGTTGTCGAGCTCTGCTAAGTGGTTTAACGATTAATCTTCTTAACCGCTGTGGAAAGTGTGCAGAATCGTCGATCTTGCAGACCGAATATGGAAACTACACCGTTGTAAGTTGTGAGTGATGCGCGACTCCGGCGAGTTGTCGAGCGCATTACCCGGGAGGTCCCCCGCGCTATTTGCACAAGTGCCAGGAAGAAGTGCACAGGTAACCGGGCCGCTTCCACGCTTTCTCCACAGGTTATCCACAATGTGTATGACTTGCGGATGGGACCATGGATTACGCGTTGAAACGATGATTCTGCTTGATCCTGCTGGTCAACTCGGTGACCTGGTTGTAGATCGAGCGACGTTCCTTCATCAGCTCGCTGATCTTCTTGTTCGCGTACATCACCGTCGTATGGTCGCGATTTCCGAACAGCTGCCCGATCTTGGGCAAAGACAGGTTGGTCAGCTCCCGGCACAGATACATCGCGATCTGCCGGGCGGTGGCGATCGCCTGCGATCGGGATGATCCGTAGAGGTCGTCGATGGAAAGCTTGAAGTAGTCGGCGGTGTTGCTGATGATGTCAGTCGGGGCGATGACATTGTCCTCGTCCAGGGTGATCAGGTCCTTCAGCACGGTCTGCACCAGGTTCATATCGACCGGCGTCCTGGTCAAGCTGGCGAACGCGGTGACCCGGATCAAGGTTCCTTCCAGCTCGCGGATATTCGAGGACACCTTCGATGCCATGAATTCCAGGATGTCGTCAGGAACCCGCAACCGTTCGCTCTGCGCCTTTTTTCGCAGGATTGCGATCCTGGTCTCCAGGTCCGGTGCCTGCACATCGGTGATCAGTCCCCACTCGAACCGAGATCGCATCCGATCTTCGAAGCCGGTCAGGTGTTTGGGTGGAAGATCGCTGGTGATCACCACCTGTTTGTTGTGATCGTGGAGGGTATTGAAGGTGTGGAAGAATGCTTCCTGAGTTTCGGCTTTTCCTTGCAAAAATTGAATGTCGTCGATGAGTAGGATGTCGATGTTGCGGTAACGCGACTGAAACAGCGAGCCCCGATTATTGGCGATTGAGTTGATGAAGTCGTTGGTGAATTCCTCGGAGCTGACATAACGCACCCGAATTCCCGGATATAAGCTCATTGCATAATGCCCGATGGCATGCAATAAATGGGTCTTACCGAGGCCGGATTCCCCATAGATGAACAGCGGATTGTATGCCTTGGCCGGCGCCTCGGCCACCGCAACGGCTGCAGCATGAGCGAAGCGGTTGGACTGGCCGATTACGAAGTTATCGAAGCTGTATTTCGGGTTCAGCCGCGAATCGCTGGTACGTGACGCGCTGGATTCCGCCGGGTTCGACGGCGCTTCGATGTACTGCGGCTCCTGTGGTTCGGGGTCGCGCCGAAAGTTTTCATTGACGATGTCGGGATTGACCACTATCGCGAATGTCGTCACCGCCAACGCGTCATCGAGTGTGCCGATGGCGTTCAGCAGTGGAACGCGAATGCGCTGCTCGAGCATTCCCCTGGTGAATTCGTTCGGCACCTCCAGATACATCGTTCCGGCCATGATTCCGCGAGGCTCGACCAGGTTGAGAAAGCCGTACAACTGTGGCGTTATTCGGTCATCGGTTTCTAACGACGCAAGGACGGCGGCCCACGCTGCCGTGATCGGCTCCTCGCCATCAGACATGCTTCCCCACAATCTCTCGAAAGAACATTGACGTCAGGTGACGCTGTTCCCCCGGACAGTGTTTCAGATTTGCGTGCTATCCACAGAGTTATCCACCACTGCGTAGCCGTAACGACCGGCTTCCGATCCGCATTGGGGATAAGTTCGTTGTTTACGGTACCCACTGCGGGTGATGCCGATCAACTCGAAATCTAGTGGCAGCGGCGCGCCGTAACTGTGTTGAGTCGGCGCGGTGGTGGATAATCCGGCTACCCGCTGTGGCTAGTTTGACCAGAGTGATTTCAGGCCGTAGTTTTAATCAGTTGACCTCAGCCAATCGGCTGCCCGCATACGTCTCTGAGCGACCGGGTTTCGTACGAGCCGGTACCGACTCGCCGCCGCCAGAATAACGAAAGAACAATCATGAGCAAGCGAACTTTTCAGCCCAACAATCGTCGTCGAGCCAAGGTGCACGGTTTCCGCCTACGGATGCGCACCCGTGCCGGGCGGTCGATTCTGGCGGCCCGACGCAGCAAAGGCCGCACAAAGCTTTCCGCCTAACTTCAGTCGGTGCTGGCGAAATCCCATCGAATCACCCGTGGCGACGATTATAGAAACGCCGTCCGACGCGGTGCACGCTTCGGTGCGCGGCATACGGTGATGTACCTCAGTCGGAATCGGGGCGGAGCCGATATCCGCTTCGGATTCATCGTCAGCAAGGCTGTCGGCAATGCCGTGCAGCGTAATCGAGTTCGGCGGAGACTGAAGAGCATTGCCTGGCAATTGCGTGACCGACTGGAACCGGGCACCGACGTGGTGATCAGGGCGTTACCAGCATCTGCCCTGGCATCCTGGTCTACCCTGCAAGAAGAAGTTTTTCGGGCCGTGAGTAAAGGTGGCGTTCGATTGTGAAAAGCGTCGTCATGAGCGCGCTGCTCCTGCCACGCAACGTGGCCGTTCTCATCCTGAAGGCGTATCGTGCGGTGATTTCGCCGCTATATGGAGAGGTCTGCCGGTATTATCCGTCCTGTTCCGCGTATGCGTTGCACGCGATTCAGGCACACGGAGTGTTTTTTGGTTCGACGCTGGCCCTTCGTCGGATTGTCCGGTGTCATCCTTGGGCGGCCGGTGGGGTCGACGATGTCCCCCCCAGTAAGCGAGAGCGGTACAACGTGACGCCATTTGGTTTCGTCGTTGCCAGTAGCCACGGAAAGGGCTAACCCGAACCAATGGACATCATCGGTACAGTCCTCTGGCCCATTGAGTGGGTCATCGAGCTTATTCTCGTGGTCTTCCACTGGCTTTTCGTGGCCATGGGGATGGACGCCGGCAGCGGCCTGACCTGGGTTTTGTCAATCGCCGGTCTGACGATCGTGGTTCGGGCGGCGCTATTTCCGATCTTCGTGAAGCAGATCAAAAATCAGCGGCGGATGCTTGAGGTCGCCCCGCAGTTGAAGAAGATCCAGGAGAAATACAAGGGAAAGAAGGACCAGTTCTCTCGCGAATCGATGTCGCGCGAGACAATGGAGTTGTACAAGAAGACCGGGACGAACCCGCTCAGTTCATGTCTGCCGTTGTTGATGCAGATGCCGATCTTCTTCGGTCTGTTCCGGGTGTTGGAGCGGGCGGCGTCCGGCAAGGCCGGGGTTGGTCCGATGGATTCTGACTTGGGAAAGCTCTTCGGTGCGTCCAAGCTTTTCGGTGAAGCGAACCTGAATTCAAGCTTTTCGGCAGCGATGAACGCCCAACCGCAGCTGGTGGGAGTGATGATCGTGGCTGCGATCATGGTCGTTCTCATGACGGCGTCGCAGTTCATCACGCAGTTGCAGATTGTCTCGAAGAACATGTCTCCTGAGACAAAGGCGAGCCCGACCTTCAAGCAGCAGCGCATCTTGCTTTATCTGCTTCCCTTTGTCTTCTTGTTCTCCGGTTTCACTTTCCCGCTCGGCGTGATGTTCTATTGGCTGGTCTCGAACCTTTGGACGATGGGCCAGCAGTTCCTGGTGATCCGTAGCATGCCAACGCCCGGAAGCGACGCCGCCAAGGCCAGGGAGGCGCGATTGGCCCGCCGTGGAAAGCTTTTGTCCCCGGAGGGTGAGGTTGTCGTGGATATTGAAGAGGAGCCAAAGAAGACTCAGCGGACACAGCCGGTTAGCAAGAGTAGGGCCAAAAAGAAGCCGGGCGGCAAGAAATAGCTGCCGGTTGATCAGTAGAGAAGTGGATTGACCGGTGAAGAAGAGGAAAGGTGCACGATGATGGACGCACGGCCCGTGACAACTGAGGCAGCAGCCTATGGCGCAGAAACAATCGAACCGGGGGCGACCGGGGCCGAACTGGCTGGGGCCGAACTGGCTGGGACCGCGTCAACCGGCGCCGTCACCGGCGAGCGTACCTCGGAGGAGCTCGCTGACGAGGGTGATATTGCCGCGGACTACATCGAAGAATTCCTAGACATTTGCGATATCGATGGTGATATCGATATCGATTCGCGCAACGGTCGCGCCTATGTATCGGTGAACTCCAGCGCGGAAAGCAATCTTCGGCTGCTGTCATCTCCTGGAACGGTAACGGCGCTTCAAGAACTGACTCGCCTTGCCGTACAAAACAAGACCGGGTCGTTCTCCCGGCTCATCCTTGATATCGGCGGTTCCCGTGAAGCGCGGCAAGCAGAACTTACTCTGCTTGTCGACCGGGCCATCGCGCGCTTGGATGAGGGCGCGGCACAGGCCTCCTTGCCGGCGATGTCTTCGTATGAGCGCAAGTTGGTGCATGACGTGGTCGCCCAACGCGGGTATGTCTCGGTGTCCGAGGGTGAGGGGCGAGACCGACACACCGTAATCACGGCGTCCGCGTAGTTTCACGTGAAACATTGAAGCTGGAAGTTGAGCCAGAACCGCCCATAGCGGCGGAGCTCTTTGGTGGTCGCATCGGCCTTGCCCGGCGGTTCACGGCGAACCTCGCAGAGCATGGTGAGCAGCGCGGGCTGATCGGGCCTTCGGAGCCGCCGCGACTGTGGAGCAGGCACATCCTCAACTGTGCGGTTCTGGCTCCACTGCTGAATCCCGGACGGGTAGCCGATATCGGCAGCGGCGCCGGTCTGCCCGGGATCGTGCTCTCCATCGTCAGACCGGATATTTCCTTCGTTCTGGTTGAGCCGATGGAGCGTCGAATTGCTTGGCTGGACGAGCAGATTGAGGAACTCGGGCTCACGAATGTGACAACTCTGAGGGCCCGAGCCGAAGAAATTCACCTGGACGAAGCATTCGATCAGGTCACAGCGAGGGCGGTCAGCGCCCTGCGGACGCTGATTCCGCTGACCGCACCCCTGGTCAAACCCGGTGGTCGGCTGCTGCTCATGAAGGGGTCCGGCGTAACCAGAGAGCGCGACGCGGCCGCCAAGGTGATCGGGCGGCATCGGCTCAAAAATGTTGAGATTGATTCCCTCGGAGAGGGTGTGCTGGACGAGGTGACCTACCTTTTCCAGGCTACAGTTGGATGACGCGCGGTGGAGAAGTGCCGCCGTCGCGCCTGTGCCGGAGGGTTTTGGGGCAATGAGGAGCGACAAGGTTTCACGTGAAACATCCTGACCCGAACAGTAAAACGGCTGATTCATTCGATCGCTCGACGCCTTTGGCTCGCGAGCTCGCCGACATGACCAGGCGCCGCCGGTTACTGGCCTCAAATACCCTGCCGCTGCCCTCGGAAACTCGGATCTTCACCATCTCGAACCAAAAGGGAGGGGTCGGTAAGACCACCACGGTGGTGAACTTGGCTGCAGCGCTTGCTCGTTCCGGCGCCAGGGTCCTGGTGATCGACCTGGATCCACAGGGCAACGCCTCAACGGCGCTCGGAATCGATCATCGATCCGAGACGTCGAGTATCTATGACGTCATCGTCAATGATGTCGACATGAAAGACGTGGTTCAGAAGAGCCCCGAGTTCAAAGACCTGCATTGTGCGCCGGCCACCCTCGATCTGGCCGGCGCGGAGATTGAACTGGTGTCGATGGTAGCGCGCGAGCAACGACTGAGCCGGGCATTGGCGCAGTACCTGGAGGGTGTCGAGAGGGCTTTCGACTACGTGCTGATCGATTGCCCGCCGTCACTCGGGCTGCTCACAATCAACGCCTTCGTCGCAGCGACCGAGGTCTTGATTCCCATCCAATGCGAGTATTACGCGCTTGAAGGCCTCAGCCAGCTGTTGAAGAACATCAGCCTGATCGAGAAACACCTCAACCCGGGCCTCGGCGTGACCACAATCTTGCTGACCATGTTCGACTCTCGAACCAACTTGGCCCGTCAAGTCGCCGAGGAAGTCCGCCAACACTTCCCGAAAGAGGTGCTGAACACGATCATCCCGCGTTCGGTCCGAATTTCAGAGGCGCCCAGCTATGGGCAAAGCGTAATCAGCTACGACGTTAGTTCCTCCGGCTCGCTCTCGTATCTTGAGGCTGCGGCGGAGATCGCACAAAGAGGAGTACCCAGATAATGGCATCAAAAAGAACCGGGCTTGGCAGGGGCATCGGCGCCCTCATTCCGACCGGGGATTCCTCTGCGCGACCGGTCGACGTCTTTTTCCCGCAGCACGAGACGCAGCATGCTGCTCTGGTCACGGTGCCCGGTGCGCGGCTTGCCAGCATCCCGACCAAAGACATCGTTCCGAATCCCAAGCAGCCCAGGCTGGATTTTGATCCGGATGATTTGGCTGAGCTTGTACACAGCGTCCGGGAATTCGGGGTATTGCAGCCCATTGTCATTCGGCCGCTTCCGCAACAGGACGGCAAATACGAGCTCGTCATGGGTGAGCGCCGCTGGCGGGCCAGTAAGGCGGCGGGGTTGGACACGATCCCGTCCATCGTCAAAGACACCGCAGACGACGCAATGCTGCGCGATGCGCTGCTGGAGAATCTGCACCGCTCGCAACTGAATCCTCTTGAAGAGGCGTCGGCCTATCAGCAACTTTTGAGCGACTTCGGTATTACCCAGGAACAACTGGCCGGTCGGTTGGGCCGATCGCGGCCGCAAATCACCAATACCCTACGGCTGCTGCGCCTGCCCGCCGCCGTACAGCAGCGAGTCGCCGCCGGAGTCCTCAGTGCAGGACACGCTCGCGCGATCCTCTCCACCGGGGATAGCGATTCGATGCAGCGCCTCGCCGACAAGATCGTGAACGAAGACCTGTCGGTCCGGGCGGCGGAAACGGCTGCGAAGGCTACCCCGCGGCTTCCGGCGCCTAAGGCTTCTGCCGGACGGCGGCAAGGGCATCTCGATGAGATTGCTGAGCGCCTGGGTGATCGGCTGAACACCCGAGTCAGGATCTCGCTCGGCGCGCGAAAAGGCCAGGTGACGATTGATTTCGCCACGATCGGCGACCTGAACCGAATTCTCAGCGAGCTCGGTGAGTCAGCGTTTGGCGAGCCCGTTCACTGACATCCGGACGCAGAGCCGATCGACCGACGCTGCCCGCTATAGGCCGAGCAGCCGGAAGTAGGTTCGGTTACCCGGCGTCGCGGATGGCTGCGAGAGCGAGATCGGCGTAGACCGCACCCTGGTCGAGGCCCGCGGCGACGATGGCCTGTGGAAACAGGGATGTTTCGGTGAGACCGGGTAGCGCGTTCGCCTCCAGGAACCAGGGTGTCCCATTCTCGTCGACGATCAGGTCGATCCGTGACAAGTGACGTATGCCCAGCGCAGTATGTGCCGTGACAGCGGCCCGCGCGATCGCATCTGCCACATCGGCGGGCACCCGAGCCGGAGTGTAGAACCGGGTCTCGCCAGCGTTGTAGCGCGCGGCATAGCCGTAACGACCGCGCACCGGCTCAATCTCTACTGCCGGAAGGGCCACCGGGCCATCTCCGGTATCGATGATGCCGACGGCCACCTCGACTCCGCTGACCTCCTGCTCAATCAAGGCGACATCGGAATAGGTGTACGCGTCAACCATCGCGCGCGGCAAATCACTGTTCGTGCAGCCAACGCTCACCCCTTGTGCCGAACCGCCGTGCGATGGCTTGACCACCAGCGGAGTTCCCAAGCCGGTCAGGACAGCATCCAGCACGCTACCGGCGCCCAGCTCTCTGAATGCGGATTGGGGGAGGGTGACCGATGCCGGTGTCCGAACACCAGCCCGGGCGACGACGGTCTTGGCGGTCGGCTTAGACCAGGCGAGGCGGGTGGCGTCGGTTCGGGAGCCGACACACGGAATTCCGGAAAGCTCGATCAGCGCGCTCAACGAGCCGTCTTCACCGGTCGATCCGTGCAGGGCCGGCCAGATCACGTCGGGACGGTTCTCCGCGAGGAAGGAAAGCAAGGAAGAGTCAGGGTCGCGGAGAGTGACGGTATGTCCGCGCGCGCTCAAGCTGTCGGCCAGACGACGCCCGGAGCGCAACGAGATGTCCCGTTCGTGTGAGATTCCACCGGCCAGAATCATCACCGAAAGATTGTCGAAATTTGGTCTCATCAGGGATTCCTCTAGTTCGATTCGACTATGCGGCTAGCGAAGATCGCTGGGCAGGTTGTCGTGCTCTCGGTCTGAATCCAGCCCGGGCGGCAACTCCAGAGATCCCGTTCCGGCGAACGTCTCGAGCAACTCGGTCTCGGCATTGATCACCGTGGCCAAGCGCCGAATCCCCAACCGAATCTCTTGCGGGGTCGGATAGCAGAACGAGAGCCGGATATTCTGATGCCCGTTCTCGTCGGCATAGAACGCGGTACCGGGAGTGTATGCCACGAGTTCGGTGACCGCGCGCGGCAACATCGCCTTGGAATCCAACTGCGGTGGGAGCGTGAGCCAGACGTAGAACCCGCCATTCGGGTCCGTCCAACTCAGTTCCGGCAGATGTTCGGCCAGCGCCGAGAGCATCGCTTCCTTTCGCTCCCGGTATACGCCGCGGAACGTGTTGATCTGCCCCTTCCAATCCGCCTGGTTCAGATACTCGGCGATCACGAGCTGACTGAACGAACTCGGGCACAGAATCGCCGCCTCGTTCGCCAGCAACAGCTTCTCGCGGATCGCATGCGGGGCGAGCGCCCAGCCCACGCGGAACCCGGGGGCCAGCGTCTTGGAGAACGTTCCGAGGTAGACGACCCCTTCCTCCTCGACGGAACGCAGCGCCGGCGGTGGTGGCCCATCGAAATACAGCAGGCCGTACGGGTTGTCCTCCAGGACCAGGATGTCGTTTGCCCTGGCGATCTCAAGAATCTCGAGGCGCCGCTCCCAGCTGAGCGTCACTCCGGCCGGGTTGTGGAAACTTGGCACGGTGTACAAAAACTTGATCCGCTTCCCCGCGGCCCGCAGCGACGCGATGTGCTGACGAAGTGCTTCTGGAATCAGTCCGTTTTCGTCCATCGGCACGTGCTCGACCTGGGCCTGGTAGGAGTGAAAGATCACCATTGCCGTCACGTAGCTCGGACCCTCGGCGAGCACGACATCGCCTGGATCCAAGAACAACTTGCTGAACAACTCGAGTGCGTGCTGGGATCCGGTGGTGACGACGATGTCGTCCACGCTGCCCGAGATGCCTTCCAGCGCCATCACCTCGAGGATGTGCTCTCGCAGCACCGGCGTTCCTTGACCCGATCCGTACTGCAGCGCGACCGGTCCTTGCTCGCGCATCACCGTGTCCATCGCTCCGACGACCAGATCAGGCGGCAGTGCGGAAACGCACGGCATCCCGCCGGCCAACGAGACCACCTCCGGCCGGGAGGCTACCGCGAACAGTGCGCGCACTTCGCTGGCGGCCAGCCCGGAGGTTCGTTGGGCGTATTGGTGGTACCAGGGGTCGAGGTTGGTGCCCTCGGGGCCGGTGTGTGCCTGGCGTGACATTGGTGTTCCGTTTCTGATCAGCCCTTCCATGTTATCGGGACGCTTGCCGCGACAGGATCCAGGCCGACGGCAGGCGCTGCGACCGGGCGCGCTTCTGCGAGCTTTAGGGCCGGCGTGCCTTAACTCGGCGTGCCCTAAACCGGCGCGAATAACTCGGCGCGCCTAAATCACCGCGCCTAGATCGGCGCGCCTAAATCACCGCGCCTAAATCACGGCGGCGGACCAGTCGTCGGGGTTGCCGAACCGGTGGGCGGTGATGCTGATTGCCTGTTCCCGGAGGAAGGGCAGGAGTTCGATCCGCCCGGCAGAGGTCACCGGGTCGCCATAGACGGCGATGTCCGGGGAACCGTCCAGGGCGCGCGACAGAGCCGCCGCGTCGCCTCCGATCAAGCGAATCCTCGATGCCGTCGTCGACCGGGCGCGGGTGCACCAATCGGCATCCGACTCGACGACGACAGCCGTGGCAACCGAGTGCAGCGCGGCCAGCAACGGGGAAGGTGGCTCGGTGGCGGTGCTGATCTGGATCGGGGCACCGGCACGGATGCCCGCGGCGACAATGCGGACCAGTTCCGCACGCGGAGCTCCCTCGGAAAGCCGGATCGTCACCTCGATCGGGCGGTAACGGAACAGATTCCGCTCCAGGCCGAGCGCCGAGACGTCGGTGGTCGCGCCGAACTCCCGCTGCCACTGGGACTCGTCGTCCTCGGCGGCGGCGCGAACGCGCGCGGCTTCTTCTGCGCTGAGGTCGGCCGCGCCGAGCAGGTGTTCGATCTCGGCGGACAATCGGGTTGTGCCTGAACTGCCGGCCGGAACGCCGACTGCTGCGGCCTGTTCGGTACTGGCCTGTTCGGTGCTGGCCTGTTCGGTGCTGGCCTGTTCGGTGCTGGCCTGCTGGGTACTGGCCCGTTCGGTGCTGGCCTGCTGAGTACTGGCCTGTTGAGTACTGGCCTGTTGAGTACTGGGCTGCCAGGACCCGAGGTGGATCAAGTAGTTTGGGCCGCCGGCCTTCGTCCCCGCGCCGACCGATGAGCGCTTCCAGCCGCCAAACGGCTGCCGGCGTACGATGGCGCCGGTGGTCCCGCGGTTGACGTACAGGTTACCGGCCTGAACGCCGGCCAGCCAGGTGCGCAACTCGTCGGGATCCAGCGAGTGCAGCCCGGCGGTCAGCCCGTATGGACTCGCGTTCTGCAGCCGAATGGCATCCTCGATGGTCGCGGCGTGCATCACGCCCAAGACGGGCCCGAAGAATTCGGTGAGGTGGAAGTAGCTGCCCTCCTGCACCCCCGTGCGAATACCGGGGCTCCACAGCCGGCCGGTGTCGTCCAGGGCGCGTGGTTGCAGTAACCACCGTTCGCCCGGGCCCAGGGTGGTCAGTGCATCCTTGAGCTTGCCATTGGCCGGCTCGATGATCGGCCCCATTTGGGTGCTCGGGTCGGTGGGGTAGCCGACCCGCAGCGAACGGACCGAATCAAGCAGTTGACGCTCGAACCGCTGCGAGCGGCCGACCGAACCGACCAGGATCACCAGGCTTGCCGCCGAGCACTTCTGGCCTGCGTGCCCGAACGCCGATTTCACCAGATCGGCGACGGCCAGGTCGATGTCGGCGCTCGGTGTGACAATCATGGCGTTCTTGCCACTGGTCTCGGCCAGCAGCGGCAGGTCCGGCCGCCAGGACCGGAACATCTGCGCGGTTTCATACCCTCCGGTCAGGATCACCCGTTCCACCCTGAGGTCCGAGATGAGTTTCTGACCCAAATCGCGCTGCTTCAGGTCCACGAGCTGCAGCACGTCGCGTGGCACGCCGGCCCGCCACAACGCGGCGGCCATCACGGCGCCGGAGCGTTGGGCGAGTTTAGCCGGCTTGAGGATCACCGGGCTGCCGGCGGCCAAGGCGGCGAGGGTGGAGCCGGCGGGAATGGCGACCGGGAAGTTCCACGGCGGGGTGACCACCGTCAATCGCGACGGGGTGAACCGGGTGCCGGGAATGGCATCCAGCTCTGCCGCCCGGGATCCGTAGTAGCGCGCGAAGTCGACGGCCTCGGTGACCTCCGGATCGCCTTCGGCGATTGTCTTGCCGGTTTCGGCCGCCATCACGGTGATGAGGTCGCCCCTGGCGGCCTCCAGCTCCTCGGCGGCGCGGGCCAGGATCGCTCCCCGCCCCGCCCCGCCGCGTGCCGCCCAACCGTCAGCGGATGCCGCGGCCCGCGCTATCGCGTCCTCCAGCGCGGCCGCATCCTCGATTGCCGCGTCGGCGATCAGCTCGCGACCGAGGGCGGTGGATGTCGCGGCCTCCAGTGCTGCGCGACCCCAGAGGCGGTTCTGCGACAACGCCGGGTCGGTGTCGCTGGCGTTGGCGAAGCCGCGCACAGGAGCCGGGTCACTCTGTGGGCTCCGGAGCCTGGACTGCTGGCGGTTTGACTCCGGTACGTCGTCGGTCATGGCGTTCGCGGCCGCGAGGAACCGATCTCGTTCGCGGGACATGAATGCGCTGTCGTGCGCGATCTCGAAAACCGCCGACATGAAATTCTCCTGGCTGGCGTTCTCCTCCAGGCGGCGTACCAGGTAACTGATCGCGACATCGAATTCCTTGGGCTGGACAACCGGCGTGTACAGCAGCAGGCCGCCGACGTCCTTGCGAACTTCTGCCGCCTGGCCCTCCGCCATCCCAAGCAGCATTTCGAACTCGACGTCGCGTTGCACACCCCGGCGGGTCGCCAGGAGGTGGGCGAAGGCGATGTCGAAGAGGTTGTGCCCGGCGACGCCCAGTCGTACGGCCGCGGTGTGCTCCTTGGTCATTGCCCAGTTCAGCAGCCGCTTGTAGTTCGTGTCGGTGTCCTGCTTGGCGGCATAGGTCGCCAGTGGCCAGCCGTGTACCGCCGCGTCGACGTGCTCCATGGCAAGATTCGCGCCCTTGACCACCCGCACCTTGATGGGAGCGCCCCCTGATGCCACCCGCGCGGTCGCCCACTCGGTCAGCCCCCGCAGCGCACGAAGAGCGTCGGGCAGATAGGCCTGCAGCACGATACCGGCCTCCAGCTCACGCAGCTGCGGTTGGTCCAGCAGCTTCTCGAACACCGCGATGGTCAGATCAAGGTCGCGGTACTCCTCCATGTCAAGATTGATAAACTTCCTCGGTCTTGAGGCTGCCACGGGCCCCGAACCCACCGCGGCTCCCGAACTGGCCGAAGCGCCACGAGGCGAAGTCCCGGAGGCCGCAGCCAACTCGTACAGCGGCGTCAACCGCTCTACGATCCGGTCCACCGTCTCGTCAAAGGCCCACATCGAGAGCTGGCTGACCACCGACGACACCTTGATCGAGACGTAGTCCACATCGTCGCGGGCCAGCAGGGCCTTGGTTCCGGCGAGCCGGCGTTGTGCCTCGGCGTCGCCGAGCACCGCCTCGCCGAGCAGATTGAGATTGAGCCGAACGTCATGCCGCTTCAGCTTCGCGATGGCCTTGCCCAGTCGCGCCGGCCGGGCGTCGATCACGAGGTGCCCGACCATTGACCGAAGTACCTTCCGAGCGATCGGCACGATCGGCCAGGGCAGAATCGGGGCCAGCGCGCCCCCGACCCGGATGGCCAATTTCATCGGTGCGGGCAGGAATGTCGGTGTCTGCCGTGCGAGTCCGGACAAGCTCCGCGCCGCCACGCGAAGGTCCTCCGGCCGTACCACCCGGTCGACGAAACCGACGGTGAAAGCCAGGCCGTTCTGGTCCTTGAGCAACCGGGCCAACAGCTCGGCGGAACGGGATTGCTTATCCAACGCACCGCGCTGTGCCCAGGCGGTAGCCTGCGCGATCGCGTCCTGTTCCAGGTCGGTGGGGAGAACGGCAACGTCGCCGGAATCATTCTGCATAAGAAAACTGTACGACTTTTTTCCGGCCAATACTTGCCAACTGGCAATTATTCTCTACCGATGGCATCCAAATCGTCGATATCCACCGTGAGCAGGCCGTTCATGGCCTGCCGGATCACGGCGGGGACGTCCACGGCATCGCGATCGTAGAGCCATTGCAGCTGCAGGCCGTCGACCAGGGCGAGCAGGATTCGCGCCGCTACCTGTGGGGTGATCCCCGGGCGCAGCACCCCGCGTTCGTCCAGCACGGTCAGATAACGCGCGGTAGCGGCGACGATGTTTGCATAGAAGCCTGCGTAGTAATCATGCCCGGGGTGGTCGAGGGCGGTTGCCTCCGCGGCAGCGGTGCTGAATAGCTCGATGTGACCTGGCGCGCTTGCGTTGTACTCGGCCAGGGAGACCAGCTCCCGCACCGCCATTCCCGCCGGGTCATCGAAGTGTTTGGCCAGCCGTTGGTCCCGGCGATGCAGCACCTGCATGAGCAGTTCTTGCTTGGTCGGGAAGTAATGCATCAACGATTGGTGCGATACGCCGCACTTTCGCGCGATTTCGCGTAGCGACGCGCCCTGGAAGCCGACCTGGCTGAACAGGGCCAGGGCGGCATCCAGAATCGCTTCACGCTTGAGGACGCCCTTAGCGTAGCGGCCGCGGGTATCTGGTTGTCTCACCTGGGCCTCCGGGCGTCGCAATGGTGCCCCGTCTGCCCGGAAGGGGCTGGACGGGGCACCATCGTCGACCGCAACGGGACCTCTCGTTGAGAGGGTGGCCTAGGCCAGGTACGCGGCCAGGTCGGCCTCGAGGGCAGGCTTCGGCTTGGCGCCGATGACGGTCTTGACGACCTGTCCGCCCTGGTACACCTTCATCGCCGGGATCGAGGTGATCTGGTACTTGGCGGCGGTCTGCGGGTTCTCGTCCACGTTCAGCTTGACGATCTCGATCTTGTCGGAGTGCTCCTGGGCGATTTGATCCAGGATCGGCCCGACCGCGCGACACGGCCCGCACCATGCGGCCCAGAAGTCAACCAGGATCGTCTTCTCAGACTTGAGGACATCCGCCTCGAAGGTGGCGTCGGTTACGGCACGTGCAGCTGACATTTGTTTCTCCTTAGGCAATTGTTGTGAGTTCGCGCTCGCTGGCATCGGCCAGCAGGCTCTTGGGGAGGTTCGCCAGGTAGTGCTCCGCGTCCAGCGCGGCCACGGTTCCGGATGCTGCAGCGGTGACCGCCTGGCGGTAGGTCGGGTCGATCACGTCACCGGCGGCGAAGACCCCGGGTACGGCGGTCTTCGAGGTACGGCCGGCCACCGCGATGGTGCCTTCGGGCGTGAGGTCGAGCTGTCCGTGCACGAGATGGACCCTGGGGTCGTTCCCGATCGCGATGAACAGACCCTGTACCGGGAGGGCGCGTTCGGCCCCGGTAACGGTGTCGCGCAGTCGGACACCGGTCACGGCGTCCGCACCGTCGACGCCGATGACTTCACTGTTCCAGACGAATTCGATCTTCTCGTTGCTGAAGGCGCGTTCCTGCATGATCTTGGATGCGCGCAGGGTGTCCTTGCGATGGATGACATACACCTTGGTGGCGAAACGGGTCAGGAAGGTGGCCTCCTCCATGGCCGAGTCGCCGCCGCCGACGACCGCGATCGTCTTCTCCTTGAAGAAGAAGCCGTCACAGGTGGCGCACCAGGAGACGCCGTGGCCGGAGAGCCGTTCCTCGTCGGGCAGGCCGAGCTTGCGGTAGGCGGACCCGGTCGCGAAGATCACCGACAGTGCTTTGTGCGTGGCGCCGGAACCCAGGGTGACCGTCTTCACGTCGCCGGTCAGCTCGACACTGGTGACGTCGTCGAGCACCAGCTCGGTACCGAACCGTTCGGCCTGGGTCTGGAGCTGCATCATCAACTCCGGGCCTTGGATGCCTTCGGGGAAGCCGGGGAAGTTCTCCACGTCGGTGGTGTTCATCAGCTCGCCGCCCGCCTCGACGGAACTGGCGATCAGCAGCGGCTTGAGGTTCGCCCGTGCCGCATAGATCGCCGCCGTATAGCCAGCCGGGCCTGACCCGATAATGATGATCTGCCGCACGCGATACTCCCTACAAGCGTTCATTTATCAGTGTGTACCCGCCATCCCTGGCGCGCTGATTGGGTACAACACATCCTAATTGGATGGTATTCCGCACCATTCAGCGTTGGCGCAGCCGGCTCAGCAGCGGAGTAACGGCCTCGGCGAGTTCCGGGGAGCGCAGCAGGCGTAACAGTGCGAGGTAGAGGACCGCCATGACCAGACCGATGATCGCCATGCTCGCGGTGGCGCCGAGGAAGCCGCCGACGGCGAAGCCGCCCGGGTGCCCGCCGCCGAGCAGGAGGAGGAGCACGATCCCGGCGATCAGGGCCGGTATCCCCGCGGCGAGGTAGCGCAGCACGCTGATGCCGACCCGGCGCAGGTCGAGCTCCCCGATCTTTCGGCGCAGCAGCACGGTGGCCAGAACGAACTGCGCGGTCGTGGCGATCGTCATCGCCGCGGCGATGCCCAGCGCGATCAGCGGGCTGGGCAGCGCCAGGCAGGCCAGGGTCATCGCGCTGAAGAACACCGCCTGGAACAGCGTGAAATAGAACGGTGTCTTGGTATTGCCCAGCGCATAGAAGGCGCGTTGCACCAGAAAGAGCAGGCTGAACGGCAACAGCCCGATCAGATACGCGATGATCACGTTTCCCATCGACTGCACCTGGGTCCAGTCGCTGACAAAGAGCCGGGAGAACGGGTAGGCGACCACCAGCAGTACCGCGCCGGCGAGCACGATCAGCAGCGAGACGCTGCGCATCGCGGCGGAAAGGTCGTTTTTCAGTTCCTGGATGCGACCGGTGGAGCCGTACTCGCTCATCCGGGTGAAATAGACGGTCGCGATGGAGACCGTCACGATGGAGTGCGGCAGCATGAAGATCAGCCAGGCCTTGGCCAGCACCGCCACCGAGGCATCCAAACCGGTCGCCCGGGATGCCACGTTGGTATCGACCAGCCCGGCCAGTTGGGTCACGATCAGCATGCCGAAGGTCCAGCTGGCCATCCGGCCGGCATCGCGTAGGCCGACTCCACGCCAGTGGAAGTCGGGGCGGTAGTGCAGCCCGACGCGGCGCCAGAACAGGAACAGGATCAGCGCCTGCACCGCCACACCGGCGGTGGCGGTGCCGCCGAGCGTGCTGATCATCTGCTGGGTCCAGTCGCCGACCGCGCGATGACCGTCGTTGTCCGCGCCGAACAGGGCGATGAAAACGATGTATCCGGCTATCGCGACGATGTTGTTCACCACCGGGGCCCAGGTGAACGGACCGAACGACTTACGGGCATTCAAGATCTCGCCGAGCACGGTGTAGAGGCCGTAGAAGAAGATCTGCGGCAAGCACCAATACGCGAACGCCGTGGCCAGGGCCAGCTGGTCGCTGCTCCATTGCGAGGCGGAGATCCGCACCAGGACCGGGGCCAGGATCGTGGCCAACAGTGTGGTCGCGGCCAGGATCATGATCGCCAGCGTGAGCAGCTTGTTGATGTAACCGCGCCCACCATCGGCGTGCACGCTGGCGCGGACGATCTGCGGCACCAGCACCGCGTTGAGCACACCGCCGGCGACGATCACGTAGATGTTGTTGGGCAGTTGGTTCGCCACGGCGAAGGTGTTCGCGCCGACACCGACCAGCCCGATCGCCTGAGCGAGCACGAAGAGGTTGACGAACCCCAACACCCGGGAGACCAGGGTGCCGGAGGCCAGCGCCATACTGGCCCTGCCGATGCTAGCCACGAGGTTCCTCGTCTGTCGTGGTGGTCTCGGGCTGTTTGTCGGCCGGCCGCTTCTGGTCCGGTCCCTCCTCGACCGGCTGAGCCGAGGCATCCCTCGACTTGCGCCGGCGCAACACGCTGCGGACGATGCCGAATCCAAAGAACAGCACGATCAGGATGCCGATGAGCAGCGCGGCCAGACCCTCCCAATCCGCGCGCACATTGACCGGCACCGACGGTTGTGCGCCGATCGGCACTCCGGTCGGGCTCATCAGTTCCAGATGCAGGATCACCTTTCCGTTGCCGAGCCGCGCGTTGACCGGCACCAGCGCTGCCGCGCGGGAGTTCGCCTGTAACACCTTGGTCACGTCGTTACCGATCTCCAACCGCCCGTTCGACGGCCGGGCGTGCAGAATCACGGTGACCGGTTCGTCGAGTTCGTTGCTGATCGTGATCGGGATGGATGCTGAGGTGCCGACCACGTTCACATCGGTCCGGGTGACGATTTGAATCGACGTTATCGTCTTCAGGCTGGCGTTCAGGCTATTGGTCACCGACGCGCTCCAGTCGTACGCCGGATCCAGCCATCCGGTACCGAGCAAGGTAAGGAGGCTGGCTCGTTGCTCTCCGATCATCACAGTGGGGTCAGCGGTGACCGTGGCGAACGCCGCCACCTCCCGCTCCCGATCCGTCAGGGAGCGCACGGACTGGATTCGGGCGGCACCCTCCGGCGAGTCTTTGACCTTGATCGTGCTCGATGCCGGGCTGGCCAAAGCCTGGCTGAAGTCGGCCGGAGCGACCCATGCCATGGTGTTCACCGCCGCCAGAGTCTGCGACAACCGAGCCTCGGTCGATGGCCAACGGCGGTCCAGGGTGAGTAGGAGGTTGCTCACGGACGGTGCGGTCTGGCTCGATCCGCTCTGCTGCGCGACCAGCGCCAAGCGTGCCGCGACCTCGGCGACAGCAGCACGCCAGGCCTGGTCGCTGGTCGCGGTGACCGCGGCGCGCAACGCGGCGGAGGCCCCCGCATCGGCAACGACGGCGTGTCCGCCGGTAACCGGGGCGATGATGCTTCGCGGACCGTCGGAGGCGGAGGCGGAGTCGGAGACGTTGCCGCTGGAGAGAACCGTGGTGTTCACTCCGCTGGCGGCGAAAACCGGGAAATCGGCCGCACGAACGGTGGCGTCGGCCGGCCAGGCCACGCCAGACAGCGTGTACGGCCAGGCCAGCAGTTGGTCCAGGGTGGGCAGCGGATTAGGCGTCGGGGTCGCGGTCGGAGTGGGCGTTGGCTGCGTGCTCCCCGGCCCCGGCCCCCGCGACGGCGACGCTGGCGGCGAGCCGGGGACCGGGGTGGGCGATGTCGGGCCCGGTGTGGCGGCATCCGTCTCACCGACGCCGTTGAGCGGTCCATGGAAGTTCGCCGGATCCAGCGCGAAGGCGAGTGAGGTCGGAGCCAGCAGGGTGGCCTGCCCGCTCTGGGCTTGCACCGCCGGATCGGCGTCGGCGTACGCCAGCGGGAAGGTTTCGTTGGGCAGGCGCGAAAGTTCGGCGAGCCAGGCGGTGGTCGATGCAGGCGCCGCGCTGCCAAGGGCCCGGATCGAGGCGATAATCATCGGGTCGATTCCGACCGCCACATTCGGAGCAGCTTCTACCCCGGCGAGTTGCCTGGCGAGGATGCCGCCCTGGGCGGTGAAAGTTGCCAGATCAGAGGCGCTGAGGATGCCGCGGGATCCGGTCGGAGCGGTCAGCGGCATCGCAATGGATACATTCGTCTTGGGCAGCACCCCGCCGGGCGAAAAGACCAGGCTGCTGCGGGCCTGGGCGACGACGGCACCCCCGACACTGAGCCGGTCGGCCAGGCCACGTACCTGCCACGGGTCACCCGCGCTGAACCCCAACCCTGAGGCCGGAACCATGGCGGGGATCGTGACATTTTGTCCCGCGGGAAGTGCCTGGGTTGGGATCTCGGCCAGAGTCCGGGTTTCGATCTCCGCGCTGGCGGCAGGCGGTTGCAGCCAGGAGTTCAATTCATCTGTTCCGTGCAGGGCGGAGGAGGTGATCACGATCGAGATCGTTCCCGCGCCGAGGGTGGCAGTCGTCGGGTTGCTGATCGTGGCCTCGAGCAGAAGATCGGTGCCAGGTTGCACAATGCCGTTGGTCGGCGTTGAAATGGACGTGGTCACCTCGGCCTTTGCCGTGGGCTGGGTTGCGGCTGGCTGGGCTGCTGTCGGCTGGGTTGCCGCCGCTGGCGCCGGGTTGGACAGGCCTGCCGGTGCAGACACCGCGAGTGACGAGGCGAGCATCGCCGTCGCGGCGAGCACTCTAACCAGTCGTCCCCGGGTGGCGGCGGCTACGCGCATGCCTCGACACACAGTATCGACTCGGCCACCATGTAGGCGATTCTAGACGGTGGCCCCTGGCGGTCCCGTGGTAATCCGGTTGGCAGGTTAAGCTGGGCGCACTATGCCAAGTTTCGCTGACGCCCTGGAGCGCCTTGGCGCGATCGCAGAATCACCGGTCGTCTCCACGCTGGCATCCGCCTTTGCGGCAGCCGGCTATGAGTTGGCTTTAGTGGGAGGACCGGTGCGGGACGCGATCCTAGGCCGCACGGCATCCGACCTTGACTTCACCTCAAATGCCACGCCGGATCAGATTCTTGCCGTGATCGCCCCGATCGCCTCGGCGCACTGGGACATCGGTCGCGCTTTCGGTACGATCGGGGCCCGGATAGGTGGTGAGACGGTCGAGATCACGACGTACCGGTCCGACAGCTACGACGGTCTCAGCCGCAAGCCGGAGGTGGTCTTCGGCGACACTCTCGAGCAGGACCTGGTCAGGCGGGACTTCACCGTGAATGCACTCGCGCTGCGGATCCCCGAGGTCATCCTGGTCGACCCATCCGGTGGGGTCGAGGACCTGATCGCAAACAAGCTGCGCACCCCGAGCTCACCGGAGATATCGTTCGGCGACGACCCGCTGCGGATGATGCGGGCCGCGAGGTTTGTGGCTCAGCTGGGTTTCACGCTCGGCGAGCCCGAGCGGTCGGCGATCGGCGAATTGGCCGGGCGGATCACCGGGATCAGCGCCGAGCGCGTGCGCGACGAGCTGTCGAAATTGCTCTGCAGCCCCCAGCCTCGGCCCGGGATCGAGCTGCTGGTTTCCAGCGGTCTGGCCGACCTGGTGCTGCCGGAAGTGCCGGCGCTGCGGTTGGAGACCGACGAACACTTTCACCACAAGGATGTCTATCAGCACAGCCTGACGGTGCTTGACCAGGCAATCGGGTACGAGGCCAGCCGCCACCCCGATCAGCCGCCGGATCTCGTGCTGCGCCTGGCGGCATTGCTGCACGACATCGGCAAGCCGACCACGCGGCGGGTCGAGCCAGATGGCACGGTCAGCTTCTACCACCATGACGTGGTCGGCTCCAAGCTCGCGCGCAAACGGTTGAAGCTGTTGCGCTTTGACAACGAGACGGTGGAGGCGGTGTGCAAGCTGATCTCTCTGCACCTGCGGTTCTTCGGCTACACCGAGGGTGTCTGGACCGATTCCGCGGTGCGTCGCTACGTCCGCGACGCCGGAGACCAACTGGAGCGGCTGCACATCCTCACCCGCTCCGACGTCACCACGCGCAACCGGCGAAAGGCGGATCGGCTCAGCTTCGCGTACGACGACCTGGAACAGCGGATCGCCGAGCTCAGCGAGCAGGAGGAAATGGCCGCGGTGCGCCCGGATCTTACCGGAGACCAGATCATGACCATTCTGGGCATCCGTCCGGGCCCGGAGGTCGGCGAGGCGTACCGGTTCCTGCTGGAGCTGCGCCTGGACGAAGGCGCTCTCGGCGAGGCGGAGGCCACCCGTCGGCTGAGCACCTGGTGGGCCGAACGCCCCTGACGCCGCCCGGCTGGCCCCGATCCCGCCCGGCTGGCTCCGATCCCGCCCGGCTGGCCCCGGCCGCGCCCGGCTGGCCCCGATCCCGCCCATTTGTGTTGCGCGGGAATTGGATCGTTGCGCGGGAGCAGCTTTCGCCGCGCAACGATCCAGCTCCCGCGCAACTCGCGTGGCTCGCGGCGGTGCGCGGCATCCGTTATGCTTGGCAGGTTGTCCGGATACCGCGGACAGCCAATGCATAACCCTCCTGTTGCAGAGAGTCTGTAACCGCTAAGTCCGAAGGAGGTGGGTTAGTCATGCATCAGTACGAGTTAATGGTCATCCTCGATCCAGAGATCGATGAGCGCACCGTAGCTCCCAGCCTCGACAAGTTCCTCAACGTCGTGCGTAACGACGGTGGAACCATCGACAACATCGACATCTGGGGTCGACGCCGTCTCGCCTACGAGATCAACAAGAAGACCGAGGGCATTTACGCCGTCGTGCAGTTGACCGCAAACGGCGACGCCACCAAAGAGCTCGACCGCCAGTTGAAGCTCAGTGAGGCCGTCATGCGCACCAAGGTCCTCCGCGCCGAAGAGGCGATCGCGCAGGTCGCCACCGCCGCGAAGCTGGCCCAGGAAAAGGCAGCCCGCAAGGCCGCCGCCGGAGCGAAGGCCCCGACCGCTGCCGCATCCAGCTCCGCTTCGAGTCCGGCAGCCGCACCGGCCAAGGCACCCGCAGCCCCGGCCGCACCCAAGGCCCCTGCAGCTGCTCCGAGGACCCCGGCCCCCGCAGCGCCCAAGGTCCCCGCACCGGCCGTCGCAGCCAAGGACGAGTAACCCCATGGCTGGCGAAACCGTTATCACCGTTGTGGGTAACCTCACCGCTGATCCGGAACTGCGCTATACGCAGAACGGACTGGCGGTCGCCAACTTCACCATCGCATCTACCCCGCGCAACTTTGACCGGGCGACCAGCGAATGGAAAGACGGCGAGGCTCTGTTCCTGCGAGCCAGCGCCTGGCGCGAGTTCGCAGAGCACGTTGCCAGCTCACTGACCAAGGGATCGCGAGTGATCGCATCCGGGCGGCTCAAGCAGCGTTCGTACGAGACGAAAGAGGGCGAGAAGCGCACCAGCTACGAGCTCGAGATCGATGAGATCGGACCGTCCCTGCGCTACGCGACTGCGGCGGTCACCCGGGCACAATCATCTCGCGGTGGCGCACCCGCTGCCGGCGGGGAGCCGTGGGCGCAGAGTGCGCCGGCGGCCTCGCAGCAGCAGCAGCAATCCGGTTCGGATGTGTGGAACACTCCGGGCAGCTTCAACGACGAGACTCCGTTCTAAATTTTTGCGGGCCTCAGTGCCCCACTCCGTAGGAAAGTAAGGAAATCATGGCTGGAAAGAGCAGCGGCGATCGCCGCAAGCCGATTCGCAAGGGCAAGGACGGCAAGAACGCCGCGCCGGCAAAGTCCATTCGCGTCGGTGTCATCGACTACAAGGACGTCGCAACCCTGCGAAAGTTCGTTTCCGAGCGTGGCAAGATTCGCGCTCGCCGCATCACCGGTGTCTCCGTGCAGGAGCAGCGCCTCATCGCCCGCGCCGTCAAAAACGCCCGCGAGATGGCACTCCTGCCCTACGCCGGCTCAGGCCGTTAGGAGCCACGGATATGTTGAAGGTAATTCTGACACACGAGGTGACCGGCCTCGGTTCCGCGGGCGAGGTTGTCGAGGTCAAGAACGGCTACGCGCGTAACTACCTGGTCCCGCAGGGCTTCGCTGTCGGGTGGAGCCGCGGCGGCGAGAAGCAGGTCGACCAGATCAAGGCGGCTCGGGTTGCTCGCGAGCTGGCCACGATCGAGGAGGCCCAGCACATCAAGGCCGTTCTGGAAGCGAACAAAGTCAAGCTCACGGTCAAGGCGGGTGCCGGCGGAAGGCTGTTCGGCTCCGTCAAAACGGCCGACATTGCGGATGCCGTTGCGGCCGCCGGTCACGGATCGCTGGACAAGCGCAAGATCGAGATCCCCAACGCGATCAAGCTGGTCGGGGAGCACGAGGCGACGATTAGACTCCGCGAGGATGTTACCGCGATCATCCATCTTCAGGTGGTTGCTGCACGCTAATTCAGTGGCTTAGGTGTAGCGGTGGGCGATGCCCACCGCTACACCTATTTAAGGCGACACGCCAGCTGTTTGTACACAGGCGGCCAGGTAAGTTCCGGAAGCTTCAATAGAGTGTTTAGGCCTCTTTGAACACGCCACCGACGGTGAATAAACCCCCAGGTCAACAGTAAGAACCGCAGTCTACTTTTTTTGTTCTCCACAGCATCCCTAACAGTTTGTGCACACTTGGCGCGGCGTTTCGCGCAGTTTTCCCACAGCTCTATCCACAGGCAGGTTTGGTGTCTGGGCGAGTGCTCCCTAGGGTTGATCCGCGCCGGTCTTTCAGGGGAGGCCGGTTCGTCGCCGGGCGAATCGAGGAGACGGTCCAGTGGGTCGTTTTCACTGGATGTCGGTGGCTATGGATATTACTGAAACACGGACGTCTTCCTGGCGTTCTGCAGAACTTGAGAAGGGGGCTTTCAGTGTCGATCGCTCACCTGGGTCTTGCCGAGCAGCGGCCGTCCGAAGTGCGCACCAGCGAGCGGACTCCCCCACACGATCTCCTTGCCGAGCAGAGCGCACTAGGCGGCATGCTGTTGAGCAAGGATGCCGTCGCCGACGTCGTCGAGACGGTGCGAGGCACTGACTTCTACGTCCCCAAGCATGAGACGATTTTCGACGCGATTCTCGCCCTGTACTCGCACGGTGAGCCGACCGATGTCATCGCCGTCACCGACGAGCTGACCAAGAATGGCGACCTCTCCCGGGCCGGCGGTGCAGAATACCTGCACACCCTGACCAGCCTGGTGCCGACCGCCGCAAACGCCGGTTACTACTCGTCCATCGTGGCGGAACGCGCGTTGCTGCGCCGCCTGGTCGAGGCCGGCACCCGGATCACCCAGATGGGGTATAACGGCGAAGGCGAGGTGCTCGACCTGGTCAACAACGCCCAGGCTGAGATCTACGCGGTGACCGGCTCGAACGACAGCGAAGACTACATCCCGTTGACCGAGGCGGTCACGGTGGCGATCGACGAGATCGAGGCGGCCAAGCACAAAGACGGCTCGATGACCGGGGTGCCGACCGGTTTCGCAGAGCTCGACGACCTGACCAACGGTCTGCACCCCGGCCAGATGATCATCGTCGCCGCCCGGCCGGCGTTGGGCAAGTCGACCCTGGCCCTCGACTTCGCACGAGCCGCCGCGATTGCACACAACCTGCCGACGATCTTCTTCTCGCTGGAGATGGGTCGAAGCGAGATTGCGATGCGGTTACTGGCCGCCGAGGCGTCGGTGCCGCTACAGAACATGCGCAAGGGCACCGTGGACAGCAGAGACTGGACCACGATCGCCGCCACGCGCGGGCGGATCAATGACGCCCCGCTCTACATCGACGACAGCCCCAACCTCACCCTGGTCGAGATCCGGGCAAAATGCCGGCGCCTCAAACAGCGGATCGGCCTGAAGATGGTTGTGATCGACTATCTGCAGCTGATGACCAGTGGAAAGCGGGTGGAAAGCCGGCAGCAGGAGGTGAGCGAGTTTTCCCGGGCGCTCAAACTCCTGGCCAAGGAGTTACAGGTGCCGGTGATCGCGCTCTCCCAGCTGAACCGCGGCCCTGAGCAGCGCACCGACAAGCTTCCCGCTCTGTCTGATCTTCGCGAGTCCGGTTCGATCGAGCAGGATGCCGACGTCGTCATCCTGCTGCACCGGGAGAGCGCCTACGAGAAGGACAACCCCCGTGCAGGGGAGGCAGATCTCATCGTCGCCAAACATCGCAATGGCCCGACCCGCACCGTGACGGTGGCCTTCCAGGGCCACTTCTCCCGGTTCATGGACATGGCACCGGCTTAGCGCGCCTACATGAGTTCGACTTCGGCCCCGAGTTCGCTTTACGCACGCATTTAATCTGCCCACGCATACAGACCGTCGAGGATCCTCCGCAGCGTGCTTGCGGACGGGTTATTCGCCGGGCTTCTGATCCGTCGCCAGCACCGCCCATGCTCCGTTAGTGCGAGCGAGGTCGTTCCAGCTTCCCGTTGGCGCGATCAGATCCGTTTTGGTCAGGTCAACCTCCGCGAGGAGAGGCCGAATGACGGCGTCATGGGTGACCACTACCACAGAGGCACCGTCAGCGGCATCGAGGAGGGCGTCGAGCGCCGGCCGAGCCCGAGCGAGCACGGTTTCAAGCGGCTCTACGCCGGGAGCATTATCGACGGCTCCCCACTGCGCAATCACTTCGGCCGTGACCTGTCCGGTTTGTGGGCCGTAATCGCGGTCGTTGAAGCGATCATCGACGAGGTGACGCACTCCGGCCAGCTCGGCAATGACAACGGCCGTGCTAACCGCTCGCTCTAGCGGGCTGGACACCACGATAGACGGGTGTTTTGCCGCTAAGACCTCGGCAAGCCTGTGTGCCTGCGCGATTCCGATCTCGTCAAGAGGCGGGTTTGCGAGCCCGCGCAGCCGGCCTTCGGCGTTGAGGGCGGTCTGTCCGTGGCGGGCGAGATACAGGTGCTGGGTGTTCTGTGCCGGGGTTGTCGTGTTCTCAATCCTTCCGTGCTTCCCTTCTGTGCTTCCCTTCTGTGCTTCAAGGTGAGCCGGCTGCCCCGATCCGTTCGAGGTTGTCGCGATACTCCGCTAGCGCGGGCCGTGCCCCTCCGGCACGACCTCACCGGCGATCGGCGGCTCCGGCGGGGTGCCGTCTCCAAACGGGCGGCCGCCGAGCGCTTCGCGCCCGTGCGCCGTGAGCCAGCCGGAGGCATCCGGGCCCAGCGGCACGATCCCGGTCGGATTGATGTCGGTGTGCACCCGGTAGTAGTGCTGCTTGATCTGCACGAAATCGATGGTGTCGCCGAAGCCGGGAGTCTGGAACAGGTCTCGGGCGTATGCCCACAGCACCGGCATCTCGGAGAGCTTGTTGCGGTTGCACTTGAAATGCCCGTGATACACGGCGTCGAAGCGGGCAAGCGTGGTGAACAGGCGGATGTCCGCCTCGGTGATCGTGTCGCCGACCAGGTACCGTTGGTCGGTCAGGCGTTCCTCAAGCCAGTCCAACCGCTGGAACAGTCGCGCATAGGCCCGGTCGTATGCCTGCTGACTTCCGGCGAAACCCGCCCGATACACACCGTTGTTCACGTCATGGAAAACGACCTCGTTGACCGCGTCGATCTCCTCGCGCAACGCGTCCGGATACAGATCGGGCGCTCCCTCCCGGTGCAGCCCGGCCCACTCGGTCTCCAGGTCGATGGTCATTTGCGGGTAGTTGTTCGTGACGACCTTGCCGCTGGGCAC
Organism: Microbacteriaceae bacterium; assembly: GCA_039922875.1. Lineage (GTDB taxonomy): Bacteria > Actinomycetota > Actinomycetes > Actinomycetales > Microbacteriaceae > JBDTDV01. The sequence continues at coordinate 57,002 of JBDTDV010000023.1, forward strand.
GTCGACGATGGCCGGCACCGTGATCCCGCGCGGATAGTCCGGGAACCGGGCGAAGTACGCCTCCTGCAAGCGCTCGATCCCGAGCACGGGGTCGACGCCGCCGGCATCCAGGTCGAAAGTCCAACTGCGCTTGTCGTGCGTGGGCCCTGGCATGCCCAGCGAGAGCGCGCCTTCCAAGCCGAGTAGGCGCCGCACGATCACCGCACGGTTTGCCCACGGGCAGGCCCGCGCCGCGACGAGTCGGTAGCGTCCCGGCTGCACCGGCCAACCGTCCCGCCCGTCGCGGGTGATCCGATCCTCGATGTAGTTCGTGTCTCGGTCGAATTCCTTGCCCGGCTCGACGTAAGTTCCTGGTTCTGCCTCAGTAGCGCTCATGACTTCAGAATAAGCTCAGGCAGCCGTGCCGGGCGAGCTAGATTTGGGGCATGACAGAGACGTCTCTTGACCGCCTGGTCGCCGCGCTACCCGCGGATACCGTGCGGAGCGATCCAGACACCCTCAACGGGTATCGCCACGACCAGACCAGGGAGCACGAGGCCGGAACTGCGTTGGCCGTGGTGTTCCCCTCAAGCGCGGACCAGGTGCAGACCGTCATGCGCTGGGCGCACGACCACCGCATCGCCGTCGTTCCGCGCGGCGCGGGAAGCGGGGTTTCCGGTGGCTCTTCAGCGATTGACGGCGCGATAACCCTGAGTATGGAGCGGATGCGGAGCGTCGAGATCGACGTGGCCTGCCGGACGGCCGTCGTCGAACCCGGCGCGTTCAACGCCGAGGTGAAGGCTGCCGCGGCGAAGCACGGGCTCTGGTACCCACCGGATCCGTCGTCGTTCGAAATCTGTTCGGTCGGCGGCAACATCGCCACGAACGCGGGTGGGCTGTGCTGTGTGAAATACGGGGTCACCACCGACTACGTGCTCGGCCTGGATGTCGTGCTGGCCGATGGCTCCAAGATCACCCTCGGAGGCTCGCAGGTCAAGGATGTCGCCGGGTACTCGCTGCTGAAGCTCTTCGTCGGCAGTGAGGGCACGCTCGGGATCATCACGCGGGCGATCCTGCGGTTGATCCCCGCTCAGGCACCACGAACCACGCTGGCGGCTACCTTCAGGTCGGTCGAAGCTGCGGCGGAGTCGGTGGTCGCGATCGGCGCTGCGCTCCGCCCGGCGATGATGGAGCTGATGGACCGCGCCTCGATCAACGCGGTCGAGGACCTCCTGCAGATGGGCCTGGATCGCACCGCCGAAGCGATGCTCATTGCTCAGTCGGATGCCCCAGGTGCGGCCGGCGAGGCTGAGGTGGCGACCATGGTCGACGCGTTCACCACGCACGGCGCCATCCGGACCGTCGTCGCGGCCGACGAAGCAGAGGGTGAGCAGTTCGCGGCCGCCCGGCGGGCGGTGTTCCCCGCACTGCAGGCTCGCGGCACCCTGATGTACGGCGACGTCGGGGTCAAAATCCCGCTGCTCCCCGAATTGCTGGCGGGAATCGCCGCCATCGGCGCCCGGCACCGAATTGATGTGTCGGTCTGTGCCCATGCCGGTGACGGCAACACGCATCCGAATGTCGTGTTCGATCCGACGGATGCCGATATGGCGTTGCGTGCGCAGCTCGCCTTCACCGAGATCATGGACCTCGCGATCGAGCTCGGTGGCACGATCACCGGCGAGCACGGTGTGGGCCGGGCGAAGAAGCTCTCCCTGCCGAATCAACTCGGCCCCGGGGTGATGGCGCTGAGTCGCACTATCAAGGATGCGCTGGACCCGGCTGGGATTTTGAATCCCGGGGTGATGCTGTAAGCGGTTTGCCGCGGAGTTTGGCCGGGTAAACTGGCCGCGTCCCTCACGCAATGAAAGAGGTCGTCCGTGCCCTCGCCCGTATCCGTCCCCGACCGCACCGGCCGGGCTGTCCGGGACCGGTATTGGCTGATCCCGCTGACCAGGGCAGCAGCGGCTTTCGTCGTCGCGGGGGTGACCACCTTCACCGCGCTGCACTCTCCCCAATTCGGCTTACTGGTCTTTAGCGGGTACGCGATCGCCTCCGGGCTGGTGCTTGCCGCGCTCAGCGCAGCGCTGATGAGCGACCGGATTGCGGCACGGCTGTTCACCGTGCAGGGGCTGCTGGGCGTGATAGCCGGAGTGGTCGCACTTGTGGCCTCCGGCTCAGGCCTGCCGTTCTTCCAATATCTGGTGACCATCTGGGCTGCCGCCACCGGACTGATCGAGCTGTACTGCGGACTGCGCAGCGGTCGGCAGCAGGCCGTTCCTGGCCCGATGCGTCAGCGCGATTGGCGCGGCGTTGGCGCATTCACCGCCGCGCTGGCGCTCGTCTTTGTATTCCTGCCTGGCGACGCGGTACTCGCGGTCGGGGTTTTCGGAGTCTATGCGGTCATGCTAGGGGTCTACCTGGCGATCGCGGCCTTCTCCTTGAAATGGGGAGCTCAATCCGTACCCAGTGCGCCATCCTTGGATGTGCGTGGCCAGGCAGCGAACAGCCAGGAAGCGAAATCTCAGTAATGCCCAAGCCAGCCAAGCGCCCCAAGCCGACACCGACCTATCAACCCAGCATGCGGGACCGGTTGCGTCCGGTGGAACTCCTCGGCTTCTCCGGTGTTCTCGCGCTGTTCACCGGCCTGGTGATCTTGATGTCGACCAGGCAACTTGCGCTTTCGGGCATCGGGTTCGGGATCGCGTTCATCGTCAGCCTGGTTGTTGTGGCCCTGTTGACGCTCGGGTTCAAGCCGGACTCGGCCGAACTGTCCGACCTCGACGAACAGAATCGAGCACCGGGCGAAGGCAGGCCAGGCGGCGACCGCCCCGATGGCGGCAGTTCAGGCAGCAAACCCAGTTCGGACAGCCGGCCCAGTACCTGACCGCCTCGTGCGGACCGGATCAGACGAAGCAGAAGGTGTCCGTTGAGCTGTCACCGCCCTCAAGCCGGACCTGGTGCGCCCTGAATCCGGGGAACTCGACGTAGAAATTCGGATCGAGGGTCATTCCGCCTGCCTCGGTGTCGACATCGATCTTGAGCATCTGCCCGGGTACCCCTTCCGGGTAGAACTGGGTGTCCCATGAACTGTAGAGCGAGTTGGTGGAGTAGACGCGGCGTCCGTCCCGGCTGATCTCGACCATCTGCGGGCCGCCGGCCCACGGCTTCCCGGCCGGGTGATCGGCGCGGTGCGCGATTCCGCCGACCTCGACAGTTCCGGTGTGGACCGGAGCGAATGGATCCGACACATCGTACTGGCGGACCTCGCCGGTACCCCAGCAGGCCACGTAGAGATAGTGGTCGTCCAGTGACAGTCCGATATCGGTGACGACCGGTGGAACGGCACCGAACGGTTTGAGAAGCGGCGGCAGTTGATCGGCCGGCATCGGGATGGCCGGGATGGTGATGGTCTTCTTCGCCTTCCACTGGTCGCCGTCGAGGTACCACGTCCAGACCGAGCCCGACAGGTCGGTAACGTCGATGACGACACCGGCGAATCCGAACGACTTCGTCGGATTGTGCGAGGGGCGCAACTCGAGCACCATCTGATACTGGTCGCCGAAGTCGATCTCGGAAATGTGCTTGCGGGATTTCAGGTCGAAGAAGTGCATCCGGTGCCCGTACTCACGGTTCATCAGCGCCTCCGGCACGATTCCGCTCTCGAAGAGCTTCGGGTTACCCCACTCGCTGGTCATCAGCACCCCCGCCTCTGGATGCCACCAGAAGTCGTAGGCCATCGACTGGCTGCCTCGGTCAATCTCCCATTGCCCGGTGACCGAGAAATCTGAATGGTCCATGGTGAAGATGCCGGCGGGCCCGTCGTTGCCGTCCACCGAGCCGCTGCCCAGTGCACTGACGAAGACACCGTCGGCTCCGCAGTGAATGGTGTGCGGGCGACTGTAGCCGCCCTTGCCCATCACCTCTTCCGGCTCCACGGTGTGCACCAGGCGCGGGTTCCGCGGGTCCGGTTGGGTGTCGAGGACATAGATCCGTGACGAACGGATCCCGGGCACCAGCAGATACCGTCGCTCCATGTCATGATGACCGACGTGCCCGCCGCCCAGCGCCGAGCTGCACGTGCTCCACCCGAAGTGATGGAATTCATCTGGCGTGTCTTGTGGCGGGGTTTCCCAGCGCCCGACGACCTCACTGTACGTCGGAGACTCGGGGTCGACATCGACGACACCGAGGCCGTCTGGTTCGAGCAACACCACGTAGGCCAGCTTTTCGGTTGGTGCGGCCATCGCGTCGGACACGGTGCGGTAGAGCGTGCTGCTCGCCATCGAGCCGGTTTCTGATTCATTCATCTTTTTCGAGCCTCCCAGACTCCATCGGGCAATCGGATGATTGCGCCTGACCTACAAGACCATCACCGCCATTGCAGCGATCGCGAACGCCGAGGATGCCGCCTCCACGCGGTCGCCGAGGTGACCGTTGCGTTGGCGAGGGGGGCGACCGACCGGCGGCTGACTGACCGACACCCGGAAGAGCCCGGCGGCAATCGCCAGGGAGAAGGCCAGGAACAGGATGAGCCCCACGCCGAGCGTCCAGTTTCCCGTGATCCACCCTCCGGCGACCCCAGCCGCCAGGCCGTGTGCATGGCCGGAAGGCGCCAGAGCCGGCGCTGATCGCAGGCCCGGCCCGGCGATCACCAGGAGGGCGAACATCGCGACGATGGAAAGTGCCCGCTGCACCTCCATCGATCCGTATGGCCGGTGAGCACCGAGGAACGGAAGGGGGATCAGCAAGAGCAGGATGACGCACCAGAGCAGCTGCGGCACCACCCAGAATCCGATGCTCATCTCGACCATCGTGGCGAGCATCACGGCCATCGCCACGCATCGCGCTACTCGGGTCGTGACACTGTCACACCGCTGGAACGCTACACAGAACAAGCAGCCCGCGCTACCCACCAGCATTGCCCCGCCGAGCACGATATGCATCGCGATTCTGACTTTCTGGGCCGCAACTGCGGTTGCCGCTGACCGAGCCGCGTCGTTGCGACCGTGCTCTAGAAACTACGCCGGATGGCGGGAAACCGAAAGGGTGAACTCAGCTGGGCTCGCCCAGGTAGTCGACCAATTGCGGAGCAAGACCGATGTACCCGGCTGGCGTCAGCCCGAGCAACCGCTGGCGGGCCGCTTCACCGATGTCAAGATCAGAGATGAAGGCGGTCAGCTCCCGCTGACCGATCCGCTTGCCGCGAGTCAGTTCCTTGAGCAGGGCATAGGGGTCGGTGATCTGGGACCGACCGGCCACGACCTCCGCCCGGATTACCGTTTGGATCGCCTCACCGAGAATCTCCCAATTGGCGTCGAGGTCCGCGGCAAGCGCGTCCCGGTCGAGATCGATTTCTTTCAGGCCGCGATGGATGTTGTCCAACGCCAGCACGGAGTGGCCCAATCCCACTCCGATGTTACGCTGCGTCGTCGAGTCGGTCAGGTCCCGTTGCATCCGGCTGGTCACCAGCGTGGCCGCCAGAGAATCGAGCACCGCACAGCTGAGTTCGAAATTCGCTTCGGCGTTTTCAAACCGAATCGGATTGATCTTGTGCGGCATCGTTGAGGAGCCGGTGCTGCCGGCCTGAGGGATCTGGCGGAAATACCCGATCGAAATGTAGGTCCAGACATCGGTTGCCAGGTTGTGCAGCACCCGGTTTGCGTGGGAGATCGTGTTGTACAGCTCGGCCTGCCAGTCATGGGACTCGATCTGCGTGGTCAGCGGGTTCCACGTGAGCCCGAGTCCGGTGACGAATTCCCGTGAGATGCGGGGCCAGTCCATGTCGGCATCCGCCGTCACGTGGGCGGCGAAGGTGCCGGTTGCACCACTGAATTTGGCCAGGTACTCGGTTTCGTTGACCCGAGCGACGATCCGGTTCAGTCGGTGTACGAAAACGGCGAGCTCCTTGCCCATCGTGGTCGGTGTGGCAGGCTGTCCGTGGGTGTGCGCCAGCATCGCGTCGGAACGGAAGGCGTCGGCGCGGGACCGGAGATCTGCCATCACAGCGGCGAGCTTGGGCAACCACACATCACCCACGGCGGCGCGGATCGTGAGTGCGTAGGCCACGTTGTTGATGTCTTCACTGGTGCAGGCGAAGTGGGTGAGCTCCGCGACACTGTGCAGGCCGAGGGCGTCCAGCCGGGATCGGACGAAGTACTCCACCGCCTTGACGTCGTGTCTGGTCTTGGCTTCGATGTCGGCGAGTTCGTCGATCTCCGGTTGGCCGAAGTTCTCGGCGAGACCGCGCAGCGAGGTCTTTTGCTGGTCGGTGAGCGGTTCGGAGCCGAACATCCGGTTCGAGGTCAGCGTGATCAGCCACTCGATCTCCACCTGGACTCTGGCGCGGTTCAGCCCGGCCTCGGACAGATACTCGCCGAGCCCCGAGACAGCGCTGCGATAGCGGCCATCCAATGGGCTGAGGACCTGCGGGGGAAGTTGGCTCGTCATGGTTCCATTGTGCTGTAGTCCACCGTGTGCTGTAGTCCACCGTGTGCTGTAGTCCACTGTGTGCTGTCGTCCACTCGCTTCTCGTGCACAGACCCCGGCTCAGACCGGTACCGCACCGATCACACAGCCCGCGGTGCGAAGCACGTCCTCACCCGGCACGCTGGGAGCCATCGCAGGTGCCCCGGTGTCGCCGCTGGTGGCGCCGCGGGTGGCGCCGCGGGTGGCGCCGCGGTGGGTGTCTCGGTGGTGGCTCGGGAGTGGGAGGTGCGGTGTCGGCGGCGAATCTAGCGGTATGGCAGGCCGCCGCGGCGGAGGTCGAGCGAGCGTTGCGTGCCGAGCGCAGCGCCATAGCCGGATTGCGAGTGGAAATCGATGATGCGCTGGGCAGTCTGTTGCCGGCATCCGGGCAGTGCTGGCAATCCGCGGCCCAGCGGGCATACGCGGCGCGGCTGGACGAGTTGTGCCGGCTGGTCCAGGCGGCGCTCGGCCAGCTGGCTGAGGCGGTGGGCGCCCTCGACCGTGCCATCGCCAGCGTCACCGCTGGGCGGCAGTGACCGTGGGCGACATCGTCATATCCGGCGGCGGCCAGAGTACCGTCGCCACGGATGAGTTGCTGCAGCACGCGGCCCGATTGGGCGACTTCTCCCAGAGGCTGCGGGGTTGGCGGAACCGGGTGCGGTCGGTACCGGAGATGCCGCGCCTGCCACCCACCGCCGCCGAGCCGTTTTTGCCGCTGAATCCGGTAGCTGGCCCGGATGCGGCCCTGGAGTTCGCGGCCGCTGCCCTGTTGCGGGCCGAAACGACAGCGCAGCGACTCACCGCCGAACTGCGCGCCGCCGCGGAAAACTACGGCGCCGCGGAGCGGTTCGCCGCCGCCGTCGCGGAGAGCGGCGGAGCGCTGTTCGGGTTCGCGCTGGGATCCGTAGCGCCACTACTGGCGTTCTGGCTGCTTGGCCCCGCGCTGATCGGCTCGCTCGGCTTCATGGGATCCACGCTGTTCACCGGATCTGCGGCCAAGAGCCTGACCGCGCTCGGCGGGATGGCCTCCGGTCGTCGCGGCATCCTCAGCAATCCGAAATTTGTGGAATTGGTTCGGGTTGCCGTCTCCTCAACCGATGAAGTCATGCTCGGAGCCGCGCATATTCCGCTGCCCGCAGCGCTGGCGGTCGGCGACCGCGGCCTGGGCTGGTTCGGACTGCGCGGCGCCGCCACCGAGGTGGTCGGCGCCGCCGGTCTCGGCGGTGCGCTGCAGGAGACGCCGGTCCGGGTGCGCCAGGCTGCCCCGCCCGCAGCGACGCGCCCGCCTGCGGGGTTCGTTGATCTCGCTGCCCGTATTCCTCCCTGCGGGCCTGGCACTCCTCAGGTCTCGGTGGAACGATACCGGTCAGCCACCGGTGAACCGCGCTGGATCGTCTATGTCGGCGGCACCGTCGACCCCGGCCTGGCCGCGACCGACGAGCCCTGGGACAGCACCTCGAACGTGCAGGCGATCGCGGGGCTCGATCCCGGCTCCGTTCGTGCCACCCTGCAGGCGATGGAAGAGGCGGGCGCGCGGCCGGGCGACCAGGTCTTGTCGATCGGATACTCCCAGGGAGGGATCGTCGCAACCGATATCGTCACCCAGGGCGGGTACCGCAATGCGGGATTGATCACCTTCGGCTCGCCGACCGGGCAAATGCCGATACCGGAGGGCGTGCCGAGGGTGGCGGTCGAGATAAAGGAAGACCTGATCCCTGCGCTCGGCGGTGCACCGCTCGCGCCCTATCAGGGTGGATTGGAGCGGATCCTGGTGCGCCGCAGCGCCTATGACGACGCGGGCCCGCCGGTCGGGGCGGGGCAGGCGCTGCCGGCGCACAACATTTCCAACTACCGCGACACCGCCGAGTTGATGGATGCGGCCGGCGACGACCGGTTGACCGGCATCCGCCAGATCCTCGCCGACTTCACCGGCGACGGCGACGGCACGAGCACCCGTTACCGCGCGACCCGCGTCGCTGCCGAACCGCCGCGTTCGAATCGCCTGCCGTGAGCAAGTCCGGCTGCTGTGGACTGCCCGTGTCAGTCCTCAGCCGCGGCGGGCGCGTTGGCTGCGTCGGCGGGCGCGGCGGGTGCTGATCAGCCCGATCCCGGCAAGGATGGCGAGCATTCCGGCCAGATACGGTGCGGCATCGAGGGTGGATCCGGTCTTGGCCAGGCCGGCCGCGGCGGATTGGGTTGTGACCGGCGTGTCCGGCGCGTCGCTTCCGGGCGTGACAGGCAGTGCGATGATCGGCGCACCTGCACTGCTGCCGCCCTCCCCCGAGCCGAGTACCGGACTCGAAGGCAGCTTCTCATTCGGAGTTGTGTACTCCCAATCCGAGTGGCCGGTCGTCGCGTTGGGGAAGTCGGCTACGACATTCGTCAGGTCGAAGTACCGATCGCCATCGCGCACGATGATCTCGCCCACCGTGTGCACCATCGGCGGTGTGCCCTCGATCCACCCCCTGGAGTGCGGCGGGATGACAATCCGGATCGTCTGCGTGGTCGTCGTCGTGTTTGTGACATCCCTTTGGTAGTTGACCTTCAGGGTGGTCTTGAAGTCGAACCCGATATCCATGCCAGCTTCGACGTCGATCTCGAAGCCTCCCGAGTTCGAAATACTCTGCGTGTTGCTCGTGGCCAGTAGCAAGACGTCTCTGGAGTCGCTGGGATTGTTGACGACGCTGGAGACTCGGCGCCCTGGGCCATAGGTGTCCTGCACCGTGGCGAGGCTCAGCCCGCAGTTGGTCGCGTCGCTGCAGAACTGCGCAACCATGCGTTTTTGTTCAAGCGGGTCGCTCAGCGTCTGCATCGCTCGCTTCGCGACCGCAAACTTCGCCAGATAATTTCCGCGGTCTCCGCCGACGAACTCCCACGCGGTCTGGGTGCAGGTGTAAGCGGAAACGTTGACGGGTTTCAGCAGGTCGGGATCTCCGGTTGCCGTGAGCGGGTTCCGATCGTAAACCGCACACGTGCTCTCGCCGGTGTATTTGGATCCGTCGTAGTTCTGCGAGTGTCCCATGACCCAGAACATCCGGGGTATGCCCGCATCCACAATCTGGTAGACGAACGTCGTCTTCGCCAGGTATGGGTCGATGGGCTGGTCGCCATCGTTCAAGACCACATCTGACCAGGCGCTGCTGTTCTCGGGAACCGTCGCGCTGCCGTCGAGATGGGTGGGAATGAGGTTCGATTCGTAGTGGCCGCCCTGCAGCGAGATCGGGCCTTCTGTGTTAATCCGCGCCTGGGCTTCGACCACCTTATTCAGGCTGAGATCGATCTCGACTCCAGCTTTGGGGAAGTCTCGAAATTGATGGAAGCTGCAGTTGTAGGGTGACGGATCGGCTCCCTGTCCGCCGGCAGCGGGAGGCTTGCCTTGATAAACGATGCAACTGCTACCCAGCGAGCCGGCATCTGCGGTGAAGGTCGCGGCGATCCAATAACCCGATGGCTGTCCGTGCCAATTGACCTGGTAGACCAGCGTGGCGGAGGGGCCGGTGTCTGAGTCGTAGTTACCGTCGACCGCCAGCGCGTTGTCGTTGAACGGTACTGCGGGGTTCGCGATCGGTCCAGCCAGCACGTGTGCGCCGGGGCCCAACGCGAGGACCTCGCCGCCGGAAAGAGACAGGTTCTCATAGGTTCGGGTCGCGACGGCCAGCGTCTTATATTCGGTGGCCGTCGGTGCTGCACCCTCGGGAGTGGCCGTCGGTGCCGCATCCTCGAAAGTGGCCGTCGGCGATGCGCTCTCCGGGGATGTCGTCGGGGTTGGCGGGGCATCCACAGGAGTTGTGTCAGCGAACGCAGCGCTCGGTAGCAGCAGAGCTCCTAGCATGCTCATCCCGGCAACCACGGCCAGAGTAGCGAACTGCCTGTGTTTCACTTAAGTCCCCATCACTGCGCGTCGTCTTGTTGCGCACCGCTGGGCTTTGCGATGCGCGTGAGCGGACTTCAAGTTGGGTAGACCTCAAGTGCACTTGAACATCACTCTATAGCGCGCAATTGGATCCTGTCCAGGACCCGCCCCAGCAGCTCCTCGGACCGTGCCGACCGTGCGCTAGCGACGGCGGGAGGCTGGGCGGAAGATCAGGCCGAGCAGCCAGCTGATGATGGCGAGCACGATGGCGCCAAGCACACCGGTCCAGAACCCGTCGACGTGCAATCCGAAGCCCATCAAGTCGCTAATCCAGGACACCACCAGTAGCAGCAGCCCGTTGACCAGCAGGGCGATCAACCCGAGGGTAAGAATATAGAGCGGGAAGGCGACGACGCGGATCGCCGTTCCCACGATCCCGTTGACGATTCCGAAGATCAGTGCGACCAGGAGGTAGGTGATCAGCGTCGGCCAGGTGCCCTGTGTGAACGGGATGACGCTCACTCCCGACACGATGAGAGTGGTCAGCCACAGCGCGACGGCGTTGACGATCAGCTTCAGCAGGAATCTCATGTCCCCACTATGGCATGACGCCCCCCAGGCTGCCACGGGGACATCAGCACGGGTACATTAGCTCTGTGACCCGCACGAATCAGCCTCCCGTGAAGCTGCGCCCCGAGATCGTCGCCATGCGCGCCTATCGGCAGGGAAAGGGGCCAGGACCCGGCGGCTTCAAGCTGTCCAGCAACGAGAACCCATACCCGCCGCTGCCCGGGGTTCTGACGGCGCTGGCGGCGGCCAACTCTTTCAATCGCTATCCCGATGGCGCCAGTACGGTGCTTCGCGAACGGTTGGCCGAGCGGCACGGCGTGGCGGTGTCGCAAATCCATCTCGGCGCCGGTTCGATTTCGCTGCTCACCCAGTTGATCATCGCGGCGGCAGGGCCGGGGGATGAGGTCGTCTACTCCTGGCGGTCCTTCGAAGCGTATCCGGGCATCGTCACCGCCGCCGGCGCGAGCTCCGTCGCGGTCCCCAATCGTGCGGATGCCGGCCACGACCTGGCCGCGATGGCCGCCGCGATCACCCCGCGCACCAGAGCAGTTCTGGTCTGCACGCCGAACAACCCAACCGGCCCGATCGTCACCGCACAGGAATTCGCCGATTTCATCGCACTCCTCCCCCGCGATCTGCTGGTCATCCTCGACGAGGCGTATCACGAATTCCGCACCGATCCGGCGGCGGTCGACGGGGTGCCTGTGCTGTCGCAGCATCCGAATGTTGTGGTCTTGCGCACCTTCTCTAAGGCTTACGGCCTGGCCGGGTTGCGGATCGGCTACGCGGTGGGTGCCGAGAGCATTCTCGACGCCGCCCGCGCCACCGCGATCGCGATGTCGGTGACCGACCAGGCGCAGATCGCGGCGATAGCCTCGATCGAACTCGAGGAAGAGGTCATGGAGCGGGTGGCAAGGATCGTGCTGCAACGTGACGGCTTCCGCCAGGCCCTGCTGGACCAGGGCTGGGACATCCCGCAGGCGCAGGGGAACTTCGTCTGGTTGGCCACCGGCGACGCGACCGAGGCCGCCGCGGCCGCCTTCTTCGATGCGGGGTTGGCGGTGCGACCGTTCCTCGGCGAAGGCATCCGAGTCAGTGTCGGGGAACCCGAGTCTGTGGAGAAACTCCTAAAGATTTCGCAGGAGATTGTTGCCAACCTACCAATAGGGCATGCCGCCCGGCGACTAGGTTAGAAAGGATGGCTGCCACCAACGATCGACCCACCCCGATTTCAACTGCCTCTGCGGTGACCCGCACCGAAGTGAGGGGGGCTGATGTGGTCGGCACTCCGGTGACGAGAGCCGCGGCCGACCCTCTGGTTCAGCTGCTCACTGCGGACGGCCAGTTTCAACCCAGCGCCGCCGCCGAAGAGTACCTGCCGTACCTCGATCGGCTCACCGAGCAGGATCACCGGCGGTTTTACCGGGACATGGTCGTGATGCGCCGATTCGACCAGGAGGCCGCGAATCTCCAGCGGCAGGGCCAACTCGCGCTGTGGGTGCCAAGCCACGGCCAGGAGGCGGCCCAAGTCGGTTCTGCCTATGCCCTGCGACCGCAGGACCATGTCTTCCCCTCCTATCGGGAACATGCCGTCGGAATGATCCGCGGCATCGACCTGGTCGATATCTTGCGGATGCTGCGCGGAGTGACTCTGGGAGGCTGGGACCCGGCCGAACACGGCAATTTCCACCTGTACTCCCTGGTGCTCGCCTCGCAGACCCTGCACGCGACCGGATACGCGATGGGTATCCAGTTCGACGGAGCCTGCGGCGGCGGCGACCCGGATCGTGACCAGGCGGTCATGGTTTACTTCGGCGATGGCGCGTCGTCACAGGGCGATGTCAGCGAGTCGCTGGTGTTTGCGGCAAGCTATCAAACGCCCGAGGTCTTCTTCCTGCAGAACAACCAGTGGGCGATCTCGGTTCCGGTGGCCAGACAATCCCGTATTCCGCTGTACTTGCGCGGCAGCGGCTTCGGGATTCCGGGCACCCAGGTCGATGGCAACGACGTCCTGGCCAGCTTTGCCGTCTCGGCCAAGTGGCTTGACGATGCCAGGGCGGGGGCCGGGCCGGCGCTGATCGAAGCCGTGACCTACCGGATCGGGGCGCACACCACAGCCGACGACCCGACAAAATACCGCACCGACGAGGAACTGCAGTCCTGGATTCGCCGCGACCCGATCGCCCGGTTCACGACGTACCTGCGCTCCCTCGGGATCGAGCAAGCCTTCCTCGATTCGGTCGCGGAAGAGGCGGAGGACTTCGCGGCGGATGCCAGGCGCCGAGCGCTGGAAATCGTCGCGCCTGTTCGAAACACGATTTTCGATCACGTCTACGCTGAGCCGCACCCGCTGATCCAGGAACAGCGGGAGTGGCTGGAAGCCTATGAGAACTCCTACGGGCAGGTGCGCTGATGGTGGCGCAGGAGGCCTCCGGCATGCTCGTCGAGTCACTGCCGATGGTGAAGGCCCTGAATTCGGGCCTGCGCAAGGCGCTCGCCGACAACCCCAAGGTGTTGCTGATGGGCGAGGACATCGGACCGCTCGGTGGGGTGTACCGGGTGACCGAGGGGCTGCACGCCGAATTCGGCGACAAGCGTGTTCTGGATACCCCGCTGGCCGAATCAGGAATCGTCGGCACCGCGATCGGGCTGGCCATGCGCGGCTACCGTCCGGTCTGCGAGATTCAATTTGACGGATTCATCTTTCCGGGATTCGACCAGATCACCGCCCAATTGGCCCGGATGCGCAATCGGCACGAGGGCCGGCTGACCATGCCGGTGGTGATCCGGGTGCCATACGGCGGCCACATCGGCTCCATCGAGCACCATCAGGAAAGCCCGGAGGCGTATTTCGCGCACACCCCGGGGCTGCGCGTGGTCAGTCCGAGCACTCCCAATGACGCCTACTGGATGATCCAGGAAGCAATCGGCTCCGACGACCCGGTGCTGTTCTTCGAGCCGAAGAGCCGGTACTTTCCCAAGGGCGAGGTGGATTTCTCCGGCCATGCCGTGGCTTTGCACGCCAGCCGGGTGGTGCGCAATGGCACGGATGCCACGCTCGTCGGTCACGGCGCAATGGTGAGCACCCTGCTGCGCGCGGCCGAGCTTGCCGGTGAGGAAGGCATCAGCCTCGAGGTGATCGACCTGCGCTCGCTCTCCCCGCTGGACTACGGCCCCGTGCTCGACTCGGTGCGCAACACCGGGCGGCTGATCGTCGCGCAGGAGGCGGCCGGGTTCGCCAGTCTCGGGTCCGAGATCGCGGCCACGGTCGCCGAACGTGCCTTCTACTGCCTGCAGGCCCCGGTCCTGCGGGTGTCCGGCTTCGACACGCCGTATCCGCCGTCGGCGCTGGAGGAAATGTACCTGCCAGATGCCGACCGGATCCTCGAAGCCGTGGACCGGTCCCTCGCCTACTGACCGGGCGCTCAATGCCGGTCCCCTGCCCACCTCCAACCAGAAGGAATCACAATGAGTGAATCCCAGTTCCGCCTGCCGGATGTGGGCGAGGGCCTGACCGAGGCCGAAATCGTGGCCTGGAAGGTCGGCCCGGGCGACTCGGTCGCCGTGAACCAGGTCCTGGTCGAGATCGAGACCGCCAAGTCGTTGGTCGAGTTGCCCTCTCCCCTGGCCGGGACCGTCGGTCGGCTGTTGGTCACCGAGGGCAAGACGGTCGAGGTCGGCACTGCGCTGATCACCATCACCACCGAGACGGCAGACCTGGCCGATGAGCCGGAACTGGTCGAAGACACCGCCGCCAGTGTCTCTGACGAGGGCACCCGAGAGCCCTCCGGAGTGCTGGTCGGCTACGGCAGCAGCGGGCACGGCACCAGCCGACGCGGCTCGCGCCTAAGAGCGGATGCCGCGCCAACCTTACCGACGGCATCCGGCGGAAATGTGCTGGCAAAGCCGCCGATCCGAAAACTTGCCAAAGACCTCGGCGTGGATCTGGCTCTGGTTTCGCCCACCGGTGCCGGCGGAGAGACCACCAGGGAGGACGTGATTCGCGAGGCCGACCAGGCCAGCGTCTTCCACAATATTCAGACCCCGCAGTGGCCGGACAGCCGCGAGGACCGCATCCCGGTAAAGGGAGTCCGCAAGGCGATTGCGCAGGCGATGGTCTCCAGCGCCTTCAGCGCACCCCACGTCGGCCTGTTCGTCGACGTCGACGCCACTCGCACGATGGAGTTCGTCAAACGGCTGAAGAACTCGGCGGACTTCGCCGGCGTCAAGGTGTCGCCGCTTTTGATCATGGCCAAGGCGATGATCTGGGCGGTGCGGCGCAACCCGACCGTCAACTCCACCTGGACCGACGAAGAGATCATCGTGCACCACTTTGTCAACCTCGGGGTTGCCGCGGCGACCCCGCGCGGTCTGATCGTGCCGAACGTCAAGGAAACCCAGTCCATGACGCTCCTGGAGCTGGCGGGCGCGCTGGAGAAGATGACGGTAACCGCCAGGGAGGGCAGGACCCAGCCGGCGGATATGGCCGGCGGCACGATCACCGTGACCAACATCGGTGTCTTCGGGATGGATACCGGCACGCCCATCTTGAACCCAGGGCAGGTGGCCATCGTCGCACTTGGCACGATCAAGCCGAAGCCGTGGGTGGTTGACGGTGAGGTGCGGGTGCGCTCGGTGACCACGCTCGGGGCATCCTTCGACCACCGGGTGGTGGACGGAGACGTCGCCAGCCGGTTCTTGGCCGATGTCGCCTCGATCATCGAGGAACCGGCGCTGCTGTTGGAATGATCCTGGCCGTTGCACCCGAAAGGGTGACATTGACAATCATTATCAATAAGGGTTAATCTAGGGCAGCGTCTCTACCGGGCGCGCTGATCGGATTGGTCCCCATTGGTGCTGATGAAACGCAGGACGCTGATCCCGGCGTTTGCGGCAGGACTCGCGCTGCTGCTGGCCGGCTGCGCGGGAGGCACCCCCTCGAACTCGGCTGCCGCCGGCAGCGGCGCCGGATCCGGCGGCGCTTCGAAGACCGCGATTGTCGCGTCCACCGATGTCTACGGCGACATCGCCTCCCGGATCGGGGGTGACAGGGTCACGATCACCTCGATCATCGATGACCCGAACAAGGATCCGCACGAATTCCAGGCCAGCGCACAGAATCAGCTCGCCCTGGCCAAGGCCAATATTGTGATCGCCAACGGCGGCGGTTACGACGATTTCGTCCAGACGATGCTCTCCTCGGCCAAGGACTCGCGGGCATCCACCGCGAAGCTGACCGTGCTGAACGCAACCGAGATCTCCGGCCACGACCAGAAGTCAACCGACGGGGGCTTCAACGAACACGTCTGGTACGACTTTCCAAGCATGACCAAGCTCGCCGACGCGCTGGCGGCGGCCCTGTCCGAGGCGCAACCGGCCTCGGCCGAATTCTTCGCCAAGAATGCCACCGCGTTTGCGGCCGATCTCACCGAACTGGAATCGACCGAGGCCTCGTTGAGGACGGTGCACTCCGGCGAGGCAGTGGCGGTGACCGAGCCGGTGCCGCTGTACCTGTTGGAAGCGGTCGGTCTCGTCGACATAACTCCGAAAGCGTTCAGCGATGCCATCGAATCCGGCACCGACGCGGCGCCGCAAACGTTGCGTGAAACGATCTCGCTCTTCGACTCGCACGCTGTGGCGCTGCTGGTGTACAACGAGCAGTCCGGCGGACCGCAGACGGACGCGGTGCGAAAGGCCGCGATGGCCAACCATATCCCCGCTGTCCCGGTAACCGAGACCCTGCCCGCGCACCAGACCTACGTTTCCTGGATGAGGGCCAATCTGGATGCCATCGCCAAGGCGCTCGGGGAGTAACCGATGACGACGTCGGAGCCGGTGCTGCGGCTGCGGAATGCGGGCCTGGGCTACGCGGGTCGCACGCTGTGGCATGACCTGAATTTCCAGGTACACGCCGGGGAGTTCATCGCCGTGCTCGGCTCGAACGGGTCAGGGAAGTCCAGTCTGTTGAAGTCGGTACTCGGGCAGACCCGG
Source organism: Microbacteriaceae bacterium (assembly GCA_039922875.1). GTDB lineage: Bacteria > Actinomycetota > Actinomycetes > Actinomycetales > Microbacteriaceae > JBDTDV01. Next base: position 73,863 of record JBDTDV010000023.1, read on the forward strand.
TTGACCAGCGGGTCGGTTGAGTTTCTCGGCGAGCCCGTGCACCGCGGGAATCGGCGGATCGGTTACATCCCGCAGCAGAAACTCGCTGACGAGGGTGCACCGTTGCGCGGGCGTGATGTGGTCGGGCTCGGGTTGAGCGGGCACCGCTGGGGGATTCCGCTTCCCTCCGCCACCCGCACGGCCGAGATCGACGCGCTGCTGGCCGCTGTAGGTGCCACCGAGTTCGCCACCGCCCCGATCGCCACCCTGTCCGGTGGCGAACAACAGCGCCTTCGGGTGGGGCAGGCTCTCGCCGGGGATCCACGGCTACTGTTGTGCGACGAACCGCTGTTGTCACTGGATCTCGCCCAGCAGCGTGCGGTGAGTGAACTCATCGATCACCATCGCCGCACCAGGGACTTCGGGGTGCTGTTTGTCACCCACGACATCAATCCCGTGCTCGATATGGTCGATCGTGTGCTGTACCTGGCCGGCGGGGCGTTCCGGATCGGCACGCCAGACGAGGTGCTGCGCTCCGAGGTGCTCAGCGGGTTGTACGGGGTGCCGGTCGACGTGATCAAGACTCGCGGGCGCGTCGTTGTGGTCGGCCCCACCGGCAGCACCGGGCTGTTCCCGGACGGCGCGCACGCCCATCCAGACGAACCCGGTGGGTCACTATGAGCTGGTCAATGCAAGACACCGACTTGTGGTCGCAGATCTTCAACTTCGACAACTACGGACAGTTGCTGGTTCTGCTGCAGAACTCGATCATCGCCGGCGCGATCCTCGGCGTCGTCGGCGGAATGATCGGCGTTTTCGTGATGAGCCGGGATCTGGCCTTCGCGGTCCACGGCATCAGCGAGCTCTCCTTCGCGGGTGCATCGGCTGGACTGCTACTGGGCATTGGCGTCGTGCAAGGCTCCCTGGTGGGATCGGTGCTCGCCGCCGTGCTTATCGGCGGGCTCGGGGCGAAGGCGCGCGATCGCAACTCGATCACCGCCGTGCTGATGCCATTCGGACTCGGACTCGGCATCCTCTGCCTCGCCCTGTATCCCGGCCGCTCTTCGAACAAGTTCGGCCTGCTGACCGGGCAGATCGTCGCGGTGGACAACCCGCAATTGGGCGCGCTCGTGACGATCGCTATCATCGTGGTGATCGGGCTTCTGGTGGTCTGGCGACCGCTGATGTTCGCCAGCGTCGACGCCGATGTCGCGGCCGCCCGAGGCGTGCCGGTACGCTTCCTGTCGATCTTCTTCATGCTCCTGCTCGGCCTGGCAGTGGCCGTCTCGGTGCAGATCGTCGGCGCTCTGCTGGTGTTGTCGATTCTGGTCACCCCGGCCGCTGCCGCTCTTCGGCTGTCCTCGTCCCCGTTCCTGGTGCCACTGCTCAGCGTCGGATTCGCCGTGGTCTCTATGGTCGGCGGAATCATGCTGGCTCTGGGTGGGACGGTGCCGATCAGCCCGTATGTGACGACCGTGTCCTTCCTGATTTATCTGGGCTGCCGGATCATCGCGGCGGTGCGCACCCGACGCGGGATTCCCCGAGATCACCGCAGGCGGCACGATTATTCTGAAAGCACCGGGCCTGAAAGCACCGGGACAGAAGCTGATGGGGTTGAGCAAAAGATGACGGCGGGTCGAGCGTGAAGAAGAGGAACACCTGGCAACGCGAGGCGGTGCGGGAGGCGCTCGGTGCCAGCGACGGGTTCATCAGTGCCCAGCGGCTGCATTCGCATCTGCGCGGCGACGGTTCCTCCATCGGTCTGGCGACCGTGTACCGCGCCCTGGCCGATCTTGCGGTAGAAGGCGAGGCGGATTCCCTGCAGTCGCTGGAGGGGGAGAGCCTGTACCGGGCGTGCACCACCGGCCATCACCACCATTTGATCTGCCGCAAATGCGGCACGGCAGTCGAGATCGAGGCGGACGCCGTCGAAGCGTGGGCGAAGCAGGTCGCGGCCGAGAACGGCTTCACCCAGGCGGAGCACGTGGTCGATGTCTTCGGCTTCTGCGCTGACTGTACCGACCGGCAGACATCGACTTGACAGACGGCCGTGAGTTCCAGCGTGACTACGATGCCCTGCGCCGGCGTGGCCTCAACCTCGATCTGACTCGCGGGAAACCTTCTCCAGAGCAGCTGGACCTCTCAAACGCCCTGCTGGGCCTACCCGGTGACAGCTATCGGGATGCAGCCGGTTCCGATTTGCGCAATTACGGTGGGGCGCTGGGGCTGCCCGAGTTGCGCGCGATGTTCTCGGACGTGCTGCGGGTGCCGGTCCCGCAGCTGCTGGCACTGGGCGCTCAGCTTTCTCTGCCCGGTGCCCGGCTACGATCGGCACTTCACCATCACTGAGCGCTTCGGGATCACCATGATCCCGGTCCCGCTGAACGACGATGGCCCGGATATCGAAGCCGTCGGCGAACTGCTCAGATCGGATGCTTCCATCAAGGGCATGTGGTGCGTCGCGGTCTACTCGAATCCCACCGGAACCGTGTACAGCGAAGAGGTGGCCCGGACACTGGTGAGCCTACCGGCTGCGGCGGAGGACTTCCGGCTGTTCTGGGACAACGCCTACGCCGTACATCATTTGACCGATGAGGTACCCACCCCGATCGACATCGTGGCGCTCGCGGCGCAGACCGGTCACCCCAATCGGCCCCTGGTGTTCGCCTCGACCTCGAAGGTGACCTTTCCGGGGTCCGGCGTCGCGTTCTTCGGAGCCTCGGCCGAGAATGTCGCCTGGCTGCTGGACTGCATGGTCTCCCAAACCATCGGGCCAGACAAGATCAACCAACTGCGTCACGTGCTTCACGATGCGGCCGGAGTCACCGCGCACATGGCGAAGCAGCGTGCGGTGCTGGCCCCGAAGTTCGCCGCGGTCGCCTCGATTCTCGCCGATCGTCTCGGCCGATATGACGTCGGGAAATGGACCGATCCGAAAGGCGGTTACTTCGTGAGCCTGATGACCGGCTCCGGGTGCGCCGCACGGGCCATCGAGCTTGCCGGGGCGGCGGGCATCGCCATCACGCCGGCCGGGGCGCCGTATCCGTATCGGGTCGATCCGGCCGATGCGAACATCCGCATCGCGCCGACGTTCCCATCCCTTGACGAGTTGAGCCTGGCCGTCGATGGCCTCTGCACCTGCGTTCTGCTCGCGGAGGCGGAAAAACGGTTGGCGGCATCACCGGCGGTCCAGCGCACGCTCGGTCGTCTTGCCTCACGTCAAGATGTCCGGATGGTGAAGGTGCGTGCCTCACGTAATGTGTCCGCGAGTGGTGGTCGTTAGGCGGCGGGTCGGGTTCCTTGGGTTCGGGCTGCGGCGAGTTCGATGAGTTGCTGTTGGATCGCTGTGATCCGGCGAGTGATCTTCGCCGGGTTGAGTCTCTCATTCTCGGCGGAGAGCTTTACCTTCGTTTTCTCGTCGAGGACGCCGGCGTCGAGGAGTCTGCGGTAAGGGGTTCTCGGGGTGTCGTAGACGCGTTTCTTCCGGCCGGCGGTGGTGTGGGTCCAGCCGGTGGCTTTCACGCAGGGCAGCAGGTGGTTCTTGCGTGCCATCACGAGTTGCCAGAGCTCGTTGAGTAACCGCATCTCGTGTTCGGTCTCGTAACGGTATCGGAAGGCGTGGCGGCGAACCCAGTCGCCGTTGCGTTGCTCGACGTGCGCGTTGTCGTTGTGCTTGTAGGGGCGGCCGCGGGTGATCTCGATTCCGTACTTGTCGCACCACGCGATCACGGACCAGTTCAGGAACTCGGAACCGTTATCGAAATCCATCGCGCTCACTGCTGTCGGGCTGTGCTTGTGCACCCATTCCAGGCCCTTGTGCACGTTGACGAAGGCTTTGTTCTTGACCGTGCGCAGCATCGTCCACCCGGTCAGCGGGTCCGTCGCGGTCAGTGTCCAAAGGAACTCGCCCTTCAGCGAATGCCCGCAGTGCGCGACGGTGTCCAACTCCAGAAAGCCTGGCGTCGTGATCGGGTCGTCCATGCTGGTGCGCACCTGGATCGACGAGCGCAGAATATGGGACGGCCTCGTGCCCGAGAGAGCGACCGGATATGCGGCGTCTTTGTGTGGTTTCAGGTACCGGTCGATTGTCGCCGCGCTCATCCCGAGCACCTCATCGAGCACCTTCTCGCTGACGCGATCGTGAACCTTGCCGAGTTCGTTGAACCTGACAAGGCGGCCCAGCTGGTCGGCCATGACCGCGGCCAAGTACTTCCCGGAGGGCTGTCCCGTGAGCCGCCAGACCTCCTGCAGCACGAGCAAGGCGTCATAGGAGTACTTCCTCGGGCGCGGCTTGCGCTGCTGCTGACCGGCCGCGCCCTTCCTGCCGGTGGCCTGCCTGATCGCACGGCGGGCATGGTCCCTGGCCCACCCGGTCGTCTCGACCAACGCGTCGAGCAGGCGGCCCTTCTCGGCCTTGTCTGCCTTCAGGTACTGACGTGCGTACTTCTTCGTGATCTCCCGGCGCGCAGCCATCGACAACTCCCTGCTCATCCAGCCAGGAAACACCGCGCACGCACGCGGACATATTTACGTGAGGCACGCGCAACAGTTCCCGGACCTTTTAGATGAGTCAAGTCGTCGGTTTGCGCGGCATGCACGCGGCACGTAGGATAGTTCATTGGCTGGGCGGACTCCTCTGCCCAGATCGCAGGTAAAATCCACTTCTCTCATGAACCTGGATGAACCCTGCCGACAAGAGATCTTGGGCGAGGCATCGCGCCTCGCGGTAATGATGGAGGAAATCATGGCAGCAGTCTGCCAAGTGACCGGAGCTGTTCCCGGCTTCGGGCACGCTATATCGCACTCGCACCGGCGCACCAAGCGCCGCTTCGACCCGAATGTGCAGAAGAAGACGTATTACGTCCCCTCGCTGCGCCGTAACGTGACGCTGACCCTGTCGGCCAAGGGCATCAAGGTCATCGATGTCCGTGGAATCGAGTCCGTCGTCAAAGACATCCTTGCCCGCGGGGAGAAGATCTAATGGCCAGGCAGCAAGACGTCCGTCCCATCATCAAACTTCGGTCAACCGCCGGCACCGGGTACACGTATGTGACCCGCAAGAACCGCCGAAACGACCCTGATCGTCTCGTGCTGAAGAAGTACGATCCCGTAGTGCGCAAGCACGTTGACTTCCGCGAGGAGCGCTAACCCATGGCCAAAAAGAGCAAGATTGCCCGCAACGAGCAGCGCAAGCTGATCGTCGATCGCTACGCAGCTAAGCGTCTGGAGCTGAAGAAGGCGCTCGTCGACCCGAACGGTACCGACGCGTCCCGTGAAGCCGCCCGCGTCGGCATCCAGAAGCTGCCGCGCAATGCTTCGCCGGTGCGAGTCCGCGGCCGCGACGCCGTCGACGGCCGCCCGCGTGGCCTCCTCTCGAAGTTCGGCATTTCCCGGGTGCGGTTCCGCGACATGGCGCACCGGGGCGAATTGCCCGGAATTACGAAGTCAAGCTGGTAGGTTACAGGCGGTCGAACTGACCGACGAAGCGGCCCGCGTGGCCTCAACCGTTCCAAGTCAATAGCTGCCCACGGGCAACATATAGGTCCGAGGAGGACACTCAATGGCTGAAAAGTCGCTTAACAAGACCGAGCTTGTCGCCGCAGTTGCTGCGGCATCCGGTCAGAGCCAGGCCGCAGTCGGTGGCGTGCTCGACGCATTCTTCACCACTGTGGCCGAGACGGTCGCCAAGGGTGGCAAGGTTACCATTCCGGGATGGCTGGCTGCCGAGCGCACCGAGACCGCTGCCCGCACCGGCCGCAACCCGCAGACCGGCGCCGAGCTGCAGATTCCTGCCGGCCACCGGGTCAAGCTGACCGCCGGAAGCAAGCTGAAGGCTTCGGTCAAATAGCCACAAGCATTCTGCAGGGGATGCCGACTTCGGTCGGCATCCCCTTTTGCGTGCCTCAACAGGCAGGGCTGACACTCTGATAGCCAGAACAGGCTCGATTCCACTTATTGCGGCCTCGCTGCCTGTTTAACGCGCCGCCCACGTCCGCGTAGGCTTAGGCGGTGACCAGACTGCTCCGCGTGTCGGGACCGGCCGCGCTCGTTGGAGCGGCATTCCTTGCACTTCTCGCTTCGCTGGCGATCGGCGGGGCCGCGAACGCGCCGCTGTTGGCCGACCCGGGCGCTGTGGTCCGGTTCGGCCTGCCGATGGCCAAGCTCCTGGTCAACCTCAGCGCCGCCGGACTGATCGGCTCGCTGATCCTCACCTGCTTCGCACTGAGTAGCAGCGAGCCCGAGTTCGGCAAGGCGCTCGATTTCGCCGCGGCTGCAGCCGCCATGATGACGGTTACCAGCGCGATCACCGGGTTCTTCACCTACTTGAGCGTCTCGGGCATCCCGCTCGGCTTCGACGAGCAGTTCAGCGCCGGGATCAGCACCTTCCTGACCAGCATCGCGCTCGGCCAGGCCTGGCTGGCCACTACCCTGATCGCTGCGGTACTTACGATTCTCTGCTTCGCGGTGCGCAACCGCACCGCATTGGTCTTCGTCACTGCGCTTGCCCTGCTCGCCCTGCTGCCGATGGCCCAGCAGGGGCACGCCGCCGGTACAGCCGGCCACGATGCGGCGGTCACCTCTCTCGGACTGCACCTGGTCGGTGCCGCGGTTTGGATCGGTGGACTGCTCACCGTGGTGATCATCCGCCGCACTCTGGATGACGGCCGCATCGTCCCGGTGATCGAACGGTATTCGACGCTGGCGATCATCTGCTTCGTCGTCGTGGCGGCATCCGGCTATATCAACGCGGAGCTGCGGGTCGGCACACTGGAGAAGCTGCTGACCCCGTACGGAATCCTGGTGCTGTTCAAGGTCGCGGCGCTGGTCGCGCTTGGCGTATTCGGCGCCGGACAGCGCCGCTTCCTGATCGCACGGCTGCGGCGTGGTGGCAGCCGCGGCACCTTCTGGTGGCTGGTCAGCGCCGAGCTGGTGTTCATGGGCATCGCCTCCGGCGTCGCGGCGGCGCTGGCCCGGACCGCGACGCCAGTCGAGCAGACCATCGGGTCGGCGCCAACCCCCGCGGAGATCCTCACCGGCGAGCCGTTGCCGCCTCCGCTGACCATGACCAGCTACTTCACCGGCTGGAACTTCGACCTGATCTGGATTCTCGCCTGCGCGTTTGGCGCATTCTTCTACCTGGCCGGGGTTTGGCGGCTGCATCGTCGTGGCGACCACTGGCCGCTGCACCGCACCATTCTCTGGATCACCGGGCTGGTGCTGTTGTTCTACATCACCAACGGCGGTGTGAACGTTTATGAGAAGTACCTGTTCAGTTCCCATATGCTCGCGCACATGGCGCTGACCATGATGGTGCCGCTGCTGCTGGTTCCCGGCGCCCCGATCACCCTGGCGATGCGGGCGATCACCAAGCGGACCGACGGGTCGCGGGGGGCCAGAGAATGGATCATGCTCGCGGTTCACTCCCGCATCGCCGGCATCCTGACCACTCCGGTGGTGGCCGCAGTGCTTTTCGCGGGGTCCCTGTGGGTCTTCTACTACAGTCCGTTGCTGGGCTGGGCGACCACCGACCACATCGGCCACGAATGGATGATCACCCATTTCATCGTGACCGGGTACCTCTTCGTTCAATCGCTGATCGGCATCGACCCGGTCAAGCACCGACTGTCCTACCCGTTCCGATTGCTCTTGCTGCTGGCGACGATGGGCTTTCACGCCTTCTTCGGGCTCTCGTTGATGTTGACCCACAACCTGCTGCTGGCCAATTGGTTCGGCGCGATGGGCCGGACCTGGGGGGACAGCCCACTTGTCGACCAACAGGCCGGCGGTGGAATCGCCTGGAGCGTCGGGGAGATACCTACCGCGGCGCTGGCCATCATCGTCGCGATCATGTGGAGCCGTAGCGATGAAAAGGAGTCCAAGCGATTGGATCGCAACGCAGATCGCACCGATGATGCGGAGTTGAAGGCCTACAACGCGCGGCTGACTCGACTGGCCGAGCGTGAGAATCAGCACGCCAACCGCTGAGCGCGAGATCACTGGCCGATGATGGCTATCGCATCTTCGGCCTCGATCGTGATGCCGATATTCATGGTGAACGGCTCGTTGCGTCGCGTCGGAGTGATGCTGCCGTCGAAGAGGGAGCGCACGGTGGCCTGAACCTGAGCGACCCCGTTGAGGCCCTGGGCTTGCCAACCGGACCGGCCCGCCTCGATCTGCACGGTGGGATAGCGCACTATGGTCCAGTTCGGGGCGCCGTCTACCCGGTCGTCGATTTCTATGCCGAACGGACAGCCGGCCGGCTGCAAGGTGTGCTGGGCGGCACAGGCATCCAGCGCCCGGTCGACCTCCTTTTGCACCGAGGTGTTGAAGGCTCGGTTTGCGCGGGTGACAACGTGCACCTGCGCGTTTTCCGATCCGGGGGTGATCGTGGCGGTGACCGGTTCCGCCGAGAGCAGGGCGGAGGCGTGTCCGAAGGTATAGCGGGCGGGAGCGAACATGAGATAGCGTGCGTGTGCTCCGTATCCGCCGGCGTCGGTGCCGGTCGGGCCGTGATCGTCCGTCGGCCGCGCGTCGGCCGCGCGTGGGTCGACATTCAGCCCGGCAAGCGTGAACGTGTGCGCGTGCGCGACAGTGACGGTCACCACCGCAAGCGGATTGGTCGCGAATCGCCAACTGGGGAAGACGCCAAGCCACGCGCCGGCGGGCTTCACGGTGAATACGCACGTGCCGGGCACGGAGTCCAGCAGGTAGCGCGCCGTCACCAGCCTGGTCCCGGCGCTGCCGGCGGACTCGGTCAGCTCGATATCGGTCAGCACCCCGAGCGCCGAACCCCGCAGCAGTTCTCGGGAGACGTCGGGCGAGGGTTGCCTCGCATCGACGCCGGGTAAGGCGAGGGCGGCAGCCGGCTGATGTTGCGCCAGCGCGGTCAGATACGCGTCGACCAGCCCACTGGCGCTGTAGAGCTCACGGCTCGCCGCCGCGACCGCGCTGATCAGCGCAGCGACCAGAAGCAGGCCCAGCAGCGACCAGATCAGCACGCGGGCGCCCAGCCGCCGCTTCGGTGCCGGCTCGCCCGGGACCATCGGCGGCTGGACGGTTTCAGACATCACCACAGCATAGAAGAAGGCCCGGCTGTGGATAGCGGGGGGCCGATGGCATCCGTCTTCAGTAAAATGAGTGGGTCGCCCCATCCGCGACCCGTGCCGCGTTTGAAAGGGGCATCCGTGAGTCCGATCGCCCTTTCCGCAGAGCAGGCCGTCGTCTTCGAGGCGATCGAGAAGACCCGGCAGCACGTTTTCGTCACGGGGCGGGCCGGCACCGGAAAATCCACCCTGCTGAACCATCTTGCCTGGAACACCGATAAGCAATTGGTGATCGCGGCGCCCACCGGGGTAGCGGCGTTGAACGTCGGCGGGCAGACCATTCACTCGCTGTTCCGACTGCCGATCGGGGTGATCGCTGATCATGATATTCAGCAAAGCGCCGAGGTGCGAAAGCTGCTGAACACGATCGACACGCTCGTCATCGACGAGATCTCGATGGTCAATGCGGATCTGATGGATGCCGTCGACCGCAGTCTGCGGCAGGCTCGCCAGCGGAGGCACGAACCGTTCGGCGGAGTGCAACTGGTGCTGTTCGGCGACCCGTACCAGTTGGCGCCGGTGCCCGGGGACGCCGACGAACGCGCCTACTTCGGCGACACCTACCGCTCGATGTGGTTTTTCGACGCGAAGGTCTGGCGCGAGGCAGAGCTGAAGATCTACGAGCTGTCCGAGATCCACCGTCAGCACGAGGCAGACTTCAAGGCGATGTTGACGGCGGTGCGGCACGGGCTCGTCACCAAGGAGATTGCCGACCGCCTCAACGAGGTCGGCGCCCGCCCAGCCCCGACCGACGGCACGATCACGTTGGCCACCCGCAACGACACCGTCAACCGGATCAATGCCAGGGAACTCGAGCGGCTTCCCGGTCGGGCGCTGACCGCGAACGCGGAGATCAGCGGAGACTTCAACGGGCGCACCTTCCCGGCTGACGAGGCACTCCAGTTGAAGGTCGGCGCTCAGGTGATGTTCCTGCGCAATGACGTCGGTGACGCCGGACACCGTTGGGTCAACGGCACCATTGGAACGGTCAGCCGGATCTCCGCCACGGTGTATGTCGAGGTCGACGGGGAGGTCCACGAGGTGGAGCCGGTGACCTGGGAGAAGTACAAGTACTCCTACTCACCCGCGACGAAGAAGCTGACCAAGGATGTGGTGGCCGAGTTCACCCAGTTCCCGCTGCGCCTGGCCTGGGCGGTGACGATCCACAAGTCGCAGGGCAAGAGCTACCAGTCGGCCATTGTGGACCTCGGCTCCCGCGCGTTCAGCCCAGGCCAGACCTACGTCGCGCTGAGCCGGATCACCGCCCTGGACGGGCTCTACCTGACTCGGCCGCTTCGTCCCGGCGACATCATGGTCGACGCGCACGTTGAGCGCTTCATGCGCGGCGACTGAGCGCGGCGGCCGAATCCCACCCGCCGGCCTCGCGGCATCCGGTTGCCCGGTATGGAATCGAGACCTGCCGTGCCTGCGCGAATGCGGGCTCAGCGCGAAGCGTCGGTAGAATCTCTGGTAGTCATCAGACAACCGTCGGGGGATGGAATGAAATTGGCACGGAACCGTTTTGCCCGTGCGGCCGCCGCCGCGCTGACTGCTGGTGTCCTGCTGCTCATGACCGCGTGCACACCATCGGCCGATGCCACTTCTAAACTTCCGGAGCAGGTCCCCGGATCCTTCGACAAAGAGATTGTGACGCATTTGGATGCCGCGCTGGACACGGCGGTAACCCTGTCCGGCTCGACCGGTGCGATCGCCGGCGTCTGGGCGCCGTGGGCCGGCACGTGGGAGGCCTCTCCCGGCACGACGACGAACGATGGGAAAGAGCCGCTCAACACCGATATGCGATTCCGGATCGGCGCGAACACCACGGCGATGACCTGCTCCGTGATGCTCTCCCTGGTGGATCAGAATCAGCTCAAGCTTGACGATCCGGTGTCAAAGTATCTGCCGCGGGTCGTCGGGATCGACGGAATCACACTCGCTCAGCTGTGCCAGAACACCTCTGGACTGGCCGATTACACCGCTGCGCTCGCGCCTCAGTTCGTGAACAACCCGGAGCGGATCTGGCCGCCGCTTGAGATCTTCAGCGATGGCGCCGCGAGTGCCGCCTCGACCAAGCCCGGCACGGCCTGGGCCAACTCCAGCACGGGGGTCGTGCTGTTGGGGATGGCGCTTGAGTCGGCGACCGGGCTGGATTGGCCGCATCTGTATCAGCAGTACGTGTTCGATCGGCTCGGGATGGATGCCTCGAGCTTCCCAGACCCGGAGCAACTCACGATCCGAGGTGCGCACCCGAACGGGTACGCGACCGCACTCAACCCGATTGACGGCACGCCCCAGTGCGGAACGGTGGTTGATGACACCGAACTGTCCAACTCCATGCTGTACACCGCGGGTGGGGCGGTCTCGGACTTGAACGATATGGGCAGGTTCGCCCAGGCGCTCGCGAATGGATCTTTGCTCACAAAGGCAACCAGTAAAGCCCAATGGAAGACCGTTCCCCTGGGCGGCACCGCGCCGGCTTGGCAGCAGTACGGACTTGGCGGGATCCAGCTGGGGCCGATGCGCGGTCAGGCTGGCGCGGTCCCCGGATTCATCTCGGCCATGCTCAGCGATCCCTCGTCTGGCCTGACCGTCGTGGTCATGCTGAACAATTCGACCAGCGGTGCGGCGTTCGCTCAAGCATTCGCGCAGCAACTGGCCGCTATCGCCTCGAAGGCACCGGCGAAGAAAGGTTCGCCACCCACGATCGCACTGCCCTGGTCCGCGCAGCAGGCAGCCGACACGGTCACGGCGAGCACAGTCTGCCCGCCCGCACCGGCTACACCGCCCGCCGAGCCGGCGCCTGCGGGGTAGTTGCGTCGTACTCATCAGGCACGGAGCCGAGAATGCGGCACGTTCTGCCTGTTGAGCGTGACGGTGCGTCCATCCCGCCTGTTTAACGTTGCGGGGCGCGGATGTCGCGGGGCGCGGATGTCGCGGGGCGCGGCGATTGCGGGGCGCGGCGATGCCGGGCGACGCAGTAGGCTGCATCGCCCGGCGTTGATACCGGCGGTCGCTTACGCGCGCAGCGCCTTCCGACTGGCCATCATCAGGCCGAGCCCTGCCGCGAGCAGCAGGGCGATCAGTCCGCCGAGACCAGCGATGTCGCTACCCGTGGAGGCCAGCCCACCCATCCTGGCACCGTTGTGACCGGCCGCGGTTGCGTGGCCGACGGTCGTCATCTGGGTGACCGGGGTGACCGCGGTGACGGGCGTGACCGGGGTGACCGCGGTGACCGGCGTAACCGGGGTGACCGGGGTCACGGGCGTGACCGGGGTGACCGGGGTGACTGGGGTGACGGTGGAGCCGGTGCTGGTGGAGTCGCCGATGACGCTGAGCGCGTTTCCGCTGATGGTGACCGGGAGGTTCAGCGTGGGGATGAGCTGGTTTCCGCTGAGGATCCCGTCGGAGCCGCTTGTGATGGCTCCGATTCCGTTGCTGTTGCTCGGTGTCGTGACCGGGGTGACCGGGCTGACCGGGGTGACGGTGGAGCCGGTGCTGGTGGAGTCGCCGATGACGCTGAGCGCGTTGCCGCTGATGGTGACCGGGAGGTTCAGCGTGGGGATGAGCTGGTTTCCGCTGAGGATCCCGTCGGAGCCGTTTGTGATGGCTCCGATTCCGTTGCTGTTGCTCGTGGTTGTAACCGGGGTGACCGGGGTGACCGTGGAGCCGGTGCTGGTGGAGTCGCCGATGATGCTGAGCGCGTTGCCGCTGATGGTGACCGGAATGGTGGCATCCAGGATGGCCTGGTTTCCGCTCAGAATCCCGTCACTGCCATCGGTCACTGCAGCCGGTGCGGCACGAGTTGCTCCGGCGGGGTTCGCCGTCGCATCCGTGCTGGTGGAGTCGCCGATGACCGAGACCGCGTTACCGCTGACCTGGATCGGGACATCCACCGAGACGATCGCCTGGTTCCCCGACGCGATGCCGTCGGAGCCGCTGGTGGTCGCTTCAACCGGTGCCGCGACAGGCGCAGACTCCGTCGCCGTCACCTGCGGCGCAGGTGCCGCCTCCGCGATTGTCGAATCGGTACTGGTTGCATCACCGATTCCGCTGATTGCATTCCCGACGGCCGTGATCGGAGCAGTGATGGAGCTGACGATTTGGTTCCCCGAGAGGATTCCGTCGTCTCCTTGCGTCTCTGCGGCATTCGCCGTTCCCATGCCGACGAGTGAAAGCCCGCCGACGAAGAGGGCAAACCACAGCCCTCTCGATACGTATTTATTCATGATCCTTGAACTCCTTGATTGAGTGATTGTGCTCCCGGAAGGGAGTATTCGGTCCGTGACCGTCCCGGCAGGACGGCAGGACTCACTCAGTCAGGGGATTCGTCGGATTCGAAGGTAGGGGCGGGCGGAAGCGTGTCGTTGTGCGTTCCCGAGGTGCCGCCTGCGACGGCGAGCGGATGCCACCCGCTATCACTCAGGCTGGCCACGGCACCGACAGCTCCGCCGGCGCTCGACCCGGAGGTCGAACTGGTCGCCGGTGCTGCGGGGGTGCTGGGATTCGGTGTTCCGGGCAGGCGTTGGCCACCTGGCGGGGACGAACTTGCGGCGATCCAGAGCGTCGGCAGGACGGCAGAATTGGCCGACAAGGACTTCGGCGCGGACTGGCCACCCGGCGACTGGCTTCCGCTGGACGCAACGGTGGCGAGATCGGTGGCGGATGTTATCAGCGGCGCAACCGGGTCGGGCGTCGTCGTCGCCGGTCGGTCTTGGGGCGGAAGTAGTGCCGGCAGCTCTTCGACCACCGGACCGAGTGCCCCTACGACCGGGGCCACAGTGCCGGCGACGAGGCCGAGGGCGCCGTCAAGCGTGGTCGAGATCGGGGTGAGGATGCCGTTCAACGCAGCGTCGCCGACGATTGTCGAGACGACTGGAAGCTGGCCGAGCAGGCCGTCGACCGCATTGGTCGCCGTGCCGACGATGGGCGCGTGAAGAATCCCGGCCACCGGTTCGCCGGCGACGGCATCCGTAAGATTTGTGGCGATCGCCGCGACGGAACCGACAACCGCGGCGACGGGGGCGGTGGTTGGTGCAGAATTCGCCGGCTGAGCCGGGCTTGCGGCAGCCGGGCTTGCGGCAGCCGGGCTTGCGGCAACTGGGCTTTCAACCGGCGTACTCTCTACCACTTGGGGTACTGCTGCGGGCGCCAAGGAAGAGGCGGCCGATGACAGCGTCGAGACCGTGGACGTGGCCGCGGACGAGACCGTCGAGGTCAGCGTGCCGAGCAGCGAGCCACCAGAGGGCTGCTCGTCAGCGGAGGCCGAGGTGCTGCCGAATGCCGCGCCGAGCAGCAATAAACCAGCCGCCAATGTTGAGGCGGCGAGCGCGATTTGCGCGATCCGGCTCGTTCGAGATGGCGCACCACCCGTGTCAACACGCTCGGTGTCGTGCACTGTGGTCACCTCCCCCGACAAGACTTCTCGCTCACGTTATCGGGAATCTGAGTGTTCGTCCACCGAAAGCTGAGAATTCGTTCACCTGGAGCTGGGTGATTGCCGTCGGAGCCGAGCTTCGCCACGTCCCGCATCGCCGCAGCGCGCCATAGGATCAGAACATGCCGATCGTTCCTGACACGAAAGACTGGAGCTGGGTGCTTCAGCGTCGATGCGACCAGTGCGGCTTTGACTCCACCGCCCTTGCCTTCGACGCCGTCCCCGCGCTCGTCAGAGCCACGACCGCGAAGTGGAGCATCATTTTGGGCCGCACCGGTGCGGGACAACGCCCAGATGAGAACACCTGGTCACCGGTGGAATATGCGGCTCATACCCGTGATGTGTGCGGGCTATTCGGTGAGCGCCTGGCCATGGTACTCAATGACGACGAGCCGGTCTTCCCCGACTGGGATCAGGATGCCGCGGCCATTGACGGCCGCTATGACGAGCAGGACCCCGCTGTCGTCTCCGGCGAGCTCAGCGCGGCGGCAGACGCGACAGCGGATGCCTTCGCCACGGTGCCAGCCGCCTCGCGGGGGCGCAAGGGTAAACGCAGCGACGGAACCGTTTTCACGGTCGCTACGCTAGCGAGGTATTTCGCGCACGACCTGGTGCACCACCTGCACGACGTCGCACCACATTCCTCCTAAACCCAGCCCCTCCCCACAATCCGACGAGTCCAGGCTCGATGAACCCCACGAGTCCAGCCTCGGTGAACCACGCGAGTCCAGGATTTATGTGGGTGTTCTGCGCAAACACCCACACTTAGCCGGGACTCGCGTGGTCTCAGCTGGCCACGTGCTCAAGCTTGAGATCGCGAAGCGAGCCGGAGTCCGCAACCGCGGTCAGCATCGTGCACGCCGGTTGCCGACGACGGTCCGTAGGGGAGCCCGGGTTCAGGAGCCGCAGGCCGCCGGGGGCGCTGGTGTCCCACGGAATGTGGCTGTGGCCGAAGACCAGCACGTCGGCATCCGGATACGCCGCTTCGCAGCGAGCCTCACGCCCTGCGGCGGGGCCCGTCTCGTGCACGACGGCAAAGCGGATGCCGTCGATCACCCTGCGGGCCACTTCCGGTAGTCGTTGGCGCAGCTCGTCGCCGTCGTTGTTGCCCCACACCCCGATCACGCTCGCCGCCCTGGCCTGCAGCTCATCCAAGAGGCTCGCCGCCACCCAGTCGCCCGCATGGATGACGATGTCGGCAGCATCGACCGCGAGCCACACCGCGGACGGGAGGGCGCGCGCCCGGGCGGGCACGTGAGTGTCAGAGATCAGCAGCAAGCGGCTGGGCATGATCTATGGTCATCCGAGCCGTCAGCGTTGTGCAAGCTGCAGTTGTACCACCTGCGCGCCGTTTAGCGAGCGGTTACCAGTCGTGCATGGTTCCGTCGATCAGGAGGCGGTTGACCGGCAGATAGGCAGGAGTGTACTCGAATTGCTGGGCGAGTTCGTCGTCGTATTCGACCCCGAGCCCTGGGTTCTCTCCGGGATGCAGCAGCCCACTCTGGAAGGTGTAGCTGGTTCGGAAGATCTGCAGGGTCTCGTCGGAGTGCTTCATGTACTCCTGGATGCCGAAATTGTTGATCGCGATATCCAGGTGCAGGGCCGCGGCTTGACCGACCGGAGAAACATCGGTCGGCCCGTGGAATCCGGATTTGATCTGGTAGACACCGGCGAAATCCATTAGCTTCTTCAGCGCCGTGATTCCGCCGGTGTGCGTGACCGCGCTGCGCACATAGTCGATCAGTTGCTCGGTGATCAGCGTCTGGTAGTCGAATACCGTGTTGAAGACTTCGCCGATCGCCAGCGGCGTGGTCGTCTGGGATCGCACCCGACGCAACGACTCCTGGTTCTCTCCAGGTGTGCAGTCCTCGAGCCAAAACAGGTCGTAGGGTTCGAGGGATTTACCGAGGATCGCCGCCTGGTTCGGGCTGAGCCGATGGTGTGCGTCGTGCAGCAGTGGGAAGTCGTAGCCGAACTCCTCTCGCACCGCCGCGAAGACGGTGGGTATGTGATGCAGATACGCCCGGGAATCCCAGGTCTCCTCGGTGGGCACCGCGGCGCGTTGGGCGGGTTCATAGTCGTAACGCTGACCGGGATGCTGGTCGGTGGCCACGCCGTACACCTGGCCGAGCCCCGGCACCGCCGTCTGCACCCGGATCGCTTTGAAGCCCTGCTCGAGGTGATTGTGGATCGAGGTGAACAGGGCGGGCAGGTCCGAGCCAGAGGCGTGACCGTAGGCGAGGGCACCGGTGCGGGAGGCGCCGCCGAGCAATTGGTACACGGGAAGGCCGGCAACCTTGCCCTTAATATCCCACAGCGCCACATCCACCGCCGCGATCCCAGCCATGGTGACCGGCCCGCGGCGCCAATACGCGCCCCGGTACAGGTACTGCCAGGTGTCCTCGATCCGCTGCGGGTCCCGCCCGATCAACAGCGGCACGATGTGCTCGGTGAGGTACGCCGCCACCGCCAGCTCCCGGCCGTTAAGTGTGGCATCGCCAAGCCCGGTGACCCCGTCCGACGTGGTGATCTTCAAGGTCACGAAGTTGCGACCTGGGCTGGTGATGAAGACTTCGGCGCGCTCGATCACGGCCATAATGGTTCCTCTTTCGAATTTTGGCGGGTGTTCAGGCAACCGGCCGAGCGTAGGCTTGTAACGGCAGGTTGTAGCTCAGGTCGATGACCGTCTCGATCGCCTCGTCGAGGCCGAGCCGGTGCTCGGCGACAAGCTTGGCCAGGAACCCGGCATCGACCCGGCGGGCGAGGTCATGCCTGGCCGGGATCGAAGCGAAGGCCCTGGTGTCGTCGACGAAGCCGCTGGTGTTGTAGAAACCGGCGGTCTCTGTGGTGAGCTCGCGGAACCTCGACATGCCGCCCGGTGAGTCGAGGAACCACCAGGGAGCGCCGAGGCGAACCGACGGATACGCGCCGGCCAGCGGAGCCAATTCGCGCGAGTAGGTCGTCTCGTCGACGGTGAAGAGGATCATCCGCAATCGCGGGTCGTGCCCGAAGGCCTGCAGCAGCGGCTGCAGGCCGCGGGTGAACTCCACCGCCACCGGGATATCGAAGCCCTGGTTGGCACCGAACCGCGATAGTACCCGGTCCGAGTGGTTCCGATCCACACCGGGATGCAGCTGCATGACGAGGCCGTCATCCAGCGACATCCGCGCGGTCTCGAAGAGCATGTTGGCCGCGAACCGCTCGGCGTCCTCCGGCCCGACCGGAGCGATGAGTGCGGCGTCGAAGATCCGGTTCGCGTCGGCCGGGTCAAGCGGTGTGGTATCCGGGGTGAGATGGCCGTGGTCACTTGCCCTGGCGCCGGCCGCGGCGAACGCGAATCGACGCTGCCGGAGCGCGTCGAGGAACGATGAATAACCGGAGATCTCGATACCGCTCTGCGTCGACAGTCCTCGTATCGAGTCGCCCCAGGAGGCGTGGTCCGGGTAGAACAGGGCATCCGGGCGCAGGGTCGGTACCACCCGGTCGCCCCAGCCGTCCTTGGCCAGCCTTGCGTGCGCGGACAGATCACTATCCGGCGCATCGGTGGTGCTGAGGAACTCGATATTGAACCGGTCGAACAACGGCCGGATATGGAACTCCGGTTTACCGAGCGTTTCCAGCAGGTGATCGTAGATGTCGTCGGCGGTGGCGGCAGCCGGCTCCTGGGTGACTCCGAAGACCTCCACGAGTTCGTGCTCGAGCCAGTATCTCGTCGGTGTGCCCCGGAAGAGTTTCCAGTTCTCGCACACCCGACGCCAGATCAGCCGGTGGTCCCGCTCGACGCGCACGGCAGGATCCTTCGAGGCAACGCCGAGCTCCTCCAGCGTGAAGCCCTGGGAGACGAGCATCCGGGTGAGGTAATGATCCGGGATGACAAATAGTTCGGTTGGATCGCCGAACGCGGCGTTGTCGGCGATCAGGTTTGCGTCGATGTGGCCGTGCATCGAGACCAGCGGCAAACCGCACACCGCATCGTAAATTTCCCGAGCGATCGCACGCTGGGTCGGTTCGGCAGGCAGCGCCCGATCCGGGTGAAGTCTCCACTGTCCTTTGGTCAAAGCCGCCTCCTCATTGAAACAAATACATGACTTGTTTCAGTGGAATCTGTACTTGTTTGCATGCCATCTCCCACTGTTGGCACCACTATAGCGCCGTAATCCAGGGGAATTACAAGGTATGCCGTCATCGGATATCGGATACAGGTAACAATTTGAACGCTTAACTTGACGAAACATCGAAAAGGTTTGCATCATTGGTCATGCACGCCATGAGGCGCGCCGGTGGAAGTTCACACGAGGTGGTGGGATATGGCGGTAACCATTCGGGACGTCGCCCGAGCGGCAGGAGTGTCGATTTCCACCGTGTCCCGTGCGCTGGCCGCTCCCGAGCAGGTCGCCGAACCTACCCGCCTACTGGTCCAGGCCACCGCTCACAAGATGGGTTATCGCCCGAATCGCAACGCCCGCAGCCTTGTCACCGGGCGCAGTAACAGTATTGGTCTGGTTGTCCCTGACCTTGAAAACCCCTATTTCGGCTCCGTGTGCAAGGGCGTGCAAGCCAGGGCACGGGCGGCCGGCTACGCGGTATTCATCGCTGACACGAACGAGGACCCCGCCGTCGAGACCGAAATCGTTCAGAGCCTGATCAAGCAGGTCGACGGCGTCGTGCTCTGCTCGCCGCGCGGGACCGACGCCGAAATCGCCAAATTGGTCACGCAGACTCCGGTGGTGCTCGCCAACCGGCTATTTGAGGGCACCCCCTCGATAATTTTTGACAACGGCGGAGGGGTGCGCGCGGTGCTCAGACATCTCGTGGCGCTGGGCCATCAAAGAATCGCCTACGCTGGCGGGCCGGAATCATCCTGGTCCAACGGCGAGCGCACCCGCGCGTTCACCGGCTACGGCGCCGAAGTAGCCGGGCTCGACCTGATCGAGCTGGGAAATTTCCCCCCGTTCTTCTCCGGCGGGCTCCAGGCGGGCGACCTCGCGATCGCCAGCGGGGCGACCGCCGTTGTCGCGTACAACGACATCATGGCACTCGGGCTCGTCGACCGGCTTCGACAGCGCGGTCTCAGCGCGCCCGAAGACCTCAGTGTGACCGGATTCGACAACGTGGCCGTGTCGACGTTCGTCCGGCCCAACCTCACCACGGTTAATCTGCCCCGGGTGCAGATGGGCAGGATGTGCGTCGACGCGCTCTTGGAGCTGGTCCACGACGCGCCGACGGCACAACCGACGGTCACCGAACTGCCGGTGGAACTCATGGTGCGCCAGTCCTCCGGTGTCGCTCGCACACCGGTTCAACAAGAACTTCTAGACGTGGATGTCTAGATGAAGCAAACAAGAGAAAGGACCACGCCATGCACATAGGAAAAGGCACCGCCATCCTGTCTGCCGTCGCCGTAGTCGCCCTTGCGATCACAGGCTGCACGGCACCGAACAGCGGGAATCAGAAGACGTCCGCGAAATCGGGCGAAGCGATACCCTCTAAACCGTCGGCTCCGGTCACGCTCAACATCTTGGATGTCGCCGGAAACCAGAAACTCACGGCACCGATGGTCGACGAGTTCGTGAAGAAGCACTCCGACGTCATCTCGGCCGTGACCTGGGAAAGCGCCGGCGCACCTGACCTGGTCGGCACGATCAAGCCGCAGGTCGACAGCGGGAACATTTCCGTCGACCTGGTGATGACCGGTACCGACGGGCTGTCCGCCGGTATTGGCCAGAAGCTCTGGATCCCGCTGGTGAAGGACTACGGCGACCGCCTGTCCAACATGAAGAACTACATCGAGCCGGCGCAGAAGATGCAGGGTCTGGCTGATGACTTCGGGGTTGTCACCACCTACTATCCGTCCGGCCCACTGCTGCAGTACAACCCAGACATCGTTAAGAAGGTTCCGACCAACCCTCAGGAGCTGCTCGACTGGGCCAAGGCAAATCCGGGCAAGTTCGGCTACGCCCGACCCGCGAACTCCGGTCCCGGCCGCACCTTCATGATGGGCCTGCCGTACATTCTGGGAGACACCGACCCCACCGATCCGGTGAAGGGCTGGGACAAGACCTGGGCCTACCTCAAGGACATCGGGCAGTACGTGAACAACTACCCGACCGGCACCGGCCAGGTGATCTCTAACATGGCTGATGCCTCGTGGGGATTGATCCCGACCACCACCGGCTGGGACATCAACCCGCGGGCCCTCGACCAGGAGCCGAACACTATCAAGGCCGCGGCGTTCGACAAGTTCACCTGGGTGACCGACGCACACTACGCTGTGGTGCCCAAGGGCCAGTCGGCAGACAAACTCTCGGCTATCCTCCTGCTGCTGCAGTACATGCTCACTCCGGACATCAACGCCATGGCCTATGACGCCGGCTACTTCTACCCCGGCCCGTCGATCAAGGGAGCGACGCTGGACAAGGCGCCGCAGGCCAGCCAGGACATCATCGCCAAGTTCGGCCGTGACTGGTTCGATCCGCTGATTGAGAAGATGCCGAAGGTCACCCCGCTGACGCCGGACAAGCTGGTCAAGGCATTCGACATTTGGGACCGCGAAGTCGGTGCCGGAAAGTTCACGGCGAAGTAACCATGGCACTGACGGCTAGCGCATTCGACTCACTTGAACTGAAGGATGTCGGGCGCAACTTCGGCGGCCGCGATGCGTTGGTCGATCTGAATCTGACGATCCGAGCGGGCGAATTCATCGCCCTGCTCGGGCCGTCGGGTTCGGGAAAGTCAACCGCGCTGAACTGTCTTGCCGGGCTGCTCCCCCTGACCAATGGCCAGATCCTGATCGACGGCAAGCGGATCGATGTCCTTCCTCCGGAGAAGCGCGACTTCGGGATGGTATTCCAGAACTATGCCCTGTTCCCGCACCTTTCCGTGCAACGCAACATTGCCTTCGGCCTGCAGGTGCGCGGCATAGCGCGGGCCGAGGTAACTCGGCGGGTGGCAGAGGCCATCGCCCTCGTCAAGCTCGAGGAGCACGCCAAAAAGTTGCCTGGGCAGCTATCCGGCGGGCAGCAGCAGCGGGTGGCCATCGCCCGCGCCGTCGTGCTGGAACCACGACTGGTGCTGATGGACGAACCGTTGTCGAACCTCGACGCGAAACTGCGCACCGAGATGCGCACCGAGATCCGCCGGTTGCATCAGTCTCTGGGTCTCACCACCGTTTACGTGACCCACGACCAGGAGGAGGCGCTCTCGCTGGCCGATCGGCTGGTGGTTCTCCGCGACGGCCGGGTGCAGCAGATCGGAACTCCTCAGGAGCTGCACAACAACCCGGCCAATTGGCATGTAGCCGATTTCATGGGGTACCGCAATCTCCTGGACGTCGACGTGGTCGAGGTCTCCGGTTCCCAAGCCCACGTCTCCGGCCACGGGTTGTCGCTCACCGCCACCGCGGTGCACGATGTTCGCAGCGGCGACGTCGTTCGTGTGGCCATCCGCCCGCACGACCTGATTGTGATCGAGCCGAGTGCCGCAATTCTCGGCGCGAACGTCTTCGAAGGTCTGGTCACCGTGGTCGAATACCAGGGACGCGAGTTCGCGGTCGGGGTGACGACCTCAACCGGACAGAACCTCTTTGTGACAGCCGAACGCGCGCCCCGCCCGGGGGATAGGGTCACCCTGACGGTCGACCCTGCCAGAGCGCTGGTCTATCAGGCGAACCTTGAGCAGGAAAATGTCTCCCGCGCCGAACAGGTGCCGGTGCACGGATGACCACGTCACTTCGGCAAGGATCGCAGCCGCGGGGCAGCGCGAGCCTGCAGCATCGCCTGGCAGAGCGGGGAATCGACAGCAGGCTGCTGATGCTGATCCCGGCGGTCGTGTTCACCCTCGCGTTGTTCATCTATCCGTTCGCGTACGGCATCGGCCTGAGCTTCCAGCCGCTGCCGGGGATCGAGAAACAGTGGGGCGGTGGGATCTTCGCCAATTACACCGCGTTCTTCAAGGACCCGTTCATCTTTGACTCGGTGTGGATCACGATGCGGCTGGCCGTGCCCGCCGCGCTGATCAACGTGCTGGTATCGATCCCGATCGCCTTCAAGCTGCGGGTCAAGTTCCGCGGCAAGCGCTTCCTCTCCACCCTGCTCGTGCTGCCGATCACGCTCGGAACTGTGCTGACCGCTCAGGGGCTGCTGATCTTCGCGGGCCGCCAGGGCTGGTTGAACCGATTCCTGATGGACAGCGGCATCATCCACGAACCGCTGCAATTGGTGAACAACTACCTGGGCGTGATGTTCTCCCTGGTGATTTCCGGCTTCCCGTTCGCCTACTTGCTGATCTCCTCATACCTGTCGGGGATCGACCCGTCGCTGGAATCGGCCGCGAAAACCCTCGGCGCCAACTGGAAGCAGCGCTTCACCCGGGTGACCCTGCCGCTGCTCGCGCCGGGGTTGGCCACCACGTTCATTCTCACCTTCGTCCTCGCGTTCAGCGTGTTCCCGTCCGCACGACTGGTCGGCGACCCCGGCGGTGCGACCCGGGTCATGGCGCTGATGGCGTATCGGGCGTTCGGTGAGCAGCAGGACTATGGCATGGCATCCACCATTGCCGTGATGATGGGCGTCGTCGAACTGATCGTCGTGGCGTTCATCCTGCTCGGCCGATCGTTTCTGTACAAGGGGTCTACCGGAGGGAAGGGCTGATGGCCAAGGCAAGCGTCGTCGAGTCGGCCGAAACCATGGTCGTCGGGGCGAGCGCGGATCTGCGCAAGCCGGGCAAGAACAAGAACCGCCGGGTGCTGGCGCCTGGGGAGAAGGCTCTGGCGGCTTCACCCGGGACCTGGTTCGTCTGGGCCGGGATCGCCGCATTCTTCATTTTCCTGTTCGGCATCATCATCAGCGTGCTGGTGGACTCGCTCGGCAAGCCGTGGTTTTCCACCTGGCTTCCTGAGCATTTCACCCTCGGCTGGTATCAGGAGGCCTGGAACCGGTTCGATTTGACCCACATCATCGGGGTGACGCTGATCGTTGCCTTCAGTGTGGTGCTGATCTCGATCCTGATCGGCGTACCGGCCGCGTACGTGCTGGCCAGGCGCAACTTTCCGCTGAAGCGATCGATCATGGTGCTGTTCCTATTGCCGATCCTGATCCCGCCGATCACTTTCGGAATTCCGCTGGCGACGGTGATGTACAACTTCGGGCTGGGCCGCTCGCTTTTGGCGGTGATCCTGGTGAACCTGGTGCCGTCTGTGCCTTTCGTGATCATCACGATGACCCCGTTCATCGAGCAGATCAACCCGGCCATCGAGAACGCGGCCCGGATGTCCGGCGCGAACATGCGGCAGATCTTCGCGCGGATCCTCGCACCGCTGCTGATCCCCGGAATCCTCGCGGCCGGCATCCTGGTTCTGGTCCGCACGGTCGGGATGTTCGATCTCACCTTCCTGGTCTCCGGACCGCAGTCCGACACCCTGGTGGTGGCAATCTACCGAGCCATGACCAGCGCCGGCGGCGGTGAATCGCGGCAGCTCATCTCCGCGATGGGTGTCGTCTACACCGCCATGATGCTGATCATCCTGATCATCGCCCTGCGGTTCATCAATCCGACCCAGCTGGTCGCGCAGGTTAAGGAGTCCAGGGACGAGTAGAGCGAACCGCGCAGCCGTACCTCTTCACCCGAATCTTCTTCACCCGACCGAAACCGGAGTCCCCGTGTCCCGCCCGAGATTGTCCTACGCCACCCTGCCCGCACGGTTCGGGCCGCACGTGGACGGCCCGGCCATCGACCCGCTGACGTTGTCGATTGGGATCGTGCACTTCGGGATCGGGGCATTCCACCGCAGCCATCAGGCCGTCTTCACCGAGGACGCAGCCGCCGTCTCTGGCGACCGGCGATGGGGGATCCTTGGGGTCACCGGTCGAAGCGAAACCGTCGTGCGGCAACTGCGCCCCCAAGATTGCCTCTATGGTGTGCTGCAGAAGGGGGTGCTGCCCGTCGGCTCGGCACGGGCGGGGGAGGCCGCCGCCGATCTGCGGGTGATCGGCTCGATCCGTGAGGCGGTTTGGCCGGGTCGTGACTCCGGCCGGGTGGTGGCCGCCATGGCGCATCCCACCACGCACATCGCCTCGCTGACTATCACCGAGAAGGGGTATTTGCGCGGCTCGGACGGTGCCATCGACCTGGCGCTGCCCGAGGTCGGGCTCGATCTGGCGTTGATCGAGCGTGAATTGATTCGCGACCCCGCGGATGTCGCCGGCGCAGCCACCAAAATCGGTGAAGAGGCCGCGTCGCACACCGCGATCGGGCTCCTGGTGCGGGGCTTGGCACGTCGCTACCGCCGCGGCGGCCCGCCGCTGACCGTGCTGGCATGCGACAACGTGGTCAACAACGGTGCGATGGTAAAACGGGTGGTGCTCTCGCTCGCGGCGGCGGTGCAGGTGGAGGAACCGGTGCGCGCCGGCTGGCTGGGCTGGCTGGAGGAGTCTGTCAGCTATCCCTCATCCATGGTGGATCGGATCACCCCGGCCGCCACGGACCACGATCACGCTGAGGCCTTCGCCTTGCTCGGTCTGGAGGACGAGGCGCTGGTCGTCGCCGAACCGTTCTCGCAATGGGTGATCGAGGACGACTTCGCCGGACCGCGACCGGCCTGGGAGCGCGCCGGCGCTATCCTCACCGCCGACGTCACCCCGTTCGAACGCGCGAAGCTGCGCATTCTGAACGCGACGCACTCCCTGCTGGCCTACATCGGCGTTCTGGCCGGCTATGCGACTATCGCGGATGCCGTCGCCGACGATCAGCTGCGCGCTATCGCCCGTCGAATCCTCGATGACGACATCCTGCCCACTCTTCAAGCGCCGGAGGGGCTCGACCTTGCCAGATACCGCGACGAGGTGCTCAGCCGCTTCGCCAACCCGGCCCTTGCGCACACCACCATCCAAATCGCGATGGACGGATCCCAGAAGCTGCCCAACCGGGTGCTCGGCACAGCGTCGGATCGCATCGCTGCGGGATACGTACCGGCAGGGCTCGCCTTCGTCATCGCCGCGTGGATTCGCTTCATTGCGGCCGGCCTCGAGCCCGGCGGGCCGTCGCTGGATGATCCGATGGCCGCGCAGCTGAGGGCTGCAGTCGGATCGCCGGCGGCGATCGAGTCCGACCCGGCGGGGGTCGTGGAGCGGGTGTTCGCGCTACGCGAGGTGTTCTCCCCGCGGCTTCGCGAGTCCGGCGACTTCCGGGCCGCGGTTGTCGCACAGCTGGCTGAGGTCGGCTCGGTGACGGCTGAAATACGGAAATCGAACGGATAGGAACCCATGCCTAGAATCGCCCACGCTGAGATCACCGATGTTCGGTACCCGACCTCGCTCGAGCTGGACGGCTCCGACGCCGTCAACGTCGACCCGGACCACTCCGCCGCCTATCTGCAGTTGAGCGTGGATGACCCGAGCTGGCCGGTTGGTCACGCGTTCACGTTCACCGGAGGGCGGGGCAACGAGGTGATGTGTGCGGCGATCGCATCGGTACTGGAGTTCCTGCCGGACTGGGATGTCGAAAACATGCTGAGCCGGCTCGGCGAGATCTCGCGGCTGCTGGTGCATGACTCCCAGTTCCGCTGGATCGGTCCGGAGAAGGGGGTGAGTCACATGGCCGCCGGTACTGTTCTCAGCGCGCTATGGGACATCAAAGCGAAACGCGCCGGGCTACCGCTCTGGAAGCTCCTTGCCTCGCTCACACCGGAGGAGCTCGTCGCGGTGGTGGACTTCAGCCATATCCGAGACGCGCTCACCGAGGACGAAGCACTTCAGTTGCTGCGCGCCGGCCAGGCCGGCAAGGCAGAGCGGATCGCCGAACTGGACGCACACGGATTCCCCGGCTACACCACGGCACCGGGATGGCTAGGCTACAGCGACGAGAAGATGCAGCGGCTGGCCAAGGAGGCGGTGGCCGAGGGCTTCACCCTGATCAAGATGAAGGTCGCCGGCGACGTCGAGGACGACAAGCGACGGATGCGTCTGGTGCGCGAAGCGGTCGGTCCCGACATTCGGGTGGCGGTCGATGCGAACCAACGCTGGGAGGTCGACGAAGCCGGGCCGTGGATCAACCGGCTGCAGGAGTTCAACCTGTGGTGGGTTGAGGAACCGACCAGCCCGGATGACATTCTTGGCCACGCCAGGATCCGCAAGGAGATCGCACCGATCAAAGTGGCCACGGGCGAGGCGGTGCAGAACCGGATTGTGTTCAAGCAGCTCCTGCAAGCCGGTTCCATCGACGTGATGCAAATCGACTCCACCCGGGTCGCGGGGCCGAACGAGAACATTGCGAACTTACTACTGGCGGCGAAGTTCGGTGTTCCGGTGTGCCCGCATGCCGGCGGAGTCGGGCTCTGCGAGCTCGTACAGCACTACTCCTTCTTCGACTACGCGGTGGTGGGCAGGAGCAGGGAGGGCCGGGTCATCGAGTACGTCGACCATCTGCACGAGCACTTCGTATCGCCGGTCGTGTTGCGCGACGGGCAGTACCTGGCGCCCACCGCGCCGGGAATCGGAGCGGAAATGCTATCGGAATCGATCACCCGCTGGACCTACCCGGATGGCCCGGGCTGGTCGGCGCTCCGGGCCGACGGGCTGGTCAGCTGATCGGGAAATCCCGGTGGATCCGCTCGATGATCCGCACCACCTCAAGCGCCTCCCTGGGGTCTACCGGCGAGGGCCCTTCCTCTCGCACGGCGGCTGCGACCGCCGCGTAGAATCCCGGGTAGTCGCCGCGCTCCGTCGGGAGGCGCATGGTCGTGAGCGCGGGCTTTGGCTGACCGGTCGGGCCCTGGTGGCCCGGAGCCCCCTGCTCCAGGCTCAGCCGGCCCCAGGCATCCGCTTCGGTGATACCGTACGACGGGTCGGTCGGCGATCCTCCGGCCTTGAGGGCGGACTCCTGCCCGTCCAGCCCGTCTACGCTGTATGCCCCCTTGGTGCCCAGCACCCGGAAACGAGGGCCGGACAGGGCCGCGACACTGCTCATGGTCAGGTGCGAGCGCACCCCGGACTCGTGAAGCAGCGAGACGAAAGCGTCGTCCTCGCTCACGCCACCGGGGCGGCCGACGCGCAGTTCCGCGTGCAGTTGCGAGACCGGACCGAACAACTGCAGCGCCTGATCGATCAGGTGGCTGCCGATGTCGAAGGTTATTCCGGCGCCCTGGGCAGCGGTCATCGTATCCTGCCACCTTTCGCGGCGCGGCCCGGCCCAGCGCTCGAAGGTCGACTCGAACCGCAGGACACGCCCGAGGGTGGCCTCGTCGATGAGCCTTTTGACCGTACGGAAGTCGCCGTCCCAGCGCCGGTTTTGGAACACGATCAGTGGGCGCTTCGCGGTCTCCGCCGCGTCGATCAGCGCCTGCGCTTCGGCGACGGATGTCCCGAAGGGCTTGTCGACGACCACTGCGGCACCGGCCTGCAGCGCAGCTTCGCCCAGGGCCAGATGGGTGTGTGCGGGTGAGGCCAGGACGATGAGATCGAGCTGGTCCGCCCGGGCCAGGAGCTCCTGTGGTGTGCCGACGATGTCCGCGGCTGGATAGCTCGACGCCGCCTGGGCGCGCCGGGTTGCGTCGCTGGTGGCGATCACCGTGAGGGTGAAGTCCGGATTGGTGGAAAGGAATGGTGCGTGAAAGACGCGCCCGGAGAGGCCGAAGCCGATGATGCCTGTTCGAAGTGGTGCGACCATCTGTCTACCGTCTCACACTCGGCATAGGCCTTCGTGATTCGGCGCGAAATCGAAATGGCGCAGTGAATTTCGGGGAATCCGCGCCAGCCGATCACGCCGCGAGGGCGCTACGAAAACCTGGCGTCACCCGAAGGATGCCGTGATGATCCACGGCGAGTGCTTCCACGTCGCGGGTCGATGCGGCGAGGTCCAGCATATTCTGCCCACCCGCGACGATGGCCGTGGCCAAAACGTCGGCAGTGACGATGTCGGGAGCGAGGACGCTGACCTGTAGATACTCGCTTGCCGCGCGCGGGCTCTGCGTCCAGATGTGCTCGCCGCGCTCTGCCGATCCCGATGTTGCGACCGCGTGGTGGTTCTGGGTCATCACCACGGAAGCCATGAGCTGGGTGCGGTCTTCCGGGTCGGTGATCCCCACGGTCCAGGGTCGTGTTGGTGCTCGTCCGCGGGTGAGCACATCGCCACCGGCGTTGATGAACCAAGAGGTGAGCCCGCCGGCAGTGAGTGCCTCGCCGGCGTGCGCGATTGCCCATCCCTTGACGAGTCCGGAAAGGTCGATGATTCCGTCGCCGCGATGCGGGGTGAAGGCGCCGTTCGTCGCATTTCGCCACCCGATGGCCAGTTCGTACATCACTCGAAGCTCCTCGGACGCATCCGACAATCTGAGGGTTCCGGCGGCGATCTGAGAAAGTTCGGAGCCTGGGCGGTAGAGGCTGTAACGCGAGTCTGCCTCGCGAAAGACCCTCTTCACGCGTTCGAGTGCAACTCGAACCGAACCGATACCCACCGCATCGATTTCGGCGCCGAAACGCACGCTGACGGTGGTGCCCATCGTTTCGAAGACGTGGGCGTGCCCCTGGGAGGCGGCAACCCCTCGAAGCGAAACCATCTGCTACCGGGTGAAGTGTGCTGCGTCCAAGGCCGCCTGCAGCGAGGTCAGATAGCCTTCGGTGGTGTAGGTCGCGCCGCTGACCATGTCGACGTGGGCGGACTGGCTAGAGAGAACTTCGGATCTGAGCATCGGTACGGCTTGTTGGTCGATTTCCATCGAAGTCGATCCTTGATCGGTCATCTGCAACGCGATCACATCCGTGATCCTCCCACCGGCTATCTCGGCCTTCACTTGGACGGTCCCGTACGGCGTTTGGATTTGGCTGCCCGTGAAGGTGCCGGCCGCCACCCCGGACGGCGCGGCAGGGGTTACCGGAGCCGAGGGCGCCGGAGCACTGGATGGCGTGGCCGAAGGCGCGGGCCCGGTGCCATCTGGGGCGGTAGCAGGCGGGGCCGTCGATGGGGCCACTGCACCGGTGAGGGTGGTCGGTTGGTTGCCGGCCTGCCATCCGATCAGGAGAATTGCCCCGGAAGCAAGTGAGGCGATGATTGCGCTGCGTGCCCTCACCAGCTGAACCTTTCATAGTGGATGCGAAACTTGGAGATCCCGGCACGTTTGGCATCATCGATAACGAGGTCGGTCCACCGACGTGGCCCGCAGACGAACAGGTCGGCGTCGCGGACATCGGAGACGATCGTGCTGAGGCTGACCCCCCGCTGGGATTCGCGGGCCGGCAACCAGCTGTTATGACCGCTTCGGGGCCTTGGCCCCAAGAAGACATGAAGGGGAATCGATCGAATTGCGCACAGGTCGCGGAGCTCCTCGAAGAGGAAGAGTTTGTGTTCGTTCGGGGCACGTACGATCACCGTCACCTCGCCGGGAGCGAAGTCTCCGGTTTCGAGTAGGGACAGGATCGGGGTGATTCCGATTCCCGCCGCGACGGCGACGGTTCGGCTGGTCGTGCGTGCCCGGTCGGTGAAGAGCCCGTATGGTCCTTCAATGCTGACCCGGGTACCGATCGGAAGGGCGTCGATGCTTCGGGTTCCGTTTCCCAGTTCACGGACCGTGATCCGCAGGCTGGTGGCGCCGGGCGCGGCAGAGAGGGAGAACGGATGCGCGTGCCACCACAGACCACCGGACCAAAATCGCCAGATGAAGAATTGCCCACCACGGGCACCGAGATCGTCCAAGGACCGCCCGGTCATCTCGATCGAGTACACCCCTGGTCCCTCGGCGCGAACGCCGGTGACCCGCAGGCCGTGGCGGAGGCTGCGCACGATCGGAATAATGAACCGATATACCAGCAACGCCGCGGCTACGCCGAGGTAGAGCAGCATCCAGTAATAGCGCGCCCAGGTCCCCGCGGCAAACATCTGGCTTGTGCTGAGCTGGTGGGGTAAAGCAACCAGCACCGCAACATAAGCGAGGAAGTGCACCAGGTGCC
>JBDTDV010000024.1:0-112286 GCA_039922875.1 Microbacteriaceae bacterium
CCGTCGCCGTCCACGATCCGGGGTTGATCCCCGCGGTCAGCACGCTCGTCTGCGCGACCCCGTCAGCGCCGGTGGTCACCCGCTCGGTCTGCTTGTGGTCCTCCCACCTGCCGAACACGCCGGATGGCGTTCCGGGCCCTTGACCGGCGACGTTGAAGTCGACGACGATTCCCGCCTGCGGATTGCCCATCGCGTCGGTGACGAGCGCCTTCAGCGGCTCGACGAAGTCGTCGTTGAGTTCGGCGCGCTGCGTCGAGCCCCCCGCGCTGGAGATCGGCATTGTGCCGAAGGTCAGCAAGGCCAGGCCGTCCTCGGCGTGCTGGCTGGTCGCAATGTGGGTATTCTTCACGTCTGCTCTGACCATGGATGAACCGCCGCCACCGCCACCGCCACCACCGTCGACAAAAAAGGTGCCGCCGGCGCCGCCGCCGCAACCGCCTTTGACGCCGCCACCGCCACCGCCACCGCCACCGTTGTCGTTGAGGGGAGTTCCGTCGTCGCCGCCGGCACCGCCATGACCGCCCGATTCACAGGCGCCACTGCCGCCGTGACCACCGGCGGATCTTCCTCCCGCTTGACCATGGCCGGCAGGGTCCCCGCCATTACCCCCGTCGCCGCCCGTCAGGTCAGATGGATTGCCGTTACCGCCACCCCCGCCGCCAGCGCCGGCAATGGCGATCGGCTCACCCGGTCCGACAAGTAGTGCGCTGGCGCCACCGCCGGTGCCACCGGTATATCCGTCGCCCGCCACTGCACCGTGCGAGCCGCCGTCGGCCCAACCCCAGCCGCCATGGGGGTCTCGTTGCCCGTAACACCCGATGTACATCCCGATGCTGTCAAGGCCTGGTGGTACCAGGAAGTCGCCTTCGACTGCCGCACCTTGACCCCGCTTGCCACCGTGGCCGCCTCGAGCCTCACCACCCTGAGCACCGTCGAGGTGAAAATGCAACAACGGATGCGCTGCCAGTGCCGATGTGGTGACTTCCTTGCCCGTGCACCCTCCGAACCCCTCCTCGGGTTCGAGGCTCAGGACGACTTGGCCATTGCCCTGGGCATCACCGGTTTGAAAGAAGGTGTTCTTGCCCGGCGCTGCATAGGACAAGCCGCCGCCGCCACCGGAGCCCGCTTGCAGCGAGCCGTCTCCACCGCCACCCGCCTGGTAGCCGCCCCCACCGCCGCCACCACCGCCACCGAGCAGGAGGAAGGATTTTCCACCATTACCGCCGTTGCGCTCCGCAAGGCAGCCGCCGCATCCCGGTGTGGCGGGCGGCGTTTGGTCGAATTCAGCCTCCGCGCCTTTTTGGGCTGGATTGCCACCGTCGCCTCCCGCGCCGCCACGCATCGGGATGAAGGTAGCCCTGGGAATGATCTCGACTCCGTCGCCACCACCACCGCCGCCACCACCGGCAACCGCGAGAACTGTGCTATCGGCCGGTCGGCTCTCGCATCCCGAGCCGTCGGTGAACGCCCCGGTCGACACGGCACTCGCGCCACCACCACCGCCGCCGTCGCGGCCGACACTGTCGGGGGCATAACCGTGCTCTCCGCCGCATCCCCAACCCCAACCGCCTCCGCCGACGCCGCCCTGGCCGACCCAGACAGTGAGGGTTTCACCTGGAGTCACGCTCTGCCTGGTGAGCGTCAGGCCGCCTGCTCCGCCGCGGCCGACCTGGTCGTTCGGATCGGCCCCGGCCCCGCCGGTGACGAGCAATGTCAACTCCGTGACACCAGTCGGCACGGTGAACTGCTGTACGCCGCCGGTGTAGTCGAACACCCAGCGCGCCTGATCTGCTGCCGGGGCGGCATCCGCGGCAGCCGGGGCGGCGAATCCCATCAACGCGACGGCGGTGAGCGCGGCGGTGCCGAGCGCGGCAAGCGCCTTGCCCATACGGCGCAGTCGGCGTTGACGTTCAGCAATCATCCAGGTAAACGTATCGTAATTCTGCCGGGTCGGAATCAATACTTGATTTACCGGCGCTTCTCGGGCACCATATTCCCAAGCCAACTCGTCGTCCGGGAGAGTCGCAGGCAGTGCCGCACCACCGGACGACGAGTTTTTTTATGCTGACAAACTCCGTGGGGCTCAGACCACGCCAAGGGCGAGCATCGCATCGGCGACCCGAATGAACCCCGAGACGTTCGCGCCGAGAACGTAGTTTCCCGGTTCGCCATACTCCTCGGCGGTCTCCGCACAACGCTCATGGATCCCCCGCATGATGTCGGCTAGGCGCTCCTCGGTGTACTCGAAAGACCACGAGTCGCGCGACGCGTTCTGCTGCATCTCCAGCGCTGAAGTGGCCACCCCGCCCGCATTGGCGGCCTTGCCCGGTGCGAACAAGACGGATGCCTCCGCGAAGACGTGCACCGCTTCGGGCGTGCACGGCATATTGGCACCCTCGGCGACCGCAAGCAAGCCGTTACGCACCAGGGTGGCCGCGCATTCGGCATCCAATTCATTCTGGGTGGCACACGGCAGTACCACGTCGATCGGCACGGTGTCGGCGATCGTCCAAATGTTTCCGCCAGCCCGGTACTCAGACGTGCCGCCACGCCGGTCCGCGTATACGCTGATCCGAGCGCGTTCTTTCTCCTTAACCTGCTTGAGCAGGTCGAGGTCGATGCCGTCCGGGTCGTACACCGCGCCGGAGGAGTCGGAACAGCCCACGACCGTGCCGCCGAGCTGGTGCACCTTCTCGATGGCGTAGATTGCCACGTTTCCGGAACCCGAGACCAGCACCCGCTTGCCGTCGAAGCTCTCTCCGCGAGTGGCAAGCATCTGCTCAGCGAAGAATACGGCGCCGTATCCGGTCGCCTCGGTGCGCACCAGCGACCCGCCCCAGCCCACACCCTTGCCGGTCAGCACAGCCGACTCGTAACGATTGGTGATCCGCTTGTACTGTCCGAAGAGGTAGCCGATTTCCCGGCCGCCAACGCCGATGTCGCCGGCCGGTACGTCACGGTACTCACCGAGGTGGCGGTACAGCTCGGTCATGAACGACTGGCAGAACCGCATGATCTCCAGCTCGGACTTGCCCTTCGGATCGAAGTCGCTGCCGCCCTTTCCGCCACCGATCGGCATCCCGGTCAGGGCATTCTTGAATACCTGCTCGAAGCCGAGGAACTTGATCGTGCCCAGGTACACGGAAGGGTGGAACCGCAATCCGCCCTTGAACGGCCCGAGCGCCGAGTTGAACTCCACCCGGAAGCCACGATTGATCTGCACGTGGCCCGCGTCGTCGATCCACGGTACGCGGAACAGGATCTGACGCTCCGGTTCGCACATGCGCTCGAGAATCGATCCAGCGGCGTACTGAGGATGCTTGGCGATCACCCGGCCAAGGGATTCGAAGATCTCGCGGGCTGCCTGGTGGAATTCGACCTCCCCGGCATTTCTACGCAAAACATTGTCGAAAATCGGCTGAATCCGGGGATCAATCGTCGTCATTCCAAAGCGTCCTTCTGTTCGTGGATCGTCCCGGACACGGGGCAATCCGCCGTGTGCGACGGTGCACGAGTATCCGTTCGACACCACCGAACGGCCCTCCGGGATGTGAGGGCGGATCTGTCGTGGAGCAACAAAACGGGCGACAGCAGCGTATTACGGCTGCCCAGAGCCCGTTGTGCGGATCTGAGCACAACCGTAAGTTGTCAGTAACGCGTGCTTCGACGCAAATGTATCATCGGCCTGCTGATACCGAGAATTGTCTACGATCCAATCGAATCAGATCCGATCGGCAGATCAAACTCCTGATCCGGAGTCAATCATCAACGTGATCCGCTGCGGGCTCGGATACTGCTTGGATGGCTGCCTCGACATCGATCTTCGATGTCGAGGTGGTGACAGCCTCCAGTCCGCTCAACCGGGCCGGGGACAAGAGCTGTGTCACCCGCTCCCGACTCATCAGCCCGGCATCCACCACCAGATCTGCGACATTGCTTCCGTTCAGTAGCGCCGACTTGGCCAGCGTCGCCGCAGGCGCGTAGCCGATGTACGGCATCAAGGCGGTGATCACGCCGACCGAGGAGGCGACCATCGCGTCCAGTCGCTTCTCGTTGGCAGTGATACCGTCAACGCAGTTCACCCGGAGAGTGCGGAAGGCCTGGGTCATCCAGGTGATACTCTGCAGCAGCGAATGCGCGATGACCGGTTCGAAGGCGTTCAGCTGCAGCTGCCCGGCCTCTGCGGCCATGGTGACGGTGACGTCGGATCCGGCCACCGAGAATGCGACCTGATTGACGACCTCCGGGATAATCGGGTTGACCTTTCCCGGCATAATGCTGGAGCCCGCAGCGCGGGCCGGGAGGTTGATCTCGCCAAATCCAGCCTGCGGGCCGCTGGAGAGCAGCCGCAGGTCGTTGCAGATCTTGGACAGCTTGATCGCTGAGCGCTTCAACGCCCCGCTGAATGACATGAACGCGCCAGCGTCGCTGGTAGCCTCGACGAGGTCGGGAGCCGTCTCCAGATCGAGCCCGGTGATGCCGCGCAGATGCCGCCTAACGGCTGCCGCGTAGCCGGGGTCGGCGTTCAGGCCGGTACCGATCGCTGTGGCGCCCATGTTGATCTCGGACAACAGCCAGATGGTCTCCTTGAGCCTGGCGTGATCCTCCGTGAGGGTCGTGGCGTAGCCATGGAACTCCTGGCCCAGCGTCATCGGCACGGCGTCCTGCAGCTGGGTGCGACCCACCTTGAGCACGTGGGCGAATTCTGCAGCCTTGGCCGCAAAGGATTCCTTCAGCGCCCAGAGTTCGGTGAGCAGGTGCTGCAGGGAGAAGGACAGCGCAATCTTGATCGAGGTCGGATAGACGTCGTTCGTGCTCTGGCTGTGGTTGACATCCTCGATCGGATGCATGAACTGATAGTCGCCCTTGGTATGGCCGCTGAGTTCCAGGGCGATATTGGCGATGACCTCGTTGGCGTTCATATTGGTGGAGGTGCCCGCACCGCCCTGGATGACGCCGACCACGAATTGATCGTGGTGTTCGCCGTCGATGACCATTTGGCAGGCCCGGTCGATCAGCTCGGCCTTCTCGGCGTCAAGGACACCGATTTCGGCGTTCGCGCGGGCCGCAGCCTGCTTGACCGAGGCGAGCGCCACGACGAGATCGGGGTAGACCGAAACGGGGCGCTTGGCGATCGGGAAGTTGTCCAACGCCCGCGAGGTATGGATACCCCAATATGCGTCTGCGGGAATATCAAGCTCCCCGAGTGAGTCGGTCTCGATCCGTACCGACTCCGCGGCCGCGGGATCGGTGTTCGGCATCGGCTTGTCCCGGGGGACGGTTGGTGTGTGGATGTCCCCGGTATTGGGCATAACGGGTGGGACTGCGTCGATCGTGTTCACGTGGTAGGGCTCCATCGCCTGGTCGTTGTGTTGCGGCTTATGGCCACTTCGACTCTATCGCGTTTGGTTCAGCCCAGCCTGTGCAGCAGCCGCCTGATGAACCCGTCCTTGAGCGGGGTGAACGGCGGATAGACCAAGGCGACGGTGTCCGGTCTGAGCGGCTTGGAGAGCACCGCCTTCTCGTGGCTGAACACGATCAGGGAACGCTCACCGTGATAGTTGCCCATGCCGCTGGCCCCCACGCCCCCGAACGGCAGGCCGGCGACCGCCAGATGGGCGGATGGGGCGCCGAAGCCGACGGCGCCGGATGAGGTCTGGGTCAGGAACCGTTTACGAACCGCGGCCGAGCCGGTGAAAACGTAGAGCGCAAGCGGCTTGTCACCGGACGCGATGGCTGCGATGGCCTCGTCGAGATCGGCGACGGTCACGATGGGCAGGATCGGGCCGAAAATCTCCTGGGCCATGATCGGGTCGCCGCGATCTATCTCAGCCAGAATCGTCGGCGCGATATAGCGGGTGGCGGCATCCGTCTGCCCCCCGGCCACGATGCGCCCATTGCCCAACAGGGCATTCAGTCGAGCGAAATGGCTGTCGTTGACGATTCGGCCGTAATCGCGGCTGGTCGCCGGTGCCGCGCCATATAGTTCGTGAATCGCTTTCGCCATCAACGGCTCGAGTTCGGCCGCGACCGCCGGTGTGGCCAGGACGTAATCCGGCGCGACGCAGGTCTGCCCCGCGTTCATGAATTTTCCCCATACGAGTCGCTTCGCCGCAATCGCCAGGTCGACGCTGTCGTCGACGTAAGCGGGCGATTTGCCGCCCAACTCGAGCGTGACCGGGGTGAGGTTCTTTGCAGCCGCGGTCATGACGATTTTGCCCACGTGGCCGTTGCCGGTGTAGAAGATGTGATCGAAGCGCTGTTCGAGCAGCTCGGTGGTGAGGTCGACACCGCCTTCCACGACGGCCACGGCGCGGGCGTCCAGGTATCGTGGCACCAGGCCCGCAACGACTGCCGAGGTCGCCGGGGCGAGTTCGCTGGGCTTGAGTACGACCGCGTTGCCGGCGGCGATCGCGCCTACCAGCGGCGA
This sequence comes from Microbacteriaceae bacterium, assembly GCA_039922875.1. GTDB lineage: Bacteria > Actinomycetota > Actinomycetes > Actinomycetales > Microbacteriaceae > JBDTDV01. The sequence goes on from JBDTDV010000024.1 coordinate 6,431, forward strand.
CAGCAGGAGCTGCACGGGGTAATTCCACGGCGCGATGACCAGCACGACACCCAGTGGCTCGCGCACGATAAAAGCTCGGGCGGGGAGAATCGCGCTAGGAACCGAGACTCGGCGGGGCCGCAGCCAAGAGCGCAAGCGTTTGATCGCAAGATCGAGTTCGCCGACGACGAATCCGATCTCGGTCAGCTGAGACTCGGTGGGGTTCTTGCCGAGGTCTTCGTGCAACGCCGCCTCGAGCTGTGGGCCATGCTCGACCAACATGGCCCGCAACGAGCGCAGTTGCTGCAGTCGCCAGGCCAGTGGCTTGGTCGCGCCCGCCTCAAAGCGCGCCCGCAGTCCGGCCATCGTATCGGTGATTCCGCGCTGGATCATCTGCCCAGCCTACGGTCCCCCATCCCGGTAGGGTGAAGGTGCCATGGCAACGATCTACGAGGTAGCGGCGCTGGCCGGGGTCTCACCGGCAACGGTGTCCCGCGTCTTCAACGGGGTCACTGTGTCGCCAGAGAAATCGAGACTCGTCAAAGACGCTGCGGCACAGCTGTCGTTCACCCCGAATCGTGCGGCCCGTAATCTGCGCCGGCAGAACTCAGATGTCATCGCGCTAGTTATTCCCGACATCGAGAACCCGTTCTTCACCTCGATGGCCCGTGGTGTGGAGGATGTGGCCCACGCCGCCGGATACTCCGTGGTGCTCTGCAACACCGACGAGGATCACCAGAAAGAGGCCACCTACCTGCACATCGCCGTCAGCGAGAACATGGCCGGGGTGATCCTCGCGGCGACCGGCAGTGCCAGTGACCTGAGCAGCCTGGTCGCCCGGGGCAGGCCGATCGTCGCCGTCGACCGCGGCATCCGCCAGTATGAGGTGGACACAGTGGTGGCCGACAATCGCAGCGGCGGCCTGGCGGCGACCCGATCCTTGATCCAGCAGGGCTTCACCCGGATCGCCTGCATCACCGGGCCGGTCGATGTGGAGACCGCCCAGCAGCGCAGCGACGGCTGGCGGGAGGCAATGCACGGCGTGTTGCCGGATGACCAGATTCAGGCGTATTTGCGGCACGCGAATTACCGGGTCGACGGCGGCCGTGACGCGATGATCGATCTCCTCGAGCTGGACCAGCCTCCCGAGGCGGTATTCGTCACGAACAACCTGATGAGCGTCGGAGCCCTGCAGGTGCTGGTGAGCCGGGGCTTGACCCCGCCGGACGCCGGTTTCGCGACGTTCGGTGACCTGCCGTTCGCCTCGCTCGCGCCTCGCGGTATCACCGTCGTCCACGTCCCGGCCAGACAGATCGGCGTCACCGCGGCTACCCTGCTGATGAACCGGATCGGCGGAGACGAGCAGCCCAGCCGGACTATCGTGCTGCGAAACGAGCTCAGCACCCGGGATTGAGCACCCCACACCGCTTGACGGTGAAATCGATTTCTGACAGGGTATTGCCATGAGCATTGCCGCGGTCATCGGCGTCGACATCGGCACCTCGAGCAGCAAAGGCGTGCTGGTCGCCTTGGATGGGCGGATCCTGGCCTCCACCGCCCGCGAACACGACGTTCAGCAGCCGCATCCCGGCTGGGTCGAAATGGATGCCGCAATCTGGTGGCAGGAGTTTGTCAGCATCTCGGCAGAGTTGGTCGCGGCATCCGAAAGCGCCCTGACCGATCACAGCGTCGGCGTCGTTGCGGTCGGGGTGAGCGGAATGGGACCGTGCGTGCTGGTCACCGACCAGGCGGGGGTGCCGCTACGACCGGCGATCCTGTACGGAATCGATACCAGGGCGACCCGCCAAATTGAACGGCTTACCAAAGAATTCGGCGGCGCCGATGCGATCCGGGCACGAGGCGGATCGGCGCTGTCGACCCAGGCCGTCGGCCCGAAGCTCGCCTGGATTGCGGACGAAGAACCGGCGGTGTTCGCCTTGGCCAGGCGGCTGTTCATGCCCAGCTCCTGGTTGGTCTGGAATCTGACCGGTAACTACGTGCTCGATCAGCACTCGGCCAGCCAATGCACGCCGCTGTATGACGGCATCAAGCAGCAGTGGTATGAACCATGGTCGTCGGCGATTGCGCCGGAACTGTCACTGCCCCCGTTGAAGTGGCCGGGCGAGGTGGCCGGCACCGTCTCTGCGGAGGCAGCGGCTGCGACAGGGCTGCCGGCCGGCATACCGGTGATCACCGGCACGATCGACGCCTGGTCCGAGGCGGTCAGTGTGGGTGCCCAGCACCCCGGTGACCTGATGCTGATGTACGGCACGACCATGTTCCTGATCAACACCGTTCCAAAGCCGATCACCTCCGCCACGCTGTGGGGAACCGTTGGCGCCTTTCCCGGAACCCGGAATCTGGCCGGTGGAATGGCCACCTCCGGCGCCATCACCGGATGGCTGCGCGACCTATTCGGTTCGGCCGACTATCCAGAGCTGCTGGCTCTGGCCGACGCCGCGGGGCCCGGCGCACACGGGCTGCTGATGTTGCCGTACTTCGCCGGAGAACGTACTCCGATCCCGGATCCCGACGCCCGCGGGATCATCGCCGGCCTGACCACGACGCACACCCGCGGCGACCTGTATCGGGCGGCGCTAGAGGCAACCGCTCTGGGCGTGCGGCACAACGTGGAGACGATTGCGGATGCCGGCGGCACAATCGCGCGGATCGTCGCGGTCGGCGGCGGCGCGCAGGGCACCCTCTGGACCCAGATCGTCTCGGACGTAACCGGGTTGCCGCAGGCCATACCCAGCCAGACCATCGGCGCCAGTTTCGGTGCCGCCTTCCTGGCGGCCAGTACGGTGCAACCGGTTCGCATCGAAGACTGGAACCCGGTGCGAGAAACTCGGATCCCGCGCGCTGAACTGGCCGAGGAATATCACGAGCTTTACCGGCTTTACCGGCAGTTGTACCCGGCGACGCGGGAGATCGCCCACGCCCTGGCCGACCGACAGCGCCGACTGGCCTAACCGCACCCGACCACCAGGAGAAACCCATGAGCAGCTACACCCTTCCCACCGTCGTCCAACGGCCGGTCGCCGCGCCGAACACGATCTACACTGTCGCCAGCGGTGACCTCCGCCTCGCCGCGAACGTCAAATGCTGGCCCACCCAGCAGCAGTTGGAAGCAGATTTCTCCCGCGCGGTCGGCGAACTCGGTTGGAACGTAACCCGCGGCCACGGCGTCAACCCCGACACCGGGCACGGCTTTATCGACAGCCAGCGCGCCGGGATCGAGGTGTTCAAGAACATTCCGCCGACCGCTCCCCTGGTGGTCGTGGACGCGGTCTGGCAGTACAGCCACCACGTGCTCGCCGGGCTGCGCACCCATCGCGGTCCGATCCTCGTGGTGGCCAACTGGGCGGGAGACTTCCCCGGACTGGTCGGGCTGCTGAACCTCACCGCCAGCCTGACCAAGGCGAACGTGCCGTACTCGGCGCTGTGGAGCATCGACTTCACCGACCGGTGGGCAGTCGAGGGGCTGCGAACCTGGCTCGAGACCGGCACGCTCGTGCATGACACCAGCCATGTGCGCGACCTGCCGGCGCTGGATCCAGGCAGCCCAGAGGTCGAATTAGGAGTCGCTCTGGCTCGGCAGCTGAAGAATGACAAGGCGATTATCGGGGTCTTCGACGAGGGCTGCATGGGCATGTACAACGCCATCATTGACGACGAGTTGCTCAACCCATTGGGCATTTACAAGGAGCGGTTGTCGCAGAGTGCGCTGGTCGCCGAAATGGCGAAGGTCACCGATGACGAAGCGGACGCCGTGAAGGCATGGCTGGAGAACGCCGGCCTCACTTTTCACTTCGGCACCGACGAGGCAACCGAGCTGACGCTGGCACAGGTACACAGCCAGCTGAAGATGTACATCGCCGCCCTGCGTATCTCGGACGATTTCGGACTGGATGCGGTCGGCATCCAGTATCAGCAGGGTCTGAAGGACACCGTGCCGGCCAGCGACCTGGTCGAGGGCCTGCTGAACAATGTGCAGCGCCCGCCCGCGTTCAGCCGGGACGGCTCGCGCGAACTGTTCCCCGGTGTAGCGCTGCCGAATTTCAACGAAGTGGATGAGGGCGTTGCGGTGGACGCGCTGGTCACCAACCGGATCTGGACCGCGATGGGCCTTGACCCGGCGACGACCCTGCACGACGTGCGTTGGGGCGAGGAGTACAACGACGAGTTCGTCTGGGTATTCGAGATTTCTGGGTCGGTGCCGGCCAGCCACAACGGCGGCTACGACAAGAGTTACAGCATGCGCCAACCGGCGATGTTCTTCCCGCTGGGCGGCGGCACGCTCTCCGGGGTTGCCAGGCCGGGCGAGATCGTTTGGTCCAGAGTCTTCATCATGGACAACGTGCTGCACGTGGATCTCGGTCGCGGCCACGTCGCTGACCTGCCGGCCGAGGAGACCCAGCGACGTCTGGATGCCACCGATCCACAGTGGCCGATCATGCATGCGGTGCTGCACGGCGTCTCCCGCGACCAGCTGATGGCACGGCATCGCGCCAACCACGTCCAGGTCGTCTACGCCCCGGATGCCGCGACCGCGGACAAGGCGCTCACCGCGAAAGCCGCTCTGTTCCATGAGCTGGGCGTGCAGGTGCACCTCTGCGGCGACGTCACGATATAGCGTCCCGGGCCGCGACTAGCGGTGCAGGGCGGGAACGATCAGGTAGATCCCGTAGAGCACTGCGCTGGCGCAGAGCGCGAAGCACAGATACGCGGTGAGGAGGGCAGCGCGTTTTTGACTGGGGGTCAGAGGATTCTTTTTCGCGGCCTTTCTGGCCCGCTTTGCTTCCAACGCCGCCTCGGCCGGGGAGATCACCGTGATCGCGTCGGTGAATTCAGCTGGCCCGACGTGCGGTGGCCGGCCTGCGGTCACCAGCATCCGCAATCCGAATGCATACAAACTCACCACAACCGTCGCCGAAACCAGGGTCACGACCGCGACGATTAGAAAATCTCCCCAGTCGATCATGCCGAACTCTTCTTCTTATCCTTGGTCGGGGGCTGCACTGGATCCAGTTCGGCCGACATCGAATTCTTCGGCTTCTTGCCCTTCGTGGTGGTTTTCGGCTTCGTGGCTTTTTTGAGGTCCTGGAGCTTCCCGGGCTTCTTCGGCTTCTGAGACTTCTTCGGCTTCCTGGGCTTCTTGGGCTGCTTGGGCTGCTTGGGCTTCTTGATCTTTACGGCCCGGCCGGACTGCGCGACTTCGCTCATCCCCGCAACGCCGGCCGCCATGCTCGCACTGGTCACCCTGCGGCGCGAACTGACGATGAAGATCATCGCGATGACACCGGCGCCGAGCACGGTATCCAGCAGCACACCAACCGGCCCCAGATGGGCCACCCAGGCAGCGAGCGCCCCGACCAGGGCAGAAGCGGGCAAGGTCAGCAGCCAGCCCATCGCAATCCGGCGCGCGGTCTTCCATCTGACCCGAGATCCCCGACGGCCCAGCCCAGAGCCGATCACCGATCCTGACGCCACTTGGGTGGTGGACAGCGCGAAGCCAAGGTGAGTGGAAGCCAGGATCGCTGCCGCAGTGCTGGTCTCGGCTGCAAAACCCTGCGCCGGCTTGACGTCGGTCAGGCCTTTGCCGAGGGTGTGAATGATCCGCCAGCCGCCGGTGTAGGTGCCAAGCGCGATGGCGAACGCGCAGGCCACGATGACCCAGAATGGCACGTCGCTGCCGCCGGCCAGGAATCCGCCGGAAATCAAGACGAGGGTGATCACGCCCATGGTTTTCTGCGCGTCATTGGTGCCGTGGGCCAGCGCGACCAGCGAGGAGGAGAAGATCTGGCCGTGCCGGAAGCCGTCTCGCCCGTCTGGCCGGCCATCGTAACGCCGGGTGATCGCGTAAACGATGCGGGTCGCGGCATACGCGACGAAGCCGGCAATCACCGGGGCGATGACTGCCGGGATGACGACCTTGCTCAACAGCACGGAGTAGTTAACCGAGGCGAAGCCGGCACCGACGATCGCAGCGCCGATCAGCCCGCCGAACAACGCGTGACTCGAGCTGGATGGGAGGCCGAACAGCCAGGTGACCATGTTCCAGATCACCGCTCCAACCAGACCAGCGAAGATCATCGTCGGTGAGATCTGCACCCCACCATTGCCCTCACGGATCAGCCCGCTGGAGATGGTGGTGGCGACCGCCGTCGATAAGAATGCGCCGACCAGGTTGAGTACCGCAGCCAGACCCACCGCAACTTTCGGCTTCATCGCGCCGGTTGCGATCGGCGTTGCCATCGCGTTTGCGGTGTCGTGGAACCCGTTGGTGAAGTCGAAGAACAGCGCTAGAGCGATCACTAGCACGACGATCAGGGTGAGATCCACCGGCGTCTTTCTCGTGAGTGTCGGATCGTGCTGGCTGGGTAATCAGGGGGGACATGACGATACTTTCACCCCGGTTGGTTCAGGTCAACTTCCGCCCTGAGCCGCGACCGCTTCAGCGCACCCTGAACCGGGCTGATCAACAGCGTGGCACGGAAACGGACCGGCGCTATAGCTGGCCGACCGCCGTCACCCGCACCACCGCAAACCCCTGCGCGGCCGATTCGGCCAGGTCCACCTCGGCACTGATCCCCCAATCGTGGTCGCCGGCCGGGTCCTGGAAAATCTGCCGCAGCCGCCACACTCCGGCTGCCGGATCCTCGTCGATGATCAGCATCGCCGAGCTGCGGGCATCGGCACCGGTGCCGATGCTGTCGTGCACCTGGAAATAGCCATCCATCGCCTCGGCCCAGCGCTGTGCCGACCAGCTCGTCTCCCCCGGCGCTCCGGACGCCGCCTCGAGGCGGCCGAGTTCGTCGTAGTGTTCCAACGCGGCCAGTTGCAGTCGGCGGAACATTTCATTACGCACCAGCACCGTGAACGCGCGATGGTTCGTGGTGACGTTCGCCGGCGGCGGCGGGGCAAGCTCTTGCTCGGCTTCGGGACCGGCCGAGTGCGGGTGAATCAATTCTTCCCACTCATCGAGCAGGCTCGAGTCGACCTGCCGCACCAGTTCGCCCAACCATTCGATCGCGTCGAGGAGGTCCTCGGTCTTCGCGTCATTCGGGATACTCTGCCGGGCCGCCCGATACGCGTCCGAGAGGTAGCGCAGCACGACTCCCTCCGACCTGCTCAATTTGTAGAAGGCAACGTACTCGCTGAAGGTCATCGCCCGTTCGTACATGTCGCGCACGACGGACTTCGGCCTCAGCTCGAAGTCGGCGATCCAGGGCTGGGATGCACTATAGGTCTCGAAAGCAGCGGTCAGCAGCTCACCAAGGGGCCTGGGATGGGTGATCTCCTCCAGAAGCTCCATCCTCTGGTCGTATTCGATGCCCTCGGCCTTCATGGCGGCGACCGCCTCCCCCCTGGCCAGAAACTGCTGGGCAGAGAGCACCTGGCGGGGATCGTCCAGGGTCGCCTCGAGAATCGAGATCATGTCCAGCGCGTACTGACCGGTGCCGGTGCCGCGCGTCGGGTCCGGGTCAAGCAATTCGAAAGCCGCCAACGCGAACGGGGAGAGCGGCTGATTGAGCGCGAAGTTCGGTTGCAGATCGACGGTCAACGCGACTCGAACCGCGCCATCAGGCTGCACCGTCTGCTGAACGATCCCAGCAGTGCGCAACGTGCGGTAGATACCCAGGGCGCGCCGGGCTAAGGCCAGCTGGCCACGCCATGGCTCGTGGTTGTCGAAGATCAGCGAGCGCAGGTGCTCGAAGGCGCCGCCGTGTTGGTCGGATCCGCGCCCGATCACATTGATGATCATCGCGCTGGTGATCTGCATACTCGAGACCAAGGTTTCGGGTTCCGCCAGCACCAGGCGGTTGAAACTCGCCTCCCCCCAGGAGACGAAGCCCTGTGGCGCCTTCTTCCGGATGATCTTGCGGCGCTTCTTCGGGTCGTCGCCGGCGCGCTGGATCGCCTTCAGGTTCTCCGTCTCGTGATCCGGCGCCTGGGCGACCACGGTGCCGGCCGTGTCAAAACCCGCGCGACCGGCCCGGCCGGCAATCTGATGGAACTCCCTGGCACTCAAGTGGCGCATCTTGGTGCCGTCGTATTTGGTGAGCGCGGTCAACAGCACGGTACGAATCGGCACGTTGATGCCGACGCCGAGGGTGTCGGTGCCGCAAATGACCGGAAGCAGCCCGCGTTGCGCCAACTGCTCGACCAGCCGACGGTACTTGGGCAGCATCCCGGCATGGTGCACGCCGATGCCGGCCCGCAGCAACCGGGACAGCGTCTTACCGAACCCCGCCGAGAACCGGAAACCGCCGATCAGCTCGGCGATGGTGTCACGCTGAGCCCGGCTGGCCACTTTGGTGCTGGAAAGAGCCTGGGCCCGCTCCAGCGCAGCGGCCTGGGAGAAATGCACGATGTAAACCGGAGCTTGCCGGGTGGACAGCAACTCCTCGACGGTCTCATGCACGGGAGTCATCTGGTAGGAGAAGTTCAGCGGCACCGGACGTTCGACACCGGTGATCAGGGCCGTCTCGCGCCCTGTGCGCCGCCGGAGATCCGGGACCAGCCAGGCCATGTCCCCCAGCGTCGCCGACATCAGCACGAACTGCACATCCGGGAGGGTCAGTAGCGGCACCTGCCAGGCCCAGCCACGCTCCGGGTCGGAGTAGAAGTGGAATTCGTCCATGACCACTTGGCCGACTGGCGTCGCCGGGCCCTGGCGCAGCGCGAGGTTGGCGAGGATCTCGGCGGTACAGCAGATGATCGGCGCATCGGAGTTGACCGAGGAATCCCCCGTCATCATGCCGACATTTTCCGGGCCGAAGGCATCAACAAGCGCGAAGAATTTCTCGCTGACCAGGGCCTTTATCGGTGCGGTGTAGAACGAACGGATGCCGCGTGCCAGCGCGAAGAAATGTGCGCCCATCGCCACCAGGGACTTCCCGGTTCCGGTCGGAGTGCTCAAAATCACGTGTGACCCGGAAACCACCTCGATCAGCGCTTCTTCCTGTGCCGGATAAAGGGTGATCCCGCCGGCGCCGACCCAATCCACGAACGCCTGGTAGAGAGCGTCCTCGTCCAGCGGGTCGCCAGGGAGGTGATCGGTCAATCGTCGGTGCGCAGTAATCATCACCTTGTGAGTCTGCCCTACCGGAGTTCGGAGTTCTGAGCCACTGACCGTCATGGGCCCGCTCAGTGCTGCGGTGGGGTGCTAAACGGATGCCCGAGTGCCGCTCCGATCGCGGTCAGCAGTCGGCCGGCCGGAATATTGCACGGGATGCCCTTTGGATTGTCCGCTAGGGTCGCCGACTCGGTGCAGTCCCCGGATGCGATATCACTGTTGGTCAGAATCACGACAGCCGTGTCGGAATCGGTCTGATAGTAGACGGTGGAGTTATAACCGGGAAGTTCGCCGGTGTGGCCGACCCAACCGCCGACACAGCCCATCGCGAGCCCGTAACTGTACGTGTCGCGCGGGCTCGGGAAGGACGAGAGACGCTGTTCCTGCTCGTGCGCAGAAAGTAACCCTTGGCCGGTGCCGAGTGCGCGGTCATACCTGAGCATGTTCTCGGCGGTCGAGATCATCTCCCCCGCGGTCCAGCCCCAGGAAGGGTTCCAGTCCGTCGTGATCACCGGGTGGGTCGCAGTGGCATCCGGGCTCTGCATCGTCGAGCCCTGTGCGTGCGGGCTCGGGAATTCCGCGGACTCCCCCGGGAACGAGGTGTCCCGCAACGTGAGCGGATCGAGAATTCGTGACTGCAGGACATCGGCGTAGCTGGAACCGGTGACCTTCTCGATGAGCTTTCCGAGCAGGACCGTGTTGGTGTTCGAGTAGTTGTACTCTGCGCCCGGCTTGAACAGCGGCTTCAGCGATTTCGCGACCGTGACAAGCTCGTCCGGCGTCCACACCTTTTCCGGCTGTGCGAAGAACGTTTTCTGCCATGCGGAGTCAAGGGTGTAACTGGCCAGGCCGCTGGTCATGTCCAGAAGCTGCCTGATCGTGACGGTTGACCCGTTCGGAATCCCAGAGAGGTACTGGGAGATCGTGTCGTCCAGTGACAGCTTGCCCTGCTGCGCCAGCTGCAACACGAGGGTACCGGTGAAGGTCTTGGTCACCGAACCGACCCGCTGGTATACGTCGTCCGTCATCGCGGCACCGGTTGCCGGGTCCGCAACCCCGTACGCCTTGATCCAGGTGCCCTGCGGCGAACGGATGGCGACCACGGCACCGGGCGTGGCACTCTGCGGCATCGTCGCCGTCACCGCGGCATCCACCGTGCTCACGATCGCCACCGGCAGCGGACCGTTTGCGGCATCGGGGAGCTTCGCCTTGACAACCGCGGCCGGATCGGACACGCAGGCGGGCGACGCAGCCGCGCTGCTCGCCGGTGCGTTCGACGGCTCAGCCGGAGCGCGGGAGCCAGGTGCACAACCGGATATCAGTAGGGCGATGGCCGTGGCCAGTGCCAGTGTCGGTGCCAGTGTCGGTGCACGTCGGTTCACGATACGGTCCGTTCCCCGGCCTGACCGCCAAAGGGCACCCGCTCGTGGTCGGCCTCGCGAACCGGCAGGGTGGCGTCAAGGGCGGCACGAAGGTCGGCGATGATGTCGGCGGGGTCCTCCAGACCGACCGAGAATCGCAGGTGCCCCCAGGTCTTGAAACCGTCTGGGTAGTACTTCACCCGGGGGCCAGAGGTCGACACGTGAACGATCAGCGACTCGTCGTGGCCGAGTGACACGGCCGAGGTGATCACCCGCAGGTTCGCGACGAATCTGTTGTGCGTTGCCGGGTCGGCCTTCAGCGCGAAGGCGATCATCCCGCCGAAACCGTTGGGAAACTGCCGCACCGCCAACTCATGCTGTGGATGGGATTCCAGGCCCGGATACGCCACGTAGGCTACTCGAGGGTCGGACTCCAGCGCCCGAGCAACCGCCAGCGCCGATTGACAGTGCTGCCGGATCCGCAACGGCAGCGTGACCGAGCCGCGCATGATCAGCCACGCGTTGAACGGGCTGATCACTCCGCCGACATCGACCATGGCATCGTTCTTGATCTGCTGGATCAGGCTCCGCGCGCCGATCACGGCGCCGCCCATGGCATCCCCATGACCGTTGATGTACTTGGTTAGCGAGTGCACGACCAGGTCGGCGCCGTGCTCAAGCGGCCGGAACAGGAGCGGCGACGCGAAGGTGGAGTCGACCGACACCAGGGCACCCACCTCGTGGGCGATATCGGAAACAGCCTGGATGTCGGTCACCTTCGTGGTGGGGTTGGCTATCGGTTCCAGATGCACCAGCTTCGTCTCCGGACGGATTGCGGCGCGCACCGCATCGAGATCTGTCGCGTCGACGAAGGTCGCCCGGATGCCGTACTTGTCCGGCAGCAAGTCGGTGAAAAGCCGGAACACCGCTTCGTAGGTCACGTCTGCTACCACGACATGGTCGCCCGAGCGCAGGAAGGTGAAAAAGACAGCGTGCAGCGCGGCAACGCCGCTGGCCAGCGCGACAGCGTCCTCACCATGGTCCAGGGCGGCCAGTTTCTGTTGCAAACCCAGTTGGTTCGTGCCGCTGTTGCGGGTGTAGAGCGGTACATCGGTGCCGGACCAGCTCAGCTGCGACGGATCATCGGGAAGGGCGTAAGAATTGGCCATCACGATCGGCGTGCGTAGCGCGCCGGTTGCCGAATCGGTGGCATTGCCGCCGTGTACCGCCAGGGTCGCCTCGGCCAGGCTGGACAGAACGTGTTTGTCGGGGCGCGCAGGAGGGGACTGGGTCATGCATTTAACCTATTCCTACCGCTCGCGCGGCCCTGGCAATGTTACGGGCGAATAGAATCGGCTCATGGCCGTCACCGACGAGGCAATCCTCAAGATCAAGAACATGATCCTCGACGGCGAACTGAAACCGGGTGATCGACTGCCGCCGGAAAAGAACCTCAGCGACCGGCTCGGACTCTCCCGCAGTTCGTTGCGTGAGGCCGTGAAGGCGCTGGAGATCATCCGGGTGCTTGACGTACGACGCGGCGACGGCACCTACGTGACCAGTTTGGAGCCGGGACTGCTTCTGGAGGCGATGTCATTCGTGGTGGATATCCATCAGGATGCCTCGGTTCTGGAGCTCTTCGCGGTCAGACGGATTCTAGAGCCGGCCGCGGCTGCAATCGCCGCCACTCGGGCTACCGCGGTGGACATCGGCCAGCTCAAAACGCTACTGAACGAGGTGGATGTGAACACCTCGATCGACGGCCTGGTCGACCACGATATAGTCTTTCATCGCCGGATCACCGGGCTCTCCGGAAACAGCTATCTGAGCGGCTTGCTCGAAGGCCTCTCCGGCAGCACCTCCAGGGCCCGAGTCTGGCGTGGGCTGACCCAGGAGCGCGCGGTGGAACGCACGCTGGACGAGCACCGAGCCATCATCGACTCCCTTGCCGCCGGGGACGTGGAACTCACCAGAGCCAGAGTGACGGTGCACATCGCCGGCGTCGAGGAGTGGCTCAAGCGCGCAGCCAGCTAACCAGCGCGGCACCCAACCAGTGCACCGGCACAAAGAGGGGCGGGTGCAAAGGCTTTCGCCGGTCCGCACCCGCCCCCTGCTCAGAGACTACCTACTGGTAGAGCAATGCCTTGATCTTCGGGTCATCGATATTGGTCTTGTCGTACCAGAAGAACCCGGTGTCGATGAACTTCGGCTGAGATTCCCCCTTGATGGCCTTCATCGCAGCCTTGACCACTGCCTCGCCGATGCCGACCGGGTTCTGGGTGATCGAACCGGAAAGGACTCCGCTATTGATCGCGTCAATCTGAGCCTTCCCAGAGTCGAACCCGACCGCCTTGAGGCCCGTCTTGCCGCTTTCTTGAATTCCCTTTGCGACGCCCTCAGCGGATGCCTCATTCGAACCGTAGAATCCAGCGATGTCAGGGTTCGCGGCGATGATCGACTTCGTGATGTCGGCGGCCTTTGCGAGGTCGCTGTTGCTGTACTGCGGGTCGAGCATCTTGATGTCCGGCGAGTTCTTCTTCATCCAGTCCATGAATCCATCGCGACGGTCGGTGCCCGATTTGCTGGTCTGGTCATGAATGACCAGCCCGATCGTACCCTTACCGTTGAGGAGCTCGGAGAGGTGTTTGGCATCCTCAGCCGCCGCCGCCTTGTTGTCGGTAGCCGCGGTGGTTACCGGAACAGTGCTGTCGACACCCGAGTCGAATGCGATCACCGGAATCTTGCTCGACTTGGCCTGCTCCATCAGCGGGGCGGCGGCCTTGCTATCCAGCGCAGCAAATCCAATCGCATCCGGCTTCTTGGCGAGCGCGTTGGTCAGCATCGTGATCTGCTGCTCGACGTCGCTCTCCGTCGGTGGACCCTCAAAGGTGATCCGCGCACCCTCCTTCGTGGCCTCGGACTCCGCGCCGTTTTTCACGGCCTGCCAGAATTGCTGCGAGAAGCCCTTGGAAATGATCGCAATGTAGGGTTCCGATGAGGAACCACCGCTCGTCGACGTGCTGCCGCTCCCAGAGGATCCGGCGGTACAGCCGGCCAGCGTCATGGCGAACACCGCGGCTGCCGCGATGACGCCAATAGTTTTTCTTCTCATAGTTTTAGAACTCCTTTATCTGTGCTAACTGTGGATTGCAGGCAACGATGACCCGTACGGGTATTCCTCAGGCGCTTACTCCCCTCCTACGGATGTTGTCGGTGTAGACCGCGGCGAGGATGACGATGCCGAGAATGACGTTCTGCCATTCCTGAGGTACCGAAATGATCTGCAGGCCGTTGTTCAGCACCGACATGATCAGCGCACCGATGACGGTGCCAAGGATCGAACCTTTGCCGCCGAAGAGCGAGGTACCGCCGATCACGACCGCGGCGATCGCCTGCAGTTCGTACCCGCTGCCTAGCGCCGGTTGCGCCGATCCCAAGCGAGCGGAAATCATCACGCCGGCGAGTCCGATGAACAAGCCAGAGAAGGTGTAGATGACGATCAACCACTTGCGGGTATTGATGCCCGAAATCGCGGTCGCTTCTTCATTGCTTCCGATCGAGTAGGTGTACCGGCCGAGGACCGTCTTATTCAGCACCACCGCTGCGATGACTGCCACGATCGCCAGAATGATGACCGCGTTCGGAAAGTTCAGACCCGGAATGAGGTTGCCGGTCGAAATCGAAGAAAAGGCCGGAACCTTGTCGAAATAGATCGGCGTGCTCTTGGAGATGACCAGGGCAAGTCCCTGGGCAACCAGCATCATCGCCAACGTCGCAATGAACGGTGGGATCTTCAGCAGTGCGACGTTGATCCCGTTGACGAGCCCGATCAAGCCGCCGAACAGAATGGCCAGCACCACGCCGAGGAGAAGAGGCAGCTGCCAGTTGACGATGAAAACACCGGACATGACCGCGCACAGGGACATCCCTGTGCCCAGGGAGAGGTCAATGCCCGCCGTGATGATAACGAATGTCGTGCCGATCGCCAGGGTGCCGATGACCACGGTCGAGAAGAGCATTGAGGTGAAGTTGGAGAAGGTGAGGAAGTTGGGACTCGCGAAAGAGAAGAACGCGAAGATGACAATAAGGCCTCCGAACGCCAGGAATTGCTGAAGTCGGCTTCGGAGCCTGTTGGCGAGCCCGCCAGGGCGTTTCTGATCGATAACAGTCGGGGTAGTCATTTGTCTCCTAGACCTCTCTGCACTGCGCCAGCACCGGGGATCGGCGCCGCCAATGCGTCAACGAGCCCGAGCTCCCGCGCGTCGGCGAGGTTCTCATTCGGTCGAAGCGTCGCGAAATGCATCACCGATTCCTGGGTTGCGTCCGCGGCATCCAGAATCCCGGTGATGCGCCCCTCGCTCATCACGGCGATTCGGTGCGACATCCGCAAAACCTCGGGAAGCTCAGAGGAGATCATGATGATGGATTTTCCCTGCCCAGCCAGCTCATTGAGCAGCCCGTAAATTTCTTCTTTTGCGCCGACGTCGATACCCCTGGTCGGTTCGTCGAAGATCAGGATGTCGCAGTCCTTGACCAACCACTTCGCCACCACAACCTTCTGCTGGTTACCCCCGGAGAGATTCTTGGCCGTCTGATCGACCGACGGGGTCTTGATTCGCAGCATCTCAACGTATTGGCGAGCCTTGGCCTTCATGGGTTTGATCTTGATGAAGCCCCACGCGGAGAAGCGCTCCATTACCGCGCTGAGCGTGATATTAGCTGTGACGTCCTGTTCCAGCAGCAGCCCGAATCGCTTCCGGTCCTCGGAGAGATACCCGATTCTGTGCTTGGCTGCGTCGGCGGGATTGGCGATGGTGATCTGCTTCCCGCGCAAGGTGAACGTGCCAGCCGTGATCTTGTCCGCCCCGACGATGGCTCGTGCGACTTCGGTACGCCCCGCTCCCATCAACCCGGCGAAGCCGAGGATCTCGCCAGCCCTCAGGTCGAATGTCACGTTTCTGAGGAGATCCTTGGTGCTGAGGGCACGAACCGAGAACAGGATTTCGCGATCGTCGCGCACCCCGACCGGCTTCGCATCGCTGGCGAGGCCGCGACCGACCATCAGCGCGATGACTTCTTTCATCGAGGTTTGCTGCACGTCGAGCGTGTCGACATATTGGCCGTCGCGAATCACGGTGACGCGATCGGCGATGGATTTCAGTTCGTCCATCCGATGCGAGATGTAGATGACCGCGGTCTCCGGCTTCACGAAGCGTCGAATCAGCTCGTGCAACGTGGCTACCTCGGCGTCGTTCAACGCGGCCGTCGGCTCATCCATGATCAGCACTTTCGCGTCGTACGACAGCGCCTTGGCAATCTCGACCATTTGTTGCTTGGCGACCGTGAGAGTCTCGACTTTCGCTCTGACATTCAGCGGCAACTGCAATCGGTCAATCAACTCCTGAGCCTTTGCGTTCAAAGCGCGTTCGCTCAAAAAGAATCCGCCACCGCGTGGTTCGCGGCCGATGAAGATATTCTGCGCGACGGTAAGGTCCGACATGAGATTGAATTCCTGGTGGATGATACTGATCCCAAGCTCTTGTGCTTGCCGCGGACCGGTCACGTGCAGCTTTGTGCCATTCAGGAAAAACTCGCCGGAGTCCGGTGTATAGATACCGGAGAGCAGCTTCATCATGGTCGATTTGCCGGCCCCGTTCTCGCCGACCAGCGCAAGCACCTCGCCGCGGCGCAGCTCCAAATGCATATCAGCGAGCGCTTTGACGCCAGGGAACGACTTGTTCACTCCGGAGATCCGCAGCAGCGGTTCCGGTCCGGCTGGTGTCTGGGTCATGTGACTACTCCCTTGCGCAGGATGGCGTTGCCGTAGACGCGCACCTCACCGGTGCGCACAATCAGGAACGCTTCCGATGCCAGCTCATAAAACCCCTGCCGTGACAGATACCGCACATCCTCGGGACGCGAGCCTGCGACCTGGATCAACTCGCCGTGTATCGGAAGCCGAGACCCGTCAGCCGAACTCATCAGGTCGAGACTGGGCACCGAGTCCAGTGGGATCACGGTCCGGATCGCACCAAGAACGTCCGTGGCAGCCAGTCCAGGCAGCACAACGAGCCGCTGAGCCACGCGTTCGGCGGGAAAATGTGCATCGGCAACAACGACGGCGTCCGAGTGGCCCATCGCGTCTAGGGCGCGCAGCAATTCTCCGTTAAGGATCGGATGTATGCCGGTCAGCACGTTAGACACTCCCCATTGAGAACAATCGTCGGATCGCTACGAAATCGATTTCTTGATATTCTACGAGCGCAATACAGGCGGGTCAATTTCATTAGGTCACCATCCGGTTACGCTTATACATCGGATGTCTCCGGGATCGAGTAGCTGCGCACGGCCGTCCCGTGGAACAGCGCATGGCGCTCGGCACCGGAAAGCTCGGCGCTCAACCGCTGGATCGGAGCCAGCGCCCTGGCATAGCCGCCGCCCGGAACCGTCATCGGCCAGTCACCGCCATACATCAAACGAGTGGGTCCGAAGAGCTCCAGCGCCAGGTCCCAGACCGGACGAAGCTCCTCGACGCCGTACTGTTGGCCGGCGCGATGCAGCCCGGAGACCTTGGCGACGGTATTCGGGTGTGCGGCGACGGCCATGATCGTCCGCTGCCACGCGGAGAACTCCGTGCTGCCGATCGGCGGCTTCCCCAGGTGGTCCAGCACGATGGTCAGGCCGGGAAGCGCGGCGGCGAGATCGACGACGGCACTCAGGTGTCGGGGCCAGGCATCCGGGACATCGAACGCGATACCGTGCTCGGCGAGCAGCATGAGGGAACGGCGCACTGCCGGTAGCTGCAGGAAGTCGTCGCGCGGGTCATCGTGGACCAGGTGCCGTACCCCGCAAAAGGCGGGGTACCGCAGCCAGCGCTCCAGGATCCGCCTGGCCAGGTTGGTGTCATCCAGTGGCACCCAGCCGACGACGCCCACGAGCCACGGGTTTGCGGCCGCTGTTGCCAGCATCGCCTCGGTATCTGCCTGGGAGTCCTCCGCCTGCACGAGGATGGCAGCGTCCAGGCCTGCCTCAGCAAGTTCCCGGTGCGCTTGGGCTGCCGTGAACGGACGCCGGAGCGTCGGATCGGCGCGCTCGAGCCAGGCGTAGCGCCCGGGTGTCGGCTGCCAGAGATGCAGGTGAGCGTCGATCATCGCGGGATCAGCTCCTCGGTCACCAGCCGCTGCCACAGTTCATCCGGGATGCGTACGCGCATCCTGGCCGCATTCTCGATGACCTGCTGCGGGTTCCGGCCGCCTGCCACCACGGTGCGAACCAGTGGCTCACGCAGGGTGTACTGCAGGGCCAGGGTCGGCAGGTCGATGCCGAAATCCTGACCGCAGGCGGCGATGCGAGCCGCCCTGGAATACAGCTGATCCGGAATCCGGCCGTAGTCGAACCGGCCAGTCGGATCCGGCGTCGCTGTGGCGAGTAACCCGGAGTTGAACACCGCGGCAGCGACCACGCCGATACCCCGCCTGCGGCAGGCCGGGATCACCGATCGCAGCGCGGACTGATCGACCAGGGTGAATCGGCCGGCGACCATGACCAGATCGAGGGCGTCGGTGCGCACCGCGGCTTCAAGCGCACCGGCCGACATCGACCCGACGCCGATGGCCGACACCAGCCCCTCCTGGCGAAGGGTCGCCAAGGCCGGGATCCCTTCGGCGAGCGCCGCGTCAAGCCCGCTCGCGGCCGGTTGGCTCGCCTGATACTTTTCGGGGTCATGGAGGTACAGGATGTCGACGCGGTCCAGCCCGAGCCTGAGCAGGGATTCCTCGAGACTGCGGCGAATACCGGCTGAGCTAAAATCCCAGACCCGCCGGAGCGCGGCCGGCACGGCGAAGTCGTTGGCGGTGTCCTGAGTTGTGGCCCCGGCCGGATTGGGCCGCAGCAACCGGCCGGCCTTGGTGGACAACACGAATTCGTCGCGGGGCTTGCCGCGCAGGAACGCACCAAGCCTTCGCTCGGAGAGTCCGAGCCCGTAGTGCGGTGCCGTGTCGAAATAGCGGATACCCGCATCCCAGGCCGCCTGCAGTGTGCGCTGCGCCTGATCATCGGTGAGTTCCCGGTACAGGTTGCCGATGTTGGCTGCACCGTACGCAAGTGATCCCAGGGCGCGGTTGAAGCCGGCCTCTGGCGGATCAGTCGTCGCGAAATCAGTCATGTCGCGGGAAAGAATACTCGGCGACCGACGCGGCCAACATCTCGGTACCCGCCCCTGGTGCAACCGGCGGCCAGTAGCGGCCGGAGTGCACCTGAACCGGGGTCGCGAAGTGCTCATGCAGGTGGTCGACGAATTCGATAACCCGCCCATCCATGGTGCCGGAGACCGCGACGAAATCGAACATGGACAGGTGCTGCACCGCTTCACACAGCCCAACACCACCGGCGTGCGGGCAGACCGGGACGCCGAACTTCGCGGCCAGCAGCAGAATGGCGATATTCTCGTTGACTCCGCCGACTCTGGACCAGTCGATCTGCAGAACCTGAAGTGCGTCGGCCTGCAGAAACTGTTTGAACATGATCCGGTTAGACATATGTTCGCCGGTGGCGACCCGGATCGGTGCGATCGCCCTGGCGATGGCGGCGTGGCCGAGGATGTCGTCCGGGCTGGTGGGTTCTTCGATCCAGGCCAGGTCGAACGCGCGGAGCTCGGTGATCCACTCGATCGCCGTCTCAACATCCCAGCGCTGATTCGCGTCCGCAGCGATCTTCACTTGCGGGCCGCACGCATCGCGGGCAATCGCCAGCCGGCGCACATCGTCGGCACGATTGCCGCCGACCTTCAGCTTGACCTGGCTAAAGCCCTCCGCGACCGCCTTCGTACACAGCCGGCGCAGTTTCTCGTCGGAATAGCCCAGCCATCCCGGAGTGGTGGTGTACGCCGGGTACCCGGTCGCCCGCAACACTTGCGTGCGCTGCGCCCGGCCAGGCGCTGCCCGTTCCAGGATCTCCAGAGCTTCGGCGGGTGTCAGCACGTCGCTGAGATAGCGGAAGTCGACCAGCTCGATGATCTCCGCAGGAGAAAGCCCGGCCAGAAGGCGCCACAACGGCAGTCCGGCCCGTTTAGCCCTGAGGTCCCAGAGCGCGTTCACGACGGCGCCGATAGCCATATGCATGACGCCCTTCTCCGGGCCGAGCCAGCGCAGTTGGGAGTCGTAGACCAGCTCGCGCGAAAGTCCGCCCATGTCCCCGAGCACGTCCTCCACGTTGCGTCCGATCAGGTCACCGGCGAGCGCCTGGATGGCCGCAACCTCGACGTCGTTGCCCCGACCGATGGTGAACACGAAGCCGTGGCCCTCACAGCCGTCGTCTGCGTCGGTACTGATCCGCAAATACGCGGCGGAATAATCTGGGTCGAGGTTCATAGCATCGGAACCGTCCAGACTTTCGGACGTGGGGAATCGTACGTCGCTGGTGTCAAGCGCGGTGATGATGCTCATGTGGGGGTTTCCCTTTGATTAGTCTGGTGGATTCTGAGCTTAGACATCGGATGTCTTAGTTGTCAATCGGAAGAAAAAGGAAATCCAGACCCCTGTTTTCCTCAAATCGTGATAGAACTGAACGCAATAGTTCGGATGTCCTAGACCATTCCGCCAAGGAAACTATGCCGCCGAAGAGAGAGGACATCTCATGAAGTTCGCCAGGCTCGGGCCCGCTGGATCAGAGCGGCCGGTCATCATCGACGAGGGGCGGACTTACGACCTGACCCCGCTCACGAGCGATCTGGACGGCGCGTTTCTTGCCGCTGGCGGATTGGATGCCGCGACCCGGGCCATGGAATCCGGCTCGCTACCCCAGCTGCCCGGCGCCGAGGCGTTGCGCATCGGCGCCCCAATCGCGCGGCCGAGCGCCGTCGTGTGCATTGGGATGAACTACGCGGCGCATGCGGCCGAATCCGGTTCGGGCACCCCGGAGGCGCCGGTGATCTTCCTCAAGACCCCGAATACCGTCGTGGGCCCCAACGACACCGTCGCCATCCCACGGACCAGCACGAAAACCGACTGGGAGGTGGAGCTCGGGGTTGTGATCGGCACGCGGGCGTCCTATTTGGACTCCCCGGCCGACAGCATCCGCCACATCGCGGGCTTCGTCACGGCAAACGATCTCTCCGAACGAGACTTCCAACTGACGGTATCCGGTGGGCAGTGGAGCAAGGGCAAATGCGCCCCGGGATTCAACCCGACCGGGCCGTGGTTGGTCACGCCGGACGACCTCGACTATCAAAACCTGCGGCTGCGCAGTTGGGTCAACGGCGAGGCCCGGCAGGATTCCAGCACCGCCGACATGGTCTTCGACGTGGACACCATCATCTGGCACCTCAGCCAGTACCTCACCCTCGAACCGGGCGACCTCGTGCTCACCGGCACCCCGCAGGGCGTCGCTCTCTCCGGCCGCTTCCCGTATCTGAAGGCCTCGGACGTCGTCGAGATCGAGATCGAGGGTCTGGGTCGCCAGCGACAGGAGTTCGTATGAGCCAGCAAGAATCGGCAGAATTCGACGGCCTGGTCGCTATCGTGACCGGCGGAGCATCCGGGATCGGTAGGGCGGTAGCCAGCACGCTGACCGAGCGCGGAGCACGGGTAGCGGTCCTGGATCTGAACCCCGATCAGGCCGAGGGCGTCGCCTTCGCGGTGCGCGCAGACGTCGCCGACGACGCCTCGGTGCGCCGTGCGGTGCACCAGGTGATCGACCGGTTCGGCAGGCTGGACATCGTGATTAACAATGCCGGCATCGGCGCCCAAGGCACGGTCGCCGACAATGACGACGACGAATGGCTGCGGGTGCTCGGCATCAACGTGATGGGGCTGGTGCGGGTCAGCCGAGCCGCACTGCCCTTCCTGCGCCACTCCCCCGCGGCGGCGATCGTCAACACCGGATCGATCGCCGCGACCGCCGGCTTGCCTCAGCGTGCCCTGTACAGCGCGTCAAAAGGTGCCGTCCTCGCGCTGACCCGGGCGATGGCAGCCGACCACCTCCGGGAGGGGATCCGGGTGAACTGCGTGAACCCCGGCACCGCCGACACACCGTGGATCGGCCGACTCTTGGAGAAGGCGGACGACCCGGCCGCCGAGCGCGCCGCGCTCGAAGCCCGCCAGCCGCACGGCAGACTGGTCGCGCCAGAGGAGGTCGCCACAGCGGTCGCCTACCTGGCCAGCCCGCGATCCGGCTCGACCACCGGCACCGCGATCTCGGTGGACGGCGGCATGCAAGATCTCCGACTGCGCCCGGCCTCCTAGTCCTGCGGCGGGTAGCTGACCCGGGTTCCGGATACCTTCGCGAAGGAGGTCAGGGTGTGCGGCTTCGCGGAGGTCTGGCCCATGATGTCGATGACCTCGTCCCCACGCACAAGCAGGGCGTCGCCGATCATCGAGCGATGACACCGCCAGGGGACGGCCTCCGCGCACATGATAGCCGTCGGCCGTTCTGCCGCGATGGCGCGCAGTTCCTGCACCCCGGTGGCGAAAGCATCCGTTTGCATGTAATCGGCGTAGCCGCGGAACGAGGCATTACGCCACGCGCCGTTGATGCTGTCTTTCGTCGTGTGCCGCAATCCGCCGAGGATCTCAAGCCTGCGGTAGTCGATCCCGCTCTCCGGCAGGCTCGCGGTGAGCGCGTCCTCGTTGAACTGGGGGTTGTGCCGGGATTTGGCAATCGTGCGCACATCGGCGATACCGCGGACCCCATGGGCGCGGAGCAACTGAACGAACTCGTCGATCGGATGCGTCGAATGGCCAACCGTGTACACCGTGCAGCCCATGGTTATCCTCCGTTCCTCAGTCTGAAATCTGATTCCAGCGTAGCCATGCCGGAAAACCGCGCAGCGAGTAGCATCCTTGCCATGGCGACACCGAACCAGAGCCAGAAACTCACGCCGGCCGAACTGCGCAAGCTGCGCGCTCTGCTAGAGCATCAACGTGCCGAGATCGCGGAACAGCTCGCGCGATTGAACACCGCGATGACGGGTGTGCGTGACGCAAGGGTGGGGCTGGATGCCGACGACGAACACGACCCGGAGGGTCCGACCCTGGTGTTCGAATGGTCCCGGATAGCCGGTCTGCAGGCCGAATCGACCAAAGACCTGGCCGGAATAGATCGCGCACGGGAACGGATGAATTCGGGAGACTATGGCCTCTGCCGGAAATGCGGCCGGCCGATCTCCCTGGCGCGTCTGGAGGCGCGCCCTGCGGCGGAGCTCTGCATCGAGTGCGCCCGAGCGCTGGACGCGAGCCATTAGCGCCCACAACGACCTCCCGGCCGGTCTCGGAGAGTGGCTGAGTTCGCAGCGCTGGGCGGGTGCTGGGGGCAGGCGGCTCGCGCTGAGATCGGTCGGCGCTTTCGGGCTGCGGTCGGCGGAGCCCGGTGTCGACATCGAAACTCATCTGATGCTCGCCGGCGGCGACTATCCGGTGCTGTACCAGGTGCCGTTGACCTGGCGGACCAGACCGCTGGCCGGAGCCGAGCGCGCCTTGATCGGATCGGTGCGTGATGACCAGAAGAACGAGCGGTTCGTCTATGACGGTCCACACGATCCGGCCTACGCCGCGGCCCTGCTCGAGCTCGTGCTCGACAGGACGGCCGGCTTCGACGAAGCCGGTGTGGCCGCGCGAGGTGCCCTAATAGGAACAGATCCCCGGTCGCAGCCGGTCTCCTCCCGGGTGCTCAGCGGCGAACAATCCAATACGTCGATCATCTATGAACTGGCCGGCTCAGACGGTGGCCAGGCCGCGCCGGTTATCCTCAAACTGTTCCGCTCGCTGCACGGTGGCGACAATCCCGATGTGGCGGTGCAGCTCGCGTTGGGATCGGTCGGCTTTGACCGGGTTCCGCGCCTTATCGGTGCTGCGATCGGCGAATGGCCGGACCCCCGCGAGCCGTCGGGCCGCGCTCGAGGTCACTTGGCATTCGCTCAGGAGTTTCTACCGGAGGTTCACGATGCCTGGCGAGTTGCCCTGGCCGCCGCCACCGCGGGTGAGGACTTCTCGGACCCCGCCCGCTCCCTCGGCCAGACCACGGCGCTGATGCATGCCGCGCTCGCCGAGGCCATGCCGACGATCACTGCCACGCCGACGCTGATCGCCCGAGCAGTGGGCGCGATGCGGGATCGCCTAGCCACTGCGGTGCGCGAAGTTCCGGAGGTGGCTGCGTTCCAGGACGCCATCGAACGGGTGCTCGTGACCGCGTCCAGAGCCCCCTGGCCGCGTCTGCAGCGGATCCACGGCGACCTCCACCTCGGCCAGGTCTTGTCGGTACCTGGGCGCGGATGGTTGCTGCTGGATTTCGAAGGCGAGCCGCTGCGATCGGTGCGCGAGCGAAGCCAACCAGATGCCACGCTCCGCGACGTCGCTGGTATGCTGCGTTCCTTCTCCTATGCTGCCGGGCACGCCGAGCTGGCGAACCCGGGCATCGCGACCAACGCGCGGGCGTGGGCTCAGGCATCCAGGCGAGCGTTCCTGGACGGTTATTGCGCCGCGGCGCAATCAGACACCGCCAGGGACGCGGCAATTCTGGCGGCGTTCGAGCTGGACAAAGCGGTTTATGAGGCGATCTACGAGTCCAGGAACCGCCCCGAATGGCTCTCGATTCCGCTGCAGGCAATCCGGCTGCTGACCAGCTAGGCATTGCGCCGATGCCGCTGTGGTGAGAAAATCTCAGGTGTCTCGGTCCGTGCTCGTGTACACGAGCCATTTCGGCCGGGAGGACGAGGAGCGGGAGAGATGGCGAGCACAGCGGCAGACCCGGGATTCGCAACTCAATCTCGGATTATGGCGACCTACCGAGTGGCGGCGGATGTCGCCGAGCGGTGGCTGGCGTCGATAGGGATAGTGTTATGCGCGGTTCAGATCGCGTTCGCTGCATTGGGCTTCTGGGGTGCCACCGAGAACCCGAACGACCAGGCCGCGGGCATCGCTGCATTTGAGCCGCACGCGATGAACGGAGCCGTGCTGAGTTACCTTGCGGTCGTGCTATTCATTCTCGGCATCGTCTCGCGTGCGAACGTCAAGGCGTGGCTGCTGCCGATCATTGTCGCGGTGCTGCTTTTCCTCGTCCAGGGGCTCTTGGTCGGCCTCGGCTTCGAAGTCAGCCGCTGGTACGGTGCGCTGCACGCGTTCAGTGGAACCGCGATCACCGCCGGATTCGTCTGGCTCGCCGTCGACCGTTGGATGCATCCGCTTAGCCGCCGGAATGCATAGCTCAGCGTTCGCTCAGAGCCGACAGGATCAGATCAATTGAGCTAGCACTCTTCGGTGTTGAGTGCTAATCTGATTGTAGTTGAGTCGAGTTGGCTCAATGTTCGGAACCAAGTGTCGGCAGCAGCGCCGACGACGAGGAGTTGACGAGTATGGCCATGAATTTTGATCCGTTCCGTGATCTTGATCGGGTGGCATCAGCAATCCTTGAGGGGCGTCAGGGTCCCAGAACGATGCCGATGGACCTGTATCGAGACGGGTTCACCTTTGTCCTGAACGCCGACCTGCCCGGGATCGATCCTGGCTCCGTAGACATCGACGTTGATGGGCAACTGCTCACCATCCGTGCGGAACGCACGGCGTCCGGTCACGACGGAGCCAAGTGGTTGGCGCGCGAACGTCAGACCGGATCGTTCTTGCGTCAGCTGAATCTCGGTCAGGGCATCGACACCGAGCAGATCGCAGCCACCTATGCCAACGGTGTCTTGACCGTAACGCTGCCGGTCAGCGAGAAGGCCAAGCCGCGCAAGATCCAGGTAGCTACCGCGGAAGCCGGCGAGTCGGCCGAGTCGGCCGAGATCGAAGCCTAACCGGCACTGCGACCACCGCGGGCCCGGGGCGGTAGCCCCGGGCCCGCGGTGCGCGCGGATCACATCTCTTCGTGGGTGTTCGGATCGGCACCGGTGATCCGGCCGTCCGGCCGGCCCAGCGCGCTGATCGCCTGCATTTCCCCGTCATCAAGATCGAAACCGAAGACCTCCAGGTTCTCCCGCTGTCGAACCGGATCCTGTGACTTCGGGATCGGGACGGCGCCCAGCTGCAGCTGCCAGCGCAGCACCACCTGCGCGGCGCTCACGCGGTGAAACGCCGCCGCCTCGACAATGGCGGCCTCGGTCAGGAGTTCCCGCCCTCGGCCAAGCGGGCTCCAGGACTGGGTGCGGATGCCGAGCCGATCGTGAACGGCACGTAACTGCGACTGCGGAAAGTACGGGTGCATCTCAATCTGGTTGACCGATGGCAGCACCGCGGTCTCATCCTGGAGCCGGATCAAGAACTCTTCGGTGAAGTTCGAGACACCGATCGAAGTGATCAGGCCGTCCTGCTGCAGTTGGATCATCGCCCGCCACGACTCCACAAACTTTCCTACGCTCGGGTTGGGCCAGTGGATGAGATAGAGGTCGACGGTCTCTACATTCAGCGCCGAACGGGAGCGCTGGAAGGACTCGATGGTCTGGTCATAGCCGTGATGGCGGCCGGGGAGCTTGGTGGTGACGACGATCTCGTTGCGCGGCACCCCGGACTGGCTGATACCCCGGCCGACGGCATCCTCATTCTTGTAGTTGACCGCGGAGTCGACCAGCCGATAGCCAAGGCTCAGCGCGCTCGCGACGGCGGTCGCCGCATCTTCTCCTCGAAGCGGATAGGTGCCGAAGCCTACAGGGGGGATGCTGTGGCCATCCAGAAGCTCGTACCGGGGAATTTCGTTCATGCTCCGACCCTATGCCGAACATCGGATGCCGGCCTGGCTCGGCTGTGACGCAGTCAGGTCAGGAATCATTCCGAAGTACTCTGGTGCGGTGCCTGTGACTTCGCCCGCGTTTCGAGTGGGACTGTCGATCAGTATCGCCACGGGTCTCTATGGCGTTTCATTCGGGGCACTCTCGATCGCATCGGGGCTGGATTTCTGGCAGACGATGGCACTGAGCCTGCTGCTGTTCAGCGGTGGCTCCCAGTTCGCGTTCATCGGCGTGGTGGCCGGCGGCGGGAGCGGGGCGGCGGCCATGACCGCCGCCGCATTGATCGGGGTCGAATCGGGTTCGGGATCTTCGTGCTTTGGAATCTCTTCACCGCCATCGGAGCGATCGCCGGCAACGCCCTTGGCGACCCGAAGCAGTGGGGGCTGGATGGTGCGGCGGTTGCCGCGTTCCTCGGGTTGCTGTGGCCCCGGATAAAGTCTTGGGAGTCCGGCGGCATCGCGGTGGTCTGCGCGCTGGCGACCACGCTGTCGGCGCCACTGGTGCCACGGTCCAGCGGACGGCGGCATGGAGCCGGACATCGAGCCGTATCCGAACCCCAGCGCATCCGGGCCGATAGCCTGATGACCATGTGGTTGTGGGTGCTCATCGCCTGCGCGATCGGCTACCTGACGAAGCAGCTGGGCTATTTGGTGCCGCAGAAGTGGATGAAGAACGCGACTATGGTCAATACCGTTGCCACCGGGCAACAGCTCGTTTTCGATGCCCGTCTGGGAGCACTGATCGCCGCAGCAGTCGCGCTCTGGCTGCGGGCGCCGTTCCTCGTGGTCGTCCTTGTCGGAGCCCTCGCCGCCGCGGGACTGCGCATGCTGGGCTGGGCCTAAGCCAGCCACGTTCGCGGAATAGCAGCGCCGGCCGGCGCGTTGGCGGTGATGTGAACTATATACCTGAAGCAGGCACCATCACGATGTTCTCGACGACCTGGTGCGGCTATTGCGCCCGATTGAAGAGCCAGTTGAAGTCGGCCGGCATCGGCTACACCGAGATCAACATCGAGGAGGTTCCGGGCACGGCCGAACTCGTTGAGAAGGTCAACGGCGGAAACCAGATCGTGCCGACCGTATTGTTCCCGGATGGCACCAGCGCGACGAACCCGTCCCTGGCTGAGGTCACCGCCAGATTGGCCTGATCCCGTGAAGCCGGCGGCGCTGCGGCTAACCGAACAGCAGTGCCGCCTCTTCATACCGTGAGTCTGGAACGACATTGAGATCGTCGGTCGCGTCGGCGATGCTCACGTTGACGACATCGGTGCCGCGTACCGCGACCATGGTTCCCCAGCGCTCCTCCACCGCTGCGTCCACTGCGGCCATACCCATCCGGGTGGCCAGGACCCGGTCGTAGGCGCTCGGCACGCCGCCTCGCTGCATATGGCCGAGCACCGTGGCGCGAGACTCGATCCCGGTGCGGGCCTGGATCATCGGGGCCAGAATCTCGGCGATGCCGCCCAGCCGCGGGCGGTGGAAGGCATCCAGCCCCTTGTGCGAGTGCTCCTGCGCCATCGTGTCGAGGGTGAATCCCTCGGACACCACCAGAACCGGCGCCCGTCCGCGGTCCCGTACGCTCTGCACCCACTCGCAGATCTGATCGATGCCGACCTTACGCTCCGGGATCAGAATCGCATGAGCGCCGCCCGCCATTCCCGAATGCAGGGCTATCCAGCCGACATGCCGGCCCATCACCTCCAGGACCATGCAGCGCTGATGGGATTCCGCCGTGGTGCGCAACCTGTCGATCGCCTCGGTGGCGATTTCGACGGCGGTATCGAACCCGAACGAGTAATCGGTGGCGGCCAGGTCGTTGTCAATCGTCTTCGGCACGCCGACGATCTTGATTCCGAACTCGGTCAGGCGGCGGGCCGCGGTCAGGGTTCCCTCGCCGCCGATCGCGATGATCGCATCAATACCGTGCTCGTCGAGAGTGCGCTGGATGTTCTCGGGTCCGCCGCGCTCCCCCTCGAACGGGTTCGTCCGCGAAGAGCCGAGGATGGTCCCGCCCTGGCGGGACAGTCCACGCACGCTGTGCCGATCCAAGCGGACCATATCTCCATTGACCACACCGCGCCAGCCGTAGCGGAAGCCGGCGAACTCGGCCTCGTGCACCCGAACCCCTTTCAACACCGCGCCGCGGATCACCGCATTCAACCCAGGGCAGTCACCGCCACTGGTCAGAATCCCGATCTTCATCGTGACCCGCCTAGTCGCGGCCGAGCGCGCGAGCGAGCTTGGAGACGCTGGCGGATGGCCGCCCCCCAGCGGCGCCAACCGCGGTTTCGATGGTATCCAGCAGAGCGGCACGGCCTAAAACGGTATCCGGGGCGCCCTCCAGCAACTCGACCTCCCATTCTCGCCAGACCCGCGAGACGCCGGCGATCAGGTCCTCAGAGTGCACCCGGTCGTCGCACAGCTCGGCCACCGCGGTACCGGTGGCATCCAACAGCAACCTGGTCGTGCGAGCATTGCTGACCCGGGCAACGGGTTCTAGGGCCCGGTCCCCCACGTACTCGCGCAGATATTCGGCGACTGCCGAAGGAACGCTGGAACCGGAGCCGAGCGGCCAGTGCACCTCGGTACGTCCCTCCGTGGCCGGCCGCTTGATGTGCCAGCCGGCATCCGCGCCGCCCTGCCTGCGTCGCAACGCTATCGAATTAGTGGCCAGGTCGAGGCCAGCGGTGTCGAAGTACACCGCGATGAGTTGCAGAGCCTCCGGGTCGCTCATCGAGGCGATCGGTCCGACCCCGACCAGCTCTGGTGTGCTGGCCTGTTCGCCGATATCGTACTTGCGCTCGACCTCGCTGGAGGTGGTTGGCGCGTCTGGCGCTGCTGGTGTCATGATCCTTGTCTACCGCACCGGGGAGCGTGCCGCGAATCCGGCTGTCGTAATGAGCGACGCGCCGTCGGCACTTGCCCAAACGCCCCAACTACTGGTGGGATGGTCGCATGAACACCCCAAGGGTGGCGGAATACCCGCGTCCCGATCACTTCATCGTTCATCTGAGCGACACGCACCTCGGCCCCGACGAGAACCTGTTGTACGGTTCGGTCGACGCCCACGATCATCTCAGGCAGCTATTAGACGAGTTGGAGGCATCCGGATCCCGGCCGGAGGCGATCGTATTCACCGGAGACCTGACCGACAACGGGTTCCCCGATGCCTACGCTCGGTTGCGTGCCCTGGTCGAGCCGGTGGCCTCGAGGATCGGCGCGCAGGTCGTCTGGGTGATGGGCAATCACGACAAGCGCGGAGCGTTCCGCTCCGAGCTCCTGCACCAACAACCGTCGGCGGCGCCGGTTGATCGAGTGTACGACATCAACGGGCTTCGCATCATCAGTCTCGACTCCACCGTGCCGGGTCACCACTACGGCGAGATCTCCGAGGCGCAGCTGGATTGGCTGGCTGAAGAATTGTCCAGTGCGGCCCCGCACGGCACCATCCTGGCTATGCATCATCCTCCGGTGCCCAGCATGCTCGATCTCGCCGTGCTGGTCGAACTGCGCAACCAGGGCGCCCTCGCCGAGGTGGTCGATGGATCGGACATCCGAGCCATCATCGCCGGCCACCTGCACTATTCGACCCACGCCATGTTCGCCGGTATTCCGGTTTCCGTCGCGTCGGCCACCTGCTATTCGCAGGATCTGAATGTGCCAAGCGGCGGCATCAGGGCACGCGACGGCGCGCAATCCTTTGACCTGATCCATGTGTATCACTCCACAGTGCTGCACTCGACGGTGCCGCTTGGCCGGTATCCGACTGTCTCGTACGTGAATGCTGTTGAAACTGCCGCACGGCTAGCCGATGCCGGCGTCACGATCGAATCGTCACCGTCCACGCCGGTAACGGCTGAGGAACCGCTTACCGTACCTGCCGACCCGGCGCACGCGGCAACCGGCGCACTCGCCGGCTCTTAGTCCCGCTCCCACGGCGCCGGGATCGCGAAGTAGCGATCGAGGAAGCTGACTACTCTGCCCTTGCGTTCTGCGGCCGAGACCTCGGAAAAGCTGCCGTCATTCAGGCAGAAGAAATCGGCATTGCGTCGCCTCAGCAAGCCGGCCAGACTGTTCAGGCCGCTCACGCTGGTGGTGTCGATGTAACGCACCCTGGCATCCCGCTGCTGCACGGCGCTGCCGGTGATCAGAGCGTAATAGTGGTACAGCGAGTTGGTGACCGAGATGTCGGTACTCGACCGGAACCGCGCTGCCTCGGTTTGGGCGAACTCGGCGGGAAAAGTCTGCTCGAGCCGTCGCAGCACCTGGACCCGCAACGGAGTCGGAGCGTGCTCCAGATGCCTGGTTATCAAGACCCCGAATTTCTCCCGCAACAATCGACGGTTGACCCGCGCCGCGTTCTCGAAGCCGCTGCGGACCAGATCGCTTTCGCCAAGGCCGATCCGGGTCGGCCCCTCGATAAATCGGGTGATCCCGCCCGGCGAGAAGAACATCTCCGGCTGCACCGAGCGGCCGAAGAACATGTCGTCGTTCGAATACAGAAAGTGCTCGCTGAGACCTGGAATGTGGTGCAACTGCGATTCCACCGCCTGAGAATTGTGCGTGGGCAGAACCTCGGGATGCGAGAAGAACTGTGCGCTGCGCACGATCGTGACTGCGGGATGTTCGGCAAGCCAGTGAGGCCGAGGTGAGTCGGTGACGATAAAAATCCGCCGCACCCACGGCGCGAACAGATGGACCGACCTCATTGCGTACTTGAGCTCGTCGATCTGCCGGAATCTCGCATCCGAATCGTCGCCGGCTCCCACGATATAGTTCTCGCTGCGCTTTGCCCTGGCTCGCTGATATTCCGGGTCGTTGCCGTCGACCCAGGAGAACACCAGATCGATGTCGAAGGTGACGTCGGAGGCGTGCGGCTCGAACATGCCGCGAAGCGTCGGCCAGCGCTGCCCGTACAGCTCGACGGTCGCCTCGACCAGCTCGGATCGGTTCAGCACGCGTCGGGTCAGGGAGTTTTCCACCGGCACGATGATTTCGTTGTCCGCCTCAACCCACAACTGGAGTTCAATTCCGGTCGATGAACCATAACGGAGTCCGCCGGTCGGCTCGCGCCGCGGCCGGTACAGTCGGAAGATGTTGGCCTTGCTCCGCGCGGACAGCTGCCCATCTCCCAGCAGCAGCGGCGGTCGGCTCCGCCCGCCCACCGTCTCGGCGTAGAACGGTTCGTCGGCGCAGGCGATTGCCAGCGCACGCGCTGCCCGACCGCGGTGTGCCGCATCGATGGCGATAACCGGACGTTCATCGTTTCCACGTACCAGCCGGAATTCGATCCCGGCCTGCACCAGGGCGCTGCGGATGAAGAGCAGGTCCTCGACCATGGCCTGGTGGGCAGTGGTGGTGGTGTTGATCAGCGTGGCGACGCCCGCGTGCACCACGACATCCGGGCGCCGGTGGGTGGTCGGCCAGGATCGGGGGGTGCGCCCAGCGGCCGGCGCGTTCGCGGCGTGCTCGGTCTGCGCGTCGGCCTCCGGCTCTAGCGCGACGTTGAACGTCGCAGCGCTGCCGGTCGGTGCGCTGCCGATTGCGGTCACAGGGACTCCGGATCCGGCAGGGTGCGCAGCTCGGCGGATCTCAAGGCATCCCATTTCTCCATTCGAGCCTCAGCCTTCTGCCCAAGCCGGTGGAACACCGGCACCACCAGGAGTTCGACGAGCATCACACCAGCACAAAGCGAATAGAACGGCGACGGCGCCGCGATACTGATCGGAAGCACGATATCCGCATCGGCCGCCGCAGGGGACAGCCGCTGATCGGTAATCAGGATGACGGTCGCGCCGCACCGCCGCAGGCGCCGACCGAGTTCGACCGTCGAGCGCTGGTAGCGATGGAAGTCGATCAGTACATACACGTCCCGCGCACTCGCGTCGACGACGTGGATCATGTCCGCTCCGAACGGATCTGACACCAGGCGCACCCGGGGGCGCAGTTGTTCCAGGCTTCCGGCCAGGTGGCGAGCGAGCACATCGCTGAATCGGCCGCCGCTGAGATAGAGCCGACGCGACGTGTCGGCCAGAAGGGCGATGGTCGCCTCGATTTCCGTCGGTGGTATCGACTCCAGCGACGACACAGCGTCCAAGGCGAGCTGACGGGCACGGCTGACCAGCTGCTGTGCACCCGACCCCTCTTCCGGAATCCAGGTCACCCGGCTGATCGGACCCTGGGAACGTTGGCTCAGCTCGCTCCGTAAGGCTGCCTGAAGCGCTGAAAAACTCTCCAGCCCGAGAGACTGCACGAAACGCACTACGCTGGGCGCACTCACCCCTGCCGCGTCGGCGAGCGAGGCGACGGTGCGCAATCCCGCGCTCGGATAGTCAGCCAGCATGGCTCGGCCGACCCGCCGCTCAGACGGCCGCAATCCGTCCAACCGTTCGCCGATCAGAGCGGCGATGGTGGTTGCCGTGACAGGCATTAGGCGCATACAAGAGTGTCCGTGACCTGAGAGTTCAGTTTCCGGGTAGTCAGCTCGAATGTATCCAGGCTGACCCAGGTGACCGACTCGTCAGGAAGCGCGCACCAACCGTGCTGATCGATTCCGGTAGACGAAAATGCCACGGCTCCGTCCGCCCGGCGCAAATAGCTGAGCCGGTAGTACGCCTGAAGGTGGTCCAGCGGCAGCTCGTCCTCGCGAAGCCCACTCGCGGCGAAGTCGTCATACGGAGGTTGCGCAAATGATCCGGCGTGCACCGCGACGAACTCGGCGGCCGACATCACCAGTGCATTCAGGCTGGCCGTAGGGTAGATCTGGCGGAGCCATGAAACGGCCTGGTAGCACGCTTCCGGCAGGCTCTGCCCGTTCCGCACCCCAGCGCGAATCAGCGCCAGATAGAGTTCGCTGTCGGTATCGCCTTTCACATCGGCCAAAACATCCGGTGGCAGATGTTTCCGCAACGGGCCGACCGGCAGGATGGAGCCGTTGTGGGCGAAGCCGATGCCATCCGTCACGAAGGGGTGGCAATTCTCCAGCCGCACCGGCATCCCCCCGGTGGCAAGTCTGAGGTGAACCGCACGGCACCGCGCCGGGGTCTGCGACAGAGCACTGGTCAGGCGTTCGTCTTCAACTCCGGGTGTGGTAATTCGCGCCGAAGCGATCCGATTGTCGTCGTCCAGCCACATCGTGCCCCAGCCGTCCGCGTGCAGCCGGGACATGTTCTGAAAGGTGGAGCACTGAGCGGCACCGATGAGTTCAGACAGAGTCCCCGGCGTAGGCGAAGCATACCCAATCAAGCGACACATAGAACCCTCCTGGGCGAAGCTTGCGCGCGCGCAAACCTCCCGACGTAATAGATGCAACTTATCAGGAAAATCTGTGCGTTTCGTAACAACAATGACCTGTTTTCTGCCAGGATGTCGACGTGAGCATCCAACCAGTCCTGCCCGTCTGGAGCGCAGCCGAGTGCGAGGAGGTCGTCCGGGATCTGAAAGCTGCTGGTATCGCGATGGTTGCCGGTACGGTTTGTAACCTGGCCGGCATCTATCTGGCAAAGACGGTCGCGCCGGATCGGCTCAGTTCCTTCGCCGGTGCCGGGCTCGGTGCCTCGCCGACGTGGAACGTTTTCTGTATCGACGGCGGCATCGCTTTCACCCCGGACCTCGGCGTGATCGGCGATATGAGGCTGCGGCTCGACCTGGATGCTCTTCGCCAGCTGGGAGGTGGGCTCGCCTGGGCTCCAGCGGAGATCTTCGACCAGAACGGGCGTGCGCTGGAGATCGATACCCGCGGCCGATTGCGGCGCATCCAGCGGCAGCTGGAGGATTCCGGACTCCAGGCGCTGGTGGGAATCGAGCTTGAATTCACCCTGACCGCCGCCGATGGGTCGGCATTCGAACGCCCGGGCTGGACGCCGTACGGGTTGGGACCGATCCTCGATCACGAATCGTTCATCGCTGATCTCACTCGTGAGGCGGCGGAGGCCGGCATCCCATTGGAACAGGTGCATGCCGAGTTCGCCGCCGCGCAGTTCGAGCTGGCGCTGGCGCCGGCCACACCGTTAGCGGCTGCCGATGATGCGGTGTTGGCCCGACTACTGGTGTGTCGCCTCGCACGTACCCACGGGCTGCGGGCATCCTTTTCACCATTCCCGTTCGCCGGTGGTGGCGGCAACGGAGCGCATGTTCACTTCTCGCTCTCCCGGTCTGGGAGTCCACTGTTCTCCGGCGGCGTCGGCCCCTATGGAATCACCCCAGACGGGGGGTCGGCGATCGCCGGTATCGTCGCCGAGCTCCCGGGCCTGGAGGGGGTCTTGGCCGGCTCGATTCTCTCCGGCGCCCGGCTGCGCCCGGGGTATTGGTCCGGAGCATACGCGTGCTGGGGCAGGGAGAACCGTGAGGCGTCCGTGCGGTATCTCGAGGCAACCCCGGGCAACCCCCGTGGCGCCAATGTCGAGGTCAAGATCGTAGACCCCTCGGCCAATCCGTACCTGGCGGCGGCCGCGATCCTGGGTGCTGCGTTGCGGGGAATTCAGTCCGCACTGCCGCTGCCCGGTGAGGTCACGGCGAACCCGGCCGATCAGTCCGCCGAACAATGCACCACGACCTCGACCCGCTTGTTGCCTGTTGAATTGGGCGCGGTCCTGGACGAGTTGGAGGCTTCGACCGCGGCGACGCAGATCCTCGGGCCGGATATCGTCCAGGCCGCCATAGCGGTTCGGCGCCACGAGCTGTCGAATTACGGTGCGGTCACGGCCGACGAACTTGCCGAAAAGTTCCGATTCGCATGGTCAATCTAGCCGGGGCGCCTTCGCCTGAACTGGCCGAGTTCGTGGAAACACTCGAGCTGGTCGACCACCACGTGCACGGTGCCTTCCGCACCGATGGCAGCCGGTCTCGATTCGAGAATGCCCTCAACGAGGCGAACACGGCTGCGTTGCCCGACTTCGTCAGCGGGTTCGACTCGCAGTTGGGCTTCGCGGTGCGGCGCTGGTGCGCCCCGCTCCTGGATCTGAAGCCGCACGCAGAAGGCGACGAATACTGGACCGCCCGCGCCGCGCTCGGGGAAGAAGAGGTCACCAGGCGCTTCCTAACCGCTGCCGGTGTCTCCGATTGGCTCGTAGACACCGGCT
This sequence comes from Microbacteriaceae bacterium, assembly GCA_039922875.1. Classification (GTDB taxonomy): domain Bacteria; phylum Actinomycetota; class Actinomycetes; order Actinomycetales; family Microbacteriaceae; genus JBDTDV01. The sequence continues at coordinate 41,641 of JBDTDV010000024.1, forward strand.
TCGCCGCGAACGAAGTCCTCGGCCTGAGCGAAATGGCCAGCGCCTCGGGCGGGCGCAGCCTAGAGATTATTCGCCTGGAGGCAATAGCCGAACAGCTCATCGGCGAGGAGGCCGGCGCACAAGACTACGCGAGAAGATTCCGCGGTGCGTTGGAGGACGCAAAAGCGGCCGGGTGTGTCGGAGCGAAGTCGGTGTTGGCCTATCGCGGCGGATTCGACATCGACCTCAGCAGACCCTCCGATGCCGCGGTGCGCGCGGCGGCGTCTGGCTGGCGGGCCTCGACCGAGCGCGCAACCGCTCCGCCCCGACTGATGGATGCCACACTGCTCGGGTTCGGGCTGTTCGCGGCCATCGACGCCGGACTGCCACTTCAGTTCCATGTGGGTTTCGGCGATCGGGACCTCGACCTGCGTACGGTGAATCCGCTGCTACTCCTGCCGTTCCTGCGTGCTACAGACCAGTCCAGAGTGCCGGTTCTCCTGCTGCACTGCTATCCCTTCGAGCGGGAGGCCGGTTACCTGGCCCAGGCGTTCGGGAACGTCTACCTCGATGTCGGGCTGGCCCTCAACTATGTCGGCGCCCAGAGCACAAGCCTGCTCGCGCGGTCCTACGAACTGGCTCCGTTCAGTAAGGTACTGTATTCCTCCGATGGCTGGGGACCGGCCGAACTGCACTATCTCGGGTCCCGGCTCTGGCGCTGTGCGGCGTCGGAGGTGATCGGCGGCTGGGTTGCGCGTGGCGACTGGTCGATGACCGATGCGAAACGCGTGCTGGAACTTTCCGCGGCCGGAAATGCCAGGCGCCTGTACCAGCTTGAGGCACCTCGATAACCCCACCCCGCTGTTTTCGACGAGAAAGGCCAGCTGATGACCGACAAACCGATTGTCCAGAACGCAAATCTAGGTGCATCCACACCTCGGCTCCGACGAGATCTGAGCGTCTGGGAAGCGATCGGAGTCAGCGTGGCGCTGATGGCGCCATCCATGGCGATCAATATCAATCCACAGGGCAGCGCAGGCTTGGCCGGTCGGGCGGTACCGCTGACCTTCGCCATTGCGACCGTTGCCGTACTCCTGATTGCCTACACATTTGTGCGGTTGAGCCAGCGCTTCAACCATTCCGGCTCGGTGTACGGCTTCGTCGGTGCGACGATCGGGCCGCGCTCCGGCGCGTTCAGCGGGTGGGCCATGGCTGGGACCTACATCTTCTTCGGCGCCGTGACCAGCATGGCCGCCGGCATCTTCATCACCAGCGAGATCCAGTCGCTCGGAATCTGGAAGGCGGCGCCGGATTGGCTCGGCTTTCCGATCGGAGCGATTCTGCTCGGATTGGTCTGGTTCCTGGCAACCAGGCCGGCCAAAGGGGGCACCCGGCTGCTTTTGATCGTGGAGTCGGTCACCGTTGCACTGATCCTCATTCTCACGGTGATAATTCTCGTGCGACTGATCGCCGGAAACGCGCCAGGCGGCCACACCTTCGACCTCAGCGTCTTCACCGTCGAACCGGGCAGCGACCCATCGAACGTCTTCCTCGGGGTGGTGTTCGCATTCCTCTCCTTCGCCGGATTCGAAGCGGCGGCGACCCTCGGCGAGGAAGCGCGGAACCCGCGTAAAGACATCCCGCGCGCGATCCTCGGAACGGCCATTTTCGGAGGCGTGTATTTCATCGTCGTTACCGCCGTCGAGGTGATGGCCTATGGCGCCGACGCCAACGGCATCAAGGCATTCGTTGGATCCGGATCCCTCCTCGGCGATCTGGGCACCACCTACGTTGCACCCTGGTTGGGCACGGTGATCACCCTCGGTGCGACGATCAGTGCGATCGCCTGCTGCCTGGCGTGCGTCGTCGGCTCGTCCCGGCTTGTCTTCGCGCTGTCCCGAGACGGCCTTGGGCCGGCGCCGTTCAAGGCGGTCTCCGCACGGCATGGCGTACCGCACCGCGCTGCCGCTGCCGCGTCGTTGGCGATTCTTGCGCTGATCGCCATCGCGTGGTTCGTCCTGCGGGTAAAGCCCTTCGACCTGTTCGTCACCTCAGGCACGACCGGAACCCTGATTCTGCTGGTCGCCTATGTGCTCGCCACGATCGGGGCGATCAAGCTGCTGTTCTTCAGCGGAGAGAACCGGGTCAAGACCTGGGAGATCGTCATCCCCATCCTCGGCTTGATCGTGCTTGGGTACACGCTTTTCCGGAACGTCTGGCCGCTCCCGGAAGGCTCGGCCTGGTGGGGTCCCGGGCTGGCCATTGCGTGGATGTTGATCTTTCTCATTCTGGTACTGGCACGGCCCAACGCGGCACGCCGAGCGGGAGAACTGCTCACTAAATCGGAAGGCCTCGTTCGTGAGCCGGCCCAAGCGATCCCGGCGCAGCAAACTTTTGATTGATGCCCCGCACAGTGCGGCATAGCTAGGCTGACCTGAATGAAACACTCGGCCCTGACCCCCGTCTTCACCGCATTGCGCGTCAGCCTGCACGCATTGGTTGTCGGTCTCGCGCTGTACGTGATCGCGCGAGGGGTCATCGTCGGTGCGGAGGACCCGGCGCGCCAGCCGAGGAGTATCGCGGTCATCGCGCTGGGCTGCGGGTTCATCCTGACCTACCTTGCCGGCGCGGCGCTGCCTGGGACGATCCGAAGTGCGCTGCGACTGGGCTGGCTGGCGGCGATCACCGCGCAGTGGCTCGCCCTGATCCTGCTCACCGCCGATGCATCATTCATCGTCTTCGGGTTGTTCTTCCTCTATCTGCATTTGTTGCGGAATCCATGGGGCGCCGTCACCGTGCTCGGCAGTACCGCCTGCGCCATTGTCGGTGTCGCCTGGCACGACGGCTGGAGCACCGGCGGGGTGATCGGCCCTTTGGTCGGGGCAGGCGTCGCGATCGCGATCGGACTGGGCTATCAGGCGTTGTTCCGTGAGGCCAGGGAACGAGAGGAGCTGATCGCCGATCTTATCCAGACTCGTTCGCAGCTGGCTACCACAGAGCGGGAGGCGGGCGTCCTGGCCGAGCGGGCACGGCTGGCCAGGGAGATCCACGACACCGTCGCGCAGGGACTGTCCAGCATCCAACTACTACTGCACGCGGTCGAGCGAGCCGACCAGGCGCATCCGGCCATCGAGTATGTTCGGCTGGCCCGCGAAACGGCCGCGACCAACCTCACCGAAACCCGCCGCTTCATCCGAGAGCTGACGCCCCCGGCGCTTCAGGAACAGACCCTGGATGGTGCATTGCGCCGACTTTCGGCGAGCAATTCTCTGACCACGGGAGCCGTGATCACCGTGCGGGTCAGCGGTGATCCCCTGGAACTGCCGATGAATCTCGAGACTGCATTGCTGCGAATCGCTCAAGCGTCGCTGGCCAACGTCGGCCAGCACGCCGAAGCCGATCGGGTCGATATCACCCTCAGCTACATGGATGACGCGGTCAGCCTTGACGTCGTCGACAACGGGCGCGGATTCGATCCGTCGGCACTGACCGGCCCCGAAGTATCGGGGCATCGGTCATTCGGGCTCCTCGCGATGCGCCAACGTGTAGCCCGGCTGGGTGGATCTGCAGTGATCGAATCATCTCCCGGCGCAGGAACGGCGATCGCCGTGTCCTTTCCATTGCCCTCAGGCGCCGACCCGATGCCGGAAGCCACTGCGGACCCAGCAGTATTGCGGGGTCCGAAATGAGCAGACTGCCCGAGATGATCAGACTGCTCATTGCCGACGACCACCCCGTGGTACGCGCGGGCCTGCGTGCACTGTTCTCGCTCGAGCCCGACTTCGAGGTCGTTGCCGAAGCCGGAACGGCGCGAGACGCGGTGGCTGCGGCGCTCGGATTGGCACCGGATGTGGTGCTGATGGATCTGCAGTTCGGCAGTGAATCCAGGGGCGGCGACCCTCGCGATGCGGATTTGCAAGGATCCGAGGCGACCCGGATGATCCGCAGCGAGCCGAACCCGCCTGGCGTGCTGATTCTGACGAATTACGACACCGACGCAGATATCCTGGGCGCGGTCGAGGCCGGTGCAAGCGGCTACCTGCTCAAGGATGCCCCGCCTGCCGAACTGATCGCCGCGGTCCGGGCGGCGGCGGCCGGTGAGAGCGCGCTGACGCCCGCGATCGAGACCCGGCTGGTAGCCCAGGTGAGACGCCCCGAAAGCCAGTTGAGCAGACGCGAGACTGAGGTGCTCACGCTGGTCGCCGCTGGTCGGTCGAACCGCGAGATCGGCGGCGAGCTGTTCCTCAGCGAGGCGACGGTGAAGTCCCATCTGGTACACATCTTCGACAAGCTGCAGGTCACCTCCCGCACCTCCGCCGTCGCGCTGGCCCGAGACCTCGGGGTCATCCGCGGTTGAGCCTGGACTAGCTGCCCGCGGCTTCCAGCGCCTCGGTGAGCATCACAATAAGCGCATCCAGCTGCACCGAATCCGCCGAGCCGATCTCGGCGTCAGAGCCGTCCAAGGCGCGGGCGGCCAGCCCTTGCTTGGCGTCGATGAGTTCGGCGATTTTCGAGTCGATGGTTTGTGCAGCGATGATACGCCAGGCGGTGACCGGCTCTTCCTGACCGATTCGGTGTACCCGATCGATGGCTTGAGTCTGCTCGGCCGCGGTCCAGCTCAATTCGGCCAGGACGACGTTCGAGGCCGCCTGCAGGTTCAGGCCGACGCCGGCGGCCGTCAAAGAACACACCGCAACGGCCACTTCCGGGTCGCTGTTGAACGCGTCGATCTCCTTCTGTCTGGACAACGCGCTCTGGTCGCCCCGAATAGAGATAGAACGCAACTCTCGCGCGGCGAACGCCTGCTCCGCCGTATCCATGACATCGATGTGCTTGGCGAAGAAGACGACCTTGCCGACCGAGCGAGCCAACTGTGCCGCATAGTCTGCGGCCAGGTGTGCCTTGGCTTGCCCGATCTTGCGCACCATCGTGAAGACGTTCTCACCGGTCTTTGCGGTGTGCGCATCCTCGAGCTCGGCCTGGGCGACCAGACGAATCAAATGCGCGCGGTGCGCGCTCTGGTCGCCGTCGAATGATTCTGGGATGCCGCTCACGGCCGCCCGGCGATAGCGGGCCAGCATCCGGGCGGCCAGCTCACGCTCGGCCTGGGCGATTGAGCGGCCCAGGTCATCGTCGAGTTCCACGGGCAGGTCGACGACCCTGCGCGAGGGCAGGTCTGCGGCGACGTCGATCTTCCTTCGCCGAACGATACCCATGTCGATCACCGCTTCCCGGGCAGCAGAGTAGAAGCCGAAATCGGCCGGGGTCAGCCCGGTCTCCTCCAGAGACTCCATCAAGTCGCGGGTGGGTTTGGCTCCGTCGATCCAGCCCAGGAATTGCCAAATGGCGCGGAAATCGTCAATGTCATTGATCAGCGGCGTGCCAGTCAGGGCCATCAGCAGCGGATCGCCTGACGGCGCGTTCTTCCTGATGGCGTCGGCCAGGCCGAGCACGTATTTGGATCGTTGGGAGTGCAGGTTCTTGATGAAATGCGCTTCGTCGACGACCATCGCCCGGAACCCGAGCGTGCTGAGCCAGGCCAGATGGCGATCCAGCACCTCATAGTTGACGATGACGACGTCCGCGAAGGCATCCAGGCCCTCGCCGTCGCCATGGATCACGGTCGCCCTGCGATGCGGCGTCCAGAGTTCCACTTCCCTGGCCCAATTCATCTTCACGACGTTCGGCACTACCGCCAGCAGTGGGTAGGCATTGGCCACAGATGCGGCAAGGACCGATTGCGCGGTCTTACCCAGGCCAGGCTCATCGGCGAGGAGGAAGGTACGATGCCCGCGCCGAACGCTCTCCACAAAACGCGCCTGGTGATTCATCAGTTGCATTCCGGGCGGGGAATACCTGTCGACGGCGGGGGTTTCGGGCAACGCCATCGACGCTGCCTGTCCGCCAGAACCGTATTCGAATGATTTGAACAGCGGTCCGAGTAGTTCCCACGAGTCCAGCCGGTGCCGAGGCTTTGGCGCGTCGGGTGCCGGACGGGAGAAATCCGGCGCAAGGAAGGGATTGGAGAGCTGCCTCGCTTTGACCGATGCCGGGATCACTTGCCGCTCGGCGAGTTCGGGAGAGACGATTGCATTCTGCCGCGGTGCAGCCTTAGCCGTTGTGATGATCAAATCGTCTGGGCTGAGTTCGGTGCCTGCCTCAAGCAACCAATCCCGACGGAGCTTTTGTGCGGTAGCGGTGGGTGCCGCTTCACTCTCCAGCAGCGCGATCAGCGAGGTGTCCCGGGCAGCGGTCTTCGCCAAAATCGTCGCGATCCCATCAAGCCGCTTGAGTTGCTCCGCACGCATGGCATCGGTCTGCTCCGGGTCGGCCTTGACCCTGGCCCTTTCCTCCCGCATCAACAGCGCAATCACGTGGAACTTGGTGCGATTGGTCGGGCCGAGCTTTTTACCGTCGATCGCTTTGGCCTCGACCTCGCGCACTCGGCGGGCCAGCACCGGGATCAGGCCGTCGTTGTTGGCGTGATGGTGTCGACTGCCCGAAACGCGCGTCGATTGCGACTGACCACGTTGGCCGGTGCGAGGCATGATCCTCCTGAGAGTGTGACGACCGCCGTGCAACGGTCTCAGCGCGGGAACCTGGCCGGATTCGGGCAGTCGCCGTGCGTGGGTCTCGCGGTCGCCTAGATGCGAAAACGACACGAGTCGCGGAACGTCTGCTGTGAGCAGATGCCCGGCGCAGCTACTACTTTACGCGACGTGGCCAAAAATTTCGCCCCGCTACCCGCGGCGGGTCCGCCCGGTTCGCCGATAGCCACTGTTGCGGTCGGTTGGAACTTTGATCAGGATGCCGGCCGCAAGGCAGATCAGCGCGCCACCCAGTTGCATCAACCGCCAGGGAACATCCTCGATCCCGGTGATCGGCCAGACCGGATTCCACACCACCGCCACCGGGAGCAGCCCGAGATACCACCAATACTGCTTGCCTTGACCGGCGAACACGCACATTATCAGCGCCAGGATGCTGACCACGAACCGGACGCCGATGAACCATGAATTGTCGATCAGGGCGAGGCCGGCCAGCAATACGACTGCCGCGAGAAGCCCGGGGACAAGCGCGGTTCGGGTGAAAGCGGGCTCTGCAGGGGTGCGCGACATGATGCCCCGAGTCTAAACGGACACCGGGTGAGGCTGCGACCGTCGCGACGTACGGTCAGCAGTAGCCCTTGCGCAGCAGGAATGCGCAGGGGGCGTCAGTCTCCTCGAGCCGAACCGTCACGACCGCTTGGACCGCCAGCGCATCGAACATCTCCTGGCTGAGGGTGGTCATTCCGATTCGACGCAGCTCGGCATCGCACGCTATTCCATTGACGGCGAAGGCGATATCCGTCGAGGCCTCGTCCGGCTCATCTTCAAGCCAGGAGTAGATCGGCGAAGGATCGTCGACGGCCAAGGGAAAGACGCTGAGGATCGCCTCGACGGCGGACTCAATGGTGACATCGGTAAGGGCGAGCGTTTCATGGGGAACTCGGGCTTCGGGATAGCCGCTACTGACCAGGGCAATCAGATCTCCTGGCACCGTCGAATCGACAGCGCGAAGCAAACCTCCGGTCAAAATGGGGCTGAGATTCTTGAGCAAGATCGGTCTTCTTCCGCAGAGACGTGAACATCATTCGCTAACCCCTGCCGGGAGTATAGACCTGTCTGTCCGCAACTGGGATGCCCCCCATTGGGTGACATACTCGCTATTCTGGTCGCGCGCCGAGCGGGGTGCTCGACGGTGGCGGTACCGCCGGAAAAATCCGCAGCGGGCGGGCTCAGGTCCTGTCCCACGGTAGAGTGCCAGGCGGCGTATCCCGCATACTCTGCGGCGGCCTCTGACTCTGTGCCGGCCTCTGACTCTGTGCCGGCCTCTGATCGGTGATGGCAGAGAACGCGCGAGTGGTCGGCGGCTTGCTTTCCACGGATTCCAGACCCGGGATGAGTTCGGCGAGCCAGGCCTGGTAGCCGCTCTCGTTGAGGGTGACCCCGTCCTGCGAGTAGGCGGGATTGAGGTGATCCCCCTCGGCAAGACTCGGCCACAAATCAAGGTACTGGGCCTTTACCGTCGGTGCGAACTGCCGAACATGCCGGTTGATGTCATCGATTCGGGCCGCGAACTCCGCCTCCCGCGGCGGGATCGACTGAACGAGGATCCGAGCATCGGGCAGGTCACGGCGGAGGGTCCAGAGGATCATCTCGATATTGCGTACCACGTGCTCGACCGACTGGCGCCAGACCAGATCGTTGGTTCCGATCAAGAGCGCGACGGTCGCCGGACCCGCAGCAACGACCTCCGGCAACCGCGCAGCCAGGTTGTCCGTCGTGTCGCCGGCCACCCCGAAATTACTCGTGGAACGTTCCGGGAACCAATCGTGCCACGCACCATCGGCAGTAAGGCTGTCACCGACGAATGCAACAACCGACTCTGACATATTTCCAGACTAGGTACCTGAAGCGTTCCACGCCAGCAAACCGGGGCAGGTTCTCACAGCATCCCCCGCGGATGCCACACCGTCTTGATCTCGGTAAAGGCGGTGATTCGCGACAGTGCCGGCGCGCCGGCATCCGGGCCATTCTCCGGCGGCAGCACGCGTTTGAGGGTTTCGGCTGCTGCGATCTGCAGATCGATCCAGTCCAACGCTCCGGCGCCCAGCAGGTCGAGCGCGTTCACATCGGCGTGGCTGGCGAGCCAGGGCGAAATCTCGGCTGGGGAACCGGTGAGGATGTTCACCACACCACCCGGAACGTCACTGGTTGCCAAAACCTCGCCGAGGCTGATCGCCGAAAGCGGTCGGGTTTCACTGGCGACCACCACCACCGTATTGCCGCTGACCAAGACCGGAGCGACGGCACTGACCAGACCCAGTAGCGACGAGTCCTGTGGAGCGATGACCGCAACCACCCCGGTGGGCTCGGGAACCGACAGGTTGAAGTATGGGCCGGAGACAGCGTTGCCGTTTCCGACAACCTGGGCATATTTGTCCGCCCACCCCGCGTACCAGATCCATCGGTCAATGGCGCTGTCGACCTGCGCCTCGGCAGCGTCGGCCGACGCGCCTTCGCAGCGCACGATCTCGTCGATGAACTGGGCGCGTCTGCCCTCCAGCAATTCGGCGATCCGGTACAGAACCTGGCCGCGGTTGTATGCGGTGGCCCCGGACCAGCCGGTGACCGCGGCACGAGCGGCGACAACAGCATCGCGGGCATCCTTGCGGGATGCCTTGGCAGCGTTGGCGAGAAAGCGCCCCCCGGCATCCAGAACCGGGTAGGTTCGGCCGGACTCACTGCGCGGGAACTTTCCGCCGAGGTACAGCTTGTAAGTCTTGGGCACGGCCAGGCGACTCATCTCTTCTTCCCTTTCTTCGACCGCTGGGCTTGGTCTGGCCGCTGGGCTTGCCTTGATTCCTGAGCTCGCTTCGGTTCCTGGGCTTGTGGGATGGCCGGCGCGAGATAGGCGGCGAGGCCCTGCCGACCGCCTTCGCGACCGTAGCCCGATTCCTTGAAGCCGCCGAAGGGGGAAGCCGGGTCGAATTTGTTGAAGGTGTTTGCCCAGATCACCCCGGCGCGCAGCTTGTTCGCCACCGCCAGGATTCGACTGCCCTTGTCCGTCCAAATGCCCGCAGACAGCCCATACGGGGTGTTGTTCGCCTTGGCAACCGCCTCTGTCGGAGTCCGGAAAGTCAGCACCGACAGCACCGGGCCGAAGATCTCCTCCCTGGCAATCCGATGGCTCGTCGACACATTGGTGAAGATTGTCGGCGCGAACCAGAAGCCACGCTCTGGCAGCACACAGGGCGGGCTCCATCGTTGTGCCCCCTCCTCCTCGCCAACCCGGGAGAGCTGGGTGATCCGTTCCAGTTGTTCAGCCGAGTTGATCGCACCGATATCGGTGTTCTTGTCCAGCGGGTCGCCGACCCGCAGGGTGGCCAGCCGGCCCTTCAGCCGGTCGATCACCTCGTCGTGGATGTTCTCCTGGACCAGAAGCCGCGAACCCGCACAGCAGACGTGTCCCTGATTGAAGAAGATGCCGTTCACGATGCCTTCGACCGCCTGGTCGATCGGTGCGTCGTCAAATACGATGTTGGCCGCCTTGCCGCCGAGTTCCAGGGTGACCTTCTTGTCGGTTCCGGCCACGGATCTCGCGATCTGACGACCTACCGCCGTCGAACCGGTGAAGGCGACCTTGTTTACATCGGGGTGGTTCACCAACAATCGGCCGGTCTCCCCCGCCCCGGTGATGATGTTCACCACTCCGGGTGGCAGGTCAGCCTGCTGCAGGATCTCCGCAAAGATCAGCGCGGTCAGCGGCGTGGTCTCGGCCGGCTTCAGCACGACGGTGTTACCGGCGGCGAGAGCCGGGGCAATCTTCCAGGAGAGCATCAACAGCGGAAAGTTCCACGGGATCACCTGTGCAGCAACACCAAGTGCCCTCGGATTCGGGCCGAGCCCGGCATGGTCGAGCTTGTCGGCCCAACCCGCGTAGTAGAAGAACCAGGCGGCAACCAGTGGCACGTCGACATCCCGGCTTTCCCTGATCGGTTTGCCGTTGTCAAGGCTCTCCGCGACCGCGAGCTCGCGGGTGCGCTCTTGAACCAGCCTCGCGATCCGGAACAGGTATTTGCCCCGATCGGCTCCGGACATTCGCGACCAGGTGGTGTCGTAGGCGTGCCGGGCGGCGGCAACCGCGGCATCCACGTCCCCCGACGAGGCGCTGGCGATCGTGGCAATCCGCTCCTCGTTAGCCGGAGAGATGGTCTGGAAACTGTCGCCATTGCCCTGGACGAACTCTCCGCCGATGAACAGACCGTATTCGTCGCGCAGATTCAGGATCGCGCGGGATTCCGGCGCGGGGGCATAGTCAAGAAAGGTCATTGTGTGTCCTAATCAATCGTCACGTAGTCGGGACCGGAGTAGTGACCGGTAGTCAGTTTCTGCCGCTGCAGCAGCACGTCGTTCAACAGGCTCGATGCACCAAACCGGAACAGGCGCGGGTCAAGCCATTCCTCGCCGACAGTCTCCGCCACAGTGACCAGGTATTTGATGGCATCCTTTGAACTGCGGATGCCGCCGGCCGGCTTGACACCGACCTTTTCCCCGGTCAGCCGGTGCCAGTCCCGCACCACCTGAAGCATCAGCAGCGTGACCGGAAGGGTAGCCGCTGGCGAGATCTTGCCGGTGGAGGTCTTGATGAAATCCGCCCCGGCCAGGATCGCCAGCCAGGACGCGCGTCGCACGTTGTCGTAGGTGCTCAATTCACCGGTTTCCAGGATCACCTTGAGATGAGCGGTGCTGCCGTCCTGTCGACGGCAGGCCTCCTTGATCGCGACGATCTCATCGAAGACCTGACCGTAGCGGCCGCAGAGGAACGCGCCACGGTCGATGACCATGTCGATCTCGTCTGCGCCGGCGAGGACGGCGGCTGCGGTGTCGGCAAGCTTGATCGGAAGGGATGCCCGCCCGCTCGGGAACGCGGTCGCAACCGAGGCGACGTTGATCCCGGGGCTGGTCCTGGTGGTGTGCGCGGCGCCGAGCGCTTCAACGGCGTAGCCGACCATGTCGCCGTACACGCACAATGCCGCTACTGGCGGCGTAGAGAGGTCGCCGCTGTCCGGGGTGATGGCCTTCGCGGCGAGAGAGCGCACCTTGCCCGGGGTGTCTGCACCTTCGAGAGTGGTCAAATCGATCAGTCCGATGATCCGGTCGAGCGCCCATTTCTTGCTCGAGGTCTTGATCGAGCGGGTGCCGAGGGCGGCCGCGCGCTGTTCGAGTCCGACGGCATCGACGCCGGGGATGCCATCGAGATAGCGTCGCAGGCTGGTATCGGTCAGTTCACCGCCGATGAGGGTGATCGCCCTCTCGGACCGGGCCAATTCCACGTCGTGAATCATGGCTTCTCCTACTGTTGATGAGGCTGGCTGGGGCTGGGGTCGAGTTCGGCCAGCAAGGTGAGTGCCGTGGCCTCATCGGTGACCAAGACGGTACACAGGCCGTTCGTCACCACCGCGCGGGCGATCTCGTGTTTTGGGCGGCCCGCGATCACCGCGATCCCGGTCGCTGCTCGACGCAGCTGATCCAGGCTGAGACCGAGCGTGCGTTGGTCAAGCTCGGAGTCGACGATTTCACCCGCAGCGTTGATGTAACGGCCGACGACGTCACCGACCGCACCCTTTCGCTTGAGCGCCTCGATGTCTGACGGCGTCAGGTAGCCGCTGTCGACGTGGGCAGAATCTTCCGTGACGACGCCGGCGCTGTAGAGGTAGACGGATGCGGTGCGAGCGAAGTTCAGGACGCCCGCGACCGCGCGGTCCCGCTCAATGCTCCGCTTGGTCTCAACGCGTTCCAGGATCGCCGGCGATGGCAATAGCCTGACGGTTCCATTCGCCTTCCTGGCAATGGCGACCGCGGTGGACTCTGCCATTCCGGCGCGTTTGTTCAGGCTCACACCGCCGTTGATCTGCACGACGTCCACGTGCGGAGCCCAGCCGCTTGGCAGACGCTGCGCCACCTCGTGCAGGGTACGTCCCCAGCTGACCCCGAGCACCCGCGGCGCCGGACGCCGGCTGGCCAGGTAGTCGGCCGCAGCCTGAGCGCACCTGGCCTGAATCTCCTCATCGTCGCGGGCGTCGGCAACCGGGATCACAATGGCATCGGCGAGGCCGAACCGCTCCCGCAACGCCCGCTCAAGTTGAAGTTTTCTGGCCCGGGGGTGCACGATCTCGATCCGGATGAAGCCTCGCGCTTTCGCCTGCGCGAGGAGTCTGCCCACCTTCCAGCGGGTCAGCCGCAGCAGAGTTCCAATTTCATCCTGAGTCTTGTCATCGTCGTAGTACAGTTCCGCCGCCCTGATCGCGAGCAGTTCGTCGCTGTCCGTCATGGTGCCCATATCCTTCAGGCTCCCTCCGCTTGGTCCGCGGCCAACGCTACCCACCCTGCGGCTCCAATGCAACGCATGCGCGAATGTTGCTCATAAGAGCAACATGATCCGAGCACCGGTCGCCTCTAGGCTGGAGCGATGAGCGAACGCGTAGCGTTGTCCGTCGACTTCGGCGGCACCAAGGTTGAGGCGGCACTGGTCGATTCACGCGGCGACGTACTCCCCGGAACGCGGCATCGCGCACCGACCGGGCGCAACGCCACGTCGGAGCGGCTGGAGGAAGCGGTGCGCAGCGTGATCGTGCAGGCGCTGGATGCCGCGCCAGAGGATCAAGCCATCATCGGGACCGGGATCGGTTGCGCGGGACCGATTGATCGCGACAACGGACTGGTCTCTCCGCTGAATGTGCCGGCCTGGCGCGGCTACCCCCTGCGCTCATTTATTTCGCAGGTCGTCGCCCGAGCGCTCGGCGATTTGCCGACGCACCTGGAGATGGATGGCACCGCCATTACGCTCGCGGAGCACTGGATCGGGGCGGCCCAGGGGGTGGACAACGTGATGGGCATGGTGATCTCAACGGGAATCGGCGGCGGACTGATCGTCGGCGGGCGCATCATCACCGGCCCAACCGGAAACGCCGGCCACATCGGTCATCTCGAGGTGGCCGGGATGAGCGGCGAAGACACCTTCGGCCATAACACCTCCCTGGAAGCCATCGCCTCCGGCCCGCACACGGTCGCCTGGGCCAGATCGCAGGGCTGGTCCGGTGCGACCGGCGAAGATCTCGCGGCCAGCTATGCAGCGGGAGATGCGATCGCCCGTCGCGCGATCGAGCGCACCGGTACGGCGGTCGGCTGGTCGATTGCCGGCGCCACCGCATTGCTGGATCTGGAGCTTGTGGCGATCGGCGGCGGATTCGCCCAGTCCACCCCTGACCTGTTCGAGGTGATCAAGCGCACCATCGCCAGCCACTACTTCGAGTTTGTGCGCAAGGTGCGCGTCGTGCCGTCTGGCTTGTCCGGGTCCGGACCGCTGATCGGAGCCGGCGCCTTGATCCACCGGGGTGAACTGTTCGCACCGAGCACCGCCCGGGATAGCTACCAGGTTCCGGTCGATCCACAGGATGATCTGAACTGCGAGCAGTGCCAATAGCTCACAGCCTCGGGTCGGCGCAGCGATAGCATGAAGCTGGCACCCGTGCCGATACGGTGCGCCGGGAAAGGACAGAGTCAATGGCTGAAGTTCGAATTCTGGATGTTCGTGAAGAGGTGCCGCAACGGCGCCACGAACTCATCTTCGAGAAATATGGTGAGCTGACCGGCGGCGAGAGCTACATCCTGGTGAACGATCACGACCCGAAGCCGCTCTACTACCAGTTCGACGCCGAGCACAAGGGTGAATTCACCTGGGAGTACCTGGAGCAGGGTCCCACCGTCTGGCGCGTGCAAATCGGCAAGCCCTAGCTTGAACCTGCCGCTGCCACCCGGAATCGGACCGGTCCTGACCGCCCTGCTGATTCTGGGTGCGAGCGTCTGGATCGGCGGGATGATAGCGATCACCCTGGTCAGCGCAAGCAGCCGGAAAGCCCTTGATCCACGGGCGCGGGTAGCCCTGTTCCGAGAGGTAGGACGTCGCTACCTCTGGGTTGCAACCGTCGCGTTCGCGCTGATCGCCATACCCGGGGGCGTCCTGCTGGCTGCCCGCCCCTGGGACGGGCTGAGCCTCACCACCGTGATCGCGGTCGCGATCCTGGTCATCACGACCGGTATTGCGATCCGGCAGGCTCGACTGATGACCAAGCGCCGCGCCGCCTCGCACGCCGCGCCGGAAGATGATCTGCTGGCCGCGGCGGTTTCGCGCGCCGGCACGGCCGCAAGCCGGCTGCGATTGGTGATCGCGCTGATCAGCGCGGTGCTTTTCGTACTGGCAATCTGGCTTTCCGCCTAACCCTTCCGCCGGTCCACCTGGTCTTCCAGCATGCGCGGCCTGGCTAGGACGACGCCGGCTAGCGCGCAAGCCAATGCCGTGCCGATCAAAAAGATGATCGCGCCGATCCAGGCGCCGGTCAGCTGGTGCAGGACGCCCATCATCAATGGCCCGAACGCCGCAACGGTGTAGCCGATACCCTGACTGAAGCCGCTGAGGGCGACGGCACCCTGATGGGTTCGGCTGCGGAGGTTGATCATCACCAGGCATAACGGGAACATCAGCTCGCCGAGGCCGGCGAACGACACCCACACCCAGGTCGCGGCTGCTGGCCAAAAGATCAAGCCAAGGTAACCGGACAGCCAGAACGCCACGCCGGTGTAGATCAGCCAGCCGATGTTCTTCATCCGCGTGGCCAGAACCGGGATCAAGAGGCCGACCGGAATTCCCATCGCAGAATACAGTGCCAGCAGGACGCCGCCACCGGCGCCCTCGACTCCCGCCATGTCGTGCAGCACCTCCGGTAGCCAGGCGAACAGCGCGTATGCGTTGATGGCCGACACTGCGAAAACGACTGCCAGCGACCAGGCGATCGGCGAGTGCCAAATCCGTCCGAGCAGCTCAGGTTCAGGCTCTTCAATAACCGAGTCCGGCTGCCGAGCCGACGGGCGCCTGGCGATCAGGATGCCGAGCCACGGCAGGATGGCCAGCAGGCTGAGCACTGCCCACATCGCGACGGAGATTCGCCAGCCGGCACCATCGGCGACCGGGACCGCGACCAGCGGCGGCAACAGCGTACTGACCGACATGACCGTCGCGTACAGTGCAGTCATCAGACCGATCCGGCGCGGAAAGTACCTTTTCACCAACGGTGGCAGCAGTACGTTGCCCACTCCCATGCCGGCAAAGGCCAACGCGCTGGTGGCCGCCAGCATGGTGAAGGATCCAGACACCCCGCGTAGCAGATTGCCGGTCAGGATCGCCACCAGGGAAAGCAGCATCACGGCCTCCAGGCTCATTCGCCTGGTGAAGACCGGCGCAACGATACCGAAAACCGCGAAGCATACCGGCGGCAACATCCCGAGCACGCCGATCTCCACACTGCTCAGGGAGAAGTCCAGCCGAACCTCACTGAAAATCGGTGACAGAGCGGCGACCGCGCTGCGGAGGTTGAACGCGACCAGCAAAATACCCAGTAATGCCAGTACTCGCCCGCTCCAGAGTGGGCGGGGCCAGAGCGGAAGTCTCCGGGGTTCTGGCATCAGATCATTCTATCGAGGCGGGAACAACCCTTCCGACTGGGCCAGTTGCGTGATCGCGGCCTAGGCTCGAATCATGTCGGAATTAAGCAGCGATCCCCCCTTCGGACCGAGAGACGACGGTGCGCCAACCGGCTCCGGGCGCTGGGACAGCCGGATCGGCAGCATCCTGGTGCAGGTCTCCGGACTGCTCGAAGAGCTGACGCCACAGCAGTGGGAGTCGCCGAGCCTTTGCGAGGGCTGGCGAGTGCGTGATGTCGCGGGGCATTTTGTCTGGCGGGTCGGCAGCAGCAACGCGCAGATGCTGCGTAGCGGGCTGTGTGCCTCTGTTAGACACGGCGTGAACCCTGTGATGGCTATCGACCTCAGCCGTGCGGCCGCAAAGGAGAGCCCCCAGCAGCTCGTGCAAGGCATCAGGCGGATCGCGGTGGACAAGTTCGCCGGCGTCGGGCGCACCGGCATCGTGGAGCTGACCGAGTGCGTGGTGCACGCCTTCGATATCGCCAACCCGCTCGGCGTCGATCTCGCCATCGATGCCGAGACGACCGGTGCCGTGGCGACCACCCGCGCCCGGCTTGCACCTGCGCCGCTGCGGGCAGTTCTGAACGCACGAACGCTGCGAGCGCAAGATGCCGGCTGGCGGATCGGCCGCGGCCCCGTAATCGAAGGGACGGCCCAGGCCATCGTGTTATTCCTTTTCGGCCGAGAGCCGCTGCGGAGGCGGATCACGGCCGGCGCCTGACGGCAGCCGAACGGCCCGGCCCCGCGATGCTCCGGGGGCCGGGCCGTCAGTACTGCTCGGTGCTGCTATTTCACTGCGTGGTGCTGTTACTTCGTCAGGCCGTCGGCGAACTCCTTGTGCTCCGACATCCACTTGTCCACGATCGGTGTGAAGTCCTTCACATTCTGCGGTCCGTTGTACATCACGTTCTCAAGGGAGAACAACAGATCCGATGGCATCTTGAAGTTCTTCAACCAGCCGTTGGCAACCGGCGAATCCTTCGCGAAGTCCAACCGGGTCAGGGTATGGATACCCTCAGTTTCTCCGAGGGCCTTCTTCGGGTCCTTCAGGTCCTTGATCGGGAACGCGTCATATGCCCACTGCGGGCGCCAGAGCGTCACGGCGATGTCCTTCTTTTCGTCGATCGCCTTCTTCAGCTCGGACAGCATGGCCGGAGTCGATGAGGTGATGAAGTCCATCTTTTCCAGTCCGTAGTCTGGGATGACCTTCGTCTTGACGGCCTCGGTCAGGCCAGCGCCCGGCTCGATCCCGACAATCCGGTTATCGAACTTGCTCGCGTTGGCGGCCAAGTCCTCAAGCGAGTCGATAGGCGCGTCCTTGTTCACGGCGATGGTCAGCTTGGCGTCGTTATTCCAGATGCCGAGGTCGACGATCTGCTTACCGAACTTCTCCATGTACGTCTTGTGGGTGTTCGGCAGCCACCCGTCCAGGATCACATCGAAATCGTTCTGCGCCAGGCCGGCGAAGGCCGGGCCGGCATCGGCATACTTCAAGGTCACCGTGTAGCCCTTCTTCTCCAGGGCACTCTTCCACACGTACGAGGCCGCCTCTCCCTCTGGCCAACCGTTGAAGACGCCGATCGTGATGTCTTTCTTGTCACTATTGCTCGAACTCGCGGCTGAATCAGTGCTCGATCCGGCGTTTCCGCCGGAGGCACAGGCGCCAAGACCGAGGACCATTGTGGCTCCTACGGCGAGTGCCGCTAACAGTTTCTTCCTCATGTTGTGCGTTTCCCTTCCGCTCGCGCTGTGAACTCGAGCGATTATTGGTTAGCCATGTCGGTTACTACGATGTAAGGCTGGCCCGACTGATGGCGTCGTTATCGTCCGGCTGGGCGCCGGCCGAGCTGCGGCTGGCCGGCACGGAGCCGACCGAGGTCTTCCTGATTTTCGGTGCACGACGTCGGGAGCCGCTACCCAGGGTCGCCGTGAGCCGATCGAGCAGGATGGCCAGGATGACCACGGCCAAGCCCGCTTCGAACCCGAGGCCGATGTCGATCCGGCTCAGGGCGGCGATGATGTCAAGTCCGAGGCCGGGGGCGCCGACCATGCTGGCGATCACGACCATCGAGAGGGAAAGCATGATCACCTGGTTCACTCCGGCCATAATCGTCGACCGGGCCAACGGGAGCTGAATCTGGCGCAGGATGCGACCCGGTGATGATCCGAATGCGAAGCCGGCCTCGACGACCTCTTTGTCCACTCCGCGGATACCGAGCTCGGTCAACCGGACGCCAGGGGCCATTGCGAACAGGATTGTCGCGACGATACCGGGAACGACTCCGATTCCGAAAAGAGTGATCGCCGGGATCAAATAGACAAATGCGGGCATCGTTTGCAAGAAGTCGAGGATCGGCCTAAATGTGGCGGAAGCGGCGCGCGAGCGCGCTGCCCAGATGCCAAGCGGAATGCTCAGCGCGACGGCGATAGACGCGGCCACCAAGGTCAGGGCGAGGGTAGCGATGGAGTTCTGCCACTGATCCATCCCGTAAATGACCAGGAGACCGACTCCAGAGCCCACGCCGAAGATCCAACCGCGTGCGAAAACGCCAAGGGCCATGATCAGAATGATCAGGACCCAGAACGGCGGGAACGAAAGGATCGCGTTCAAAAGGTCGTAGAAGCCACCGAAGATCGCGCGGATCACGTCGAACAGGCCGCTGAAGGTGGAGGTGACGAATGTGACGAGACTCTCGACCCATTGGCCAAGTGGCAGGCGGAACAGAATCATCGCACGCCTCCTTCCGAAGGAATATACGGTTCATCGGCGGCATCGCCGGTGGACAACAGAGTTTGGGTGATGACGTCGATCGGGATTGTTGCCGGTGGTTCGACGGTGCTGACGGCTTCGGTGTTGGCGGGGAGATTGCCGAGGGCGCTGAGCAAGGTAACCCGAGGGACCACTCCCAACAGACGCTGCTCCCCGTCCACGACGGCGACCGGAAGCGAACTGTGCACGGCGGCTCCGAACATATCGGCCAGCTGGGTGTCCCCGGTCACCGACTCCGTCGGCATGATCACCGCGGAGAGATCGGTTTCCGAGGCCTTGACCTGACGCATCACGTCCTTATCCCGAACGACACCGAGAAGTTTGTTCCCGTGGCCCACCACGAACACGCAGGATGTCTGCAGGTCGCGCATTACGCGCAATGCGCCGCGTGGTCCGGCTGTCACGAAGATCAGCGCCTGGACCGGCTCCATGACGCTCGACGCGGTGAGCACGCGCGCCCGGTCGACATCTTGTACAAAACGAGCGACATAGTCGTTGGCGGGGTCCCGAAGAATTTCCTCCGGTGTACCGACCTGGACGATCTGGCCATCCCGCATCACCGCTATTCGGTCGCCGAGGAACATCGCCTCGTTCAGGTCGTGAGTGATGAAGATAATCGTCTTACCCAGTTCCGCCTGCAGCTCGACAAGCTGCACCTGCATCTGACGGCGGATCAACGGATCGAGAGCGGAAAACGCTTCGTCCATCAGCAGGATGTCGGTCTGAGCGGCAAGCGCCCGGCCCAGACCGACGCGCTGCTGCATTCCACCGGAGAGTTCACCGGGCAGGCTGTCTTCCCAGCCGTCCAAGCCGACCTTGGCGATGACCTCCCGGGCCGCCTTGATCCGGTCGGCCAGCGGGACGCCCTGGATCTCAAGGCCGTACGCCACGTTGTCCAGCACGGTGCGGTGGGGCAAGAGTGCGAAATGCTGGAAGACCATGGAGACGCTCGAGCGGCGCACCGCCCGCAGCGCCTTCTTCTCGATTCCGACCATTTCGGTTCCGTGCACGGTGATGCTGCCGTCCGTCGACTCGAGCAGCCCGTTCAGCATCCGAATCAATGTGGACTTGCCGGAGCCGGAAAGCCCCATAACGACGAAGATCTCGCCCTTGTACACCTCAAAAGACGCATCGATCACCGCCGCGGTGCCCAGCGCACGCACCTCGTCTCGGCTCGACCCGGCCTGAAGCTGCTTCACAGCCTCTTTGGGGCGACGGCCATAAACCTTGTAAAGATTCTTCGCTTGAACGGCGATCGTTTCGGCTTGGGTCACGGGTCTCCCGATTTCTTTCGTCAACGCTGACGCTGCCACACGGCTCAGTGTGTTATATCAGTTGATGCATTCGTAACATATCATCGTTCCGCTGATACATTGATGAACAGAGTAGCACGAGGAAGTGAACGCGGCGTTCACTTCTTGCAAACGAGCCCCGAAGCGGAGGTTCGTTCTCAATTCGTTATCAGGTCGTCTGGATTCGTAAGAATTCGCCTGGAGACCGTGACGTCTTGCCCGATCTGGTCGATCAACTCGTCGAGGCCGACGAATTTCCGCATCCCGCGGATCCGCTGGACGAAGGACAGTTCGACTGTCTTGCCGTAGAGGTCGATATCGGCATCGAGCACATGGGCCTCGACCTGGCGATCTGGGACGCCGGTGAAGGTCGGATTGTTGCCGATCGAGATCGCGGACGGCAACTGGTTCCCGTCGACGCTCAACCAGCCCGCATATACACCGTCGGCCGGGATGAAGCCTTCGACCCGCGGCGAGAGGTTGGCGGTGGGAAAACCGAGGGTCCGGCCACGCTGCTGCCCGTGCACGACAACCCCCCGAATCGAACCGGGGCGGCCAAGCAGCCGAGCCGCCGCCGCGACATCCCCTTCGGCAAGAAGACGACGGATCCAGGTGGCCGAAACGCGACGAGTACCGCCGGATCTCCTCGCTTCAAGCACCCGCACCTCGAAGCCCAATTCTTTGCCGAGCTCGGTCAAAAGGCCCACTTCCCCGAAGCCACGGGCGCCGAACCGAAAATCAGGGCCGATCAGAATGACTCGAGTGTGCAGCGCGTCCACAAGCACGTCTCTGACGAACTGTTCGGCCGGCAAGCGGCTGAACGCGCGGTCGAAAGTCAGCATGACGGTGGCGTCGATACCGGTGTCAGCCAACAGTTCGCGCTTCTTGTCGTTGCTGACCAATGCTGTCGGGCAATTCGCCGGATCAAGCAAGCTGAGCGGATGGCGGTCGAAGGTCAGAACCGTCGAGGTCAACCCGCTCTCGGCGGCGGCATCGCGAAGTGCGCCGAGGACGCTCCGATGGCCAAGGTGGACACCGTCGAACTTTCCTATCGTTACCGCACTTGGTCCAAAATCCTCGGGCACCTGCGCGAGGGAAGTGAAAAATCGCATAGCCTAAAGTCTCGCCTGATCAGGCGGTCCCGCAGCGGGCGGCGCGGCAGGGAAGAACGTGTTCTGAGGCATCCAGACAAGATTAGTCCACGCACCGGAAGCGACCGCCCAACGCGGGGCGGATGTGGCCAGAGCCCGTGAGCCGCATAAACTGAGCCCAACCGCGTTGGAACCGTGACGAGTGCAAAGAGGATCGATGGAAGACGATGAAGCTCACGGTGCGCACTCAGAGCTGCCGAAGGAAGCCAAGGATCCGTCGGACTTGACAAACAAGTCACTGATGAAGGCGACCGTTATCTTGCGCACGCTTGGCCTTTTTCCGCAGGGCATCACCGCCTCTGAGCTGGCCGTGGAGGTAGAGATGTCGAGGCCGACGACCTTCCGGCTGCTGCTCAGCCTGGAACAGGCCGGTTTCGCCGACCGGATCGGCAACCGCTATGTGCTGGGCTGGGAAATGGCGCGCCTGGGCAAGCTGGCCGACCCGTACAAGGGGCTTGCAGCCCGGGTGCAACCGATCCTGGATTCCCTTACCGCCGAGCTGAACGAGTCCAGCACGCTTTCGGTACCCACCGGCGAATTGGACTTCGAGTTAGTGGCCGAAGCGGTCGGATCCCGAATGCTGACGATCCAACAGTTCGTCGGCCAGAAGTACCCGCTGCACGCCAGCGCCACCGGCAAAGTCCTTCTCGCCGAACTACCCGATTCCCGAATCAAGCGGCTGTTGCCGCCGCGCCTGGACGCGCTCACCTCTGACACGATTGTCGATCGCGACGAACTCATCACGCAGCTGCACCAAATCCGCAAACAGGGCTACTCGACGCTTGACAACGAGCTGGAGGAGGAGTTGTTCGCGCTGGCATGCCCGGTGCGGAACGTGGAAGGGTCGCTGATCGGCATCGTCAGCGTCAACGGGCCGCGCCAACGGCTACGAACAGATCGGCTGTCCGACACGATAGCCCGGCTGCTGAGCAGCGCCGACGAGGTCGCCGAAGCGCTGAGCTGATCAGGCGGCGACGCTCTCCCGGAAGCTGCCGAGCTTTCCGCCGTGGAAGACGAGCGGATCGCCCTCTCCGGCACACATCTCCAAAACGTGTGCGATCACGATGAGGTGGTCTCCACCGTCAAGCTCATGGCCGATAGCGCAGTCGATCCAGCCCAGTGAGCCCTGGATGTGCGGAGTCTGGTAGGCGGAGTCTTGCCAGTGGATCGTCAGGAATTTGTCGCCTCCCTTAGAGGAGAGGGACTTGCAGACACTCTGCTGGCCGTCGGCCAGGATGTTCACGCTGAAGTAGTCGGCTCGCGAGATCTTCGGCCAGCTGGTTGAGGATCGCGCGACGCTGAACGTCACCAGTGCCGGCTCAAGGGATAGTGATTGAAACGTTCCGGCAATCAGCCCGCACGGCGCACCATCCTCGGGGTCCTCGGCGCAGATGGCCACGACACTGGAGGGAAGGTAGCGCATGACCTGTCTGAAGTGGGTGGCGTCGATAGCCTGTAACGTGCTGTTGAGTGTCATGACTGCTCCTTTTCTACTGGTGACGATCCGTACCGCGATGATCAGGCTGGTACCGGAACCGGCAGCTCAGCGGCGACCGTGCGCGCAACCCTGGCGCCACTCTCGATGGCACCGTCGATGAATCCGGCCCAGATATTCGCGATGTCGCCGCTGGCGAAGTGCAGGACGCCCTGCTGCGCCTGTTGGTCCAGCAGATACTTGGTCAACTGACCCGGCTGCTGGACGAGCCAGGTTTCGGCGGAATACTCGTCAGCCATCCAATTGTGCCCGGTGACCTCGAGGACCTCGAGATCGTCACGCCACACCCTTAGTGCAGCGGCGACGGCTCCGGCGTCAGTGACATCGATCTTCGTGGCATCCGCCCCGAACGCCACCAGGACTGCATCATCCTCGCCGAGGTACTCGGTGCGCACCACGGCAAGCGGATGCCGCTGCGACGAATACGCAAAGAACGGCTTGATCGGCCCGCGGACCCGAATCCAGACCTTGACTCCGCGGGAGGCCGTCTTTTCGACACTGGGGGCGAGTTTGCCCGGCGATAGCGCTGGAACGATGTCCAGGCCCGAGATCAGGTTCTGTGGAACGGTGATCACGACTCGCCTGGCTCGGATCAGCCGGCCGTCGCCGTAGCCGATCTCGGCCCCTGCGCCGTCGTGCCGGATGGACCGGACCGAGGCTCCGGTCCGGATCTCGGCTGTGCTGTCGGCGACGATTGCGTCAACCAGAGCCTTCGTTCCGTCGGTCAGCCGATAAATCGCCGACGCCTCGTGCATGACCCGCCAGGAACCAGCGGTGGCCGCCGCCCAGCGCAACGCGTTCGTGTAGGCACAGTATTTCAGCGGGGCGTTGAAATGACCGACCCAGGCAGCCTCGTTCGCGTTGCGCTCCTCAACCGAGAGGTCAAGACGATCGAGCATTTCCTGAAGGCTGTACCCGTCCACGTCGGCAAGCCCTGGCACCGACACCGGAGTGTCGGGGCGTGGGATCCTCTGCATCGCCTCGGAGACGATCCGGGTCATCCCGTTATCGATGACGGCCATGAAGTCGTCCAGATTGCCGTGCCGCACCTGATCGCCGGCGAGCCAGAAGGTCTCCTCCGAACGCGGTCCCCGCGTGATGCCCAACCCGTAGCGATTGATCTCGCTCCAGGAGTGCGCCTGAACCCAGTGCAGCCAGGTGCCGCCCATTTCCAGATCCCGACCGAGCCGGCGATCTGTCCAGACCCTACCGCCGAGGCGGTCGCGAGCCTCCAGGATGACCACCGACAATCCGGTCGAACTGAGGTCCCGGCCAGCGATCAGCCCGGCTATTCCACCGCCAACGATGACGACATCCGCTTCTTCTACCATCAGTTCGCTCGTCGTCGGGTCAGATGGCGGCTGGGGCAACAGCACGGGAACGGTACGCGGATGCAGGATGATCCTGCAGGGTGTGCGCGTGGCCACGACCGTAGAGCCGCTCTCGAAGCGTCAGGGCCGGCCCGGACTCCCGGGTGTCGGCGATCAGGCCTTGCCGGCGCAATTCCGGCAGTGCCAATTCGATGAACTGCTCCCAGTCACCCGGCTTGGTGGCGTAAGAGAGATTGATGCCGTCCACCCCGGCCGCCCGCCAGCGCTGCAACTCGGCGGCAACTGTGGTCGGTGAGCCGACGATTGTGGAGCCGGTACCGCCGATCCCGAGGAACTCGGCGACCTTCCGCGGCGTCCAATCCTGATCCGGATCAGTCTTGGAGAACATGTCAACGATCGATTGGATGCCCTTGGTCTGGACATTCTTCAATGGGGTGTCCAGGTCGTACGGGGACATGTCGATCCCGGTCCAGCCACTGAACCGGGCCAATGCGCCCTCAATGCTGACTTCCCGGGCGTAACGCTCATGTTTGGCCGCGGCACGCTCGTCCGTGGTGTCCACGATCACCGTGAGCAAGACGACGATCTTGACGCTTTCCGGGTCGCGGCCGGCGTCTGCCGTGGCCTGGCGAATCTTCGTAACGCTGCGCGCGGCTGCTTCGACAGACGTCGTGTTGATGAACACCGACTCCGCATGTTTGCCCGCAAACGCCATCCCGCGCGAGGAGGAGCCGGCCTGGAACAGCAGCGGGGTCCGTTGCGGAGAGGGCTGAGTCAGGTTGAAACCCTGCACCGAGAAGTACTTGCCGACGTGTTCGATCGGGTGGATGCGGGACGGATCGGCGTAACGGCCGCCTACGCGATCCATGATCACGGCATCCTGGTCCCACGAGCTCTCCCAGAGCTTGTAGCAGACTTCCATATACTCTTCGGCCATGTCGTACCGCTGGTCGTGCGGGATCTGCTCGGTCATGCCCAGATTGCGGGCGGCAGACTCGGAGTATGAGGTGACGACGTTCCAGCCGATTCGGCCGTCGGTCAAGTGGTCTAAAGTACTGAATTTCCGCGCCAGGAGGTAGGGCTGCTCGTAGGTCAAGGAGCAGGTCACCCCGAAGGTCAGGTGCTCGGTCGCCGCAGCCATGGCGCTGATCACCATGGTCGGATCGAGGTTCGGCATCTGTGCCGCGTCTTTGATGGCCGCGTCGGCCGAGCCCTGGTAGACGTCGTGGTATCCGACGTTGTCGGCGAAGAAGATGCCATCAAACCGCGCCTCCTCGAGTTCCTTGGCCACACGGGTCCAGTACTTGAGGTCGGTGTGTCGATAGCCTTGATCACCGTCGATCCGCCACGAGCCCGCGGTGAGGTGGGAGGGGGTCTGCATGTCGAATGCGAACAGGCTGAGAGGTTGATCGCTCATGAAACGGCACTTCCTTGTACGTCGAGTTCCACCGGTACGCTTATCCGGCGCGTTCATTCTTCGAACGCTACGTTCAGATTAGCTTTGCGAATGCCATGCTGTCAACAGATCGCGGATGTCGATAATCGTCGAGTCCTTGACAGCGAGTTGCCAGCCCTCTAAATTGAACGCAACGTTCAATTCATGAACACCTACTACAGCGGATTCGGCGAACCAGACCATGGAAAGCACCACAGCTCCAACCCTCACCACGGAGATCACTCCGGCCTCCTACCGTCGGGTGCTGGGCAAGCTGCCCACGGGGGTGGTGGCCATCACCGGGGTCAACGACGAGGACGAAAAGCTTGGCCTGGTTGTCGGTACCTTCCAATCCTTGTCATTGGAACCGCCGCTGGTGATGTTCTGTGTCGACAAATCGTCTTCTACGTGGCCGAAACTACGCAGGCTGCAGAACTTCACCGCCAATATCCTCTCCGACCAGCAGGTCGACATTTGCCGAACGCTCTCTCGCAAGGGTCCGCGGAAATTCGAGAATCTAGCCTGCACCACCGGGCCCCTCGGCACCCCTCACCTGGACGGTGCCAGCGCGTACATCGACTGCAAAGTCACGGCAGAAGTCGCTGTCGGCGACCATTACATGGTGGTCGGAGCCGTGACGGACATGCAGGAGGGAACCGGTGACGCTCTGATCTTCCGCGGCGGCACGTTCGGTCAGTATCAGCCCATAATCATCCCCGAACGCGAAGAAACCCGGAGCGCATCATGAGCAGCAAGCGACAGATGATCCTGACCGCCTGGAACCGCGCCTGGGGCGATGGGGAACCGGCCGCCTTCGGGCAGCTACTCGCCCCGGGTTACGTCAGGCACTCCAAGTCAGGCAGTGAGGACTACGCCAGCCTCAAAAAGTCCATTTTGACCATGCACGAGGCCTTCCCGGACTTCACCACCGACATCCTGAGCATCGTCGAAGACGTGGAAACGGCCGCGATCCACTGGCAGAGCCGCGGCACCCATCAAGGCTCGTTCATGGACGTCCCAGCCACGGGACGGAGCGTTACCGTCACCGGGGCGTCCTTCCTCCGATTTCAGGACGACAGGATTGCCGAGGAATGGGTCGTGTGGGACCCCAGAGAATTGCTCTCAGCGTTGGGCATCTGGCAGCTCGGGCCAGGCGCTTAGACTCAGGATGCCTCGGCGCCGCCTGGCGGGTTGCGGCGTAGCCAGAGCAGGCCGAGAATCGGCAGCGCCAGCGGAATGAACAGGTAGCCCATGCCGTAGACCGACCACACCGTGGCCTGCCTGCCAAACGGGTCGACGCTGGACAAACCGAGCAGCGCCGGCGCGAAGACGCTTAGCGTGCCGACCACAAGCACACCGCACAGTTCGAATCCGATGGTCAGCCAGGCGACCCGGTACCAGGCCGACCCGCGAGCACTCAGCGCGATCGTCGCCACGATATAGACCGCCGCGGCCAGCGCAGACAGGCTGAACGCGACGGGAGCCTCCGCAAACCGATCGATGATCTGGAAGACGCTACGCCCGACGGCGGCCAGCGCCAGCACCCCATAGACGAAGATGAGCACACGGCCGATGCCGGAAATCCGAGGCTTGCGGGACGGAGGCATCTCAGGCGCCCTGCGCGAACCAGATCACGTTCATCCGGTACACCATGACCGCTACCGACAGGCACACTACCCCCAGGATCACCGTGCTCCACTTGGTGCGTTCGATCAGAGCCCAGAACCCGCCGGCAATCGGCAGCAGCACAACTGAGATCTGATAGATGTAGAACTCCAGGATGCTGCCGGTCGGCTGGTTGCCGACGGCGGGCGCAACGATGGCAACGACGAGCTGGGTGATCAGCAGCACCTCGATGAGCGCGGTG
Source organism: Microbacteriaceae bacterium (assembly GCA_039922875.1). Classification (GTDB taxonomy): domain Bacteria; phylum Actinomycetota; class Actinomycetes; order Actinomycetales; family Microbacteriaceae; genus JBDTDV01. The sequence continues at coordinate 69,043 of JBDTDV010000024.1, forward strand.
GCACCCATCGTGAGATCATTCGGGCTCTTGCCGGCCAGCCCGAGAACCAGGCACAGCACGCCGGCAGCCACGGCGACGACCACCTGTACTGTGGTGAACCACTGGATCATCGCGCGCTCGGTTCCGGCGGAAAGTTCACCAGGACTCTGGCCTTGCGAGCCACGGTATCCGACTGGAATTCGACGATCCCCACCAGTGTGCCATCTGGCGCGATCGCGGCAACCGGCCGGCCATGGGAATCCGGCACATCTGCCGCAACCTCGATCCGCTTGCCATGGCCGAGATCGACCGCTTGCTGTGCGGTCAGGGCGAAGACCTCGCACAGCGCGGAGGCCGCGGCGGCGGGACTGAGCAACCGCTCGGCCACGACCATCGACTCCAGTGCAGCGGCCTTTGCCACCGTGAACGGTCCGACCCTGGTTCGGCGCAGCGCGGTCAGGTGCCCGCCGACGCCGAGCGCATCGCCAAGATCTCTGGCCAAGGCTCTGACATAGGTTCCGCTGGAGCACTCCACCCGCACCGTGAGATCACGCCAGATCACCCCGGCATCCGCGCCGACGGTGGAATCGGGCTGAACCAGGCAGGAGCCGAGCAGTTCGAACGCCGACACCGTCACGGCGCGAGCGGCCAAGTGCACGTCCTCACCGGCCCGGATTCTCGCGTAGGCCCGCTTGCCGTCGACCTTGATCGCGCTGACGGCGCTGGGAATCTGTTGGATCTCCCCGGTCAACCTGGCAATCGCGGTCTCGATGTCGCTGGGTGCGACCGCCAGCACCCTCTCGGCCGGTGCGGTGCGCAGCCGCTCCCCCTCGGCATCGTCCGTCGACGTCGAGGCGCCCAGGCGCACGGTTGCGGTGTATTCCTTGTCGACACCGACAACATACGTCAGCAACCGGGTACAACTACCGATACCGGCAACCAGCAACCCCGTCGCCATCGGATCAAGGGTGCCGGCATGGCCGACCTTTCGCGTTCCGGCCAGCCGCCGGACTCTGGCCACTACATCGTGGCTGGTCCATCCGGCCGGCTTGTCGACCAGAAGGATGCCACTGGGCGACGCCTGCCCGACCGAGTCTCTCGCCACAGCTGACACGCTACCAGCGAAGCGGCATCCTCTAAGCTGGAAACCATGCGGATCGCGGTCGTCGGTGCAGGTGCCATCGGCGGAACCATCGCCGCAGTGCTGGACCGCGCCGGCCACGATGTCGCGGTGACCGCCCGCGGGGCCCACCTCACCGCGATCCAGAACCACGGACTGAAGTTCTCCGGGGCCTGGGGAGAGCATGTGGCGCAGGTCACGGCGTCGGAAACGCTCGCCAGCACCCCGGAGCTCGCCTTCGTCTGCACCAAGGCGCAGGACGCCAGAGCCGCGTTGACCGCGAATCTCGACCGGCTGACCGCAGTCCCGGTCGCGATCGTACAGAACGGACTTGCCGGGCTGAGGCAGGCCGAGGAAATCCTGCCGCAGTCGGCATGCATCGGCGGCCTGGCGCTGTATGCGGCGAACTTCCAGGCACCGGGCCAGATCACCGTGACTTCCCCAGGGGAGACATATTTCGGTGCCGGCACCGGTCATCCGCCGGCCACCGCGCGGATGGTGGCTGATCTGCTCGGCGAGGCGATTCCGGCCAGCGCGGTGCCGAACTTCACCGGATGCCAGTGGACCAAGCTGATCGTCAACCAGATCAACGCGATGCCGGCCATTACCGGGATGAGCGTGCAGGACACCATCGCGGATCCGCGGTTGCGGCATCTGATCACGGCAGGAATGCGGGAGGCGGTGCGCACGGGGCACCGCGTGGGGATCCGCTACGGCCGCATCCAGGGACTCAGCGACCTGGGACTGCGCATGTTCGCCGCCGCGCCGGTCTGGTTGGGTCAGCAGTTGCCGCTGCTGATGCGGCGGAAAATGGGCAGCACGCCCAACCTGGGCTCCACGCTGCAGAGCATTCGACGCGGTCAGCAGTCGGAAATCGATTATCTAAACGGGGCGGTGGTCACTGCGGCGGCGGAGGTCGGGATCCCGGTGCCGATCAACGCGGCAATGGTCGCGCTGGTGCATGAGGTGGAGGAGGCTGGCGCGTTTCTCAGCGCGGAGCAGGTCCTGGAGCGGGTTGCCTCCGCCTGATCCGTCCTGCGGTCAGCAGCTGTCGGCGAACTCCCGCGTTGGCCGCTCGGGGTCCGTGTTGTCGACGATCGCCGAGGCGGCGCCCCGGGGAAAGGCTTCGGCAAGGTATAGATCCTGGCCCAGCCGGTAACGCGCGTTCGATTCGGCATTCGGGTCGGGATCGACCGCACGCTGCTCGGCAAGTCTCACGTAGGCCACGCCCCATGGCACTTCGAGGTAGACCGAGTAGTTCCAGGCGCCGCGCAATTCCGGTCGATTCAGAAACACCCCGTCGATGATCAGCACCGCATTTGCGCCGGCCGTCTGCCACCTGGCCTCCACCGCGGCATCCGTCGCAACGCTGAACGCGGCGGTCTGGAAGCCGGTACTGCCTGCCATCCGAAACGGGTCGATCAACACCCGGCGCAGCGTGCGGTAATCATACGAGTCGCGGTAGTAGCCGGCCGGCAGATCTGCACCCTCGAGGTGGCGATCGAATCTGGACCGATGGAAGTCCTCGATCGATGCGCGGAAGGTCTCCCGGCCGCTCTCCCGAAAAACCTCGGCCATGGCATCGGCGAAGACCTCCGTGCCTGAGCCGGCGATCCCGTCCACGGCGACGATCACTCGACCGGTGGCATAGTTGTGCGTGATCTCGGCGACCAGCCCGCGCAGGAATTCGATCTTCTGGGTAGAAATCAGTTCCATACATCGAGCATAGACATGCTCTGCATCACCGGTTCGGGGTACCGGTGACTTTCAGGTCGCCGGGCTGCCAGATCTCCTCTTCCCAGTGCTGCTCGACCGTCGCAGACGGGAAAAACGCGATGATCGACAGGTCCTCGGTTCCGGTACTGCGCAAATCATGCGCGGTGCCCTTCTTGATCACGAAGACATCCCCGGCACGCACCGGCTTGACGCCCTCATCAAGCAGCAGCTCTCCGGAGCCGCTCAGAATGTACTGGGTCTCCTCCGCGGTGTCGGTGTGCCGTCCGAGCCGTTTGCCTGGCGGCATCGCGAAGTAGATTATGGTCGAGTTCTCCGAGCCGGACCCGCCGTATGCAAAGAACTGGCCAACCCACTGTGCGTCGGGTGTGGAGCTGGAGACCAGCTCGAACGTCTTCAAGTCCCCAACATTCAGCGGATTCGTAACCCCGCTTGTCTCCGCGTCTTTGGGAAGGGTGGTTGCCTCGCTCATGCGTACTCCTCGATGGTCAGGGTAGATTTTCGCTCAGCCTAGCCTCACGATGCCTCCGGTCGGAGGCCGCACCCGTAGGCTGTCAGCATGTCAGGACCGGTTATCGCTGCGCCGGTTATCTCCTGGTTCGGCGCGCACCAGCGCGACTTGCCCTGGCGGCGGCCGGGTTTCACCGCCTGGGGAACCTTGGTCAGCGAATTCATGCTCCAGCAAACGCCGGTGGTCAGGGTGATCCCCCGGCTCAGGGAATGGCTGGAACGGTGGCCCGCGCCCGCCGACCTTGCGGCGGAACCGGTCGGTGAGGCGATTCGTGCCTGGGCCTCGCTCGGTTATCCCCGTCGCGCCATGTGGCTGCACGCCTGTGCCGGCGATATCGTCGACCGGCACGGCGGTGTGGTGCCAAGCGACGTCGCCGAACTCTTGGCCTTGCCGGGGATCGGAGCGTACACGGCGCGGGCGGTCGCCGTCTTCGCGTACGGTCGCCGGCATCCGGTGGTCGACACCAACATTCGCCGGGTGATTGCGCGGGCCGTCGCCGGGCGGGAACATCCCGCTCCACCGAGAACGCGAACCGACCTCGCCGCCATGGAGGCGCTGCTGCCCGACGACGACGCTGCCGCGCGGCTCTTCACCGCCGGGCTGATGGAACTCGGCGCGGTGGTGTGCACGGCACGCTCCGCCCACTGCGAGGTATGCCCGATCCGCAATAGCTGCGTGTGGCGGGCGGCCGGCTATCCGGACTACAACGGGCCGAAACGGCCGACGCAAAGAAGCTACCAGGGCTCTGACCGTCAGGTGCGCGGCCTGGTCCTGGCCGTCCTCCGCGGAGCGCGGGACCCAATACCGCGAGGGGATCTTGACCGCCTCTGGCCAGATGCCACCCAGACAGACCGAGCGCTGGCCGGCCTCGTCGCCGACGGCCTCGCGGTGCACACCGCCCTGGGCTATCGCCTGCCGTGAACGCCGATGCAACATGGCGGTGCAACCACGCGGTGCAACAACGCCCAGCTCCGCCGCTGTCAGCGGCGTGCCGCCCACACGGTCCGGCTGCTGCGCACGGTCAGGTCCCGGCGCAGCAGCAGGCCGTCTGAGTCGTCTTCGGTCAAGAGCAGATCAAGTGTGTCGAGGTCGGCGGCGTCCAGTGCCTGAGCCAAGTCGGAGCGGATCCGACGGAAATACGCGTAGGCGTATCGCCTGGCCTCCGGCGCGCCCGGGTTCGCGTCGAGGCTGAAGCCGAGTTGCTGAACGCCAGTAAAACCCGATCGCTCCAGCCCGGGCTGCCAGTCCGGATGTGCGTTCCAACTCGCCTGCGCGATGGCCTGGTGACAGCGCTCCTCCAGCCCCGGCCGGCCTATCCCGATATCCTCGGGCAGGAAGCGGGGCAAAGAGTCCAGTTCGAGAACCGCCAGCACCCCACCGGGATCAAGTGCGGCGCGGATCTCGCCCAGCACCCGGTCTGGATCGGACAGATGATGCAGGGATAGGGCCGCCCAGCCGAAATCGAATCTACCGATCCCCGGCCAGCCCCGGTTCAGGTCGGCCTGCACGGTGCGCACCCGATCGCTCAGTCCCCGCCGAAGTGCGGCGGTTCGTAGTCGCTGAAGCATCAGCGCTGATCTGTCAAGTGCAACCACCTCAGCGGTATCGAAACGGTGCGCCAGCGCCAGGGTTCCGGTACCCGTCCCGGCTCCTATGTCCACTACCCGCCGCGGAGCTATTCCGGCGAACCGCGCGGCCCAGGTGATCATCTCGTCCAGGGACGCCCCAAGCACGGCCGCATCCAAGTCCAGAATCTCGGCAACCCCTGCCTCGTCGGCGTGGTGTGCTTCGCGGCTGTGCTGGTGATGGTGGGAAAGTGCTGTCATCCCGCCAGAGTATTCGCACAATGCGATGCCCGCATGATCCCTTGCGGAATACGCAAGCAATGCTGTTCGCGCGCTCGACGCTAGGCTGAGCGCAGGAGGCCTTTATGGACACGATTGCTTCGGGGGCGAGCGCGCTGGAGAAAGCCGGCGAGCACAGCTTCGGGTATGAGTTGCACGGCGGCGCGCCGATGCGGATGCAGTGGCATTTCTACGGACGATCGGAATTGCCGGTCGCGGTGCAAACCTGGGAGCTGCCACCGGGTGGTTTCGAAGGCATGCACGCCCACACCGAGGACGACCTTCCCCTCGAGGAGATATACGTCGTGATCGCGGGTACCGGCCAGTTGCAGGTCGACGGCATCACCCATGCGGTCGCCGCCGGGGACGCGGTGCTGGCGCCGGTCGGGTCAGAGCACGATCTTCGCAATACCGGAGACATCCCGCTGAAAGTGCTCGTGGTGTGGGGCAAGCCCGGAACCGCGGACTACACAGGATTTGCCTCCGCCGCCTTGGCGAAGGCAGCGCACGCTGCCGGCGCAGCAGGTGCCTGCTAGTGGCTTCCGGTGTCGTCTAGCAGTTCGTCAGCGTCGTCCTCTGGCAGGTCGCGCGGTTTGACGTAGGGGTCTTCGTCTCCGGCGTACTGCGCGGTCGCGGCGAGCCCGGCCACCTCGGTATCACGATTGCGAGCCTCAACGAGAAGGTCTTCGATGGCCGAAGCGTTTTCCGGGACGGCATCGAGGATGAACTCCAGCGATGGGGTCAGCCGAGACGTGATGTTCTTGCCGACCTCGGTGCGCATCAGGCCGGTGGCCGATTTCAGCGCGGCCGCACTGTCGATCCGCTCCTGCTCGCTGCCGTATACCGTGAAGAAGACGCTGGCGTGCTGCAGGTCACCGGTCACCTTCACGTCGGTGATCGTGACAAAACCAAGCCTGGGGTCGCGCAGGCCACGCTCCAGCCTCTTGGCGATGATCACCTTGATCCTGTCGGCCAGCTTCCTGGCCCGTGCCGGGTCAGCCATCTCGTCCTGCTTTCTGTGTGGTTGTGTTGGAGGCGAACGGCGAACCGCGAAGCCGAATGGCGGGTGGCCTTCCCGCTCTGCGGGCTTGACAGCGCGAAGAATCACGCCGAGCAGAGCCGGGAGGGCAACCCGCCATCCACCATCCAGGGCTAGACCCGCGCCTTCTCCTTCAGCTCGATCGTCTCGATCTCGTCACCGATTCTGATGTCGTTGAACTTGCCGAGTCCGATACCGGCCTCGAAGTCCGTGCGGACCTCGGTGACGTCATCCTTGAACCGGCGCAGCGACTCGATTGCCAGGGCATCCCCGACCACGACGCCGTCACGAATGACGCGGGCCTTGGCGTTTCGAGTGATCGTACCGGAGCGAACCACAACACCGGCGATGTTGCCGAACTTCGACGAGCTGAACACCTCGCGAATCTCTGCAATACCGGATTGCACCTCCTCGAACTCGGGCTTGAGCATGCCCTTGAGCGAGTTCTCGATGTCTTCCAGCGCGGCGTAGATGACCGAATAGAAGCGGATGTCCACACCTTCTCGGGCAGCACGTTCGCGTGCCTTCGTGTCCGGTCGGACGTTGAACCCGATGATGATGGCGTTGTCGACGGTGGCGAGGTTGACATCAGATTCGGTGATCGCACCGACGCCGCGGTGGATGATCCGCAACTGAACGCTGTCGTCCACTTCGATCTTCAGTAACGACTCTTCCAGCGCCTCGACGGCACCGGACACATCGCCCTTGATAATGAGGTTGAGCGACTCGACCTTGCCCTCTTCCAGTGCCCTGGTGAAGTCCTCCAGGCTGATCCGCTTGCGTGCCTTGGCCAGCTGGGCGTTGCGCTCCGCCGCCTCGCGCTTCTCGGCGATTTGCCTGGCGGTGCGGTCTTCCTCGGTGACCAGGAACGTGTCGCCGGCACGCGGGACACTGGATAAGCCCTGCACCTGCACGGGACGCGAAGGGGTTGCCTCCTCGACCGGGTCGCCGTTCTCGTCGTGCATCGCGCGAACCCGACCGTAGGCCGTTCCGGCCACCATCGGGTCGCCGACATGCAGCGTTCCGGATTGGATCAGCACTGTTGCCACCGCACCACGACCCTTATCGAGCTTGGCTTCGATGGCGACGCCACGGGCGTCCTTGTTCGGGTTCGCCCGCAGATCAAGTCCCGCATCCGCGGTCAGCAGCACCGCATCCATCAGCTCGGTGATGCCGATATGGTCGCGCGCAGACACGTCGACGAACATGACGTCCCCGCCGTATTCTTCGGCGACCAAACCGTACTCGGTCAGTTGCTGGCGAACCTTGGCCGGATTTGCGTCTTCCTTATCGATCTTGTTGACCGCTACCACAATCGGCACATTTGCAGCCTGCGCGTGGTTCAGGGCCTCAATCGTCTGCGGCATGATGCCGTCATCCGCGGCGACGACCAGGATTGCGATATCGGTGACCTGGGCACCTCTGGCTCGCATGGCGGTGAACGCCTCGTGGCCAGGTGTGTCGATAAAGGTGATGGCGCGGTCGTGACCCTCGTGCTCCGCCGATACCTGGTAGGCACCGATGTGCTGGGTAATCCCGCCGGCTTCGCCTGCGACGACATTCGCCTGCCGGATGGCATCCAGAAGGCGCGTCTTTCCATGGTCGACGTGGCCCATAACCGTGACCACGGGGGGCCGGATCTCCAGCACATCGTCGCCCTCGTCCTCCAGCTCCTGATCGAGATCGATATCGAAGCCTTCGAGCAGCTCACGGTCCTCCTCCTCGGGAGAGACCACCAGGATCTTGTAGCCGAGTTCCTCACCGAGGACCTGGAAGGTTGCCTCATCAAGAGATTCGGTCGCGGTGGCCATTTCGCCGAGATGGAACAGTACCGTGACCAGGTTGCCGGGGCTCGCATCGATCTTGTCAGCGAAGTCGGTGATGGATGCTCCACGGCGCAGCCGCACGATCGTGTTTCCGTCGCCACGCGGTACGCTGACGCCGCCTAAGGACGGAGCCTCCCGGAGTTCGAATTCCTGCCTCTTGGTCCGCTTCGACTTCCGAGCCCTGCTCTTGCCGCCGCCACGCCCGAAGGCGCCCGCGGTACCGCCGCCTGGGCCGCGGCCGCGGCCGCCACCGCCCGATGGTCGGGACGCGCCGAATCCGCTACCGGCCGGGCGCTGAAAGCCGCCGCCGCCGGGTCGTTGGAAACCGCCGGTCCTGGCCCCGCCGGCACCACCGGGACGTTGGCCGAAGCCGCCTGGACGGTTGCCCTGGCCGGGTCCACCTGGGCGCGGGGAGCCCGGGCGCGGCGGAGCCGGGCGCGGAATGTTGCTCGGGTTCGGGCGTTGCCCCATGCCCTGCGAACTGGCAAACGGGTTATTGCCCGGTCGCGGCGTGCCGGCGGGACGCTGGCCCATGCCCTGCGAACTGGCAAACGGGTTGTTTCCGGGGCGCGGCGCTCCTGGACGGGGTGCGCCGGAACGCGGCGGGGTCGCCCGCGGCGCTGGCGATCCCGGGCGCGGCGTTGCGACATCCGGTGTTTTGGGCTGTGCAGACGGTGCAGAACTGGAGCCTGGCTTAGCCCCGGGCTTCTGAGCCGGGGCTGCGGTGCTCTGCGCGGCACCGGGGGCAGAGGCCGCCGGTGCCGCTACCGGTGCCGCGGGTCCGCTGGCACTTGGCACGGCCGCGGCGGGCTTCTGGGCGTCCGGTTGCTGGGCGCCTGGCTTGTGGGTACCCGGCTTGTGGGTACCCGTGGCACCTGGTTTTTGGGGCGACGCCGCCGGCGCGGGCGCCGCCTGCGCGGCAGCTGCCGGCGCGTTCTTTGCGACATCGGCCGCCAGCGCAGCCCTCAGCTTCCGGGCGACGGGCGGCTCGATGCTCGACGATGGACCCTTGACGTATTCGCCAAGCTCCTTGAGCTTCTCGAGGGCTACCTTGCTATCGACGCCGAGTTCGGCGGCGACTTCGTGTACGCGTGGTTTCGCAGCCACAATTCTCCTATTCCGGGCCTGCGCCCGGATAGGGGCAGACCGTCAATGACGGACGGTTCTCATTTCGAGCCGCTCATTAGTTGTCCATTAGCCGTTCAGCCTGTTCTCTCGTTGTGCTGCCTGAGGCAACAATGTCTTCCAGTGCGCTTGGTACTGCTGTCGTGTCGAGTTCCCTCGTCACCCGCAACGCCCGCCCGAAGGCTCGGCGCCGCACAGCAGCCTGATAGCACTCGATCGTCGGATGCAACCACGCACCTCGCCCGTACGAGGTGGCGGTTTCGTCCACCACTACCTTCGAATCTCGGGCAATCACCCTCAACAGAGAGGATCTTTCCGCGCGTACGCGGCATCCAACGCACGTTCTAACGGACTCCATCCTACACGCTGAGCGGGGCGGCCCGGATCAGCTGTCCTCCAGGATCGAGTCCGGCTGGATATCAATCTTTGCGCCGGTCAGCTTCGCGGCGAGGCGAGCATTCTGGCCCTCCTTGCCGATTGCCAGCGACAGCTGGTAGTCGGGAACAAGTGCTCGAACCGCCTTGAGAGATTCGTCGATCACGAACGCGCTGGTCACCTTGGCCGGTGACAACGCATTGGCCACGAACGTGGGCAGATCGGCCGAGTAGTCGACGATGTCGATCTTCTCGTTATTAAGTTCCGCAGTGACCGAGCGGACCCGCTGGCCGAGCTCACCGATGCAGGCGCCCTTTGCGTTCACCCCAGGTTGCGTGGCCCGGACCGCGATCTTGGTCCGGTGACCGGCTTCCCTGGCCAGGGAGACGATCTCGACGATTCCGCTGGCGATCTCTGGAACCTCGAGCGCGAACAGCTTCCGGACCAACGCGGGGTGGGTGCGCGAGACGGTGATCGATGGCCCCTTCAGCCCCTTGGACACGCTGGTCACATAGACCCGAATCCGGGTGCCATGGGTATATTCCTCGGTCGGAACTTGTTCCTCGGGCGGCAGGATGGCCTCGATTGTGCCGAGGTCGACATGCACCATCCGCGGGTTGGGACCCTGCTGGATCACTCCGGCGACGATGTCGCCCTCCCTGCTGCGGAATTCGCCGAGCACGGCGTCGTCCGCGAGATCCCTCAGGCGCTGGTTGATGACCTGCTTGGCTGCAAACGCAGCGATTCGGCCGAAGTCGCTTGGGCTGTCCTCCGCCTCACCGATCATCGCACCTTCGTCGTCGATCTCCGGAACGAAGATCGACACGTGGCCGCTCTTGCGGTCCAGATGGACGCGCGGGCCGTTGGAGTCCTTGGTAATTCGATGGTCGGCTTGGTCCGTGTGCTTCAGATACGCCGTGAGAATCGCCTGCTCGATAATCTCGACGAGTTCATCGAACGGAATCTCCCGCTCACGCTCCATCAGACGCAAGACGCTGAGGTCGATGTCCATTGCCGGCCTCCTCTATTCACCTATGCCCGCAATCGTTCCTGCGGGTCAACACCCTATGCTACCGGTCTGGACCTTACCCGGCCGTGCCAACGGTGCCGGCGATGACGCTCGCGGCATCCGCGATGGCGACCTGCTCTCGGGCTCCGGTGGCGCGATCCCAGAGCTCGACAACGCCGTCGGCCACGCCGCGGCCGGCGATCACGATCCTCGGCACCCCGATCAGTTCTGCGTCGCCGAATTTCACGCCTGGCGACACCTTCGGCCGGTCATCGTACAACACCTCGAGCCCGGACTCCTCAAGCTGTGCGGCCAGCGTCTCGGACGTCTCGTAGACCCGTGGATCCTTGCCGGTAGCCACGATATGCACGTCAAACGGCGCAACCGATTGCGGCCAGATCAACCCCTTCTCGTCGTTGTTCAGCTCGGCGATGATCGCTAGGACCCGGGTGACCCCGATGCCGTAGGACCCCATCGTCACCGTGACCAGCTTGCCGTTCTCATCAAGGACTTTCAGACCGAGTGCTTCGGCGTATTTGCGGCCGAGCTGGAACACGTGTCCGATCTCCATCCCGCGAGCCAGTTCCACCGGTCCTGACCCGTCCGGAGCGGGGTCGCCGGTACGCACGGTGGCCACCTCTATGGTGGCATCCGGCACGAAGTCACGCCCGGCGACCAGGCCGAACACGTGCCGACCGTCTTGATTCGCGCCGGTGATCCACGCCGTTCCGGTGACCACCCGCGGGTCGACCAGATAGCGCACGCCGGCACTGGCCTGCTCGCCGAGCACCTGCCCAGCAGCGGACCACGGCCCGATGTACCCCTTGACCAATCCGGGATACCGCGCAAAGTCGGCGTCCGTCGCCGTCTCGACCTCGGCCGGCGCGAAGACGACCTCGGCCCGTTTCAGGTCCGCGTCCCGGTCCCCCGGCAGCCCGACGACAACGACCTCTCGGGTGCCGTCCAGGTGCGTCAGAGCCAAGACGACGTTCTTCAGCGTGTCCGCCGCCGTCCACGCCTGCCCGTCCGGCCGCGGGTGCCTCGCGTTGGCGACGTCGACAAGCGTGGCGATGGTGGGCGTGTCCGGGGTGTCCAGGACCAGGGCGACCGGAAGCCGGTCGTACGGCTGCGAGTCTGGTGCAAGGGTGCGGAACGCCTCAACATTCGCCGCGTATCCCCCGGCCGACCGCACAAAGGTGTCTTCGCCGATCGCGGTCGGGTGCAGGAATTCTTCGCTCTTGGAACCGCCCATTGCCCCCGCGTCGGCGGTGACGACCACATAATCCAGGCCGAGCCTGGCGAAGATCCGCTCATAGGCGTCCCGCTGTCGCTGATAGCTATCGTCGAGCCCGGCATCCGTCGCGTCGAAGGAGTAGGCATCTTTCATGGTGAACTCGCGGCCGCGGAGCAGGCCGGCGCGCGGCCGGGCCTCGTCGCGGTATTTATCCTGGATCTGGTAGATCGTCAGCGGCAGGTCCTTGTAGCTGGAGTACAGGTCATGGACCAGCAACGCGAAGGCCTCTTCGTGGGTCGGCGCGAGCACGTACCCGGCGTCCTTGCGGTCGCTGAGCCGGAACATCAGCGGTCCGTACTCCTCGTACCGACCGGTGGCCTGGTAAAGCTCCCGTGGCATCAGCGCGGGGAAGTGCACCTCGTGGGCGCCGGCGGCGGTCATCTCCTCCCGGATGATCTGCTCGATCTTGGCCTTCACCCGCAGCCCAATCGGCAGCCAGGCGAAGATCCCGGCGGCTTGCCTGCGAATGTAGCCGGCTCGAACCAGCAGTCGATGGCTGGTTACCTCGGCGTCGGCCGGATCGTCGCGGAGGGTACGGAGAAAGTAGTTGGAGAGGCGAGTTGGCACGGTTTCTACCTTAGCGATGCCGCCGGCGCCGAACCGGAACTATGCGGTGACGACCTCGGGGCTGCCGGTCTCGCCAACCGGCAGTTCGGCGGCGAGCCGGTTCGCCTCGGCGATCAGGGTGGCCACGATCTCGGACTCCGGGACCGTCTTGATCACCTTGCCCTTGACGAAGATCTGCCCCTTGCCATTTCCAGACGCCACGCCGAGGTCCGCCTCGCGGGCTTCGCCCGGTCCGTTCACCACGCAGCCCATCACCGCCACCCTAAGCGGGACCGTCATGCCCTCGAGCCCCGCGGTCACCTGGTCGGCCAGCGTGTAGACGTCCACCTGGGCCCTGCCGCAACTTGGGCAGGAGACGATCTCGAGTTTGCGTTCGCGCAGGTTCAGCGATTGCAGAATCTGCAAGCCGACCTTGACCTCCTGCACGGGCGGGGCGGATAGGGACACCCGAATGGTGTCGCCGATGCCCTCGGCGAGCAGAATGCCAAACGCCGTGGCCGATTTGATGGTGCCTTGGAACTCCGGGCCGGCCTCGGTGACGCCCAGGTGCAACGGCCAGTCGCCGCGCTCGGCGAGCAGCCGGTATGCCTTGACCATCACGATCGGATCGTTGTGTTTGACCGAGATCTTGAAGTCGTGGAAGTCATGCTCCTCGAACAGGCTCGCCTCCCAGACCGCCGACTCGACCAGCGCCTCCGGGGTCGCCTTGCCGTACTTGGCCAGCAGGCGTGGGTCGAGGGATCCGGCATTGACCCCGATCCGCAGTGAGACGCCGGCCGCTTGGGCGCGCCTGGCGATTTCGCCGACCTGATCGTCGAACTTGCGGATATTACCCGGGTTCACCCGCACGCCGGCGCATCCCGCATCGATGGCCGCGTACACGTAGTTGGGTTGGAAGTGGATGTCGGCGATCACTGGGATCTGGCTCTTCTTGGCGATAATCGGCAGCGCCTCGGCGTCGTCGCGGCTGGGCACCGCGACCCGCACGATGTCGCAACCGGATGCCGTGAGCTCGGCGATCTGCTGCAGGGTCGCGTTGATGTCAGTGGTGGGCGTGGTCGTCATCGACTGCACGCTGATCGGGGCGCCACCGCCGACCAACACCTTGCCAACCCTGATCTGGCGGGAGTTTCGCCGCGGCGCAAGCACCTCGGGGAGTTTCGGCATTCCTAAGTTGACTGCGACCACCGGACAATTCTAGGTCGGCACGTCGATTGTTCCCTGACGATGACGGATACTGTCAGTGAGAGCCCGGTTCACAAGGCCGGACCGCTGAGCATGATCAGCCTGAGCCACAGACAAGGGAGTCCGCTATGAGCGACGACGTCGTCATCCTGTCCGGAGCACGCACACCGCAGGGTCGGGTGAACGGACAATTTGCCAGCCTGAGCGCGGTGCAGTTGGGAACCATCGCGATTTCCGGCGCGCTGCAGCAGGCCGGAATCGACGGCGACCGAGTGGACACTGTCCTGATGGGGCAGGTGCTGCAGGCTGGTGCCGGACAGAATCCGGCCAGGCAGGCCGCTATTGCAGCCGGCATCCCCTGGAACGTTCCGGCAATGACGTTGAACAAAGTCTGTCTGTCTTCGCTTGCCGCGGTCATCGATGCGGCGCGACTGATCCGGCTCGGCGAGGCATCGGTTGTGGTGGCCGGTGGTCAGGAATCCATGACCCAGGCGCCGCACCTGCTGCCCGGGTCCCGTCACGGCTGGGCCTATGGCAGCGTGAGCGCCCTGGACCACACCGCATACGACGGACTGACGGATGCCTTCGACGGCATCTCGATGGGCGCCTCGACCGAGCAGTACAACGGTCGGCTCGGCATCGACCGAACCGAACAGGACGAGGTCGCGGCGGCATCGCACCAGCGCGCGTGCGCCGCCCAAGCGGTGGGGGTCTTCGACGCGGAGATCGTCCCGGTCCAGGTGCCGCAACGAAAGGGTGACCCGGTCACGGTCCGCCTAGACGAGGGGCCGAGGGCGGACAGCTCGGTGGAGGTTCTGGCAAAGTTGCGACCCGCGTTCGCCCAGGATGGCACGATCACCGCAGGCAACTCGTCACCGCTCAGCGACGGTGCGAGCGCGCTGGTGCTGGCCAGCCGATCTTTCGCCGAGGCGAACGGACTGCCGTGGCTGGCCGTGGTCGAGGCATCCGGTAACGTCGCCGGCCCGGACACCTCGTTGCATTCACAGCCGGCCAACGCCATTTCGCTCGCATTGTCCCGGCAGGGCTGGACGGTCGAGGAGCTCGACTTCGTGGAGATCAACGAGGCGTTCGCCGCCGTGGCCATCCAGTCGATGCGTGAACTCCACCTGTCGAAAGACATCGTGAACATCCACGGCGGTGCCATCGCGATCGGGCATCCGCTTGGCGCCTCGGGCGCGCGGATCGCCCTGCACGCAGCGCACGAGCTGGCCAGGCGCGGACACGGTCGCGCCGCGGTCGGGTTGTGCGGCGGCGGCGGTCAGGGCGAGGCGCTGCTGCTGTCCCGAGGTTAACGCGGCCGGCCACCGTCTTGTCGATTGGCGCGGAGCACCTCGAGCCTGGCGCGATACTCGACCTCGTCGATGTCACCCTGCGCAAACCGTTCTGCCAGAGTACGTTCGGCGTCGGCGCCAGGATGCTGCGGGGAAGCCCACGGCCCCTGGCGACGCCAGCGACGGCCGACGAGTAGGACGATGAGCACGATGACCGCTATCCAGAAAAGTGGGATCAGCAGGAAGAGCCAGCCGAATCCGCCTGCCCACTGGCCCATCCAGTGCGCGGGATGTGCGTGGTGTGCGGCGAGGGCGATGCCGGTGAGTGTTGTAAGCACGTTCGAGTTCCTTTTCGTCAGACGGCCCGGATGAGCCGCTGACTCAAGGCTCGTCCGATGGTCGTGCGCGCGAATCTGCCGGTGGGACGAATCCCGGATACTCCCGGCGGAGCAGGCGCCTAGTACCTGCCCGGGGCGATCAGGCCGGATTCGTAGGCGGTCACGACCAACTGCACGCGGTCCCTGGCAGCCAGCTTGGCCATGATCCTGGAGACGTGGGTCTTCGCCGTGAGCGGGCTGAGGAACAACTCTCGACCGATCTCGGCGTTGGTCATTCCCTGGCCGACCAGGGTGAGCACCTGTCGTTCACGGGCGGTCAGCGATGCCAACGCCGCGGTATCCGGCGCCTCGCGGAGTCCGGAGGAGATGCGCCCCAGCAGCAGTCTGGTGACTCCAGGGGACAGCAGGGCGTCTCCGGCCGCAACCACCCGGACCGCCCGGATCAATTCGACCGGCTCCGTGTCCTTGACCAGGAACCCACTGGCACCGGCCCGTATCGCGTGGGCGACATACTCGTCGAGCTCGAAGGTGGTGACCACCACCACGTGGGTGGCAGCGAGCGCCGGATCCCCGACGATCTGCTCGGTGGCCCACAGCCCGTCCCCGTCTGGCATCCGAATGTCCATCAACACCACGTCCGGCTTCTGGCTGCGGACAGTCTGGACCACCTCCACACCGGTCTGGGCCTCCCCCACGACAACGAGGTCGGGCTCGGATTCCAGTAGCGCCCGAAATCCGGCGCGGATGAGCTGCTGGTCGTCGGCGATGACGACCCGGATCACGGTTCACCCCTGACTGGAATCCTGGCCACGATCTGGAATCCGCCACCATCGGCAGCGCCGACCTGAAGACTCCCACCGAGCAATTGCACTCGTTCGCGCATTCCGAGAATCCCCCGGCCGAAGACCGGCTCCGCCACGTTGTCCACTGTGGCACCGATGGCAACGACACCGTTGTCGCGCACCTGGACGAGGTAATACCCGTTGTGCTCGGCCAGCGAAACGACGGCCGCACTGGCGCCGGCATGTCGGATCACGTTCGTCAGGGCCTCTTGCACGATCCGGTATACGGCGAATTGAGTCGCATCGGGCGGGTGGCCAGGCAGGCGGTTCTCCAGACGCACGCTCAGCCCGCCCTGGCTGGCCTGTTGCACCAGCGTTGGCAGTCGGGAGAGGTCCTCCTGCGGGGTCAGCGGCGCCGGGGATCCCGGCCGATCGTCGGACGCGGCCTCGCCATCACCCCTGAGCATGCCGAGCACGACACGCACGTCGTCCAGGGCCGCCTTGCTGCTCTGCTTGATGCTCGCCAGCGCCTCGGCGGCCTTTTCCGGTTGGCGGTCGATCAGGTGCAGGCCGACCGAGGCTTGGACGTTGATCTGGGACAGCGAATGCGCCAGCACATCGTGCAATTCCCGGGCGATGCGCACCCGCTCGGTCTGAGCGGCATCCGTCCGTCGCCGAACGGTGGCTTCGCGTAGCTCCCGAATATGCTCTCGCCGGCTGCGCACCGCCTCGCCGATTCCCATGCACAGCAGCACGCCGAGGGTGAGGGCGGCGATTCGGCCGGGGGCGATCGGGCGGCCGAGGAGGATCGCTCCGACGAAGGTGGAGACCCACGCTGCGGCCACCGAGCTGAACGCCCAGGTCCTGGCGCCACGCGCGACCCCCAGGATGATGGCGAAGCCGAGCGCGACATACGGTGGCCAGCCGGCCGGACTGACCAGCAGATCGACGGATGCCGCTGCGGCAGTGATCGCGACCACAGGCCCCGGGAAGCGCCTGGCGCCGATCAGGGCGAGCGGCCCGAGTACGGCCATCGCCAGGCTGATCCCTCGTCCGCCGACCGCGAGGTGCCGCTCGTGCGCGAGCAGGAACGCTACGGCGGGGACTTGGATCGCGAAGGAGATGACCACCGGCAGCCAGAGCCGCACCGGACGCGGCATCCCCCAGCCACGTTCTGGCCAGCCGTGCTCTGGCCAACCGCGCTCTGGCCAACCGTGCGGTTCCCCGCGTTCCGGCCCACCGCCGCGCGGTCCGGTCCACTCGGGCGTTGGCATAGCTGAATGCTACCCATGCGGGCTCGCCATGGCATCCGGTAGGCGGAGTGCACCGCGGTACGCCGACGGGAGTACGCCGGCGGTCAGCCGAAGAGATTGATCGGCTTGACGATATCCGCGTACATCAGCAGTACGCTCATCCCGCCCAACAGAATGATTACCGCGAAGGTGACCGGCATCAGCTTGGCCATGTCGACGGGGCCGGGGTCACGTTTGCGCAACAGCTTGGCGAAGAACCGGCGGATACCTTCCCACAGCGCCCCGGCGATGTGCCCACCGTCCAGCGGCAGCAGCGGGATCATGTTGAAGGCGAACAAGGCGATGTTCAGCGATCCGAGGATGCCGATCAGGGTGTACACCTTGTCCACCACCGGTATGGTGCTGAGGCTGGACACTTCACCGGCCATCCGCCCTACCCCGACCACACTCACCGGGCCGTTCGGGTCGCGCGCCTGCGTGCCGAAGGCTGCGTTCCAGACGTCGACCATCCGTTGCGGCAGGGTGAACACGATCCCGAAGGTAGCGCCCATTTGCGCGCCGACTGCCGGCAACACCGCCGTTATCGGCTGGGGTACCAGTACCGCGGGGCCGGCGCCGATTCCGACGAATCCGACCTCGTGAGTCTGCGCCTTACCCGAGGCGTCCTTGACCACCTTGCCCTGAGCGTCCTGAACGTATTGGCGGGATTTCATCGGGGTAACCGTCAGCGCAGTGCTGGTGCCGTCGCGGTCGACCACCACGGAGAGCTGTTTCCCGGCGGAACGTTGAATGATTTCGGTGGACTGGCCCCAGTTGGAAATCTGCTGGCCGTCGATGCTCAGGATGCGGTCACCGGGCTTCAAACCGGCTGCAGCGCCCGGCGCGGTCGGGTCCGCTCCGGTGCAGGTCTTCTGGGTGCTGCCGGCCGGCAGCACGCACTGGGAGACGCTGCCGATGGTGGATGCCGCAGCACCGAAACCGCACAACAGGATGGCGAACAGGACCACCGCGATCACGACGTTCATGAACGGTCCGCCCAGCATGATGACAATCCGCTTCCAGATCGCCAGGTTGTAGAACGCCCGATGCTCCTGGCCGTCGTCGACGGTCTCGGCGCTGGAGGTGCGGGCATCCTGCACCATTGTCCGGAAGAATCCGGTGCTCGCCTCGCGAGCGGCCGCTCCCGCCTTCGCCGGCGGGAACATCCCGGCCATGGCGTTGTATCCGCCGAGGGGAATGGCCTTGATGCCGTACTCGGTCTCCCCGCGGCGTACCGAGAAAACGGTCTTGCCGAAGCCGATCATGAACTGGCTGACCCGCACCCCGAACAGTTTCGCCGGCAGTAGATGGCCGAGCTCATGCAGGCCGATCGACACCGCGAGGCCCACCAGCATGATCAGGATGCCGAGGATGAACAACAGCACGGATTCCACGGGGAAAGCCTACGTGCGTGCCGCTGTGGATCGGCTGATGACTTGTTCAGCCCTCACCCGCCCGGGCACATTTCCAGATGGCCCGAAGCGTTCCGCCAGCGGTCATGCTGCGTTGATCCGCCTGGTTGCCTCGGCGCGGGCCCAGACCTCGGCCGCGGCCAAAGTCGCGGCCGTCAGCGAGCCGGGATCGGGCTGAAACGCCTCGACGACGGCGGCGATCGTGTCGACGATGTCGAGGAAACCGATCCGGCCGGCGTGAAAGGCCGAAACGGCCTCTTCGTTGGCCGCGTTGAACACCGCCGGGTAGCAGCCCCCGGCCTTGCCCACCTGTCTGGCCAGTGCAACGGCAGGAAAGACGTTGCTGTCCAGCGGCTGAAAGCTCCAGGTCTGCGCCGTGGTCCAGTCCAGCGGCAGGCCGACTCCGGCGACCCGGTTCGGCCAGTCCAGGCCGAGCGAGATCGGCAGCCGCATATCCGGCGGCGAGGCTTGGGCGATGGTGGATCCGTCAACGAACTCGACCATCGAGTGCACGATCGACTGCGGATGCACCGCCACCTCGATGGCGTCGTACGGCACACCGAACAAGAGGTGCGCCTCGATGATCTCAAGGCCCTTGTTCACCAGCGTCGCCGAGTTGGTGGTGACCACCGGTCCCATTTTCCAGGTCGGATGCGCCAGGGCCTGACTCGGCGTGATCGACCTGAGCGACTCGCGGCTGCGTCCGCGAAACGGTCCGCCGGACGCCGTCAGCACGAGCCGGCGCACCTCGGTCGGCGCTCCGGCACGCAACGCCTGCGCGATCGCCGAGTGTTCGGAATCCACCGGCACGAGTTGGCCCGGTGCCGCCAACGCGGTCACCAGTTCTCCGCCGACGATGAGCGATTCCTTGTTCGCCAGGGCCAGGGTCCGGCCGGCCTGAAGCGCAGCGAGCGTCGGGCCGAGCCCGACCGACCCGGTGATGCCATTCAGGACCACATCGGCCGGCACTTCCCGGACTAGCTGCTCCGCCTCGTCGGCACCGAACGCGGTGTGTGACACACCGAACTCTGCAGCCTGTAGCGCGACCTGGCCCCGGTTGCTCCCCGCGCCGAGCCCGACTATTCGGAACCGTTCCGGATTGGCCCTGATCACATCGAGGGCTTGGGTTCCGATCGACCCGGTCGAGCCGAGGATGATTACGCTGCGCACCAGGCCATGCTACGGCCGACGGCGCCTATTTGACGGTCTTGAGAATGTCGATGACGAAAACCAGGGTGTCGGTGCCGGAGATACCGGCATCCGGTTGGCCCGCTGCCCCATAACCGTCGGCCGGCGGGATGACCACCAGGACCTGGGAGCCGACCTTTTGACCGACCAAGGCCTTCTTGAACCCCGGAATGACACCCTGGCCGGCGGTCGGGAACGGAACCGGCGCCTTGCCCCAACTCTGGTCGAAGACCTTGCCGGTGGCCCAGATCACACCCTGGTACTGCGCCGTCACGGTCTCGCCATCGGCGACGGCCTTACCGTCGCCCTGCTTCAGCACCGCCACCTTGGTCTCGGTCGGCGGGTCGGCTTTCGGGATGGTCACGGTCGGCGCCCCATCCTTGGCGAGCTTGACCGTCGGCATTCCCGGCACAGCCGGCTGGGATTTACCGTCGGCCTTGGTCGGCAGCACGTCAAGCAGGTCAACGACGAAGACGATCGAGTCCGTCGGCTTCAGGCCGAGCTGGCTTGGGTCGCCCTGCCCCCAGGCCGTCTTCACGTTGGCGGTGGTCACCACCCGGGAGCCGATGTCGACGCACTCAACGGTGCGCACGATCCCGGGAATGATCTGCTTGACATCAACCGGAACGGGCATGCTCGCCGATCCATCGAAGCCGTTGGCGGTGAGCTCCTTGCCGGTCGTTCCGTTGTAGGCGGCGAAGGCGACGTCGACGGTGCTGTTCGGCTTGACCGGTTCGCCTTTGCCAGGGATTACGATGGTGCGCTCAGTTCCCTTCTCCGTGACCTTCAACGGGCTCGGGATCTTGACCTTCGGGGTCTTGGCGAACTCGCCGGTGACCTTCACCGAATTTGAGGCGCTTCCGGAGGGTGTGTTCGAGCATCCCTCCAGTTGGGTGACTCCGGCGTCACCGGAACTACAGGAGGCCAAAGCCATCACGCACGCGGCGGCGACGAGCAGGGATACAGTTTTGCGCACAGGATCACTTTCATAAAGGAAGGGGGGAGAGGACCAGTCTGCCGCATCTTTCTTGGTCGAAGCTGACAGCACCCGCCGAGGTAGTCGTCACGTCTCGTGGCGCACCTAGCATGGATGCCATGCAAACTTTCTCGGTCCCCCAGCAGCGCAAACTCGTCACGGCATTGCCCGGGCCGAATTCCATCGCGTTGCAAAAGCGCCGGATGGCCAGCGTCTCCCATGGCGCAGGCACTCTCGCCGACATCTACATGGACCATGGTTCCGGCGCGATCCTGGTGGATGTGGATGGCAATCAACTGATCGATATGGGCTCCGGGATCGGGGTCACCACCGTCGGTCACGCCCATCCGGCGGTCGCGGCTGCGGTAGCCGAACAGGCCGGGAAACTCACCCACACGCTGTTCACCGTCACTCCGTACGAGAACTACGTGCGCGTGGCGGAGACGCTGGCTCGGCTGACACCCGGAGACTTCGACAAGCACAGCATCCTGGTGAACTCGGGGTCGGAAGCGGTGGAGAACGCGGTGAAGATCGCCCGGAAATACACCGGCCGGCGCGCGATTGTCAGCCTGGAGCACGCGTTCCACGGCCGGACCAATCTGACCATGGCGATGACCTACCGGCCATGGCCCGAGCGGGTAGGGATGGGCCCGTTCCCCGGCGAGCTGTACAGCGTGCCGGGCAGCTATCCGTTCCGGGATGGTTTGACCGGTGACCAGGCCGCCGACCGGACCATCGACTACATTGTCACGCACATCGGCGCAAGCGAGGTCGCCGCCTTCTTCGCCGAGCCGATCCAGGGCGACGGCGGCGTGGTGATCGCAGCCGAGGGCTACTTCCAGCGGATCCGCGAGTTCTGCACCGCCAACGGGATCGTCTTCGTCGCGGACGAGATCCAGGCGGGCATGGCCAGGACCGGGGCCTGGTATTCGATCGAGCATTACGGCGTCGTTCCGGATCTGGTTACCAGCGCCAAGGGAATTGCCGGCGGACTGCCGTTGGCCGCAGTGACCGGGCGAGCCGAAATCATGGATGCCGTGCAGCGCGGCGGCATCGGCGGCACCTTCGGTGGCAACCCGGTTTGCACCGCGGCTGCGCTAGCGGTTTTCGAGGTGATCGAGCGGGACGGCCTGATCGCTCAGGCGCAGCGGGTGGAGCGCACCCTGCTGTCGCGGATCGGCGACTGGGCGAACCGGTTCGAGGTCGTGGGCGAGGTCCGCGGAAAGGGAGCCATGTTCGGGGTGGAGTTGGTGCAGCCAGGCGGCAGGCGGCAGAACCCGCAGGCCCTGACCGCGGTGATCGATCACGCCGCGCACAACGGCGTGATCGTGCTGGATTCCGGCAGCTGGGACAGCGTGCTTCGGCTGATGCCGTCTCTGAGCATCAGCGATGAGCTCATCGACGACGCCGCCACGGTCATCGAAGAGGCGCTCGCGGCGGCGGGATGACCCTCGCCGCGTGGACCGGACGAGTTGCCGCAGCGATCGCACTGGCACTGGCCATGACGCTGGTCGCTGCGCCTGCCGCGCACGCCCGGTCCGGCGCGGACGGTGATGCATCAGCGCCGCCACCGGTATCCACCGCCACGATCAGCTCCGCTTTCGACCCCGGTCTGATCATCAGTGACAGTAACTTTTTCAACTATCAATCGATGACCGCCGCCGGAATCCAGGGCTTCTTGGAGGACGTGCCGTGCGTCCCGCGCGAGGGCGTACCCTGCCTGAGCCGCTATCGGCAAGACACCACAACGCAACCGGACGCCGGCCCCGGGCATTGTTCGCGCTACCGCGGGGCGTCGAATGAGTCGGCCGGCCGGATCATCTGGCGGGTCGCGCAAGCCTGCCGGATCAGTCCTCGAGTGCTGCTGGTGCTGCTGCAGAAGGAACAATCGCTGCTGACCAGGCCCAGCGCATCCGGCTATCTGCACGCCACCGGGTACGGCTGTCCCGACAGCGCCGAGTGCGACCGTGCCTATTTCGGCTTCTTCAACCAGGTCTATAACGCGGCCTGGCAATTCAGGCAGTACACCGTTGACCGCCAATGGCACTATCGAATCGGACGTATCGCCATCCCGTATCATCCGGACCAAGCCTGCGGCTCCAGCGTGGTCCGGATCCGCAATCAGGCGACCGCGAACCTGTACAACTACACGCCGTACCAGCCGAACCGGGCCGCCATCGCCGCCCTGGGGTCCGAGCGGCCTGCCTGCGGTTCGTACGGCAATCTGAACTTCTTCCGGATCTACTCCGACTGGTTCGGTAACCCTCGATCTGTTGTCTTCGGGCCGTGGTGGCCCGCTTGCCTGGACTTCGTCGACGGCAAGGACTGCGCCTTCCCGTCGCCGCTTCAGCTGGGCGGCTGACTCCCTGCCGCATTCCTGATCGCGCATACGTCGGCCGGTATTCTGGATGCTGTGGCAGAAGACGGTGGCGCGCGCATGCCAGCGGAGGATCAGGTGGATCACCGGCGCACTAAAGCGCATCGACCCGGCTTCGTCTATCTGTTCGGTCGCGCGCTGCTGGGCACCATCGCCCGGGTGATCTATCGGCCCCGCGTCTTCGGACGCGGCAACGTGCCGACGACCGGACCGGTGATTCTGGCCAGCAATCACCTGGCATTTCTGGACAGTATTGTCATCCCGATCCTGGCTCCGCGCCGGGTACAGTTTCTGGCCAAATCGCAATACTTCGACGGGACCGGAATCAAAGGCACGCTTTCTCGGCTGTTCTTCACCTCGATCGGCGCCGTCGGAATCGAGCGAGGTGCCGGGCAGGCCGCGCAGCAGTCGCTCGACCAGGGCCGCGCGATCCTAGAGTCGGGAAATGCGTTCGCGGTCTATCCCGAAGGGACCCGTTCCAAGGACGGTCGCCTTTACAAGGGCCGCACCGGCGTGGCCTGGTTGGCGCTGACCACCGGAGCCCGCGTCGTACCGGTCGGCTTGATCGGCACCGACAAGTTACAGCCGCCCGGAACCCGCATTCCGCGGCGGTATCGGGTCACGGTGCGGTTCGGCGAACCGCTGGAGTTGAGTCGGCACGGCGAGGCGTCATCCGGCCGCGCCAGGCGACTGGCCACCGACGAGATCATGGCCGCGATCCAGAAGCTCTCCGGTCAGGAAGAGGCCGGGGTCTACAACGAGGTGCCGGTCAGCGGGCTGGAACGGATCAAGCGCGCCGTGCTTCGGCCCGAGCGCTTCTAGCGACTGCCCTGCTCGACGATTATCTCGGGTTCGTGGCCGACCGGGAAATTCACCGAGGCAGCGATGAAGCATGCCCGGCTGGCATCGGCGTGCAACGACACGGCCTTTTCGCGCTGCGCCGGGTCGGTGATCGTCACCCGTGGGCGCAACGTGACGCTGGTGAAATGACCACCGTCATTCGCGGTCTGCTGCAGCGTGCCGGTCGGAGTGTCTTCGTAGGCGGTCACCACGATTCCGTTGGCCGCGGCGGAGTGCAGATAGGAGAGCATGTGGCACTGCGCCAGCGCGCCGATCAGCAGCTCCTCGGGATTCCAGCGGTCTTTGTCGCCGTGAAAGGTGTGGTCCGCCGAGCCTTGGATGTCGTGCTTTCCCTCGGCGCTGAGCAGATGGGTTCTGCGGTAGGAACGGTAGTCGCTGGTGCCGCTGCCGGTGTTTCCTTGCCAGCGCAAAAACACTTCGTAGCGGTGTTCCCGATTCATCCGGTCTCCTTCGCGCATGCGGTCGTTACAACGATAAACTTGCGTCCATCATGACTGACACTTTACTTACGCCGACCACCACCACCGCAGCAACAACCGACTCAGGCATCCCGGCGAAACGCCGAGTCGTCACCTCGATCCCCGGACCGAAGTCGCAGGCGCTGCATCGTCGACGCGAGGCCAGCGTCCCGTCCGGGGTCTCCTCGGTGCTGCCGGTGTACATGGCACGTGCGCACGGCGCGATCCTGGTCGACGTCGACGGGAATCAGTTCATCGACCTCGGCGCCGGAATCGGGGTCACCACAATCGGCCACACCGACGACGCGGTGGTGGATGCCGCTGCTGCGCAGCTGCACGAGCTCACCCACACCCTGTTCACGGTCACCCCGTATGAGGGTTACGTGCGGGTGGCCGAGTTGCTCGCCGAGCACACTCCCGGCGATCACGCAAAGAAGAGCGTCCTGGTCAACTCCGGGGCCGAGGCGGTGGAGAACGGCGTAAAGATTGCCAGGAAGTACACCGGCCGACGCGCTGTCGCGGTGCTGGACCACGCGTTCCATGGCCGCACCAGCCTGACCATGGCGATGAACTACAAGTCGGCGCCGTACGGACAGGGCTTCGGACCGTTCCCCGGCGATGTGCATCACGCGCCGAGCTCTTACCCCTATCACGACGGGCTCAGTGGCGCACAGGCCGCGGCCAAGACCATCGCCTTCCTGGAGAAGACGGTCGGCGCGACCGACCTTGCCTGCCTGGTGGCCGAGCCGATCCAGGGCGAGGGCGGCTTCATGGTGCCAGCCGACGGTTACCTACCTGCCCTGCAGGACTGGTGCACGGCCAACGGGATTGTCTTCATCGCCGATGAGATCCAAAGCGGAATGGCCCGCACCGGAGCGTACTTCGCCAGCGAACACTTCGGCCTGGTGCCCGACCTGGTACTCAGCGCCAAGGGCATCGCCGGCGGTCTGCCCCTGGCGGCGGTCACCGGACGGGCGGAGATCATGGACGCCGCGCACCCGGGTGGTCTCGGCGGCACCTTCGGCGGCAACCCGGTCTCGGCAGCGGCATCGATCGCAGTGTTCGACCAGATCGAGAAGAAGAACCTGCTGGCGGCCGGTAAGCGCATCGAGAGCACGCTGAAGCCCGCCCTGGAGGCCTTGGCCGCCAAATACGAGATCATCGGTGAGGTGCGCGGCATCGGAGCGATGCTCGCCATCGAGCTGATCCAGCCGGGGACCGGCACGACCACCAAGCAGCCCAACGCGAAGGCAGTCAGCGCGATCGCGGACTACGCCGCGCAGCATGGAGTGCTGGTGTTGACCGCCGGCACCTACGGGAACGTGCTGCGGTTCTTGCCGTCGCTGGTGATCAGCGACGAGCTGCTGGCCGACGCGGTCTCGGTGCTCGACGACGCGTTTGCCAACCTGTAAGCCGGTGCCGGAAACCTTCGCCGTCGCCGACGCGGTGGAGCTTGCCGTCGTGGAACGTAGCGGCTTTGTCGAATCGCGGCATGCCGGTTCCGCGGTCGTGCTGTCTGGCGATCGCCAGGTGCTGCGCAGCCTGGGCGATCCGAGTGGCCTGATCCTGCCCCGATCCTGCCTGAAGCCGTTCCAGGCCGTCGCGGTGATGCGCAGTGGGGTCGAACTGGAAGGGGCCGCCGCGGTGATCGCCTCGGCGAGTCATTCCGGGACGAGCGCGCACCTCGGCCTGGTCCGCAGCCTGCTTGTCCGAGCCGGGCTGACCGAGGCGGCCCTGAAGTGCCCGGCGGACTGGCCGTTGGACGCCGCGAGCCGCGATCAGGCGATCGGCTCCGGCTTAGGCAAGCGGCCGATTTTCATGAACTGCTCCGGTAAGCACGCGGCAATGCTGTTGGCCTGTGCCCACAACGGCTGGCCGACCGACAGCTATCTGGAACCGGGTCACCCGCTGCAGGTGCAGATCGCGGATGTGATCGAACGGCTGGCCGGGGAACGGATCACTACAACCGCGACGGATGGTTGTGGAGCGCCGGCGCACGCGCTGTCGCTGACCGGCCTCGCCCGAGGCATCCAGGCAATCGCAACCGCATCGGTGTCTTCCCCGTTCGCGCTGTATCGGGACGCTGCCGCGCTGTGCGAGGCGATCCGCGGCAACGGCTGGGCGCTGGACGGGCCAGGCCGGGCGAATACCGTCGTGATCGACCGGCTCGGGATCATTGCCAAGGGTGGAGCAGAGGGCGTGCTGGTGATGGCGGCCGGCGATGGGACGACGGTGGCGGTGAAGATACTGGATGGCAGTTCCCGCGCCACGACAGCGGTGGCGTTGCAGTTGCTCTGCGACGCCGGTGCGGTGGATGCTGCGGCAGTCGAGGCGGTAAAGGCGGAACTGCCTCATTCGGTGCTCGGCGGCGGCGCTGTAGTGGGAACCATCCGAGCCGCTTTTGCATCGTGATACCGCTCAGGGCAGTGTGCCCCGGCTGAACTGCCCTCCCGGCGCTAGCAGCCAGACTCGGTCGAGGACCGGTGAAAGCGGTGGTGGCAGCTCCCGGCGCTGCGCGATTGTGCGGACCTCCTGTAGCGAACAGCCGTCAAAGATGAGCACGGAGCGTGGCCGCAGAGTCTGTAGAACGGCGTAGTTCGATTGCCAGCAATCCGCATCGGCGATCACGACCGATGCTCCGGCCTCGTCATCGATTCCGGTTACCTCTAGCTGCCCATAGCATGATCCCGTGGTGCCGCCGATGCCGGGCTCGGTGAGATCGATGACCCGACCGCGGCCAGTTAGGGCTTTGGAGATCGAGCGGGCTCTCGCAGCCGGATTGCGGGTCACCACCAGGTAGCAGCAACCGTCCTGGAAGACCACGGCCGGCGCCGTGGCCCCGGTCGGTCGAGGATCGGCGGGCACCTCCGGCCAGGCGAGCGCCAACTGGACGCGATGCCCCATCCAGGTGCCGCCGCCCGGAGGGAGATCTGGTTGGAAACCCGCGGGCGCTCCGCCGGCCAGCGCATATTCTTGGCGGTTCGGCAACCGGAGCAGCAGCGTGGCGCCGAACATCCCGGCCAGTGCCGAAAGCGGCCCCGCGATGCGCTGTGCCGTCGCGGCCACGTGGACGCCGCGGCTTGGCCCCTCCCGCACGATCACGACGAGCGTATCAATCACCTCCTGCCGGTGCTCCAGGTCGAACCGGTCATACAGCGCGTCGATGTCGTCGACGACGAGCAGAAGCCCCGGCTCCGACGTGATGCCGGAGCGCACCTGCGCAGCGATGAGCATCAGCTCGTCCCAGGCCCGCTCGGATTCACCGGCCAGACACGCAACCCGACCAGACGAATGCGACTGTCGCGCGAGAGTGGCGGCCAGGGTGGACTTCCCCGCACCATGGCCGCCAACGGCCAGCAGATGACCCTGGGTGTGGGGCAGATAGCGGGCGAGGTCCTGGCGCTGCTCCGCGGGCAGATCCTGGACACCCAACACGAACGAGGCATTGTGATCCGAGCCACGGATGGACCTCTGGCCAGGCCTGATCAGCGAGGCGAGCGGAATACGATCGGGCAGCGGATCAAGCCAGGGCCGACGGACCTCGTGGCCAGCTCCGGCGGATGCGGTTACTGCGATGGCACGGAGGGCATCCTCACCCGTATGGGCGATCTGCACCACGCATTGGCCTTCGCCGTCGGTGCCCACCACGCATCGGCCTGGCGGCATCGCGGGTAGCAGCGCCGCCAGCTCAGACCCGACCACGGCCGCGGAGTCAGCCTTGTTGTTCACCCGCAACGACATCCGCAGGTTGCAATTGGCCAGCAGCGAGTCGCGAACCACCCCGGCTGGCCGTTGGGTGCACAGGATCAAATGCACCCCGAGGGATCTGCCCCGCGCCGCAATATCGACGAACAGGGCGTGCAGGTCGGGGAAAGCGTCGATCATCGCGGCAAACTCGTCGACCACGATGACCAGCCGGGGCAACGCGCCCGCGATCGCCTCGTCGGCAATGTCCCTGGCCGCTGCACTGGCCAGGATTCGCTCCCGATGCCGGAGCTCGGCACGCAGGCTCTCAATGGCGCGCTGCGCCTGTACCTGGTCCAGGTCGGTCAGTACCCCGACACAGTGCGCCAGGGCAGTCAGCGACGCGAAGGCGGCACCGCCTTTGAAGTCGACCAGCAGGAACGTGACCTCCTCTGGCGAATATCGAGCCGCGAGGCCGGCCACCCAGGTGACCAGCAGTTCGCTCTTGCCGCTTCCGGTCGTACCGCCGACGACCGCGTGCGGGCCGTCGGCGACCAGGTCCACCTCAACGATTCCCGTGCCGCCGATGCCGATTGGACCCGAAAGCGTTCTTCGACGCGGCCCCTCCGGCGCGCGGCTTTCCCGCAACAGCTCCGCGAGCGCGACGGTGGCTGGCAGCTGACGATCTCCCGGGTGCAGTCCAGCTGACCGAGCATGGGCGGCGATAGTTCGCGAGTAGCTGGTTAGCTGCGCGGCGCTGATCAGCTCGGGCCGCAGTGTCGAGGCGGGGCCAGGCTCCGGTTGCGTCACGATTTCCGCGGCGCCGGCTCCTTCGATACGGATGACCGTGCGGCAGTCAACCGGGATGTCCTCCAGCCGACTGGCGAGCGCGATTGTCACCACGGTGCGCGGACGGTCGGCGGTGCGCTCGACCAGGGTACCGGCGGCGAAGGGTGGTCCGCCGACGAGCATCTGCCGGTGAGCCCGGCCGGTCACCTCGAGCACTTTCAGCAGCACAGTGTCCTCCAGCACCCCCGCGGTACTGCCGTGACCGGTGATGGCAGTGCCCGGGTACGGCAGCGCCCTGGCCCACTCCCAGCCGATCTCCGGCATCGTGCCGAGCGTGGTGCTGGTGGGCGGCAACCGGTGCACCAGTTGCACCAGGTAGCCGCGCGCCAGCGCCCTGGCCAACACCAGGTCGCCCACGATTGCCACGCCGGCGGCAGCGTCTGCGACGACGGGCGCATCGCTGAGGTGTGCGGCCGCTTCGCAGATCGCCAGATCGGCTTCGTCGCTCGCTGTGCCAGCCAGCGCGAGCGTGCTCTCAGCCGCGCCCGCGCCAAGACTGATCATCGTGCGCCGACCTGGCAGAATCCGCCAGCGCTCCGGGTCGGTAGCAGCGGCGGCGAGGATGGACTGCGCGCAGGGATGCGACCGTTGGCGCTCCCGCAGCTCGGCACGGTGCCGCACCGCGATCTCCGACCGCAGCCGCGCCAATGCGGCGACCCGCGCCGCGGCGTCCTTGGTGTGCCGTCGCCTGGCCTGCCAGCGGCTATCCAGCAGAGCGGCCACGGCAATCACCGGACTCAGCACGGCGAAGATCACCGCGAACGGTGATTGGGTCAGCACCCAGATCGCCGCGGAGGCCAGCAGCGGTGCCAGGCTGGCGATCAGCGGGAACGACGCTCGCGCGACCGCTGCCGGCCGTTCCGGCAGTGCGAGTGGAACCTGACCCTGATGCGTCTGCATGCCACCAGGAGAACATCTGGAGATCCGGTGGACCCGCCCGGCGACATTTTATGCGGAAAATCCGCCTCACGGCGATGCTGTGAGCAAGCAGAGGCCGCCAGCCGCAACGCGCCTAGGACACCGTGAAAAACTGGCCGGCGATCGCCACCCTGGATCCGCGTTGCACCTGGTACCGGCGGCCGGGCTCACACGGTCTGGCGTCTCCGGCAACCGGCACGATCAGGGTGCCGTTGGCGGAGTATCGGTCACAAATCCACAACTCGCCCGCCTCCTGGCCGAACTCGAGGTGGGTTTTCGACACGGACCGTTCCGGATCGGCAATGGTGATCAGCTGGTCGACAAGCTCGCCCCGCCCAGCGACGGGGTGCCGGCCGAGCAGCCCGGTTCCGGTGACGCTGACCCGTTCCCCGGTGCTGAATTCGAAGAGGAACCGCTCGCCACGCTCCGCGTCCGATACCTGATCGGGCCCAGCAGCCGACGTGTCAGAACGAGGTTCGGCGGCTGGTCCTGCCGCGGCCGGGGCAGGCAGCGGATCGAGGATCGTGGTGTCGTTGGGGCGGGAGTCGCGCACATCCGGGCGACGATAGCGGCTGACGGTGACCGCGCTTCCGCATTCGCCACAGAACATAGCGCCCGCGGGGAGACCGGCGCCACACACCCGACAATTCATTTGGACATTCCTTTCTGCGTTCTGCCCGGTTCATGCATTCCTCCACGGTAGCCGCCAAGCGAACGCAATGAGACCATGAGTCAGTGCCGGCGCGACGAACGTCCACGGCGGCGGGTGATCTCGGAACCGCCCGCGACGGTTTCCCCGGTGCCGGTTTCTGCCGGCTTACCACGTGTTTCGGCGAAATCTGTCGTAGGAGAGCGCAGGACGTCGACGACAATCACTGTGACATTGTCGCGTCCGCCGTTACCGAGCGCCGCGTCGATCAGCAACTGTCCGGCACCCTGAGCCGACAACCCTTCGGTGAGGAAGTGCCGGATACCGTGTTCGGTCAGCTCCTTGGTGATGCCGTCAGAGCAGATCAGGAACCTCGTGCCGGACACGATCGGGATCAGCGTGTAGTCGGGAATGGGATCCTCATTGAATCCGACGGCACGGGTGATCACATTGCTGTGCGGGTGCACCTCGGCCTCCGCGCGGGTGATCGCGCCCGCATCCATGAGCTCCTGAACCACGGAATGATCCACCGTCAGTTGTTCCAGGATACCGTCGGCGAGCCGGTAGACCCGGGAATCACCGATGTTGAACACCAGCCACGACGGTGCGCCATCCGTATCCGTCAACGCGATTCCGGTCACCGTCGTTCCGGTGCCGAGATCGGTGTGGCCGACGCCGCGTCCCATATCGCCCACTGCCGCACGCAACGCGTCATCGAGGAGCTCCCGGCTGACCAAGGGTGCTGACACCTGCTCAGCGAGACGGGTGACGACGGCCGCGCTTGCGAAGTCGCCCGCCGAGTGACCGCCCATGCCATCAGCTACCGCGAAAATCGGTGGCCGGGCGATAAGACTGTCTTCGTTCACCGCCCGGTGGTGTCCCTTGTCGCTGAGTGCGGCCCAGGCCAACTCTACCCGCTCGTCCGAGCATCCCGGCATCTGAACGACGTGCCGTCGATTGCTGCGGCCAATCTGGGTCACGGGCATCCTCTCGCCGTCTGGCCTAACGAATGGATGATCACTCGATTGGACGGTCTGACCTGTCTGAATCAGGCAGGATCTCGATAATGTTACCGTCGCCGATGTCGACCCGGGTGCCGACCACTACGACCACAGTCGCTCCGGATCGCAACCGGACCATCCGCATCCGATCAGCTGCCGGGGCGCGGTGACGGTTCCAGGAAGGCCCAATCGGGCAGCCGGCCGCACTCGAGCATCGACAGGAGCAGGTTGGCGAAGCTATAGCCAGGGTCGATCTCGCGTGCCATGGCCACCAAAAGCGCCGCCACCGAGCTGCGGCCAAGCGCCCAATTCAACCAGCCTGCCATGCACAGCGCAGCCGGCTGCTGACCCCGCGGTGCTCGCGCCGCCACGGCTTTGAGCAATTGGATGGCCCGCTCGACCCGTTGCGCATCGGGGCGCTCATTCCCGATTCCCAGCACCGTATCGATGATGGGAGTTGCCACGGCCGGCTGAGCGTCTGGCCTGGCAGCGGCGGCCTCGATGGCCAAGCGTTCCAGGACGCTGCCAAAACCGGCTGCCTGCCCCCAAGCGAATTGGAGCATCACCGTGTCGCGCAGCCCGTGATGCCCCAGCATCACCAACAGCGTGGCGACGTCCTCGGTCGGTGGCCGCTCCAGCGGCCAGTCGAGCGCAGCCACCGCGAGGAGCAGTGCGCGGATCACAGCTCGTGCCAGATCGGAGCCCGCGCGTTTCGGCAATCGCCCGTCGCCGGCGTTGCGTTTGCCGTACTCGACTGGTTCGCATCCGGGTACCGGATCGGTCAACGCAGCGTGGCAGCGTTCTACCGCAGCCTGCACCTGGCTCCGCTCCCTCGCCGACGCGGAGGGGAGTTCGGCCCGCTCCACCGGAGTAATCAGTTTCTGCTGCAGGCCGGCTGGCAGCGTCGCCTGAATGGCGGAAGAGGCGATTTCCGCTAACGGGTGCGCGCCTGGGACGATTGAATCGGGCAGATAAGAGCCCCAGCCATTCTGTGCCACGCACAGCGCACCCCGCACGAAGAACCCGGCCGATCGCGCCCGCGCGATGATCCGGTCTGCGAAACCGGACAGCGGTACTGGCCCTGATCCGGACTCGTCAAAGGTCTGGTTCGTGTAAATCACCGGGACGACCGCATCGACCCCAGGCAGCTTACAGAGCATGCCGATCAGTGAGGTCGCGGCCCGCTTGAACACCAGTTCGGACTGTGACCCTGGCAGGTCAAATCGGAACGCACCATGGGTGCGGTTCCCATGGAAACCGACCAGGACCAAGCTTTCGTGGGGTTGGTGGCCGACCAGCAGCGGGACCAGGGCGAGGAAATCGGCCGCTGAATCGGCCTTGACGATATGTGGCATGCGCCTACTTTGGCGATTCGCACTGCCGCATACGACAAAGGCGCGAACTCTGGGAACAACGCGTCTGCGTGGCCGCCTGTCGACGACAAGAGCCCCTCAGCCCCGAACGAACCGGAGGGTGACCAGCTGGAACGGGCGCAAGGTCACGCCTATTGCCGCCGGATCTGCTGCCTCCGTCAGTGCCGAGGCTTCCGGCAGCTGGCGCTCCAACAAATCCGTCTGCTGGAGCGTCTGATACGCGAAATCGACGGTGACCCGGGCCCGCGCGCGCGAACCCAATGCCTCGTACAGTCGGACAACGAGGTCGCCTGAGCGGTCCTCGGCCAGCTTGACCGACTCGACCACCACGGCACGGTTGTCGATGGTGAGCAGCGCAGCGACCCCGTGCCCGCCCAAGACGGTGCGCAGCGGCAGGTTCAGCCGATACCCTTCGGCGATCGCGTCGCCGATTCCCGCGCCGGCCAAAAGCGAGACGGTGAACTGGTGCTCACCCCGATCCGCGCGCGGATCTGGGTACAGCGGTGCGCGAAGCAATGACACCCGTACGGTGGTTGCCGTTCCCGCGCCGAATCGGCTCCGAGCAATATCGTGCCCGTAGCTCGCGTCATTGGCGACCGCGACCCCGAAGCCCGGCTCGCCAACGTGCACCCAGCGGTGCGCTACGGTCTCGAAACGGGCCGCGTCCCAGGAGGTGTTGCGATGGGTTGGCCGGAAGACATGGCCGAATTGAATTTCGGATGCCGCCCGCTCGGCATGCACGTCCAGCGGGAAGGCCAGCTTGAGCAGTTTCTGACTCTCCTGCCAGTCAACCCGGGTCAGGATCTGGATCGCGCCAGATTCTTCGTCCATGCTCAGTTCCTGAAGCACGGTTGATCCCCCGAACGATCTGGCCACCGCGACCGCGTGAGCGTCGTCGGTGATGCCAACCCGATCAGCGTCGGTGAGCTCGATGGCATGGTGCCGGGAGAAATCCTCCAGATCCCAGGCGTCCCACTCGGTCGGGGTGTCTCGAAACAGCTGCAAAAGGTTCCCGGCAGCGCCCACCGGCACCACCTCCCGGTTCGAGGCCAGCTCACGCACGGACACCAAGAGGCCGCGCCGGTCGACGACCGCCCGCACCCTGCCGTTCTGCATGATGAATTGGCCATTTTCCTCAACCACGACCGACTGCGGCGCGCGGCCGGACCGTGCCGCACCGAGGCCCGGAATGCCCAGGCGCGGATACGGCCCCGAGTTGAAGGACACCGACAGCCTCCCGGACCCGGCCAGCCGACCGATGCTGTGCCCGATCAGCTTCTCGAGGCTGGCGGCAACCTTGGCGTAGTTGCGCTCGGCCTCCTGGTGTACCCAGGCGATCGAAGACCCTGGCAGAATGTCGTGGAATTGCTGGAGCAGCACGGTTTCCCACGCGGCGCGAAGTTGATCGTACGGATACGGTTCCCCGAGTCGGATGTTCGCGGTCGCCGCCCACAGTTCGGCCTCCCGCAGGAGATGTTCGCTGCGGCGATTGCCGCGCTTGGTGCGGGCCTGCGACGTGTAACAACCCCGGTGCCGCTGAAGATAAAGCTCGCCGGTCCAGACCGGCGGAGCAGGGTATTCGGCCTGCGCATCGCGAAAAAAGCTCTCGGCCGTGCCGAGCTCGACTCTGGGCGATCCCTCCAGATCGTGCGCGCGGTGCGCTGCGGCGAGCATCTCTCTGGTCGGGCCTCCCCCGCCGTCGCCCCAGCCGAACGGCGCGAGCGAAGTGTTCGCTGCCCCCTTCTCCGCGAACTGGGCCTGGGCCGTGGCGAGTTCCGCGGCCGAGAGCTCGCAGCCGTAACTGTCGACCGGCGGAAAGTGGGTGAAGATTCTGGTGCCGTCGATACCCTCCCACCAGAACGTGTGGTGCGGCATCCGGTCTGTGTCGTTCCAGGACAGCTTCTGGGTGAGCAGCCAGCGCATCCCGGCCGCCCGCGCGATTTGCGGCAGCGCGCCGGAGTAGCCGAACGAGTCGGGTAGCCAGACGATCTCGGATTGAACCCCGAACTGTTCCCGGAAGAAGCGGGTGCCCGCCAGGAACTGCCTCACCAGGGCCTCTCCGCCGGGCATGTTGGTGTCGGCCTCGACCCACATGCCGCCGACCGGAATGAACCGGCCGGCGGCGACCTGCTCCCGCACCCGGGCGAATAGTTCGGGATAGCCCTGCCGGAGCCAGTCGTACTGCTGCGCCGAGGATGCCGTGAACACGAAATCGGGGTCGTCGTCCATCAACGCGAGCACGTTCGAGAATGTCCTGGCCACCTTGCGCACCGTTTCGCGTACCGGCCACAACCACGCCGAATCGATGTGCGCATGACCCACGGCAACTATCCGGTGCGCGCTCGCATAGGCCGGCTGGGCAAGTGCCACCGCCAGCGCGGCGCGACCGGCGGCGGCGCTGCCCCGGACGTCGGCCGGATCGAGCTGCTGCAGTGCCCGCTCCAGCGCGGCCAAGATTTCGGCGCGGCGCGGCAATGCCGGGCTGAGTTCATCGACCAGCCCGGTCAGGGTACGGATATCTTGCAGGAGTTCCCACACCGTCTCATCGAGCAGGCCGACCTCGAGTCGGTTCAGCCGATACAGCGGCGCCTCCCCCGCCGTCGTCGGGTCACCGAGCGCGGTCGGCTCGAAGCTGAAATCGCCGGAGGTATTCGGGTTGGCCGCGGCTTCCAGATAGAGGTCGATGCCCGACCCAGCCGGCCCGACCGGGATATATGGGTTCAGCGGTTCGATCGCCTTGAGCACTGAGCCGTCTGGCGCGTAGACCGTGGCCTCGGCTTGGAACCCCGGCAGGGCTTTGGTGAACCCGAGGTCGACGACGACCTCGGGGCGGGTTCCCTGGGCATCCCAGCCCGTTGGCACCGTTCCGGTGACGTGTAACCAGAGGGTGCTCCACGGTGGCCCCCAGCGCTGCCCGACGGTAAATGGCAGGTATTCCTGGTCGAGCGCGGTGGCGAAGGGAACCGGCTCCCCCGGTACCGGCCACGCGGCCACGGTGAGCGGGGCACAGTGGCGGTAAAGCGCCGGCCGGATCCGCTCTCGCACGAAGCGCTCAACCTGCGCCTGGACGAGCCCGAAGTCATCGTGCATGGCACCATCCTCCCCCCGACTCCTCGCGAGTCCACCCTCCCCCGACCTTTCGCGAGTCCGGGCTTTTTGTGGGTGCCGCGCGCGGACACCCGCAAAAAGCCCGGACTCGGCAGCGGGTAGACATCAAGCAGGGTCAGCGATCGAAGATTTCGGAGATCCGTGCGACATCTTCGGCCGCCGGATGCCACGCGGTGGCCGCATCCGCGTTCTGCCGGATCTGCTCCGGCCGGGTGGCGCCGGCGATGACGCTGGTCAACCCGGGTTGGGCGAGCAACCAGGCGAAGGTGGCCTCGAGCATGCTCACGCCCCGCTCGTCACAGAAACGCTGGTACTCCTCGATGGCGTCCCACGGGGCGTTATCGGCGAGGTGCTTGCGGGTGCGCATGATTCGGCTGTCCGCCGGACCACCGGATCGGGAGAACTTGCCGGTGAACAGGCCGTTGTACAACGGGAAGAAGGGCAGAAAACCCAGCCCGAAGGCGTTCACCGCCGCAAGAACCTCCCGCTCGGCCGCACGCGCCAGCAAGCTGTACTCGTTCTGCGCGGAAACGAACCGTGGATGCCCGTGCAGCTGTGCCACGTACTCGGCCTGGGCGATCTGCCAGCCGGCGAAGTTGGAGTGCCCGATATAGCGCACCTTGCCTTCGGTGATCAGGTCGTCGAGGGTGGCGATGGTCTCTTCAATCGGGGTCAGCGGATCCGGCTGATGCAGTTGGTAGAGGTCGATCCAGTCGGTCTGCAGCCGGCGCAGCGAGGCCTCAACGGCGAGGCGGATGTACCGACGAGAGCCGCGGGCTCCCCAGTCCGGCCCGTTAGTTCCTGCCATGTCCATGCCGAACTTGGTTGCGATCACCACGTCGCGGCGGCGGGCTCCGAGGGCATTGCCGATTAGGGTCTCGCTGAGCCCGCGCTCGGCGCCGTAGGTGTCTGACGTGTCGAAGAAGGTCACCCCGGCGTCGATCGCCGCATCGATGACGGCGTTCGTGCCAGCCTGGCTCTGGCTCGCCGTCCCTTCCCTGCCGAAGTTGTTGCAGCCCAGGCCTATCGTGGAGACGATCAGACCGGATGAGCCAAGGTTGCGGTATGCGATTTCTGCCATTTCACCAGCGTAACCAGCTCAGCCCTGGCTCGGGCCGAGAGACGGGGCGTCCGGCGCCGTGGCGGCCGGCCGGTCTTCTTTGAGCTCCACGAAGAATGTGTGCGTAGGCGTGTCCCCGATGTTCTCGCCCCGGTGCTCCTGCGCGGGAAGCCAACGCGCCACACCAGCTGGCACGTCGACGTCGATCTCGCTGTCTGCGCTGGAGAGCCGCCGCCTGAAACCGGTCAGGGTGATCATCACGCTATCCGGGTGCGTATGGGGCGTGGTCGCGTCACCTGGCTCGTCATCGTACTCCAGAACGCGCACCCGCTGATTCTCGAACGCCACACGATAATGAGCCGGGTTTGAGCGCACCGGGTCCGCATCCATGCGTGTAGGTTACCCTGATTCGGCTCGACCGGCGATACAAAGTTCCAGCTCTCCTGGCGCCGACTCGGACAGGTCGAAGCCTGCACTGCCCGACCAGCTGATCAGTTCCGCAATGGTGCGGAAGCTTCGCCCGGCCTGGATCATGGCGCGAGCGAATTCGCCCTTGGCATGCTTGTTGAAGTGGTTGAGCGCGCGACGGCGGCCGTCCGGCCCCTCGCTCACCACGTGAACGTAGCGGGTGTGCCGCCGTGTCGGCAGCGGCCCCAAGGCAACATAGCCCTCCGAGCGCAGGTCGAGCAGCACTCCGGTCGCGTCGGCCAGTTGTGCCGTGACCGCCGCCGACCAGTGCCGCCGCAGGGCGAAGCCCGGCAGCCGGGAACTGGCCGAGAGTCGGTAGGCGGGGATTTCGTCCAGGGCAGCTACCGGGCCAAGCAGCGCCGAATGGATCACGACATGCCGGTGAGCGAACGACCGCTGCCGGGACGTGAGGCTTGCGGCATCCAATGCCTCATACAGCACCCCGGAGTACCGGTCGATGGCCGGCAGGGTCGGTGAGGAGGAGATCTCGCGATTCCTGGTCACCTCGTCAGCTTGCCGCCGGCTGAGCTTCAAGGCCGCCATCGTCGCTGCCGGATCGCCGGCGAGAGTTTCGACCGCGGCCACGGCCTCGACGCGCAGCGGCAGGAGAGCCGGGTAGCGCAGCGAGTCGAGCTGCAGTGCGCGCCCGGACCGGCCGCCGTGGCGTTTGGTCTCCGAAGGGGGAAGGAGGATCAGCACCTACGCGCCGATGAAGGCCAGCGCGATGTCGACGTTGGAACCCAGTGGCTCGACGGTGTCGATGGTCACCCTGGTCATTCCGGCGCTTGGCCCGGACCATGCGTCGTACTCTTCAAGGGACTGCTCTACCGCATGCCAGGTGGCAACCCGCGGCAAGTCGCGGGCCCGCTTTTCCAGTCGCTCTCGGTGCAGGTGGTCGTCGGAACACATGACTTCGATCATCCGAAGCGGCACGCCGGCTCGTGCCGCCAGGTCGCGCCAGAGCAGCCTGGCCGGTTCTACGGCGTTCACGGCGTCGACGATGACGCTGCCGCCGGCATTCAACACCCGCTCGGCCATCGTCTCAGCCACCAGGTAAGCCGCCAGTCCGGTCGGCTGGTCATCATCGATGCCCGCCTTCAGGATCGACAGCTCGATGGGGTCCACGGAGATTACCGTGGCGTCAAGCCTCGCACCGATGATCTCGGCGAGAGTGGATTTGCCGGTACCGGGCAGCCCGACCATCGCGATCAGCATTGGCACCCGAACCTCACCGAAGTGACGTCCGATCGGACCTTGCGACGATTCGGCCATGGTTGCCTAGACCAGTTCGGCCTTGCGGGCCACGATTGTGACCACGTTATTCGCCACCGAGAGGAACCCGTCATCGGCTGCGGCCTTAATCGAGCCGCCGTCGGACAGGCTGACCCGCACCTCGCCGGTGGCGAGGATCGCGAGCATCGGCTCGTGGCCGCTGAGGATGCCGATCTCGCCCTCGACGGTCTTGGCAACCACCATTGTCGCCTCGCCGGACCACACCTCGTGGTCTGCCGAAACAACGCTGACCTTCAGCGCGGTCGCCATGTCAGCCGTTTTCCTTCTGAATCTTGGCCCACTTCTCTTCGACGTCTGAGATCGCTCCGACGTTGAAGAAGGCCTGCACCGCGACATGGTCGAAGTCGCCGTTGGCGATCGCCGCGAACGACTCGATGGTGTCCTTCAGCGACACCGTCGAGCCCTCCACGCCGGTGAACTTCTTGGCCATGTAGGTGTTCTGGGAAAGGAACTGTTGGATGCGTCGCGCCCGGGCGACGGTGACCTTGTCCTCTTCCGAGAGCTCGTCGACGCCGAGGATGGCAATGATCTCCTGCAGCTCCTTATTCTTCTGCAGGATCGCCTTGATCCGGACCGCCGTCGTGTAGTGGTCCTCACCGAGGTAGCGGGGGTCCAGGATCCGACTCGTCGAGGTCAGCGGGTCGACCGCCGGATACAGACCCTGCGAGGCGATATCGCGGGAGAGCTCGGTCGTGGCGTCCAGGTGGGCGAACGTGGTTGCCGGGGCCGGGTCGGTGTAGTCGTCGGCTGGCACGTAGATCGCCTGCAACGACGTAATCGAGTGGCCGCGGGTGGAGGTGATCCGCTCCTGAAGCACTCCCATCTCGTCGGCGAGGTTGGGCTGGTAGCCCACCGCCGACGGCATCCGACCCAGTAGCGTCGACACCTCGGAACCCGCCTGGGTGAAGCGGAAGATGTTGTCGATGAACAACAGCACGTCTTGCTTCTGTACATCGCGGAAGTACTCGGCCATGGTCAGTGCGCTCAAGGCGACACGCAACCGCGTTCCCGGTGGCTCATCCATCTGGCCGAAGACCAGGGCGGTCTTGTCGAAGACGCCGGCCTCCTCCATCTCATGGATCAGGTCGTTCCCCTCACGGGTACGCTCGCCGACACCGGCGAACACCGAAACACCACCGTGGTTCTGAGCAACGCGCTGGATCATTTCCTGGATCAACACGGTCTTGCCAACTCCGGCTCCGCCGAACAAGCCGATCTTGCCGCCCTGCACGTACGGGGTGAGCAGGTCGATCACCTTGATGCCGGTCTCGAACAGCTCGGTCTTGGACTCGAGCTGGTCGAATGCCGGAGGCTGACGGTGAATCGGCCAGCGCTCGGTGATCTCGATGGTCTCGCCCGGTGCGGCGTTGAGCACGTCGCCGATCACGTTGAAGACCCGCCCCTTGGTCACATCACCGACCGGAACCGAAATCGGCGCCCCGGTGTCGCGGACCTCCTGGCCGCGGACCAAGCCGTCGGTCGGGTTCAGTGCGATGGCGCGGACCAGGTCGTCGCCCAGGTGCTGGGCGACCTCGAGGGTTATCTCGTGGGTCTCCCCGCCCAGTGTCACGTCGGTTTTCAGCGCATTGTAGATTCCGGGAATCGAATCGTGCGGGAACTCGATGTCCACGACCGGGCCGGTGACCCGGGCGACGATTCCCGAGACGCCCGACGGGGTCCCCGGTGCGGTCGGCTCTGCGCCTGTCTCGGGTGGCGCAGTCGCTATGGGTGTCATGTTCGTTCCTTACTCTGCTTTTACTGCGTGAATTCTGGGCTACTTGGACGAGGCCAGCGCGTCGGCCCCGCCGACGATCTCGGCGATCTGCTGGGTGATCTCGGTCTGGCGGGCGTTGTTGGCCAGCCTGGTGTAGGTGGTGATCAGCTTGTCGGCGTTGTCACTGGCCGACTTCATCGCCTTCTGCGTTGCCGCGTGTTTGGATGCCGCCGACTGCAGCATCGCGTTGAAGATCCGGCTCTCGATGTAGACCGGAAGCAGTGCGTCGAGCACCTCGGCGGCGTCCGGCTCGAACTCGTACAACGGGAGCAGGTCGTCGGGGTCAGGTTCTTCGACGCCCTCGACAACTTCCAGGGGAAGCAACCGGACCACTTCTGGCACCTGGGTCATCATATTGACTAACCGGTTGTATACGATATGGATTTCGTCGACCCCGCCGTCGTCGGCGTCGCGCAGGAACGCCTGCACCACGGCGTCGCCGATCTCTTGGGCCGTGTCGAAGGCCGGTGCATCGGTGCCGCCGGTCCAGACCCGCTCCGAGGCGCGCCTGCGGAACGCGAAGTAGGCGCTTGCCTTGCGTCCGACCAGGAAGTAGACGACATCCTTGCCCTGCCCGCGAAGCAGTTCGGCCAGTTGCTCCGCCTCCTTGAGCACATTCGAGTTGAAAGCACCGGCGAGCCCGCGATCCGAGGAGAAGATCACGATCGCAGCGCGTTCGATCTTCTCCGGCTCGGTGGTCAGGATGTGATCGATGTTCGAATACGTCGCAACCGCCGATACCGCGCGGGTGATCGCACGGGCATACGGGGTGGATGCCGCTACCCGCGCCTGTGCTTTCTGGATGCGCGAGGCGGAGATCAGCTCCATCGCCCGGGTGATCTTCTTGGTCGTCTGGGCAGAGCGAATCTTCTGCCGATAGACCCGAAGTTGCGCTGCCATGGTTAGCGGCGGCCCTTCACGATTTTCTCCTGGTTGACATCGCCCTCATCGATGGCGGTGAATTCCTCTTTGCCGACCGAGGCAAGCGGCTTGCCACCGCCGGTCTGGAACTCCAACTTGAACTGGTCGACAGCCTTGGTCAGAGCCTCGACGATCTCATCGCTGAGCACATTCGTCTCACGGAGATCGCTCAGCACGCTGGTGTGCCTGGCCAAGTGGTCCAGCAGCTCCCGCTCGAACCGGAGGATATCCTCAACCGGAACCTCGTCGAGTTTTCCATTCGTGCCGGCCCAGATCGCCACAACCTGGTCTTCGACCGGGTACGGCGAGTACTGCGGCTGCTTGAGCAGCTCGGTCAGCCGGGCGCCGCGAGCAAGCTGGCGGCGGCTGGCCGGGTCGAGGTCGGAGGCGAACAT
This sequence comes from Microbacteriaceae bacterium, assembly GCA_039922875.1. Lineage (GTDB taxonomy): Bacteria > Actinomycetota > Actinomycetes > Actinomycetales > Microbacteriaceae > JBDTDV01. Next base: position 111,120 of record JBDTDV010000024.1, read on the forward strand.
CGCGAACGCCTCAAGCGCCCGGTACTGCGCCAACTCGAGTTTCAGGGTTCCGGAAACCTTCTTGATCGACTTGAGCTGGGCATCCCCACCGACTCTGGAGACGGAAATGCCGACGTCGACCGCGGGACGCTGGTTGGCGTTGAACAGGTCGGACTGCAGGAAGATCTGACCGTCCGTAATCGAGATCACGTTGGTCGGGATGTAGGCCGACACATCGTTCGCTTTGGTCTCGATGATCGGCAGTCCGGTCATCGAACCTGCGCCGAGCTCGTCGGACAGCTTTGCGCAACGCTCCAACAGCCGGGAGTGCAGATAGAAGACGTCGCCGGGGTAGGCTTCGCGTCCCGGCGGACGGCGTAGCAGCAACGAAACGGCACGATAGGCCTCGGCTTGCTTGGAGAGGTCGTCGAACACGATCAGGACGTGCTTGCCCTGATACATCCAGTGCTGACCGATCGCGCTGCCGGTGTACGGGGCGAGGTATTTGAATCCCGCCGGGTCGGAGGCGGGTGAGGCGACGATAGTGGTGTACTCCATCGCGCCGGCATCTTCGAGCGCACCCTTCACGCCGGCGATCGTGGAGCCCTTCTGTCCGATCGCCACGTAAATGCAGCGGACCTGCTTGTTGTCGTCGCCGGAATCCCAGTTCGCCTTCTGGTTGATGATGGTGTCGATCGCGATGGCAGTCTTGCCGGTCTGGCGGTCGCCGATGATCAGCTGACGCTGGCCGCGGCCGATCGGGATCATCGCGTCGATGGCCTTGATACCGGTCTGCAGCGGTTCGTGCACGCTCTTGCGCTGCATCACGCCAGGCGCCTGCAGTTCGAGTGCACGGTGCGCCTCCGCCGCGATCTCGCCGAGACCGTCGAGCGGGGTACCCAGCGGGTCGACGACTCGGCCGAGATAGCCGTCGCCGACCGGCACGGACAGGACTTCGCCGGTGCGGGTGACCTCCATACCCTCGACAATTCCGATGAACTGGCCGAGGACGATCACGCCGATCTCGTTCTCATCGAGGTTCTGGGCCAGGCCCAGGGTTCCATCGGCGAAGCGGATCAGTTCGTTGGCCATCACGCCAGGCAGACCCTCGACGTGGGCGATGCCATCCGAGGCATCAAGCACGTGGCCGACCTCGGTTGTCTCGGCGGCGTTCGCCTCATACGAGGC
>JBDTDV010000025.1:0-17783 GCA_039922875.1 Microbacteriaceae bacterium
TCTTCCAGCGAGGCGTACGCCCACACGCGGGATGTCTTACCGTAAGCGGCCATCAGGTCAGCTGCGGCCCGACCGTCGCCACGCCGATCCCGTGGGCCGGGCGCGGTCATACCCTCATAGGTGTCGAACAGGTACAAGTCGCGCTCGTGTGCGCCGGCCGCGTCAAGCGCTCGGGCACACGCGTGCATGCTCCCACCACGCCAGACACCGCACTCCACCACCGCTCCGGCAATCTCATTCCGGGTGACGTAACGGGCCGCCATGATCACCGCGTACAGCTTCTCGGCGTTGGTCATCGTGTACGGCCGCACGGTTCGGATGATCGCCGCGGCCTCCTGGTCGATATCCGCTGGAATTTCCCCAGCCGAAGCGCCACCGTGGCGGGCGCGCCGCAATTCATACCCGGTCAGTTGGGAGAGAACACCGTTGACACGCTTGCGCACCGACACAACCCACAAGGTACCTCACGACCGGCCAGATGAGTGAACTTCCCACAGTCGTATGCGTCCCGCAGCAGGTCCCCCCTATGGGACGCATGTACGTGACGGCGAGGGACAAGTGACCGTCTGGAATGCGGCCGGTCGACTCGCTCACATCGTCCTGCTTTCATCCGATATTAGGGTGATGCCGTGTTTAGCGATCCGCTTGCGGACGTCCGATCATCGACCGGTAGGGGCACGTGCTAGACCGGTCTTTTGACTCGCCCGGAGGACGATCTGACGTCTTTGGACAGGTCACGTGCCCCGGTCCGTGGAAGAGATAACTGCTTCGCGGTGGGCGGCTAGTTGACGAGCGGCGCATCACGGTGCACGAGAGCGGATGCTTCGGGTGCTCGTCCTTTGTGACGCCCAAGGCGTGCAGCTGCGGTAGTAGTGCGAGTGCCTGGGCGACGCGGGCCGGGTCGGCGTTCGTGCCCCACCTAGCGGCGTCGGTGCCGGGAACGCCGGCGAGCACAGGATCGTTCTCCGGTCCGGCCGGGTCTGTCGCAGCCATAATCACTTTCGGGGACTTGGTACGGAACGCAAAGACGTTGAGGATAACCATGCCGCCATATCACTCGCGCGTCACGAAACTGACGCACCGGCGCAGTGTCGGATCGAGCTGCTCCGCGTCGGCGGTGCTCGGGTTGAGCAACACGAACGTGATCGTAGGTAGCGCTGCGTCCCAGACGCGAGTCAGTGTGTAGCGATAGTCACCTCGGATGTCCGCGGTGACGAAAGTGAATACAGGCATTGGGCAGCCCCCTCCGGCGACATCGGGTCATTCGCGGTGATGTCTTCGGCCGGGAGGGGATCGGGTGGTTCACCCGGCACCTGCAGAGTGAGAAGACAGAGGCCCTGAGGCCGATGCCGTCTTCACTATTGCGCGGGTGCAGTGTCTAGACCGTGAACGGTGTAACGCAAGGTGTTGCATTAATGCCACAGTTAAGCGATCCTGAACTAGGACAGACCGAGACAAACCGAACATTACAAACAGTGCCTCCGCCCGCCGGCGCCCTTCAGTACCAGCGCCTGCCGATGCACAACTGCAACAGCGTGCACGTACCCGATGAGAGAGGAAGTGATCGCGATGGCCGCCGAAGATATCTTCTGGGAGGACCTCCGCGAAGACCTCAAGGACCCCGAGTTCTTGCGCTCCTACGTGACGAACTGGGTCAAGATCTCGACGACCGACGCGATCATCAACGCGCTCGACGACGCCCGTGAGAATGCGCGCCTGAGCAAGGCCGCTCTGGCCCGCTCGATCAACGCCGAACCGTCGTCGCTGCGCCGAATCTTCGCTGCAGGCACGAGCCGTCCGAACCCCACGATCGGCACCGTCGCCGAAATGGCAGCTGCACTCGGCATGCGGCTCACGCTTGAGCCTCTGCCGGAAGACGAGCACGAGACGACGACGCGTCCGCTGCTGGAGGGCGAGGTTGACGACCTCGATGCGCTGGTTGAGCGCCTCGGCGGCGCTGCCGTCCCGGCGTAAGGGGTGAGCATGAGTTCGACGAGGCTGCGCCTGCGCCAGTGAGCGCCAAGTCAGCGAGCGCCGCACCAACGAACAGCACAGCGCCCGATCTTTCCAACGAAGCGCTGCTTCAGCGAGCGCACGAGTCTTGATGCCCTGATCGCAACGTTTGACGCGGTGGTCGACGAGCGGGTGCGTGCGCACCGGGAAGCCTACGAACCGGTCCGAAACGAACCGGCCAATCCGTCGGTGCGACCAGCGCACCGACCGCAAGCGGAACGGTATCGTCAGCACGATGCCGGAGACGCAGCGCAGCGTTCACTGGGCACTCGGGAAACTGCGCGACGCTGTCGAGGCGGTGCGCGGAGTACTCATGCGCGCCGGGCACCTAGGCGGTCGACAAAGACGGGAACACGCTGGCATGCACTGACCGGGTAGCTAGTCGCCGAGCAGCGAGCGCGGGTTGCGTGACCAGTACTCCGATCCGAGGGTCCGGATGGCAGCGTAGTCGGCATCCGACAGCACCGTCTGGAACGACTTCACCCGGCCGTCGACGACAACCAGGAGCGGCTTGTCCTTGCCCAGCGCCTCGTAGTCGAGCAGACAGAACAACCGATAGTGCGCCCGGCTGGGTCCGTCGACCCGGATCTCGTACCAGCCGGTCATGTCGCCGTGCATCGCTTCCCAGTAGCCTCCACCGGAGAACCGCTTCGGCGGCGCCGCGGCGACGGCTTCAAGTACTGGCGCGATCTTCGACCGGACGCTCGCCGGCCACGAGCGGTACTTTTCGCGACCCGGCGCAGTGCGCTGAGAGTCGTCGTCCTGGTGCCGTTGGAAGTACACGACCGCATGTGCGTCGTCGCTCGAGGACCGCCGGGGCGCTGCAGGCACGGCGAGGTTCTTCTTCGCCTTGGCCTTGAGGTGCGAACGTGGATCAGGAGTCATGACGATCCGAAGCTATCGCAGCTCGCAGGCATTAGAACCCATAGGCACGCCGAAGCCGTGTGCTCGCGCCCCGTGGTACATGTCGCTGGGCGATCGCTACACACGCCGGCTGTTGCTCCCCGCCCACGGACGCACCGATTCCAGGTACCAAGCCAACTGATCTCCCGCGCAACGATGCGCTGGCTGACCTGTCCCTCCTAAGCTGCGAATGGCGCGTGCCCGAGATCAAGAGAGTCGCGTGAAGTCCCTTATAAGCGCGCAGCGGTCAGGCGTATCCGTCTTTCGAGAACCCGCCCGTGCCCACACTTTGCCCACAATTTTCTGAGATGCCACGAGATCACCTTGATAACAGTGAACCCAAGACCCGCGAAATCTCGCGGTTTTTACCCGATTCTCGCGGCTCCAAGAACCCTCGATGGGGGTTCGAATCCCCCATTCTCCGCCCTTGCTCGATTCTCCGCCCTTACTCGCCGCGAAGTGCACAGACCACCGCGAACCATGGGAGCACGGCCGGCGCCGTGCGTCCGAGAGCACGTTGCGACCGGTGTCCCCCAAAATGCCGCTTTAGGCCGGAGCTTTGCTGGGTCAGGCTTGACCCAGCGAACCGACGAGACCGACAGACGGTTCCGGCAACCGCATCACCTCCGGGGGAACCATTCAACGTGACCGACAGTGCAGCGACCCAGACCCTGCGCCCGCCAGCGGCCGTGCTGCGCGAGGGGGTCCTTGCGGTCCTCGCGCTGACCACTCCGCTTTTTGCCGTGCTGTACTGGCTTACCATTCCCTTCGGCAGCTGGCCACCGGTGCTGCTGGCCCACATCGCCGTGTTGCTGCTGACTCTGACCGGACTGGTGGCGTATCTCGCAACCTCGATCCAGATCGGCCCCGACGGCATCCGAGAGCGAGGATTCTTCGGGCAGGTCAGCAACATCCCACTCGGCTGCGTCGCCAGCGTCCTGATGGTCGAGGTGTACCGCGGATCCAGCCAAGACACCTTGCCGCAGCTGTTCTTACGCGGCACGGACGGCAGACTGCTGTTACGGATGCGCGGCCAGTTCTGGCAACGGGAGGATATGGCGCGCGTCGCCGACGCTCTCGACGCCCCGGTTGCACCGATGACCGCACCGATGGCCACACCGATGACCGGGCCGGTGACGATTTCCGAGCTTCGGGCTAGCCATCCACGACTGTTGTCCTGGTTCGAACGCCGGCCTCGACTCGGCCGACGTCCCGCCGCCTAGCTCCGGTACCACGAGCGAGGCGGCGAGGCCACTCACCGCTGGCGACGTGCGTATGCCATGCGCCTGAACCGGGCTAAGCACCGGCCCGTGCGCCCGATTGGGCGGCACGCGTGAGGCAATATCAAGTGGTCCACACCAAATTGAGCGCACGCACGGCAGGGGTTCGGCCCGCGGCCAACGCGGCCAGGCTATCCCGAGCGAAGCGGCCCACTAAAATCGAGGCATGCGCGAACTGGCGGTCTTCATGCTCGATGTGCTCCCGGCGGGCACCCACCTCTCCAGCGCTGACTACGCCGCAACCGTGCACCGGACGGAGCCCGGTGCAGCCACCCTCCGGGTCACCGACCTCGGCGCCGCCCGCGGCGACGGGGTGTTCGAGACGCTGGGAGTGGTCACCGGGCATCCGCAATCGGTCGAAGCCCACCTGGCGCGGTTGGCCGGCTCCGCCGCGTTACTCGCGCTGCCAGAACCAAACCTGGACCAGTGGCGCGTCGCAGTCGAGCTCGCCGCTGCCGTACTGCCCACGGACAAGCAGGGCGGATTGAAGCTGGTGCTCACCAGAGGAATCGAAAGCACCGGTACGCCAACGGGGTGGATCACGGCCTCGATCGTCGAAAACGAATTCGCGGAGCGGCGCGAAGGCATTCGCGTCGTCACCCTGGAACGCGGCTATCCCAGCGGCTTGGCGCAGCGGGCGCCGTGGTTGCTGGCCGGCGCAAAGACCCTGTCATACGCGGTGAACATGGCGGCCCGGCGGGAGGCGGTCCGGCGGGGCGCGGATGACGCGATCTTCATCAGCTCGGACGGTTACGTGATGGAGGCGCCCACCGCAACGGTCGTGGTCCGGCGCGGCGACACCTTCTGCACGCCGCGCACCGACATCGGGATCCTGCCCGGAACCAGCCAGCTGGCCCTATTCGATTTCTATCAGCGGGCCGGCTTCCGGACCGAGGAGGCCATGATCGCCCTGGCGGAACTGGCGCAATCGGATGGCGTCTGGCTCGTGTCGAGCGTGCGACTTGCGGCCGGCGTCACCCAAATCGACGGCGCCCGGATCGGGTACGACCAAGAGATGACCGACCGAATGAACCAGGCGCTGCTGTCCCGCGACGCGTAAATCGGGCCGCGCCTTCGCGGGTGTCAGTCGCTGAGGGCCGGGACGGTGCGAGGGCGCACGATCAACCAGAGGGCGAGGATCGACACGGTGGTCGTGCCGCACATCACCGCCCCCATTGGGATGGCATTGCTGATGCCGAGGATCCCGACCAGCGGCGAGGTCAGCCCCGCCAAGCCGAAGTTGACCGCGCCGAGCACCGATGCGGCGGTGCCTGCCTCGTGCCCGTGATTGATCAGCGCGAGCACTTGAACGCAGGGCAGGCTGAAGCCGCAGGCTGAAATGAAGAACCAGAGCGGGATCAGCGTTCCCCATAGCCCGACACCGGCGGCATCCAGCACCACGATCAGGGTGGCGGTGATCAGCATGACCGTCGTGGTGCCGACCAGTATCCACTGCGGGCCGATGTACTTGACGAGGCGGGCGGTCGTCTGCACCCCGAGCACCACGCCAAGGGAGTTGATCCCGAACAGCAGGCCGTATTGCTGCGGATTGAACGCATACACCTCTTGAAACAGGAACGAACTCGACGACAGATAGGCGAACAGCCCGCTGAAGGTCATCCCACCGATCAGGGCGATGCCGATAAAAACCCGATCGGTGAAGACCGCCTTGTACCGCTGCAGGGCCGTGTTGTGGCCGGCATCGTTGCGACGCTCCTTCGGCAGGGTCTCCACGATCCATAGCCAGACCGCGGTCACGACGACGGCACCATAGCCGGCCAGCACCCAGAAGAGCCCGCGCCAGTCCACCACAAGCAGCAGTTGCGAGCCGATGACCGGGGCGAACACCGGAGCCAGCCCGCTGACCAGCGCCAGGTTCGACAGCATCCGGACCAGCGGCCGGCCACCGAACAGATCCCGGACCATTGCCATCGCCACCACGATGCCGGCTGCCGCGCCAAAGCCCTGCAGCACCCGGAAGACGCTGAGCCAGGCGATGTCGGGCGAAACGGCGGCGCCGGCGCACGAGGCGATGTGCACAACGGTCGCCAGGACCAACGGCAAGCGGCGACCGACCATATCGCTCCACGGCCCGACCAGGAGCTGGCCGACGGCGAATCCGACGGTGGTCCCGGTCAAGGTCAGCTGGATCAAGGTGGCCGAGACCTGCAGGTCGTGCTCCAGGATCGGAAACGCCGGCAGGTACAGGTCGATGGTGAACGGTCCGAGGGCGGTCAGGGCTCCGAGCACCAAGACATAAACAAGCCTCTGACGACCCGAGAGCGAATCTCCCGGATGAACGACTGTTGTCACGAATTCCTCTGCTGCCCCCGTAAGCCTAGCGATGTCCGGCATCCGCCAGCGCGCGGTGCTCCGCGCCATACGATCAGGGGAGAAGAAGGGATGCCACAACGTGGACGATGCGACGAACTGGGCCGGGAACTACCGCTATCACGCCACTACGCTGCACCGGCCGTCAACGGTCCCCCAAGTCCAGGCGATCGTATCGTCTGCCGGCAGCATTAGGGCGCTCGGCAGCAGGCACTCGTTCAACGACATCGCCGATTCCCACGCCGAACAGCTCTCGCTGGAGAACCTGCCGGTCGGGCTGGAGATCGACAGCGCACGAATGACCGCGCGCTTCGGCGGCGGCGCCCGGTACGGGTCCGTTGCGGAACTGCTGCACCGGCGCGGTTTCGCCCTGCAGAACCTGGCCTCACTGCCGCACATCTCCGTGGCCGGGGCGATCGCCACCGCGACCCACGGATCCGGCGATCACAACCAGGGCCTGGCCGCGTCGGTGACCGCACTCGACCTGGTGACCGCATCCGGAGACCTCATCACGGTAGAGCGCGGCACCACGCCGGGGTTCGCGGGACTGGTGGTCGGCCTCGGCGCCCTCGGCGTGGTCACCGCGATCACGGTCGGCATCGAGAAGACCTACGACGTGTGTCAAAGCGTCTTCGACGATATGCCATGGGAGAGTCTCCTGGAACACTTCGACGAGATCATGGCCTGCGGGTACAGCGTCAGCGTGTTCACAAATTGGCGCGGCGCCGGACCGGGGCAGATCTGGGTGAAGTCGCGGGTGGCGACCGGGACAGCTGCGGCGGATGCCGGAGCGTCCATCTGCACGGCGGATGCCACCGAGGCGGTCCAGCGCGGCGACCTGTTCGGCGCGGCGCGCGCCAGCGTCGCCCGGCACATGATCCCGGGTGTCTCGGCAGAGAACTGCACGGTGCAACTCGGCACAGCCGGCCCCTGGTTCGACCGCCTGCCACATTTCAAGCTCGGCTTCATGCCCAGCAACGGCCAGGAGATCCAAAGCGAGTATCTGGTGCCCCGGCAACACGCCACCGCCGCGATCCGGGCGCTACGCGAGGTCGGCGATCATCTGAAATCGGCTCTGCTGATCGGGGAGCTGCGCTCGGTTGCGGCCGATGATCTTTGGCTGAGCACCGCGTACCAACAGGATGTCATCGGCTTCCATTTCACCTGGCGATTAGACCAACAGGCGGTGCGGGCGGCGTTGTCCCACGTCGAACGCGCTCTCGCACCGTTCGACCCGCGGCCACACTGGGGCAAGGTGTTCCTCACCGGCCACGACGAGATCCAACGCCGCTACCCGCGGCTAGACGACTTCCGACGACTGACCGAGCAGCTGGACCCCGCCGGCACGTTCCGCAACGACTATCTCGACCGCTACATCTTCGACGCGTAAGGTTCTCTGGCCGGTATTCGAACCCGTCGGTGAGGCATTAACCGTCGGTGAGGCGTTAGCCGACGGACTCGGCCAGGGCGGCGCCGGCCCGGTGCAGCCACCGTAGCGGATCGGCGAGCGCCGCGTCGAGGCTGCCGGCGAGGTCGATCAGGGAGTACGCGGCGACGAAGCCGATGGCCTCGGCTTCGATTCCTCCGGCCACGAGCATGGCACGGGCCCCGGATGCGGCGGCGAGCGCGGCAACATAGGTCGGCACCTTCCCGGCCGAGGACTGCGAATCAAAGCGACCCTCCCCGGTGATCACGATGTCCGCGCCGCGGATTGCGGCTGGAACTCCGAGGGCTTCCCCCACGGCAGCAGCCCCAGGCGCCAAGGCCGCGCCCCAGGCGCGCAGGCCGAACCCGGTCCCCCCGGCAGCTCCGGCGCCGGCTGCCGTCGGGTCGGCCGCCGGCAACACACCGGACAAGACGCTCAAGCCGGCTTCGAGCTGGGCTACCACCGCCTCATCCGCACCCTTCTGTGGGCCGAAGACCGCCGCCGCGCCGAGCGGGCCAAGCAGCGGATTGGTCACGTCACCGAGGATTTCGACGCCGTGCTCTGGCAGTGGGCGCAGCGCAGACAGGTCGACCAGCGCAAGATCGACCAGTCCGCGATTGCCCGCGGCGATCGGTGCGTGGGCCGCGTCAAGGAATCGGCCACCCAATGCAGTGAGCGCGCCCACGCCACCGTCCGTGGAAGAACTTCCTCCGATGGCCAGGATCAGCCTGCCGACTCCGTGATCCAGTGCCGCGGAAATCGCCTGCCCGAAGCCGATCGTGTGCGCGTCCAGCGGCCGCAGCGGATCCAGAAGCGTCAGCCCGCTGGTGCAGGCAAGCTCCGCGACGCCGGTCTCCCACGGTTGTGCCTGGGTAGCCGGCAGCAGCAACCAGCTCGCCTCGACCGGCTGATCATCGGGCCCCTGCACGGTCACCGGCATCACCCGCGAGCCGGCGACGGCGATCTCGAACGCATCGAGTGTGCCTTCCCCGCCGTCCGCCATCGGCAGCAGCAGCATCGTGTCGGCCGGACGAACCGACGCCCACCCCGCCGAAATCGCGCGAGCCACCTCCGTCGCGGGAGCAGAACCTTTGAACGAGTCGGGGGCGACGATCACACGCATAACTACATTCTCCCTAAGGAATGAACACGGCCGAGCCAACACCACTCGGGTGGATCACAGAGCGGCGCGCTTGACCATTCCGCGCACGTAGGCCGCCTGCCCGGCATGCTGCAGGTCGTCGGAGACGATACTGACCAGTCGGGTCGCAAGGGTGACTGGCGGGTTCCAGGAGGTATCGACCACGGCGGCGAAGTCCTCGTCCGACAGCCCGTGCAGGTAGTCGATGGTCTGCGCGTGCACGTCCTCGTAGTACTGGGCAAGCAGGTCGGCCTCGACCCTAACCGCCGCAACGTCCTCGGCGCTCTGCCCGAAACCAGACGCGTGACGGTCGAAGGGCAGGTCGAACCGGTCGGCCCAGCCGTCGGTTATCCACAGCGGCTCCTTACCGCGAAGCTCGGCGATGTGGCCGTCCTGCACGCGGGTCAGGTGCCAGATCAGCCAGGCGATCGTGTTCGCTTTGCGGTCCGGCCGATAGGTCAGCATCCGTTGATCTGCGTCATCGAGCACCGACCTGACGACGCCGCGAAGCCGGCCGAAGGCATCCTCGAGGAGCTCCATGGAAGACACGTTTTCCCCTTTCGATCCGGGCCCGATCCCCGGTCTCAGCGTAGCGGATGCCGTCGCGCCCGCTTCAGAACCAGGTCTCCACCAGACCGACCACGGTCGGCAAATCGGCTTCCGCATCGTCGACGACCGGGATCAACCGCCATTTGTCGAATGCCGTGCACGGATGCGACAGTCCGATCCGCAGCACCGACCCCACAGGCAGCGTTGCCACCGAGCTGACTTGATCGCCCAGGCGCAGGAAGCCGTGCTAATCGTTGAGCGCGCTGACCGTGCTGCCCGAAAGGATCCGCGCGGATTCTGCGTCGCTGAGGCCGACGACATGTTGGACGGTAGGCATCCCCTCGTCGAACGGGACATCGCGTTTGCCGGCGTCGAACAGCGCCAGGCCGGGCTCCGGGCGGGAAATCACCCGCACCCAGGCACGCATGGCCGAACGGAACGGCTGCCCGGAGATGAGCCCGCCCATCGGCGTGATTCCGCGGTAGAAGCCATCATCGTGGATCTGGAACGCCCCCGAGCGCAGGATCACCGTCGCGTTGTCAACCGCGGGTGCCAGCCGCGTTGCGACCCGGTCGAAGTACGCGCTGCCGCCAGCGGTGACGATCGGCTTCCGGTCGGCGTAGACCCCGCCGACCAGGAATCGGCGGTGCAGTTCGAGAATGCTGTCGAGGTAGTCGTCGATGGCCGTCAATGCGGACGCGCTGCGGTCGTGGGCCAGCGCACCCTCGTAGCCGCCGACTCCGGCGACGAGCAGCTGCGGCGAACGCGCGGCTGCCGCCGCGATCGCCTCTGCCTCTTCACGGGTGCGCGCGCCGGTTCGCCCGCCTGCCGCGCCCAGCTCCACAATGACCTGAATGGGGCGCCGGGTACCGGTTGCCGTGCCAGGGATACCGGCCGCGGCATCCGCGACGGCATCTGCAGCTGCGCGAGTGAGAATCGCGCTCATTCGCTCCACCGACCGCACACTGTCGACCCAGCAGACGAACTCGAAGTCGGGGTGCGCGGCGAGCTCGTCGGCGATCCAGCTCAGCCCGACGGGGTCCACCAGCGAGTTGGCGAGCATGATCCTGCGCACCCCGAAGGACCGCGCGCATTGCACTTGCCAGGCGGTGGCGAAGGTGATCCCCCACGCCCCAGCAGCCAGCAGCTCCTGCCACAGCGCCGGAGCCATCGTGGTCTTTCCGTGCGGCGCGATCGCTAGGCCCTGATCGCGCAGCCAGTCGAACATCAGCGTGGTGTTGTGGTCGATCGCGCCTCTATCGAGCATCAAAAGCGGCGTCTGGAACTGGGTTGCCGTCGGCTCGCTTGCCACGAACGCGTCACCAGACATTCCCCAGGCTCGGGGTGGGAACGATTTGTGTTGCGGGCCGAGAGTGATCGCCACGGAATCTCCTTGTTCTTCAGAACGCTGCTGCGGAATCCCTGCGGCTATTTCTTCGGCAGCGCCTGCTCGAGATCGGCAAGCAGGTCGGCGGCATCCTCGATACCGACCGAGAGCCGCACGATGTTCTCGGGGACCGCGAGCGCCGTGCCCTTGACCGACGCGTGGGTCATCTCGGACGGGTAGCCGATCAGCGACTCGACGCCGCCGAGCGACTCCGCGAGCTGAAACACCGTGGTCGACTCTGCGAACCGCCTGGCGGCGCGCGCGCCGCCGGCCAACGCCAGCGACAGCATTCCCCCGAAGCCGCTCATCTGCCGTTTCGCCAGTTCGTGACCGGGGTGCTCCGGCAACCCCGGGTAGTAGACCCGCTCCACAGCCGGATGCTGTGCCAACCGCTCTGCGATAGCCTGCGCATTCTGGCAGTGCCGTTGCACTCGCACACCGAGGGTCTTGATGCCTCGGATGGTCAGCCAGGCGTCCATCGGCGCGGAGACGGCGCCCGCAGCGAACTGGGTGAATGCGACCTTGTCGGCCAGTGCCTCGTCGTTCATGATCAGGGCCCCGCCAAGCACATCCGAGTGGCCGCCCAGGTATTTCGTCGTGGAATGCACCACGACGTCGGCGCCCAGCGCCAAGGGTTGCTGCAGCGCGGGTGAAGCGAAGGTGTTGTCGACGACGACCAGTACGCCGGCCGAGTGGCCGATCTCAGCCAACTCCGCGATGTCGCTGATCTTCATCAGCGGGTTGCTGGGGGTCTCGATCCAGAGGATCTTGGCTGCCGGATTCGCGACGGCCAACTGCACCTCGCGCAGATTCGTCTCGTCGACGGCGGCGTGTGTGACTCCCCAGTGGCCATGGATGGCGTTGATCAGCCGATAGGTTCCGCCATATGCGTCGTTGCCGAGCACAATCTGGTCGCCCGGGGTCAATACGCTGCGCAGCAGTGCGTCCTCTGCGGCGAGGCCGGACGAGAACGAGAACGCCCGCTTGCCGCCCTCAAGTCCGGCCAGCAGCGTCTCGAGCGAGGTCCGCGTCGGGTTACCCGCCCTGGTGTAGTCATAGCCGCCACGCAACCCCCCGATGCCGTCCTGCACAAAGGTCGAGGTCTGGTAAATCGGGGGGATGATGGCGCCGGTCGCCTCATCGAACTCCTGGCCCAAGTGAATGGCCTTGGTGTCGAAATGTTGCATACTTTTTCCTCGTTCTCGCTCTTGGTCCGGCCTTATTCGCTCAGGTAGGTCAGCAGGTCATGCCTGGTCAGCACGGCGGTGGGCTTGCCGCCTTCGGTGACAAGCACGGCATCCGCTTCTTTCAAAGCCAGCTGGGCCGCGCCGATCGACTCGTGAATCCCGATCAGGCCGAGCGCCTCGCCGCTGAATCGACCGACATCATCCGTCAACTGCGCCTGCCCGCTAAAGACCAGCTCAAGCAGCCCGCGTTCGTCGAGAGCGCCGACGACTTCTCCCATCATCACTGGCGGCTCCGCGCTCAGAATCGGCATTTGGGAAATGCCGTACTCGGTCATGATCTGGATGGCGTCGCGCACGCTGTCGGTGGGGTGAGCGTGCACCAGGTCGGGCAGCTTTCCGGTCTTGGCGCTGAGGATATCGCCGACGGTCTTTTGTTCAGAAATATCCGAGAAGCCATAGGACTGCATCCACTTCTCGTCGAAAATCTTGCCGAGATAGCCGCGGCCGCTGTCTGGCAGTAGCACGACGACGATGTCGTCCTTGGTCAGCGAGGCGGCGGCTTTGAGCGCCGCGACGACCGCCATGCCGCTGGAGCCGCCCACGAGGAGGCCCTCTTCCCTGGCGAGCCGGCGGGCCATCGCGAAGGACTCGGCATCGGAGACCGCGATCACCTCGTTCACCACGCTCGGGTCGTAAGCAGCCGGCCAGAAGTCTTCGCCAACGCCCTCGACCAGGTACGGCCTGCCGGTGCCGCCGGAGTATACCGAGCCCTCCGGGTCGGCGCCGATGATCCGAACCGCGCCGCCGGAAACCTCTCTGAGATATCTACCGGTGCCGCTGATCGTGCCGCCGGTGCCGATACCAGCGACGAAATGCGTGACCCTGTGATCGGTGTCCCGCCAGATCTCCGGGCCGGTCGTCTCGTAATGGCTGAGCGGCCCATTCGGGTTCGCGTACTGGTTGGGCTTGAACGCGCCGGGGATCTCAGCGGCCAAGCGGTCCGAGACACTGTAATACGATTCCGGGTCCTCCGGAGACACGGATGACGGGGTCACCACGATCTCGGCGCCGTAGGCGGTCAGCACACTGCGCTTGTCCTCACCGACCTTGTCCGGCAGCACGAACACACAGCGGTAGCCCCGCTGCTGTGCGACCAGAGCGAGCCCGACGCCGGTATTACCGCTGGTGGGTTCAACGATCGTACCCCCGGGGCCGAGCAGACCGGCCCGCTCGGCGGCGTCGATGATCCGGGTGGCGATGCGGTCCTTGGCCGATCCACCCGGGTTGAAATACTCGACCTTGACCAGGACGAGGGCCTCGATGCCCTCGGTCACCCGGTTCAGCCTGACCAGCGGAGTGTTGCCCACCAGGTCGATGACGGTTTCGGCGTATTTCATGTCAGTGTGTCCTTCGTTGCGGTCGCCTGGAAGCCAGCGTGCTCCTGTGTCGAGAAGACGGTGCTACGGATGTCACGCGGGCGCGAGCGGGTCGAGTCGGTTGTATCGCTCAGCGACAACAACAGGACTGCACAACGGGCATAGTGCAACCCTAGCTCATGCAACCCGACCCGCCGATTCACGGCATCAGCGACCAAGTGAGCGCGTCGAGGTCGGCCAGCGGCACGAGCTGCCCGGCTTTCGCCGCCAGCGCGGGATCGACGGTGACCAGGGCATCGGCATGGAGCATCGTGACGGCGATGTACTCCGCCTCGCGAGTAGTCTCCCGGCCGTGCTCGCCGGCGATCCGCCACGCGGCGCGACGGGACACCCGTACCGCCTCAAGGAGCAGCGACGGTGCCTGGGAGCGTCGATCACAAACCGAGTCATGTCAGGCATCCGGAGCGGGGCTGCTCTGGGGTGAATGTGCGGGGGAAGCGGCCCCCTGCAGAATCACGCCGTTGCCATCTGGATCGTTGAACTGCGCGAAGCGGCCCCAAGGCGCCTCCTCGATCCCGTTCGTGGGCTCCAATCCTTTCTTGGCCAGCCGTGCGACATCCTCGTCAAGGTCGTCGGTCTCCAGGACCAGACCTTTGAGGGAGCCCGCCGGCATCGTCGGGAACCAGGTCACAAGCGTGATCGACGTCTGGGCACCGGGCGGCGCGACAGTGACCCAGCGCGTATCGGGACCCATCATGGTGTCAGCGAGCAGCGAAAAGCCGAGCACGTCGACGTAGAACGCGAGTGCCCGGTTCTGGTCGCTGACCGGTAACGAGAACAGCTGCACCTTGGAGATCGTCATATCTCATAGTGACGAGCAATTGCGGATGTGTCGAGAGATTCGGCCCACTCGGGTGCGACGGCCGCGCTGCTACCCGGTCGAGGCGCCCTGTTGGGCGTACAGCCGCGAGTAGGTCCCTCCGGCGGCGAGCAAGCCATGATGGGTACCCCGCTCGACGATCCGGCCATGGTCGACGACGAAAATGACGTCGGCGCCGACGACGGTGGACAGCCGGTGTGCGATGGCGATAGTGGTGCGACCGGCGGATGCCGTGTCCAGCGCCGCCTGCACCGCGCGCTCCGAGATCGGGTCGAGCGCGCTGGTCGCCTCGTCGAGCACCAGCACGGCCGGGTCCTTCAACAGCACGCGGGCGATCGCGATCCGCTGCTTCTCGCCCCCGGACAACCGGTAGCCGCGTTCGCCGACGACGGTGTCGTAGGTATCCGGGAATGAGGCGATGGTCTGGTGGATATTTGCCAGCTGTGCGGCGGCCTCGAGTTCGGCCCGAGTGGCATCCGGCTTCGCGTAGCGCAGGTTCTCGGCGATCGTCGCGTGGAACAGATAGGTCTCCTGGCTGACGATCCCGATGTGTGAAATCAACGACTCGTGCTGCAGCCGACGCACGTCGACCCCGGCGAACAGCACCCGCCCGTTCGTCGCCTCGTAGAGTCTGGGAATCAGGTAGGACACCGTGGTCTTGCCGGCGCCGGACGGGCCGACGAACGCGGCGAACTGGCCGGGTTCGATCGCGAAGGAGACGGTGTCGAGAGTGGGACGCTCACCGGGCCGGGCATCCGGGTAGGCGAACGAAACGGCGTCGAAACGCACGCCGCCCAGGGTCTCGGTCGCGGAATGGCCCGGCCCGGTCGGCACGGGCACCGCGTCGGGGGCGTCGGTGATCGCCGGGTTCAGGTCGAGGTACTCGAAGATCCGGGCGAACAGCGCGCCGGAGGTCTGCAGGTCCAGCGCTACCCGCATCAACCCCATCAGCGGGAACAGCAACCTGGCCTGCACTGTGGTGAACGCGACGATCGTGCCCGCGGTGATATCCGCCACGCCGTTCAACAGCAGCCAACCGGCGACCAGGTACACGATCGCCGGGATGCTGGAGAGGAAGATGTTCACCATCGCGAAGAACCACTGCCCGCTCATCGCCTGGCGCACCTGTAACCGGATCTGATTTTCGTTCTCCGCCGAGTAGCGCGCGGTCTCGGCACCCTGCCGGTTGAAGCTCTTGGAGAGCAGGATCCCCGACACGCTCAGCGTCTCCTGCGTGATGGCGGTCATGTCCGAGAGCGATTCCTGCGTCTGCCCGGCGATCCGTGCCCGCACCTGGCCGACGCGACGCTGTGCGACGACCAGGATCGGCATCAGCACCACCGCGATCACGGTCAGCTGCCAGTTCAACAACAGCATCGCGATGAACGCGGCGATCACGGTGACGGTGTTGCCGAGCACGCTGGAGACCGTATTGGTCAACACGCTGGAGACACCACCGACGTCGTTCTGCAGTCGTGATTGAATCACCCCGGTCTTGGTCCGGGTGAAGAAGCTGATCTCCATCGACTGCAGGTGACTGAACAGCCGCACCCGCAGCGTGCCCATCACCCGGTTGCCGACCGTGGCGGTCAAGTAGCTCTGACCGACGCCCAGCAGAGCGGATGCCACATAGACCGCGATCATCAGTCCAACCAATGCCGCCAGCACCGGGAAGTCCGGGCGTCCGGCCTGCGGGAACAAGCCCTCATCGAAGGCTCGCTGGGTCAAAAGAGGCGGGATCACCGACAGCGCGGCACCGATCAGCACGAGCACCACGGTGACGATCAGCGCCGTCAGGTGGGGGCGGAACAAGCTCCGAATCCGCCCGAACAGGTTCGGGATGCGCGGTGCGTCGGCGTTGATCGCGCGCTGCGCGTCGGAATCACCGCTGGAAATCCTGCCGCGACCGCGACCGCCCATCCCGCTCACTCGGTTCACCCTACGCTGTCCAGGCGGTGGCGGGGCGGGCAGGGCACGCTCAAGGCCCGGGTGCGGTCAGGCGTTTGGCGACGCGCGGTGACGCAGCCAGGCGGCGGTGTTCGGGGCGAGGGCACCGCCGGCGATGGCGGCTTCTTCACTGGCCAGCAGAACCTCGTGACCGGCCGGCAGCGGCAGCGGCGTGGTGCCGAAATTGACCAGCACGCGGATGCCGTCGCCACGCGCGTCCCGTTCGGCCGCGCCCGGTTCGGCCTTACCCGTGTTGGTCAGGTCCAGCACGGTGCGACTGGCCTCGTTCCAACGCAGCTGCCCGCGGCCAAGGCCCAGTCGGCGTCTTTCGGAAATGGCGGTGCGGTACAGCTCGAGTGTGCTGCCGGGGATCCCGTCTTGCCGGTCGACGGCCAACGCCGCGAAGGCCTCCGGTTGCGGCAACCAGGTCTTGTCGGTAGGGCCGAACCCGTAACCCGGTGCCTGCGATCGCCACGGAATCGGCACGCGGCATCCGTCTCGACCGACTTCCGCGCCGCCGGTCCTGAAGAAGGTGGGGTCCTGCCGCGCGCCAGCGGGAAGCTGGGTGTGCTCGGGCAGTCCGAGCTCAGCGCCCTGGTACAGGTAGGCGGAGCCGGGCAGCGCCAGAAGCAGCAGCGTCGCGGCCCTTCCGCGGGTGAGCCCGAGCGCGGCATCCGGCTGTTCGTCGTCCGGACCGATTCCGTTGGTCCAGCGCGTGGGATCAACCAGCCCGAACCGGGAGGTATGCCGTACGACGTCGTGGTTCGACAGCACCCAGGTGGTGGTGGCTCCGACCGCAGCGTTTGTACTGAGGGCGGTGTCGATCGAGTGCTGCATCCGCATCGGGTCCCAGCCCGCCTTCATGAATTCGAAGTTGAACGCCTGCTGCATCTCGTCGACCCGGACATACCGGCCAAGCCGTTCCGCCGGCGACACCCACGCCTCGGCCACCAGGATGCGATCGCCGCCGTATTCGGCAAGCACGGCGTTCCAGCCACGATAGATCTCGTGCACCTCGTCTTGATCCCACATCGGCGCACCGTTGCCGCCGCTTATCGCGGCCGAGGCCTCGTCCCAGTCCGGAAGCCCGTCCTGTTTGATCAGACCGTGCGCCACGTCGATTCGGAAGCCGTCGATCCCGCGGTCCAGCCAGAATCGCAGGATGTCCTCGAACTCCGCGACGACCTCAGGATTGCGCCAGTTCAGGTCCGGCTGAGCGGGGTCGAACAGGTGCAGATACCATTGCGGCCGCTGCCTCGGGCCGGCAACCCGCGTCCAGGCCGGTCCGCCGAACACCGACCGCCAATTGTTCGGCGGAGACTCGCCTGAAGGACCGTGGCCGTCCCGGAACACATAGCGGGAA
>JBDTDV010000026.1:0-56423 GCA_039922875.1 Microbacteriaceae bacterium
GAGGTGAGTGCCGGCTCGAGGAGTGTGAGGTTTGTCGGGATCGCCCCGTCGGCGAAGACCTTCTTTCCGCCGCCGAGGAGGATCGGATACACCCAGAGTGTGAGCCGGTCGAAGAGCCGCTTAGCGAACAGAGTCTGCACGAAGTCGAGGCTGCCGATGACATGGATGTTCGCGTGCCGGTCGCGCAATTCGCGAACGGCGGTGCCGACATCAGGACCTAGCAGCGTGGAATCCGCCCACTGGAAATTCAGCGCCTGACGCGAGGCCACATATTTCGGCAGGCGATTGAACAGCCGCGCGATGTCGCCCTCTGCGTGCGGCCAGTACGCGGCGAAGATGTCGTAAGTCCGGCGGCCGAGAAGCAGCGCGTCCATTCCCACCATCCCGGAGTCGACCTGCTCGCCGACGGCCTCGTCGATAAGCGGCGCCTGCCAGCCGCCGAAGGCGAACCCGGCGTCGGTGTCCTCATCCGGGCCGCCGGGCGCCTGGGCGACGCCATCGAGCGTGCTGAACAAGTCGATGTGGATGAGTCCCATGGTGTGCTCCGTCCAGTCGCCCACCGCCCCCGGCGGCGGGATCATATCGAGCCTGCCACATCGTTCACTGCCGAACAACGGGAGTCAACCGGCCGACGCATGATGCAGACGTGGTGTCCCGTGCGTGAGGATGCAGCCTCTGGTAAAGGAGCCGCTTGATAGAATCGGATGCGCAGCAATCGCGCGCACTCCCGGTTGAGCCGCTGGCCGTGATTATGGCGGTCTCGTAACTAGTGTGGCGTCGCGAGCCATGGACGGGAGAGCCTTTCGTGCGAGGTCCAGGCGGCGCTGAACGGCCGAGGAAGACTCCGCCCGGTCTCGTTCCTACGCGGCCACGAGGGTATCGGATGGCGTCGCTGTGGCACCACCGTCACGCCACCTTGCCGGTCAACAGCGAAATTGAGGTCGCCCGGAGCGTCGCCGGGGTGCCGGTGATGCTCCGGATCCGGCCGAGCTTTCTTGTCCTGACCGCGCTTGGTGGGGCCCTGGGTACGGCGGCCCGCTTCGGCCTCACTTCGATTTCGCCGAGCTGGGAAACCCTGTCGGCCGGGACGGTGATCGTCAACCTCGTCGGTCCCTTTCTGCTTGGCGTCCTCCTGCAATTCCTGTCCGAAGGGACAGCGTCGAAACGGCGCCGCGCGATGCAGCTGCTGATCGGCGTCGGGTTCCTCGGTGCCTTCACCAGTTACGCCCAGCTCGCCGTCGACACGGTCACGGTTTCTGAGCATGGCCATCTGCTGCTCGCCGTAGCGTACGCACTGATCACGATCGTTGCCGGTGCCGCGGCGGCGTGGCTGGGCATCGTCACGGCATCCCATCGGCGCCGGAATCCGCACCGATGAGCGATGCTGTCGGAATGGTTGTGACCACGTGCCTGATCGCTGTCAGCGGCGGGCTCGGGGCGGCGTTTCGCCTCGCCTTGAATGGCCTCATCCACCGACACGTTCGCCCCAACTATCCGGTGGCGATGTCGATCATTAACATCTCCGGGTCATTCGTGCTCGGGCTTTTGGCTGGGTTGGCCTCTGGCCATCTCATTCCTGAACAGTGCAGCCTGGTCATCGGGGTCGGCCTTGTCGGCGGATTCACCGCGTTCAGCGCGACCAGCTTTCAGACGTTGCGGTTGCTGCAGGAACGTCGAGTTTGGCTCGCCGTGGCAAACTCGGTCGGGATGATTGCGGTCGCGGTGCTCGCGGCCGGCTTCGGAATCTGGTTGGGTCGCGCGCTGGCGGCCTAGCGGATGGTGCGGTCATGCAGCCAATCACTCCTGCAACGGCTCCGGGTCCGGGGTAGCGTTGCAGAGATGATGCCTCCAACTATCGCAACGGTCGGCGAGCTCCGGGCATCGGGGCACGTCCAAAAGACCCTCCGTGCTGAAATCCGGGACAACATCCTGTCCGCGCTCCGCGAAGGGCGTGACCCCTGGCCCGGCCTGCACGGCTTCTCGACCACGGTGATCCCGCAACTCGAGCGAGCTCTGATCGCCGGGCACGACATTGTGTTGCTCGGTGAGCGCGGGCAGGGTAAGACCCGCTTGTTGCGCACGCTGGTCGGTCTGCTTGACGAATGGTCGCCGGTCATCGCAGGCTCCGAACTCGGCGAGCATCCCTTCACTCCGATCACCACGGTGAGCCGGCGTCGCGCCGCTGAACTGGGGGACGAGCTGCCGGTTGCCTGGCGCCACCGCGATGAGCGGTATGCCGAGAAACTCGCCACGCCCGACACGAGCGTTGCCGACCTGATCGGCGACGTCGACCCGATGAAGGTCGCCGAAGGCCGCAGCCTCGGAGATCCGGAGACCATTCATTTCGGCCTCATTCCGCGCAGCCACCGGGGCATCGTCGCCATCAACGAGTTGCCCGACCTCGCCGAGCGGATCCAGGTCGCGATGCTCAACGTGATGGAGGAACGGGACATCCAAATCCGCGGCTATGTGCTGCGACTTCCGCTCGACGTGCTGGTGGTGGCCAGCGCCAACCCTGAGGATTACACCAACCGCGGCCGAATCATCACTCCGCTCAAAGACCGCTTCGGCGCCGAAATCCGCACCCACTATCCGACCGAGTTGGATGACGAGGTCGCAATTATCCGCCAGGAATCCGAGCTCGTCGCAGACGTGCCGGACTACCTCGTCGAGATTCTGGCCCGCTTTACCAGGGCATTGCGGGAGTCGACCGCGGTCGACCAGCGCAGCGGCGTCAGCGCCCGCTTCGCTATCGCCGGCGCTGAGACGATCGCCGCCGCCGCACTGCACCGGGCGAGCCGTCAGGGCGAAGCCGAAGCTGTCCCTCGGCCGGTGGACCTGGAGACCGCGGTGGATGTGCTCGGCGGCAAGATCGAGTTCGAGTCTGGTGAGGAGGGGCGTGAGGACGAGATACTCGACCACCTGCTGCGCACCGCAACGGCCGAGACGGTCAGAGCTCATTTCCACGGCCTGGACTTTGCCATTCTGCTGGATGCCATCGAGAGCGGGGCCATGGTGACCACCGGCGAGCAGGTGACCGCTGGTGACTTCCTGGCCGCACTGCCGGCGTTGGGCGAATCCGAGCTCTACGACGAGATCTGCCAGCGTGTCGGCGCGACAAACGACGGTCAGCGGGCCGGCGCGATCGAGCTGGCTCTTGAGGGCCTCTACCTGATGCGCAAGATCAGCAAGGAGAGCGCGGGCGGCGAGACGATTTATGGCTAGAACGAATCGGCGCCTCACGCGTGCTTCGCGGTACGGCAAGTACCTGGGCGGGCCGGATCCGCTGGCCCCGCCTATCGACCTTAATGAGGCGCTGGACGCCATCGGCGAGGATGTCATGGCCGGCTACTCGCCGGAGACCGCGCTGCGGGAGTTCCTGCGTCGTGGTGGCGCGAGCCGGGCAGGGCTCGACGATCTGGCCCGCCGAGTTGCCGAGCGCCGCCGACAGCTGACCCGAAAGCACAATCTTGACGGCACTCTTCAGGAGATCAAGGAACTGCTTGAGAAGGCTGTCCGTGCCGAGCGCGGGCAACTCGCCCGGGATGTCGACATGGACGACGGCGACCGGATGCTGGCCGAGATGCAGCTGAACAACCTTCCGGCCTCGCCGGCGGCGGCGGTCAGCGAGCTGAGCGAATACCAGTGGCGAAGCCGCCAGGCCCGTGACGACTTCGAGAAGATCAAGGACCTGCTGGGTCGCGAAATGCTTGACCAGCACTTCGCCGGCATGAAAAATGCGCTGCAGAACGCCACCGATGAGGACCGCGCCGCGACGAGCGAGATGCTCGATGATCTTAACGAACTGCTCGAGGCGCACCGCCGCGGCGAGGACAGCCAAGAGCAGTTCGACGCCTTCATGGACAAACACGGCCGCTTCTTCCCCGAGAAGCCAGACAATATCGACGAGCTGCTCAACTCTCTGGCGCAACGCGCGGCCGCTGCCCAACGGATGCGCAATTCGATGACCCAGGAACAGCGAGACGAGCTCGACGCGCTCGCTCAGCAGGCATTCGGGTCGCCCGAGCTGATGGAGACCCTTGGCCGCCTCGACGACAACCTCCGCTCATTGCGTCCCGGCGAAGATTGGGGCGGCTCCCAGCAGATGGAGGGTGAGCAGGGACTTGGTCTCGGGGACGGAACCGGCGTGTTCCAGGACATCGCCGACCTCGACGAGTTGTCCGAGCAACTTTCGCAGTCCTACAACGGATCTCGCATGGACGACCTCGACCTAGACAAGTTGGCCCGCCAACTCGGCGATGAAGCGGCGGTCGACGCCCGCACGCTGCAACAGCTCGAACGGGCTCTGCGCGATTCTGGCACCCTGAAGCGCGGCCACGACGGTCAACTCAAGCTGACCCCGAAGGCCATGCGTCAACTCGGCAAGGCGCTGCTGCGCGAGGTCGCCAAAACGATGTCGGGGCGTCAGGGCAATCGTGACGTGCACCAGGCCGGCGCCGCGGGGGAGCGTTCTGGTGCCACTCGGGCCTGGTCCTTCGGCGACACCGAGCCGTGGGACGTCACCCGCACCATCACCAACGCCATCACCCGCATCGCCGGCAATGGCAGCTCAACCGCCGCGGGCGTCCGAATCGAGATCGGCGATGTCGAGGTGCAGGAGAACGAAGAGCGCACCCAGGCGTGCGTGGCACTGCTGGTCGACACGTCGTTCTCGATGGCTATCGATGGCCGTTGGGTACCGATGAAACGCACCGCGCTAGCGCTGCACACCCTCATCACCAGTCGTTTCCGCGGCGACGACCTGCAGTTGATCGGCTTCGGTCGCCACGCCGAGGTCATGGATATCGAGCAGCTCACCGCGCTCGACGTGAAATATGACAAGGGCACCAACCTGCACCACGCCCTCCTCTTGGCCAACCGCCACTTCCGTAAGCACCCCGATGCCCAGCCGGTGTTGCTCATCGTGACCGATGGTGAACCGACCTCGCACCTCGAAACCAGCGGCGAGATCTTCTTCAGCTACCCGCCGCACCCATTGACCGTGGCTTACGCGGTGCGCGAGCTCGACAATTCGGCGCGTCTCGGCGCGCAGACGACATTCTTCCGTCTCGGCGAGGATCCCGGCCTTGCTCGGTTCATCGATGCGATGGCCAAGCGAGTCGGTGGGATGGTCGTCTCTCCCGAGCTCGACGACCTCGGTGCGGCAGTGGTCGCGTCCTACCTTGGCTCACGCCGTGGAGGTGGCGGTTACGGCGCCTCGGATGCCGGCTTCGACGATATGTTCGGCCGTGGCTGGGGTGGCTGGACCACCTGAGCCGCGATCAGAACGGTGGCCAGGGGATCGCGGGCATCTGGCCGTGAGGAGCCGGAAACAGTCCTTCTGACCGTAATCGGTCGCAGCGCGCGGCGAATGCGGCGATCTCGACATTGCTGAGCAAGCCGGCAAGAGCCTCGCCGAGTTCGCCGTCAAGATCTGCGCGGACGCGGTGGATGCCGTCGAGTTCGTCGGCGTTCAGTTCTTCGCCGAGCCATCCCCACAGAATCGTGCGCAGCTTGTGTTCGACGTGGAACGTGAGCCCGTGATCGACCCCGTGCCGGTGGCCGTCTGCCATCGCGAGGATGTGAGCTCCCTTGCGGTCGGCATTGTTCACGACCGCGTCGAACACGGCCATCCGTCGCAGCGCGAAGGAGTCCTCGTGGATGAACGTCACCGAACGATCGTGCTCGTCCGTGCCGTCCAGGATCCGGCGCCAGCCGTTCTTCGGCAGATCGCCCGTCGAGACGATGTCCACGGCATCCTGCTTGGGATCGGAATCCTTCCACAGCTGCACCATTCCCCTTCCCAGTGGGCCGTCCCGCAGCCAGGTTCGGGGCACGATGTTCCAGCCGGAGGACTCGGATACCAGGAATGCGGCGACTTCGCGATGCGCGAGGTCGCGGGCGGGGAAATCCCACAACGGCCGTTCCCCGGCGATCGGCTTGTAGACGACGGCGACGTCGCCGATCCTGCCCAGAAAGGTCGCGTTCGACGCCGTCGTGATCCGACCTGTGAGTTCGAGTTCGCCGTCGAGAAGGTCAGCCTTCGAAAGCATCACACGTCGCCGGGCATCGGGCAGAGGTGCCCATCCGGGTCCATCGGGTTGCCGCAGAGCGGGCAACGGGGTCGGCCGGCGCTGACCACCTCGAGGATTCGTTTCGTGAACGCGCGGGCGGTTCCGACCGGAATCCGCACCACCAGCATCTCCGTCGGCTCCTGCTCCTGCGGCGGTTCTGCTGCGTGGAGGTTCTCTTCCGGTTCCTCCAGAGGATAAGCCTCGATCACGATCTGCGCGGTCGAGGAATCCCACCCGAGACTCAGGGCGGCGGTTCGGAACTGCGTCTGGATAGGCTGCTCCAGCGGGTCGTTGTCAACCAGTTCAGCCGGCGTCTCGGCGGGGATGCTGAACGGGTTGCCGTCGCGCGTCATCAGTTGGTCGAGAATCTCTTCGATCTTCTCGGCGAGCACCGCTGACTGCTCCTTTTCGAGGGCGACGCTGACGATTCGGGCTCGGTCGCGTGCTTGCAGATAGAACGTGCGTGACCCCGGTTCACCGACGGCGCCGACGACGATCCGGTCGGGCCAGTCGAACCCGTGGACGATGGTGTGCATGTGAATATCCTACGAGCGGACCGCGGTCATCATGCTAGAGGTTGCCCGCTCCGCCGCCAACCGGCGCGTCGGTCGCGGGGGCGATGGCGTTGAGCCAGGAGAGGTCGCCCGAGTCGGTATTGGTGGAGTAGACGCTCGGACGGCTGGCCCCGTACCGCACGATCGAGACCGAGCCCGGGGCCACGGTGATTCGCTGAAACAGGTCAAGGTGCATGCCGAGCGCGTCGGCGAGGATCGATTTGATGATGTCGCCATGGCTCACCGCCGCCCACACCGCGCCGGGTCCGTGCTGCGACTGAAACGCGGCATCGTGACCTCTGATCGCGGCGACCGACCTCGCTTGCATCGCGGCCAACGCCTCCCCGCCGGGGAATGCGGCGGCCGACGGTTGCGTCTGCACCAGCGACCACAACTCTTCATTGGCAAGCTCGCTGAGATTGCGGCCCTGCCACTGGCCATAGTCGCACTCGGTGATGCCCCGATCGATTGCGGCCGCGGGGGTGCCGGTCTGGTGGTCGAGGATTATCCGTGCTGTCTGCCGACAGCGTTCCAGCGGACTTGAGATCACTCCGACTAACGGTATGGCGGCCAGACGCTGGGCCGTGCGGGCAGCCTGGCCGCGTCCGACCTTGTCGAGCCTGACCCCGGCGGCTCGTCCGGCCAGCACGCCGTCGGTATTGGCAGTGCTGCGGCCGTGCCGCACTAGGATGACTGTGGCCATGCCTCAAGCCTAGACACCTGGTTGAGATCCACCCGACCGTGAGTCCGACCGGCGCGGATCAGAAGGAACCGGATCAGGAGAAGAAGGGAATCAGGTGCGAAGCGATGGCATCAGCGGCGACCGCGTGGGTTTGGCCCTCGATGACTTCAACTCGCGCACCCGGTATTGCTTTGGCCACCTCGGCCCCGCCATACCGGAGAAATGCGGGGCTTGCGCCGCCGACGAGTGTGAGGGTCGGTACCTCAACCTGCTTGGCCAAGGACACCGGAACCGTTCCGTCACCCATCAGCGCGTTGTCATAGGCCAGCGTCGGGGCGAGCGCCTCCATCGCCTTCCACGTGGGCGCGTTGCGCATGGCCTGGATCCCCTCCGGTGGTACCCCGACCCGTTGCAGAAACAATCCGACCGCATCGGCGTTGCGGCCTTCGGCCAGGGCGGTGGTCAGTTCCTTGGTGTAGGCCGCGGCAGCGGAGAGTCCGTCCGCCGACAGGTACGGCGGCTCGAAGAGGGCGATTCGGTCAATCCTCTCCGAGCCAAGCCGTGCCGCAGCCGCAAGCACGAGGGCTGCGCCTGAGGAAATTCCCAGCACGCAGGCGGCGCCGCCGGTTGCCGTGATGATGGCGTCGAGATCTTCGATCTCCCGGTCGATGGCGAACGGCACGGTGTCACCGCTTTCACCGCGACCGCGCCGGTCGTACAGGTACACCGTGAAGTGGTCGACCAGCTGCCGGGCGATCGGTCGCATCGGGCCGGACTCGCGAAAGCACATTGCGCCGTCCACCAGGATTACCGCCGGCCCGCTTCCGGTCGTTTCGAATGCGAGGGTCGTTCCGTCGTGGGAGGTGACTACAGGCATGGGACTGTCCTTTCAGAAACGGGATGCGGCGCTCGTCAGGATGGGAGCGGCCAGCACATCATCCGAACCAATTCGTGACGGACTGCTCTTGGAAACTGGCGTCACCGGACCTGAACAGTCCCGGTCGGACCCGGCGCTCGAAACGGCGCCCGTGGACCTCGGCGGGGGTGATCCGGACGTACACGAACTCTTTTGTCGGGATCCATTCCGGCAACGCCTCGTGTGCGGCGCGCGGAATCCCGCGCTCGTCTTCGACCACTGCCGCGGAGCCCTTCACCGTCACGCTCCATGCGCCATCGTCCGTGCGTTCGTCTGCCTCGAAGACCACCGAGCTGTTGGTCAGGAGCTCGGATTTCTTCGTGCCGTCCGCGGTTCGAAAAATGATGCTCCTTCCGTCGACAAAGTAGTTGACTGGAAAGATGTTCGGTTGGTCGTTCACGCTCACGCCAAGGCGACCCATGTTCAGGTCGCCCAGAAGGATCCAACAATTCTGTTCGGAAAGCTCTGTTACCGGTCCCTGTGGCGACCACTGTTCTGAGTCGTGATTCTGCGAGGTCATTGTTCCGCTTCCTTTGTTCGTATGGCCGTGCAGAACAGCGTCGTCGGTGCCGATGCGAACCATTGACCAATTTTCCTTCGAATTGAAAGTTCGTGCCAGGGTCGAACGTCCCGAACTTTCCAGACGCACTGCTGTTCGAGGATGCACAGGACCTATGGCACTAGAGACACATCGGCCAGACGAGCAGCATAGCTGGTGTGCGCAATCCGTGAGATCGCCCAATGGGCGAGAAAATGCGAGGACGATGATGAGTGCGACTATCGTGGTGGGGGTTCAAGGCACCGAACCGAGTCGATCCGCACTGCGCTGGAGTGTGCGACGCGCCGGCGCGATTAGCGCCACGGTGGTGCTGGTACATGTTCTGGATGATGAATGGGCAACCCTGAGCGCGCGCATCCAAGAAGACCTCCACGAGGACGCTCGGCGGCTGGTCGAACGAGAAGCCGAGTATGCCAGCTCCCTCGCACCCGGAGTTGTTGTCCGCACCCGATTGCTGCACGGAAGTCTGATGAACGAGCTTCTCGCTGCGTCTGGGAGCGCCGATATGGTTGCCGTAGGAACGCACAAAACGGGCTTCGTGAACGGCAAGGTTTTTGGCTCACGAAGCCTCTTGCTCGCCGCCGCCGCTCGCACTCCTGTTGCGATTATTCCAGGAACATCCAAGCGCGAGGGACGTGGTGTCGTGGTCGGCGTCGACGGGTCGGTAGCTAGCGATCTCGCGATCCACTACGCAGCAATCGAGGCGGACCGGGCCCGAGAGCACCTCACCCTCTTGCAGGCTTTCACCGTGTCGCCCTCGCTGGAACGCAGAGACGAATTACGCAGCGGGCTGGTTCGGCACATCGAGGCCCATAGCGCCACGCTGCTCTCCGACGCAGCAAGACTGGCTCATTCCGTGGCTCCAGCTATCGAGGTGAGGATTCGAAGCGTCCGGCGTCCAGCCGCGCAGGCGCTTGTGGATGCCTCGGCCGGCGCCAGCCTCTTGATCATCGGGGGTTCACGTTCCAGCGGCGGTGAACCCGTTGTGGTCGGCTCGGTTGGTCACGATGTGCTGATAAATCTGACCGGCCCGACGATCGTTGTGCCTGAGACCGTCTCCATCGCGGGGCGGGGAGCCCATGACGTCACACCCGCAGGTTCAGCATTGGGTTCGTGAAGGCTATCGGATTACACTCGCGCTAAGCCGGATCGATGCGTGCACATCGAACTTAGGTGCGGTAGGGGAGGGTGCGCCGATGGCCGAGGATGGTGTTTTGAGCTTTCCCGATGCGCCGCGCGTTGACTTGGACCGGGCACTGGCCACGCTTATCGAAATCGCGAACGAGGTCACTTCGACCCAAGGTCGCCTGCGCGCATTGCTGCGGGCGAACCAGGCCGTCGTGGAACACCTTGACCTGGCGACGGTACTGCACAAAATCGTCGAGACCGCCGTGGAACTCGTCGACGCAAAGTATGGTGCGTTGGGGGTCCTCGCGCCCGATGGTGTGCTTGAGCAGCTCGTCCAGGTGGGTATGTCTGAGAGCGAGGTGGCGGCAATAGGGCATTTGCCAGTCGGGTTAGGGTTAGTGGGCGCTCTCACCGATGAGCAGCGACCGATTCGTCTTCACCATCTTGCGGAGGACACTCGTTCGATAGGCTTTCCCGCTGGGCACCCACCGATGGATAGCTTCCTGGGTGTCCCGGTGCGCGTGCGGGGGGAGATATACGGGAATCTGTATCTCGCCGAGCAGTCCTCTGGTGAATTCAGCGATGAGGACGAGCAACTCGTCAGCGCGCTCGCGGCCACAGCCGGATTCGCCATCGACAACGCCAGGCTATTCGCCGACTCGAAACGACGACAGGCTTGGGCATCCGCGTCTGCGGAGATCACGGCAGCACTCTTATCCAGCGATCAAGAGGACTTCGTCGACCTGCTCACCTCTCGGACAGTCGCGCTCGCCGACGCCGATCTTGTCTGCGTCGTGCGGCCGACCGGAGACCGACACGAGCTCGTTGTCGAGAGTTCCTGGGGAAAAGACGACGCAACGGTCGCCGGTGCCGTGTTTCCCGCCGCTGGAACGATTGCGGCGAGCGTCATCGAGGGCGGTCAGCCGCGGCTCGTCGATGAGGCAGAAGCGGCAGAGATAGCCGTGACGCCTGGTCGTATGGCTGGTCCGACGATGGCCATCCCGCTGGTGGTCGCCGGGAGCACCGATGGCGCCATGGTGGTTTCGCGGGCGCCTGGCGGCGGCCGGTTTACTCCAGCAGATCTTGAGATGGTGGCCGACTTTGCTGGACGGATCGGTGTCGCCATGCAACTGGCCGCGGCGCGAGCGCTTCAGCAGCATATGTTGCTGCTGGAAGATCGGGCCAGAATCGCGCGTGACCTTCATGATCACGTAATTCAGCAGCTTTTCGCGATGGGGCTTGAGCTGCAGAGCGCTGTCGGGGCGTTGCCTGCGGGAACGGTCTCGACCCGGATCAGCAGGTCGATAGACACCCTGGATTCCACAATTGCCCAGATACGAACAGTGGTCTTTGCGCTGTCGAGGAAGCCAGGTGATACCCCGACCTTACGACACCGGATCATCGATCTCGCGAACGAGTTGGCTGCAGCCTTGCCGCCCGCGCCGCAAATTGAATTCGCCGGTCCGGTTGATTTGGTGGTCACGGGTTCGCTCGCCGACGATATCGTTGCGGTCGCGCGTGAGGCCCTCACGAATGTGGCGAAACACGCCAACGCTCAGCACGTTTCACTGGCGGTCGCGGTAGCGGAGAGCCTGGTGACCGTGGAGGTCACCGATGACGGTATTGGCGCCCGTGGGGTGACGCATCGAAGCGGCCTGGCAAATCTGAAGGAGCGTGCCGGACACCGGGGCGGCACCTTTTTCTTTGAGTCCGAGCCCGGCGAAACCCTCCTTCGCTGGTGTGTTCCGTTGAGCGGGGAAGACGAAGACCAGCGCGGGCGAGACGAGCACCAGCGCATGGGAGCAGCCCAGTGAGAGTGTTTGTGGTCGATGACCAGGAGATCGTCCGGCGTGGCGTAATCGACCTTTGCCAGTCCGAGCTGGACATCGATGTGGTCGGTGAAGCCGGCACCGCGGCACAAGCGCGGGTGCGTATCTTGGCCACGCGGCCAGATATCGCGCTGCTGGACATGCGCTTGCCTGACGGCGATGGCATCGAGGTGTGTCGCGACGTGCGTTCGCAGGATCCGGACATCCGGTGCATCATCCTCACGGCGTACGACTCCGATGAAGCGATCAACGCGGCCGTCCTGGCCGGCGCTTCCGGTTATGTGCTCAAGGAGGTTCGCGGCAACCGCCTGATCGAGAACCTGCGAACCGTTGCGGCTGGCGGATCTCTCCTCGGACCGGCCATCAGCCGGAAGGTTGTCAACCGACTTCGTGAAGATCACCGAGCGGATCCACGCCTTGACGCGCTAACTAGTCGGGAGAACGAGGTACTCACCCTGATTGCGCGCGGATTGACCAACCGAGAAATCGGCGAGACTCTGGCGCTCGCGGAAAAGACCGTCAAGAATTACGTCTCGAGCCTGCTGAGCAAACTCGGGCTGCAGCGCCGGACCCAAGCCGCCGTATTGCGGGTGGAAACCCGGCAGGCGACCGAGGACTGAACGAAGCGTCTCCTGCCGTCTTTTAGGGCCGTTGGACCCTAGATCTCTAACCCGTAGGGCAATTGACTTGGGTTGCAGCGGCACACGACGTGCGCTTCACGAGCAGGAGGCGAACCGAGAGATGAAATCTTCATCCCCGTCCCGAAATGACAACATCCCGGCGGCCGATATCGGTGCCGGCGGAACACAGATGAGCTTCCGCGATGAATTGGACAGCAAACGATACAGCCGGGTTGACGAGGATTGGGCCGGCGGGGTGCCGGCACAATATGGAGTCGCACCCCGCATCCGGATCGGCCGAGACAAGTGGTTCAATCTGCTGTGGCTGATCCCGATCGGTCTTGTGCTGCTCGTGATCGGGATCGCGGTTGCCAAAGGTCTACGCGAACTGCCCGCGGTACAGGATTTCATGCAGCGGTTCCCCGGTACCTCCGAACTCCCTGACGGTGCGCCGGTCGGCTTCCCCGCCTGGCTCGGCTGGCAGCATTTCTTGAACGCGTTCCTGATGATCTTCATCATTCGCTCCGGGGTCACCATCATGGCTGACCATCCCCGGTTCTACTGGACCAGGCACTCAACGCCGGGTAAGGATTGGTTCCGGATGCAGAAGCCGGTGCCCAGCGATCCGCTGTACACCGCGAAGGCGGATTCGATTACGTTGCCGGACGGTGTCGGGTTGCCGGGGCGCCGGCACTCCATCGGGTTGGCCCGCTGGTGGCATCTGGGCATCGACACCCTGTGGCTGCTCAACGGCATCGTGTTCTTCGTCTTGATCTTTGCGACCGGACAGTGGATGCGCCTGGTCCCGCTGAATTGGGACGTCATCCCCAACTCGATCTCGGTGGCGATCCAGTACCTCTCGCTGGACTGGCCGACCGAAACCGGATGGGTCAACTACAACAGCCTGCAGCTGATCGCCTACTTCATCACTGTCTTCATCGCTGCCCCACTGGCCCTGATCACGGGGCTCGGCATGTCTCCGGCCTTGTCGACTCGGTTCCGGGCGATCAGTTCACGGTTCAGCATTCAGGTGGCACGGTCCCTGCATTTCTTCGTGCTGTGCTGGTTCGTCATGTTCATCGTGGTCCATGTGACGCTGGTGCTGACCACCGGGGCGCTGCGAAATCTCAACCACATGTACGCCGCCAATGACAGCGAATCCTGGCTCGGCTTCTGGATCTTCGCTGCTTCCCTAGTTGTCATGATCGTCGCGTGGGTCGCGGCCACTCCGTTCACCTACCGGCACCCGCGCATTGTGCAGAAGGTCGGCTTCGCGCTGATCGGGCCGGCGCAACGCCTGTTCGAGCACATTGACTCCAAACCGGGCCAATACACCGAGGATGACATCTCGCCATACTTCTGGCACAACGGAAAGTACCCAGAGACCGAGGAGTACAAGCAACTCGAAGAGGCCAACTTCACCGACTACAAGCTCGTGATCAACGGCCTGGTGGACAACCCGGTTGAGTTGAGCCTCGATGATCTGCGGGCGCTTCCCTATCACGACCAGATCACCCAGCACTTCTGTATCCAAGGCTGGTCCGGGGTCGCGAAGTGGGGCGGTGTCTCCATGCAGACGGTACTCGACCTGGTGAAGCCGAAGCCCGAGGCGAAATGGGTAATCTTCTACTCGTTCGCCCACGGACCGGATGGCGGAATCTACTACGACGCCCAGCCGATCGAGCAGATGAGCTTCAAGCTCACCATGTTGGCCTACGACATGAACGACGCACCGGTGTCGTTCGGGCACGGGGCACCCCTCCGGCTGCGCAATGAAACCCAGCTGGGCTTCAAGCTGGTCAAATGGATCAAGGGCATCGAGTTTGTCGAAGACTTCTCAGAGATTGGCGGAGGTCTGGGCGGATACAACAATGACCACGAATTCTTCGGCTACCGGCAGTCGATTTGATCGGCGATGGGCCTATAGCCGAAGTGTTGCGTGGTCTTCACGGGCACAAGTGACCGATAAGACAGGAGCCGAACGATGCACGCAATCGTCGTTTATGAGTCCATGTACGGCAATACACGTCATGTCGCGGAGGCGATCGCTCGCGGCCTGGGCGGGCCAGGCCCGGTACGGGTCGTGCCGGTGTCGGTCGCGAAGGATGTGAACCTGGAGGATCTCGACCTTGTCGTAGTGGGTGGCCCAACGCATGTGCATGGCATGAGCCGGGTATCCACCCGTCACGCTGCCGATGACGCCGCAATCGCCTCTGGCGGCGACCTCGTGATGGAGCCCGACTCCGCCAGCGAGGGGGTGCGGGAATGGTTGGCGTCGCTGTCGAGCATGACCGGCCGGGCCGCTGCCTTCGACACCCGGGTCGACGCGGCGCCGCTGCTGACTGGCCGGGCTTCGAAAGGGATCGCGAGGAGGTTGCAAGCGGCCGGCTTCGAGCTGGTCGACCAGCCAGAGAGCTTCCTCGTCGATAAAGCCACCCAACTGCTCGCCGGTGAAGAGCAACGAGCTGAGGCCTGGGGAGCGGGCCTCGTCGCAGCGCTCGACGGGACCTTCGACTCTAGGTAGGACAAACCAGCCCTGCGAGAGTGGAGGAAGAATCACCAGCCAAGGGAGTCGCGATCATGATCACAGACAGAGAGCCGGTCAGCGTGTTGGGCCGGGATGAAGCCTGGAACCTCTTGAGGGGGCGCACGTTCGGGCGTCTCGCGGTGAGCGTCGCAGGCCAACCCGACGTATTCCCGGTGAACTTCCGTGCTGACGAGAACTCCATCGTTTTTCGCAGCGCTCCTGGCGACAAGCTCCTCGGAGTCACGATCAACTCCTCAGTTGCCTTCGAGACCGATTTCTATGACACCGATGAGGCGTGGAGTGTAGTGGTTAAGGGCACGGCCAGCGTCCTCGACAATCACGACGAGATTTTCGCCGCGGAGCACCTTGGACTCCGATCCTGGATTCCGACGAGTAAGCCCGTTTTCGTTCGTATCGTTCCCGCAGAAGTAAGTGGACGAAGATTCCAATTCGGGCCCGAACCCGAGCCGGAGCCGTACTAGCGCGGCATCTTTGCTTAGCCGGACAGGCCGGTGCTGATCGTCGCGCGGATTGTGGCCTGGACATGCTCAGGCATGAGCGGCTTTGATTTGCCCCCGTCGTCCTGGCCCCACACCAGGGTGACCTCGACGCCTCCTGTGCGTCGGTTGCATCGATCATCGCCAAGGAAAGGTATTTGCCCTGATTCACCGAGTAGCCTCCCCAGGTCGAGAGACCGACGAGTCGGTCACCGATGAGCACCGTGTCGAAGATCAACGGGACTGGGTGCACCATTCGTTCAGTAGAGGAAGATCGGCAGAAAGTCCCGGTTGTGGGCGTGCACGAGCGCGAGAAACAGCACCAGGTCGAAGAGCAGGTGCACCGATACCACATAGGTCAGTGATTTGGTGAGCTTGAACGTGTATCCCTGCAGCATCGCGAACGGCAAGGTGAGCAGTGGCCCCCAGCTCTCATAGCCGATCTCCCACAGGAACGAGGAGAAAATCACCGCCTGCAGGATATTGGCCTGCCAATCTGGGAAATACCGGCGTAACAGGGTGAAGGCCGTGCAGACGAAAAAGAGTTCATCCCAGATTCCCACGGCATTGACCCCGACGAACAGGCGCACGAACACGCTGGGGTCTGATGCGTCTGGCCAGTTCTGGTAGACACCGGTGCTGATCAAATAAAACGGCAGGATGAAATAGCCCAGAGCTACCACCCCGATGAGGTAAAGTCTTGCGGCCGTGGGCCAGCGCCGCCCGGTGAGTATTGGAAAGCGGACGAGGTGATCCCGGTATCCGAAGCGCGACACGGCATAGGGAACCACGACGGCCAGCGTGAGTGCGGCACCCATCAGGAGCATGTGCTGGATGCTCAGGTCGGCGTTCAGCGGGACCGTGCTGATGATGACCAGGCCGGCCGCAATCAGGGCCGCATGCTTGGCGAAAGCCCGGTCGATCGCCAGCGCGATGATGAGGCTCGCCGCTAGTAGGGCGTACCCGCCCAGGTCAGATTCGAATCCGAACAGCAGCACCGCGGAACTCGATAGCAGGATCGCCGGCACCAGGTTCCAACTGAGAACCTTGCGGGGCTGAACGGTGCCGATCGATCCCTGCATCACCCGACCAGCATGGCATGACTCGTCGCTGCGGGAACAGCACGCCCTACTGAATCCCGGCACTGGTCGGTTAGCGGTGGCCGGCGTATCGTGATACTGGCACTGTCGAAGGTTTTTGAGGGGTTGCATTCGAGGAGAATCGCGATCATGGGCTGGAAATCTTTCGATCTGACCAATCTGACCAGGGCGCCACAGGCTACCTTCGACCCGGCAGCTTACCTTTTTGCCCAGTCCACTCGGCATGCCGTGTATCAGGGATTCACCCCTGCCGGCGGATCCACCGGTCGGCTTTACGAACTGTACTGGACTCCGGACAATGACAGGTGGCGGGTGACGGACCTAATGAGTTCGGCGGATGCGCCGCTGGCGACCGCGAATCCGACCGCGTACGTCCACGCGACAACCGGGTCTCAGCACATCCTCTATGTCGGCGCGCCGTTCGACGGTCATGTGCACGAGTTGTATTGGAACGACGATGACGGCTGGAACCATCACGATTTGACCAACGCGACGCGCGCGCCGCTTTCCTTGGGCGTGCCCTGCGGATACGAATTCCACGCGGACGGTACCCAGCACGTGGTATTCCAGGGCCAGGATCTGCATATCCACGAGTTGTGGTGGCGCGATGACGGCACAGGTTGGCACCATGGCGATCTCAACCTGGTCGCTGGCGCGCCGACGGCGGACAGCGAACCGTTCGGGTACATGTTCGACCAACAGGGCACCCAGCACGTGGTGTATCTCGGCAAGGACACTCACATCCACGAGTTGTGGTGGAAGGCCACCGGAGGCTGGCATCACAACGACCTCACCGTGGCAGCCGGCGCCCCTCCCGCCGGTGGCGCGCCGACCGGGTATGTCTTCCTCGACCAGCTGACCCAACATGTCAACTACCGGGGAGTCGATGGCCACATCAACGAACTCTGGTGGCAAGCCAGCGGCTGGCAGCACGCCAATCTCACGCAGTTGACCGGTGCCATACCGGCATCGAGCGGTAGCGTCCCGGCCGGCTACGCGTTCGAAGCTCAGCCGCGGCAACCCCGGGCGACCCAGCATGTGCTTTACCTCGGCAGCGACGG
This sequence comes from Microbacteriaceae bacterium, assembly GCA_039922875.1. Lineage (GTDB taxonomy): Bacteria > Actinomycetota > Actinomycetes > Actinomycetales > Microbacteriaceae > JBDTDV01. The sequence goes on from JBDTDV010000026.1 coordinate 17,548, forward strand.
TCATGTTCACGAGCTGTGGTGGGATTTCACGGGATGGCACCAAAACGATTTGACGGCAGCGTCGAATAGTCCGGCATCGATCAGCAACCCGGCTGGATTTGTCGAGGTGGATACCGCCTCGCAGCACGTATACTTCAACTCGGCTGATCACCATATCGTCGAACTCGTCTGGCGAGCGGCCTAACATTGGCGGGCCGAGCCTTCAGAGGAGCACGGTGTGAGCGGCGAATTGGTATTGGTTACCGGGGGGTCCGGATTCGTCGGGGCACACTGCATCCTGAAATTGGTAGACGCGGGCTTCCGGGTGCGGACGACCGTGCGGTCACTGAAGCGCGAGCCTGAAGTTCGCGCGATGCTTGCGTCCGGCGGTCTCGAGCACGGCGAGGTGCTGTCGGTCGTCGCTGCCGACCTCACGTCCGACCTGGGCTGGCCCGAGGCGGTGCGAGGCTGTGACTTCGTGCTGCACGTGGCGTCTCCGTTCCCGGTTCGAATGCCCAAGGATGAGAGCGAACTCGTTCGCCCCGCCCGGGAGGGTGCGCTACGAGTGTTACGGGCGGCGCGGGATGCCGGAGTCAAGCGGGTCGTGTTGACCTCATCATTGGCGGCGATCGCCTACGGCGTTCCGCTGGAGGGCCGGACATTCACCGAGGAGGACTGGACCAATCCGGATGCCGACGTCAGCGCGTACGTGAAGTCGAAAACCCTCGCGGAGCGAGCCGCGTGGGAGTTCATCGCGCGTGAGGGCGGTTCCTTGGAGCTCGCTGTGGTCAATCCGGTTGCCATTTTCGGTCCGCTGCTCGGACCGGACCTGTCCAGCTCCATCGAGATCGCGCGCCGCTTGCTGAGCGGCGCGGTGCCCGGCCTGCCGCACGTGGCATCCGCCATAGTGGATGTGCGCGACGTAGCCGACCTGCATCTGCTGGCAATGACCAGTCCCGCGGCCAGCGGCGAGCGGTTCCTGGCAGTCGCAGGCGACTCGATGAGCATGCTGGAGATGGCTGACGTGCTGAAAGCTCGCCTCGGCGCGGCGGCCGACCGCGTGCCGACCCGGGTGCTGCCGAACTGGCTGGTGCGCATCGCCGCAGTGTTTGTGCCGGATCTCAGGGAACTCGTACCGCGGCTGGGCAAGATCAGGAATGCGTCGAACGAAAAGGCCAAGCGTGTTCTGGGTTGGACGCCACGGTCCAACGAGGACGCGTTGGTGGCTACCGCACAGAGCCTGATTTCCCTAGGCCTGATTCCCGCTGGCCCGACTAGGTAGGGTTGTACCTGCTGAGCAGTGCCGCGCCCCAGTGGGCGTGCAGAGCCTGCCGGGTTTCCTGCACCGCGTCGACGGTCAGCTCCACGACACGTTCGGCTCCCGGCCGCGATCGCGCTTCGGATTCGTCCCAGTTGATTTGTGCGCGGCCGGAAACCTGCAGCATGCCGCCGTTGGCCCAGTCGACGAAGAGCAGCCCGACGCGTGGGTTGAGGGTGATGTTACCCAGGGTCATGAACAGCGCGTTTCCGTTGTAATCCGGCCAGCTGCATGAACCGGGCGAGTCCACCCGGAAGAAGCCGGGATTGCCGCCCCGGTGCGAGGCGTCGGCGGGACCGTCCGGGTGCGACGTGCCGATGAAGAATGTGTCCGCGGCTCCAATCGCCGCCATCTGCTCGGCGGTCAACTCGCTGCCCGTCGTCACGACCGGTTTCGTCACGACCGGTTTCGTCCCGGCCGGTTCGGCATCGTCGGGGCGCTGCAGCAGATGGCGCTCGGCGATGTAGCGGCCACAGTTGGAGAACACCTGCCGGGTCGACACCCGGAATCCGTCGTGTTCAGGCGTCAGGATGCCGTTGACCCGCATCCGCCGGTGGTGATCCAGCGCGATCGTGCCGACCTCCCCGCCGTGTGTGACCAGCGGGGCCAGCGGGTCGGTGGCCAGTGGCCGCGCGGCGACCGCCATCGTCTGCGGATCGGCCGCCCGTGCAAAGCCGGGGGAGCCCACCAGCATCGTGGTCCACATCCGATCGGCGCCGTCGCGCCCGGCGATGACGACATAGCGGCGTTCGAGGAGGAACTTGGCGGCGACGGCCGGAATCTCGTTTCTGATCCGGCCGCCGAAACTGGTGCCGGTTCGTTCCTGGACGGCGATCTCGCCGGCATGGGCGTCACTCATTCCCACGGGCTCATTTCCACTGGCCGCAGTACCGCGACCGGCTGATACGTCGAATTCGGGATCAGAAGAACCCGCAGGTTGGCGCTTCGCCGCTTGGTGCCGGGCTCTCGGAGGCACCGTTGGGCGTGAAGATCTCCAGGCGGATGCCGTCGGGGTCGGCGAAGAAGATTCCGCCGGAATCCGCCCCCTCCGCGTGGGCGACGATGCCGTCGTGGAAGAATGTGGCACCCAGGCCGCGCACGATCTCCTCGGCGGCGCGTACCTGATCCATGCTCTCGACTTGGAACGACAGGTGGTGCAGCCCGGGGGTTGCCGTGTCGAACACGCCAGTGCTCTGCTGGAACAGGGTGACCATCAGCTTGCCGTCCCGGGCGAGGAAGACCCAGCGTTGATTCGCGTCGGTCCCTTCCTTCAACACGTGGAGGCCGAATACCTGCTGGTAGAACTCGCTCGAGCGGTCGAGATCGGAGACGTTCAAGCCGACGTGCCCGGTTTGCAGGGATGTCAACGGCGTTGTTGCGGTGGATGTGGTCATCAGTTGCCCTTCTGGCGTGTCGCTGCGTAGCGTGCGCCTACCTCTTCATCATCCCTCGGACCACCTAACCAGTCAAGGGGAATCAAACGGTTAGGTAGAAGGCACGCTCCGTGGTTATCATGTGCATATGGATCGGCCTTTGACTGGCGAGCCGCTCGCGGTGGACGTGATGAACACCGTATGGCTGCAGCACGACGGCGCTCACGACGCGCTCGCGACCGTTGCCGGCCTCGGCGAATGGTTGATCGAGCGAGGTCTGAGCCGCCGCATCCCGACCGAGCGGATGCGGGTCGCGTTGGTGGAGACCCGCGCGGTCCTGCGCGACGTCGTCGAAGACGAACCGGGTGCCGAGCACCGGCTCAACCAGGTGCTGGCCCGCGGCGCGATCAGCCGAGAGCTCCGGGATGGCCAGGTCCGGCAGATCGTGACGGTAGACCCGGCGTGGGCGGTTGCCTGGGAGGCTGCGGACGATTACCTGCGGCTCCGGGAGAGCGCGGCCGACGGAATCCGTTGCTGCGAACAGCCCGCCTGTGTGTTGTATTTCTACGACCCGTCGGGCCGCCGGCGTTGGTGCTCGATGGCGGGCTGTGGCAATCGAGCGAAAGCGCAACGTCACTACGCCAAGCAACGGGCTTAGCGCCTGACTACTGGTGTAGCGGGTTCGCCTCCCGGCTTTCGGTGCTCAGCAACACGATCACGGACTGTGCGGTTGCTCCCATTCCGGTTCGCAACGCCGGGTCGGCCAAGGCCACCCGAAGCCCGGCCAGGGATGCCGCGCCGCATGGTCCGGAGTCGATGCCGAGCGCTTGCAGATCCAGCACCGCCTTTTCGTCTTCATCTTCGGTGACCGACACCGCCGCATCGATTCCGCCGCGCAGCACCGGCCAGGCGATCACGGAGACGGTGCCGCAGTTCAGCCCTGCCATTCGAGTTATTCCGGTCGCCACGGCGATGGGGCGGTCCGCCTTCAGCGATTCCAGCAGGCATGGCGCATCCACCGGCTCCACGCTCAGCAGGGACGGATGCGTAGCCTTCGAGGAGCGGTCCCGGCCGCGGTAGTGCGCGACAGCCGCGTGAATCAGGGAGCCGACGCCACACGGGGTGACCACGACGTGCGGCCCGACCACGCCGGCTTCGGCCAGCTGGGCGTCGATCTCGCGGAAGATCGTTGCGTAGCCCTCAACAATCCAGCCAGGAATCTGGTGGTATCCCTCCCACGCGGTGTCCTGGACCATGATCGCGTTCTCATCGGCGGCAGCAGCTTCTGCCGCGACCGGCACCACGTGGTCGTATGCGGCGTCGATCTCGGTGAGTTCGGCCCCCTCGCTGAGAATGCCTTCTTTTGCCCGTTTGCCGATTTGAGCCGGCACAAAGACGTGCGCCTTGAGGCCGAAAAGTTTGGCCATATGGGCCACGGCCCGACCATGGTTGCCGTCGGTGGCGCAGATCAAGGTCAGGCCGGAATCACTGAACTGATCGGCGAGCTCCTGAAAGGTCCACTCCCGTTCGGGGTCCTGTGTTCGATCGGCCAGAATCCGATAGACAGCCCAGGAAGCGCCAACCATCTTGAAGGAGGGCAGGCCGAAGCGGCTAGCCTCCTCTTTCACGTACACTCGGCCGACCCCGAGCTCTTGGGCCAGCTCCGGGCACTCCCGAAGAGCGCTCTGCTGATACCCGGGGGCGCGCAGATGAAAGTCGCTGATGCCCATCGGCGCCGATTTCGTGCGGAAATGACGTGCCCCGGGCCTGATATACCATTTACCCATCACAGATGTGTCAGCCATGCCCCTATTCTCTCCTTAAAGTGTCAATAACGGAATGATGGGATTCAGCCGTGTCAGGATCAACGCCCCCGATGAGCTCGTCTGCTCGGATTGCGGTCGCGGTAGCAACCACGGTGACGCAGACATTTATGGCAGATATCCAATCGATTGACGACCGTCTTGAGGTGCGCTACGAGCCGGATTTGCTGTCGCCGGCGCCGTGGCCGGCCGCCGGGCGTGCGAGCGGCTTCGCGCGGACCGAGGTTCATCGGCGGCGCTGGGACCAGCTCATCGGCGGCGCGGAGGTCGTGTTCGGTCCCGATTCGGTAGACGATCTGGCCGAGGTGCTGCGCGTCGGAAGGCGGCTGCGCTGGCTTCAATCCACGATCCCGAGCGTGGCAGAGCGGCTGCGCACCGCGAAGCCGGCCACACCGTTAGCCGAGGACGTCACGATCACCGGCACCGGCAGCATCCTGGCGACCGCGCTGGCAGAGTTCGGATTGTTCGGGGTGCTCGCCTTCGCGGACGGCGCTCCGGGCGGCACCTTTGGGGCGTCGCCCACTCGACCCGTTCGCCAGCTCGCCGGGCAGACCATGCTGGTGGTCGGCTTGGGGCCGGTCGGCCGCGCCGTCGCGCGCCTGGCCGCTGCATTCGGCATGCACGTGAACGCGATCAACCGCACCGGCGACGGCGCGGCGGCGGGTGTCGAGTCAATCCGGCCACCGTGGTTCATCGGCGATCTGTTGCCGGTCTCGCACGCCGTGGTGCTGGCGCTACCAGAGACCGAGCGCACCGTCGGCCTGATCGGTGCCAGGGCAATCGATCGAATGCGCTCGGATGCCGTCGTGGTCGCGCTCGGAGCCGGCCGCGTGATCGATGAGTCGGCTCTTGTCGCCGGGCTACAAGCCGGCCAGCCGGCGGCGGCTGTCTTCGACGGTTACGCCGGTCGCGCCCTGTCGGCGGACAGCCCGCTCAGACGACTGCCGAGCACCCTGGTCGCGCAAGCCCCGGCCCGACCGACGCACACCGACGACCGGATAACCGCCGTGTTTTTGGAGAACCTCCGACGCTACCTGCGGGGCGGCGAACTTCTCAACCCGGTACCCATCGCAAACCGCGGTGTACGCGGCTAGTGCGCTCCCGGCAGCGGAACAGAGCTGTCGGCCAGTTTCGCACTTTCCACCGTGATTCCGGATCGGATGAGTGCCTTGATGCGCTGGGTTTCGGTCCAGATGTTAACGTTCATCCCGGCCAGCACCACATGGTCCTTGAGCCAGAACGCGATGAATCGTGGCGCGTCGAGGTCACCGCGAATCACAACCTCGTCATATCCACCCGGCTCGAGATGGCCCGCGCATTCCATGCCCAGCTCATATTGGTCGCTGTAGAAATAGGGGACCTGCTGGTAACTCGCCGCTTCGCCGAGCATCGATTTTGCTACGACGCGGGGCTGGGTGGCAGCCGTGTGCCAGTGCGCAAAGCGCAGCCGCCTGCGCAGCAGCGGGTGGTAGACGCTGGCCACGTCACCGGCAGCAAAGATGTCGGGGTCTGAGGTGCGCAACTGCTCATCGACGTGGATGCCGTCGCCTACCGCCAGGCCTGCGGCCGCGGCGAGCTGATCGTTCGGCGTCGCGCCGATGGCGACAACTACCAGGTCCGTCTGGATGCTGCTGCCGTCATCCAGCTCCACGGCGATGCGCCGGATCACCCCTGGGCCGACCGAGTCGCCGGCCGCCTGATCACGGATGCCGACTACCCCGGCTCCGACGCGAAGCGTGACGCCATGGTTGCGGTGCAGCCGCGCGAACACGCTCGCGATTTCGGGCCCGAATCCGCCCAGGAGCGGAAGCTCACCTCGGGCCACCAGCGTCACCTCCAGCCCGGCGTCGCGGGCCGCCGCCGCTACCTCCAGCCCGAGCCAGCCGGCTCCGACCACGGTGACCCGTTGACCGCGCCGGGCGCCGGTGGCGAAGGATTCCCTCATCCGCTCGCAGTCCGCTACCGATCGCAGGGTGAGCACCTGCCCAGTGGCGCCGACCGACGCATTCACGGTGCGGGCTGAGGCGCCGGTGCACAGCAGCAGCTTGTCGTATCCGATGCTTTCGCCCGGTGCGAGCGTGCCGGCAAGAGTAACCCGGTGGCGCGCGGGGTCGACTGCCGTGACGCGCTTCCCGAGCCTGAGCTCGATGCCGTGCTCCTGATACCACCCTGCCGGGTGCGCGTAGATCTTGGCCTTCTCGGATCTGCCCCGCAGATAGTCTTTGGACAAGGGCGGGCGGGTATACGGGCGCTCTTCCTCGTCGCCGATCATTAGGATGCGTTCCCGGTAGCCTTCATCGCGTAGCGCCTCTGCCGCCTTCGCGCCGGCCAGGCCTGCGCCGACGATCACGATCACAACAGGTGCCGGATGGTTTGCTCGAAGTTGGTGACGTGCTCCGCGGTGAGATCGCCGGCGAGTTTTTCCTCACCGTCGGCGATGGCTCGAAGTAACTGCACGTGTTCGGTGATGTGCCCGGTGACCGTGGGCATCTTGTCCAGCACGAGACACCAGATCCGGGTAGCCAGATTGTCATAGCGCACCAGCACATCTTCGAGGTGCGGGTTCGCGGCCGCCCGGTAGATCAGCCGGTGCACGGTGATGTCGTAGCGCATCAGCTCCCGCTGGTCCGCTTGGAATAAGTCCATCGCCGCGATGTTATCGGCGACCTCGCGCATGTGCTCGCGGGTTTGAGCATTGGCGATCGTGGCCGCCCGCTTGGCCGCCAGCGGTTCAAGCAGTTCGCGAATTTGGGAGATATCTGCCAGCTCGGTGATGTCGACGACAGTGGCAAAGGTGCCGCGACGCGCGTACGAGACCACCAGGTGGTCGCTTTCCAATCGCTTCAAGGCCTCGCGGACGGGTGTGCGGCCCATGCCCAATTCCTTGGCCAGCACGCTGTCGTTGATCGGGTCACCCGGTTTGATGTCGAGCATGATCAATTTGTCGCGGAGTTGCTGGTACGCGGCGTCGGCTAAGGAGGGTGCCTCAGCGTCGATGCTGGGTACGTCGGCGACAATGCTCACGACCGCGCTCCTCAGGCGTTCAGTGTTGCGTTCCTTCAGCGACTGACTCTACGCCGAGTGTCCCGGCAGTGGTGTCACACCTAATATATCAGTCGATTAGAGGGATGGGCGGCGAGCGACGTGCCGAAGTTACGGGTGATAGCGCGAAACTCGGCCGGATTGCCGGGTTTTTATGCGGCACCCAATTAGTCTGGCCCTGTGTGGCGACTCGATAAGAAGCAAGACGACGAGGACATTCTGTCTGCCTTGGATGATCCCACCGTCGATGACTCCCAGGGTATAGCGTCGCCCCAGAACCCGGGCTCGGGCGATCCGACGGCACCGGACGGAAACGTGGCGGAGCCCGTTTGGCATCGCTGGCGGCAGGAGCTGGCTACCGTCGGCGGCCGTTCCCCGTTGCTGCACTTCGTTGACGCTCCCCGCACCAGGATCGAGCTCAGCTCGACGCATCCTGGCGGACTGCCGCAGTTCATCACCGGGCAGACCACCCTGCTGTCCAGCCTGATCCGCGACGAGCTTGCACTGCGCAACGCCAAAGTAGCCGCCGGCGCGATAACGGCTAAGGGGATTGAACTGCGCTCGGTGCGCGGCATCGAGGCGACCCAATTGGCGATCGGCCTGGCATCCTGGCGGAACGAAGACGAGGAATTCACGGCACCGGTACTACTGCGGCCGGTTGCCATCCGCCGGTACGGGCGCGACTTCGAGCTGAAATTGAAAGGCCGTCCCCGGCTCAATCCCGAGTTGGCCAGGGCGCTGCAGGAACAATTCCAGATTTCCCTGGATGCCGACGCGTTCGTCGCACTGGCGGTGAGCAACGGGGTGTTCAAGCCGCAACCTGTCATCGACCGGCTGCGCGGACTTACCTCCCATCTGGCCTGGTTCAATGTGCAACCGCGCTTGGTGGTGTCGTCGTTTGCCGCGGTCGCCCACGCGATGACGATGGATGCCGCGGATCTGGGGCATCCGATGCTCGATGCCGTTGCCGGCAATCCTTCGGCACGGCGGCGCGTGGAGGAGGCCTACAGCCCGGTCGTTCCGGTCAAACAAGATGATCGCCCGCCGGCCACCGATAATCTGCTGTTGGACTCTGACGAGCAGCAGGAAGAGGTCATCGCCCAAATCGGTGCCGGCAACTCTCTCGTGGTCAAAACGCTGCCGGGCACCGGGGGCACCCAGACCGTGGTCAATGCCGTCGGCGCCCTGGTGGCGGCGCACAAGCGGGTCTTGGTGGTCAGCGCGAGGCGTTCCAGCCTGGACGAGATCTCCCAGCGGCTGCGCCGGGTTGGCCTGGGCGGAGCGGCTGTGGGACTGCGCTCGCTGCGTCGGGATGTGATCGAGTCGATCGTCCGCAACGAGAAGGCAAAGCAACCCAGCGTCGCGGAGGTCGACGACGCCCTGGTCCGGTTGCGCAAGGTGTTGCTGGACTACCGCGGGGCGCTGACCAGGAAGGATCCGGCCCTCGGGGTTTGCGTCCTCGACGCGCTCACCGAGCTATCCCGGCTCGCACTGCTGCCGCACCCACCCGCCACGACGGCCCGGTTGGACCATGCATCGCTTCAGGCGCTCGCCTCCGGCCGTGACGTCGCGGCAGAGACCCTGATCAAGGCCGCGGCGCTTGGCGAGTTCCGCTACGGACCCAGTGACTCGCCCTGGTACGGTGCCTCATTCGCCACCACCGCACAAGCGACCGCCGCGCACGATCTTGCTAAGCGGATGAACTCCGTCGAGCTGCCGCGGCTGCTGGAGCGGGCTAATGTCCTCGTCGGCCAGACCAGCATGCGGCCGTTCGAGTCAATTGCCGAACTCGGCATCTACCTGCGGCTGTTGCTTGATCTGCGAGAGACTCTTGACAAGTTCCAACCCGCCGTATTCGATCGCGCTCTGACCGAGTTGATCGCCGCGACCAGCAGTCGGCGCGAGGCACCGCAGATGACCGGGGCGAACCGCCGTCGGCTGCGCAAACTGGCTCTGGAGTATCTGCGGCCAGGAGTGCACGTGAGCGATTTGAACGAGTCGTTGCGCCGCATCCAGCAGCAGAGGGTGCTGTGGCAGCGATTCGCCGTCGCGGGAGTCAGCCCAGAGGTTCCGGTCGGCATCGCCGATGTTCAGGTCGCCTATCAGCGCGTTGCAGCCGATCTTGCACAACTTGACGCCCCGCTGATGAGCGATCTCTCCATGCTGCCGATCTCGCAACTGGTCTACACCGTGTCCGGGCTTGCGGCCGAGTCCGAGGTGCTGGCTAACCTGCAGGAGCGTACCGCATTGCTGGCGACCCTGCGGGAGCTCAACCTCGATCCGCTGCTTGCCGACCTTTCCGCACGCCACGTGCCGCAGCAAGAGGTCGCCGGCGAGCTCGAACTGGCCTGGTGGCAGTCGGTGTTGGAGTCGTTGCTGGCCAGCGACCGCGCCCTGCTCAGTGCGAACACCGGTGTGCTCGACCGGCTCGAGGCGGACTTCAGACTGGTGGATGAAGCGCATGCCTCGGCTACCGGCCAGCAGCTGGCCTGGCAATTGGCCGAAGCGTGGAAGGTCGGTGTTGTCGACTGGCCGGAGGAGGCCGACCGGCTGCGTCGCCTGCTGCGCGGCGAGCAGACCACACCGCAGACCCTCAACGAGGCGGCACCGCATCTGGCTCGCACTCTGGCGCCGATCTGGCTTGCCTCACCCTATGAGGTCAGCGCAATCGGCGACGGACTCAACTTCGACGTTGCCTTCATCGTGGATGCCGGGGCGACCACGCTCGCGGAGAACGTCGGAGTGATTCGGCGCGCACGTCAGGTCGTCGCGTTTGGGGATCCGGTGACCCAGACCCCGTCCCCGTTTCAGATCGCGATCACCCAGAATACGGACGAGTCGGCGACCGAGGTCGACGTCGATGCCGTGCATGCGGACTCGGCGCTGGCCAGGCTGGGCGAAGTGCTGCCGGTGTTCACCCTTACCCGCAGCTACCGCGCTGGGGGAGAGGACCTCGCCGATCTGGTCAATCGCAGGTTCTACAGCGACAAGATCGAGTCGCTGCCCTGGGCCGGGACGTTCCTCGGCCACGGCAGCATCACGCTGAATTACGTGCACGGCGGCCACGGTATGCCGGATGAAGACAGCGGTGCGGTCGAGAGCGTCGACGCCGAGGTCGCCAAGGTCGTCGAGCTCGTCATCGACCACGCCGTGAACCGTTCCCGGGAGTCGCTGATGGTGATCACCGCCAGTGCCAGACACGCGGTCCGGGTGAATCAGGCGGTGGTGACGGCGTTCGCTAAGCGATCAGAGCTGGCAGAGTTCATTCTCGCCGACCGGGCCGAGCCCTTCACGGTTGTCACGCTGGAGCAGTCCGTCGCGCAGAGCCGCGATCGGGTGATCTTCTCGATCGGCTACGGTCGTACCCCGCACGGGCGACTGCTGTCCAACTTCGGCGCCCTTGCCGAACCGGGCGGCGAACGCCTGCTCGCCGTGGGGATGACCCGAGCCCGTCGTTCCATGGATATCGTGTCGTGTTTCACCCCGGAGGACATCGACACCTCCAGAATGCGGCACGGCATCCTCGCCCTTGCGCAAGTACTCAGCGAAACCGCCGCGATGCAGACAGCAGCCGATGTCGCTGACACCAGCGAGCCGATGCTGATCGATCTGGCGCAGCGGCTGGAGCGCCGGGGACTGTTGGTCAATATCGGGCATCGCGACAAGCTGGCCCTGGTCGCCTCGTACAACGGCCGCGCGGTCGTGGTTGAGACCGATGCCGTGGTCAACTCGGCGAGCCTGAGGCAGTCCCTGCGGTTACGCCCCGACCTGCTTCGTCGGCTGGGTTGGCATTACCTGCGGGTGCACAGCTTCGAACTGTTCAGCGACCCCGAAGCGGTCGCAGCGCGGATCGCTCGGCTGATCGGGGTTGGCAGTGATCCGGAGCGGACCGAGCCGGCCGCGAGCTAACCTTGAGGTATGCCAACTTCAGGTCTTAACCGAGTTTCCCGACGAGCTCAGCGGCCGGGAGCGCCGGGGACCGACCCGACACCGCAGAAGCTGCCGCGGCGCCCGGTTGCGGCTGAGCCCCGAGTTGGTGCCGGCGGTGACGCCCACAGCGGCCCCAACGACGCCAGGCTGCGCCGCGACAAGCCGCCGCACTGGGGATAGCGGGCTTTGAAGCCGAGGCGGCCTAAAGATCGGAGTGCTTGCCGCCGGCTGGCTCCTGATGACCGGCCAGCAGGTCGCGGATATCGGCCAGGAGTTCCAATTCGGTCGGCGCGGTCTCGGCCTCCTCGATCGGTGCGTTGCGCCGCTTGGCCAGGATGTGGTTCATCGGCACCACGAACACGAAGTACACCACCGCCGCGATCAGGACGAACTGGATCAGCGCGGCCAGTACCGCTCCGAATTTCAATGGAGCACTGCCGATCATCACGATCATGGCGTTCTCGAGATCTTTGGCGTTGAAGATCGCGCCGATCAGCGGGTTGAAGAGATTATTGACGATGGCCGCGACAACCGCTGTGAAGGCGGTGCCGATGACAACGGCGACGGCCAGGTCGATGACGTTTCCACGGAGAATGAACTCCTTGAAGCCTTGCAGCATGACGCCTCCCTGCTCGGTAGCCGTCTACTGCCCGGCTATTTACCTGCCCCCACAGTAGTGGGAGCGGCGGATTTCGCCGGTGTTTTCGCACCCGAACCGCCGGAGGAATCGGAGGATCCGCCCGCTGATGATCCGGAGCCGCCGGAGGCAGGGCCGGTTGAGCCGGTGGCAGTGCTGCCGGACCCGGTCGATGCGGCCGCGACATCCTTCTTGTGCTGGTGTTTGGTCGCGTGATCGCGAGTGTTGGCGCGGGAGTCGTTGTGGTAGAAACCGGAGCCGTTGAAGGTCACGCCGATCGGCGAGAAGACCTTGCGGAGCGCTCCGCCGCACTGAGGGCAGATGCTGAGGGTGTCGTCGGTGAAAGACTGATGAATATCGAACGCTTGCTCGCACTGAGTGCATTTGTAGGAATAAGTTGGCACGTTTTCTCCGAGAGAATGAAATGAATGACTTGGCTGTCTGAATGAGCTTTTTTGGTTAGGTGAATTCGACGATCCTGGCCGGCGTGACTGCGCCGTCCACGGGCTGATCGTGCAATTCTCTTGGCACCGCGTCGACGAGTTCGCCGTCGTAAATCACCGCATAAACAGGCGGGCGTTTATCCATGCTGCCCAGCGTCTTGTCGAAGTAGCCGCGTCCCCAGCCCATCCGCAGGCCGGTCTTATCCACGGCGGCGGCCGGCACGATGATCAGGTCGACGTTGTTGATGGCAATGGGGCCCAGTAATTCCCCGACCGGCTCGGGAAGCCCGTAACGGTCAGTGGTCTCCGTTTCGCCGTCCCCGGTGGTCCAATCCAGCAGCCCGTCGTCGCGCGAGATGGGCAGCAGAATCTGGATGCCTTGGCTCCGGGCCCAGTTCAAAAACGGTCTGGTGTTCGGCTCATACGTTGTGGACAGGTAGCACGAGGCCGATCGGGCGCTCAGGCCGACCGTGAGATCGATCAGATTTCGGGTGATACCGGCGGCAGCGGCAGCACGCTCGGTCTCGGTCGTGTTCTTGCGGCGTTCGCGGATCTCGGCGCGCAGTGCTCGCTTTTGATTGCTGACGTCCGAGGCCATTACCCCATTCTACGTGAGCGGATCTGGCGGCGCTGGCGGTGGAGGGCGTTATCCTTTCTTGGCATGGACATAACCGTTACTAAAGCCGTCATCCCCGCCGCCGGGCTTGGCACCCGTTTCCTCCCCGCCACCAAGGCAATGCCGAAGGAAATGCTGCCGGTCGTGGACAAGCCGGCGATCCAATATGTGGTCGAGGAAGCGGTCGCGGCCGGGCTGCACGATGTCCTGATGATCACCGGGCGCAACAAGAACGCGCTGGAGAACCATTTCGACAAAGTCGGCGAACTCGAGGCGACCCTTGAGAAGAAGGGCGATACCGAGCGGCTGAAAAAGGTGAACTATTCCAGCGACCTCGCCGATATGCACTACGTGCGGCAGGGGGATCCGAAAGGCCTCGGTCATGCCGTTCTGCGCGCGAAGATGCACGTCGGCCGGGAGCCGTTCGCTGTCCTGCTCGGTGACGACATCATTGACAGCCGCGACGTGTTGCTGAGCCGGATGCTGCACGAGCAGGCAAAGCGCAACGCCACGATCGTCGCGCTGCTGGAAGTAGACCCGGAGCAGATCGGCCTTTACGGTGCGGCCCAGGTGGAAGCGACAGACGACGAGGACGTGGTGCGGATTACCGGGCTGGTGGAGAAGCCGGATCCCGGTAAGGCGCCATCCAACTTGGCTATCATCGGCAGGTATGTGCTGCGCCCGGAAGTCTTCGACGTTCTCGAGCACGTTAAACCAGGCAAGGGCGGCGAAATCCAATTGACCGACGCCTTGCAGCAGATGGCGGTCGCACCCGAATGGACTGGCGGAGTCTTCGGGGTGATCTTCCGGGGGCGCCGGTACGATACCGGTGACCGGCTCGACTACATCAAGGCGATCGTTCAGCTCGCCGTCGAACGCGAGGATCTCGGGCCGGACCTGCGGCCTTGGTTGAAAGACTTTGCGCAGGGCCTTAAGTGATCTGGTAACGGCGGTATTCTCTGAACGTGCCGATCGCCATTCCGACGCTTTCCGAGGGTCGCGTCTCTATCAGACCGATCCGATTGCGCGACGCGCGTCCGCTGGAGCGGGAGTTACTTTCCAATCGCGGCTGGCTGCGCAGATGGGAGGCGACCAACCCTCACGCGCCGATGGCCTTCGACACGCGCGCCAGCATCCGGTCCCTGCTGGCCCATTCGCGAAACGGCAACGGGCTGCCGTTCATCGAAGAATACGACGGGCAGTTGGCCGGCCAGCTGAATGTCTCCTCGATCACCTATGGCTCGTTGTCATCGGCGAGCATCGGCTACTGGGTGGCTGAGCGATTCGCCGGCCGCGCGGTGACGCCGACCGCCGTCGCGCTGGCCACCGACTACTGCTTTTTCGAGGTGGGGTTGCACCGGATAGAAATCTGCATCCGCCCGGAGAACGACCCATCGCTACGTGTGGTGGAGAAGTTGGGGTTCCGCTACGAGGGGCTGCGCCGGCGGTACATCCACATCAACGGGGACTGGCGCGACCATTTCTGCTTCGCCCTGGTCGCTGAGGAGATTCCGGAGGGCGTGCTGCGGCGCTGGCTCGACGGTGCGGTGCCGGTCGGACTGGCTCAGGTGCCGTCTGAGGATCGCGCCGTTGCATCGGTCGCGCTGCCGATTGCGCGGGATCGGTGACACACTGCCTGCAATGAGCCCCGATTTGTGCCACACCTTTACCGTAGGAGCATGAGCGGCGACTTTTTAGGCGGAGGGGTCGTCATCGTGGTCGCTGCCGCGCTCTGGCTGGCGTATTTGATCCCCACCGTGCTCCGCCGGCGCGAGTACATGGCAACCGAGCGCAACGCGGTGCGCCTGCAGCAGACACTGCGGATTCTCGCGGAGACGGCGGAGGTGCCGCGGGAGATCCGCGTCGAGGCAACCGCCCGCGACGCTGCCGCGCAGGAGCGGATCCTCAAGCGGTACCAGGAACGCGCTGCGGCGAAGGCGCGGGCAGAAGCCGTCGGCGCGCAAGCGCGCACAGAAACCGTCAGCACGCAAGCGCGCGCTGCGATCGCCGCGTCTGGTGTCAGCCGGCCCGGTCGAATGTTGCGTCGAGCCCGGGCCATGACCAGCCTGATGCTGCTGGCCGCGATGGTGGCGGTGGGATGGGGAACGGTTCAGCTGGCTGCCGGCGGATCCTGGTTGATCCTGGCACTGAGTGGCGGCGCGATGCTCGGTTGCATCGGGGTGCTCGGCCGGCTGGCCACGGCCGGTCGGCGGAATAGCGCGGCAGCCAGCTCCCAACCCGAGGTCGCCTCCACCGTGCCCGAACGCGATTACCCGTACGACCACGCGGAGGTCGAGCCACCGGTCGTCGCCAGGTCTACCTGGACGCCGACGCCGATCCCCAAGCCGCTCTACCAGTCTCCCGGCAGCATCGCGGCAAGTTCGATGGCTTCGCTGGATGCCGCGGTCGAGCTTCGCCGGGCTGCCGCCCGATCCGAACTCGCCGAGCGAGCCGCTCGCCTGACACCGCAGCCGACCCCGTTGCGCCGTCCGGTGGCATCCGCCCTGGCGGCGAGCGCACCGGACGCGTCTGGTGCGGGACGGTTCGCCCTGATGGGCCGGATCGACGATCTGGGTGGGGTCGATGAGACGCAGGGTGCGGTGCTCGACCTCGATGCCGCACTGCGCCGGCGTCGCGCCGCTTCCTGAACGCGCCGGATAGCGAACTGATCGACGCGCGGCTAGGGGCGAGCCGCGTCTCTGGCCAGCGGTGTGCCGGCTGCCGGCGCGTCAACCTGCTTCAGGCGTCGGGAAAGCCAGATGATCCCGGCGGCGACTAGACCGATGACCGCGGCGATCAGCACGATGTAGAACGCGACGGTAGTGTAGCCCTCTGGCGAGTTGTTCGGGTCCAAGAAGGGGTACGGATACCAGTACGAGCGCTTCTGCACCGGGTCGATGGTGAACGGCGCGCGCACCATCGTGTAGATCACCCAGACGATCGGGAAGGCCAGAACGCTCCAGATGGCTTTCATCGGCAACACGATTCGCCCGGGCGCGAACAGCCAGTCCAGCAGCAGATACACCGGACCGATCACGTGCAGCACCTCGTTGGACCATTCCACCGTGACGCCCTGCGGCAACTCGATGCCGCGAAGCAGCAGGTTGTAGACGATGCCGGTGACGACCATGTAGCTGACCACCGAGGCCCGTAACACCCCGAACCAGTTCGGCTCCGGTCCCGGCCGCACCAGGAGTATTACCGCGCCGATCGGCAGCATGATGCCGGCCAGCGAGTTCGAATCGATAGTGAAGAAGCTGAAGTAGTTGACGAAGTTGCCGGTGAGGTCTGAAATCCCGATGCCCCGCCAGAAGTCCGCGCTGGCACTGAGCTGGGCGATGATCGCCGCGATGATCGCCACGCCCATGGCCAGCCTGAGTAGTGCGAAGGTAACCCGCACGTCGCCTCGCTCTCGTCCGTCAGCCGGTCCGGTTAGGCCTGCCCCAGGGATACCGTAGCGCGTCGGCACGGGTGTACCCGTGATATCCTGCCTAAGCAGTTTCTGGGGCTATGGCGCAGTTGGTAGCGCGTCTCGTTCGCAATGAGAAGGTCCGGGGTTCGAATCCCCGTAGCTCCACTGAAAAGGCCCGCGTTACTTCAGCAACCGGGACAGTACGCGGTCGGCCAGCAGTTTGCCGCCGGTCTGGCAGGTCGGGCAATACTGCAGCGTCGAATCGGTGAAGATTACCTGGCGGACGGTGTCACCGCAGACCGGGCATGCCTCTCCAGCGCGGCCGTGCACTTTCAGCCCGGACTTCTTCTCCCGCTTCAGTTCGGACGCCGAAAGACCATCTGCCCTGGCGATCGCGCCGGCGAGGGTCTCGCGCATCGCGTCGTAGAGTCGGCAGGCCTCCTCCGGACTCATCGCGGCTGGCTTGAACGGCGACATTCCGGCCTGGTGCAGAATCTCGTCGGAGTAGGCGTTGCCGATGCCGGCGATGATCGACTGGTCGCGCAGCACGCCTTTGATTTGGGCCCGCCCGGCCGCGGCGAGGATGGCGATGAACGCCGGCTTTGTGAAGTCTGCCGCCAGCGGATCCGGTCCCAGTCGCGCGATGCCAGGAACCTCAGATGGTTCGGCGACCACGGAGATGGCCAGGGATTTCTTGGTACCGGCCTCGGTGATGTCCAGCCCTGAACCGTCATCGAGCACGAGTCGAGCGGCCAAGGGACCCTTGCCGCTCCGGCCGAATTGGATCGGAGGGCCCTCCCGCCAGCGGATCCATCCCGCCCTGGCCAGGTGCATGATCAGGTGCAGTTCCCCGATCGCGATATCCAGAAATTTGCCGTGTCGGGTCACGTCGCCGATAACCTGGCCGGAGAGGGCGCTGGCCGGCGGATCGAAGGTCTTCAACGCGGCGAAGGACACCAGGTCCAGCCGATCAAGCGTGCGTCCGGTCAGGCGTGCACCGAGATCGGCGACGAGAGCGTGTATCTCTGGCAGCTCCGGCATCCGGTTTGCCCTCCGCGTGATCGCTTCGCGATCTTACGCGGCCGCCTTCTCGCAGACCCAGCCCTCTGGCATCCGCCCGGAATCAAGGAATGCACTGAGTTCGGTGCTCGCGGTGGCGGACAGCACGGTGTCGGCTTTCGTATAAATGATCGGCTCCTCCTTCGAATTGTGCTGGTCGAGTTGCGCCAGTAGCTCGCGGCATGCATTCAGTACCCGATCGGTGTCCGAGTTGTCGGCGATCAGCGCGTCGAGGGCGTCCATCGAGTCCCAGAGCTCGCCGTGCTCGCGCAGCATCACGAAGATCGGCATCATCATGCCGGCCTCACGCAGCGGCGGAAACAGGAACTCCTCCTCGAGATAGATGTGTCGACGCAATCCGCTCATTGCGTCCAGCAGCGGCTGCGGCGCGTTGTCTCCCCGCGCAAGCGCGGCGGTGAAGGTCTCGATCCCACCGTCGATCGCCCGGTGCTCGCGCTCCAGCGCGCCGCCCAACGTATCGCTTTCCACGTTATCTCCTCCTCGGTGATGAGACCGGATTCCTCATCTAAGCCAATTCTCCACCTTGGCACGGATTTCTTCGGGGGCGGAATGGGTTGTCGGTCTCGCGTTGACGGTGGGAACTCGTCAATAATCGTCCCAGCACTCAACCAAGCAGCGATCGCTGCGGTAGCGAGCTATCAGGAGATGAAATCATGCCAACACGACTCAACCCCTATCTCGGGTTTCGAGACACGGCACGGCAGGCGATGACCTTCTACCAGTCGGTTTTCGGAGGAGAGCTGACCGTGAACACATTTGCCGAGTTTCAGGCCAGCGACGATCCGGCCGAGCAAAACAAGGTCATGCATAGCGAGTTGGTCAGCGAATCGGGCCTGACCTTTATGGCGGCCGATACTCCAAACAGGATGGATTACACGCCGGGCAATAACTTCTCGGTCTCGCTCAGCGGGAACGACGAGGCGGAACTTCGTGGTTATTGGGACGGACTCGTCGAGGGCGGCACAGTCACCGAGCCTCTGGTGAAGGCACCATGGGGTGACACGTTCGGGATGTGCACGGACAAGTACGGCGTGAGCTGGTTGGTCAATATCTCCGGAACACCCTGAGGCTGCCGGCGCTTTGCTAGCGATCAGCCGCTGGGCTGGGAGAGGGCCTCGACAAGCGACTGCTGGACCGAGCCCAGCCAGTAATAGATCGCGCGCAGCGGGTCCAGACCGTCGGACGACGGGGTCGGGTTCAGAAATTCCATCCCATCGTCGTCATCGACGATACCCAGCCGGCTGGCTGTGGCCAGGCGGATATCGGTCAGGCTCCGCAACCAGGCCGAAACAGCCGCCGGATTCAAGTGCACGACGGATGCGGTGCCATCCGGTTCCGGTAACGATGCGATCAGTGCGCGGGCGTTGTGAAC
This sequence comes from Microbacteriaceae bacterium, assembly GCA_039922875.1. Taxonomy (GTDB): domain Bacteria; phylum Actinomycetota; class Actinomycetes; order Actinomycetales; family Microbacteriaceae; genus JBDTDV01. The sequence goes on from JBDTDV010000026.1 coordinate 36,573, forward strand.
TTTGCGATCCACGATGCCGTCGGAGGTGAACCGACGGAACTCGGCCGAGGCATCCGCGTCGTCGGGGTAGGCATCGGGTAGCAGGCGCGCCAGTACCGGGTCATCAGCCGGTGCAGCCGCTGATTCGAGCAGCGCGATCAGCTGGGTGGCCAACTCGCGAAGGAGTTGTCGCTCGGCCGGGTCGAACTGGGCCGTGAGGGTGTTGGGCGGATCGCAGCGGAACCCCATCATGAACGTGCTTTCTCCAGCGTCGCCCACAGCCCGTAGTCGTGCATCGCCTCCACGTGCCGCTCCATTTCTTCGCGGGAGCCGGTGGCTACCGTGGCGCGGCCGTCATTGTGCACGTGCAACATCAGCCGCTCGGCTTTGGCGTGACTGAAACCGAAGTAGCTGCGGAACACGTAGACGACGTAGGACATCAAATTAACCGGGTCATTCCACACGACGGTGCTCCACGGGGCATCCAGTCGTACCTCTTCCACGGTATCCGGTCGTTCCAGGGTCAGGGGCACCCGTTAAGGGTGCCACAGCGCCAGAGGTCATGCTGCGCCGCCGACCAGCAGCGTCGCGACGGAGTAGATCGCCAGCCCGGCCAGCGCACCGACGACGGTCCCGTTGATCCGGATGAACTGCAGGTCCTTGCCTACCATCGACTCGATCTTCTGGGTCGTTTCGATCGGATCCCAGCGTTCGACCGTGTCCGTGATGACGCTGACGATCTCGTGTCGGTAGTTTCGCACCACGTACCCGGCCGCGTCGGCAACCCAACCGTCGATCTTGGCGGCGAGGAGCCGGTCCCTGGCCAATCGGCGGCCGAGGTCGATCACGGCCGCCTCGAAGCGGTTGCGCAGCTGGCCGTCGGGCTCGGCCAGCGCCGCGCCAAGCCGGGCTTTCACGGCGTCCCAGGTGCGGCTGGCCAGTTCGGTCACCCGCGGATCGTCCAGTACCGTCGCCTTTACCGCCTCCAGCCGATCGATAGCGCTCTGATCGTGCTGCAGCTCATCGGCCAGATCGGCCAGATATCGGTCGAAGAGCTCTCGGGCGGGATGCTCCGGGTCGGCTCGCACCTCGGCAACGAATCGGAGCGACTGGCGGTACACCGAATCATCGACCAACCGGTTCACGACCGACGGCACCCAGGCCGGTAGCCGCCCCGACACCACGGCGCGGAACACGCCGGGGTGCGCGTGGAGCCACTCGTCCGTTCGGTCCAGCGCAATGTTCAGCACCGTCTGCTGATGCCCGGCCGCAAGGATGCGCTCGCCGACCCGGCCGATCGGCGGCCCCCAGACCGGCTCCACGAGCTGCGTTCGCGCGATCGATTCGATCACGTCGCGAACGTCATCGTCGCTGAGCAGAGTCAGGATCCCGCCGGCGGCCGTCGCGGCCTCCGCGGTCAGACGCCTCGCGCGCTCCGGGTCAGCCAGCCACGAGCCCAGCCGCGATGAGACGCTGAAAGAAGCAAGCCGAGTGCGGACCACCGGTTCCGACAGGAAGTTCACCTCGACGAACTCACCGAGACTGGCTCCGATCTCATTCTTGCGTCGCGGGATGATCGCGGTATGCGGGATCGGCACCCCAAACGGATGGCGGAACAACGCCGTCACGGCGAACCAGTCGGCGATGGCTCCGACCATGCCACCCTCGCTTGCGGCCCGGACATATTCCAGCCAGGGATACCGGTCCCGCAGAGCGAAGGAGATGGCGAAGATCACCGCCATCACCGCCAGGAGCGCGGTGGCCAACCGCTTCATTCGGGTCAGCGCCCTGGCACGCTCACGCTCGGCGGCGGCTTCCGGCTGTTGAGCAAACCCGGTGGGCTGCCGGGTCATCTCAGCCGCACCTGACTGGCCACACGATCAATCATGCCGCGCCACGAGTGCGCCCCAGGAAGAGTTCGCCACGATCACAATCCTGGCTCTTTCGCCATCACTCATCGATCGGACCCAGCCAGGCGTTCGCCACCGTCGAGTGCGCCGACTCGTTGTCGGGGGGATGGAACAGGCCGGCCAGCACGTCGCGATACAACCGGCCCAGCTCGCTGGAGGCGAAATAGGACGAACCGCCGGCCACCCGGATGGCCTGATCGACGACGGCCCGAGCGTTCTCGGTTGCCCGCATCTTGAGCCCCGCGAGTTTGGAAAACCATTGTGCGCCGTGATCGACGAGCCGATCAACGTCCCTGGCCAGTGCATCGAGTTGGGGATAGATGCCGTCCTGTGCGATCGCGGCCGTGGCGACCCGCCAACGGATGTCTGGGTCTTGCGCCAGAGTGCGGCCGTCGTTCTTCATCGACGTGCGCCGATGCGCCGCCCGTACCGCCAGCTCCAACGCTCGCATGCCGATACCGGTATATACGGCGGCGACCAGGATTTCGAAGCTGGCGGAGATGCCGAAGATCAACGGGTCGGCGTTTGGTCCCGGTTCCAGGCGCCGGACCACCCGGTTCGCGGGAGCGAGCGCACCGTCCAGCAGCGTGGTGTTGCTCTGGCTGGCCCGCATCCCGACCGTGTCCCAGTCGTCGAGGACGGTGTAGCCGGGCTCGGAGCGGGAAATAAACCCGTAGACGATCTTCGGCGCATCGGGGGAGGTGGAGTCCAACCCCATCGTGCCCAGCCGGGTCCAGGCGGGCGAGAGGGAGGTGAAGATCTTCTTCCCGGTATAGCGGTACCCGCCGTCTGGCTGCGGCGAAGCGTCGGTGACGGAGCCGACCAGCACGAGGTCGTTGCCCGCCTCACTGAGCCCGAACGCGTACACTTCACCGGCACCTGCCTCGGTGAGGACGAAATCGAGTGAACTGTCGCCGCGGTCGTGCAGGATTTTGGCCACCGCGGTCCAGATCAGGTGCATGTTGATCGCGAGGGCGGTGGCCGGTGCAGCCGCCGCCAGCCTGGTTTGCTCCCGGGCGAGCTGCTCCAGGCTGAGTCCGGCGCCGCCAAAGCCGGTCGGAACCAGAGCCTTGAGGTATCCCAGCTCGGTGAGCTCCTCGAAATCCTCGGTGAAGAATGCGTTTGCACTGTCGTAGCCTGCCGCCCGGGAACGGATGCGCTCAAGCACGTCATCGGTCAGGATACGATCGTGCGGTTGGCTGGGAGCTGTCGTCTCGGTCACCACACCATAATGCCTTGTTTGCCTCGGCCCGTTGGCGGCGGGCGTAAATTTGAAGCAGCTGGAATCGAGGCAGAAGTGACCGTGCAGGCGACGACACCGTTCGCGAAGCTGAGCAACTGGCTCAACCGTCGCCGGCCGACCGTACTGCACATCGCCGGCGACGTGGGCGCCGGGCCGGTGGCGGTCCTCATCCACGGGATCGCCTCATCGTCGGTGACCTTCCAGAATCTGGTGCCGTTGTTGCGCCCACACAAGCGCACGATTTCCATCGACATCCTCGGCTTCGGCGAATCGGTCGCGCCGCCGGGCACCGAGTACACGATCGAGGAACACGTCGCCGCGCTGCACGCGACCATCCGATCGCTGGATCTGGCGTCGCCATTCGTCCTTGTCGGCCATTCCCTCGGAGCGCTGATCGCCTCCCGCTACGCCGCCGTGCACCAGAACCGGGTAGCCAAACTCGTCCTGGTCGGCCCGCCGATCTACCTCGCGCCGACGGAAATCGGCGACCGCCGGGTCAGGGCGCGGGTAGAGACATATTTGCGGGTGTACAACTTCTTGCGCGAGAACAAGACCTTCACGCTGCGCAATGCGGCGGTGATCGCGCGGCTGATGCCGATCAAGAACGTGTTCGAGGTGACCGAAGACAATTGGGATGCCTTCGTGAAATCGATGAAGAACTGCATTGAGCAGCAGACCCTGATCAGTGACGTGGCCACCGTGCATGTTCCGGTGGAGGTGGTTTACGGCTCGTTGGACGCGTTCATCGCACCGGGCAGCATGACCGTAATCGAACGGATGCGTCATGTCACCGTGCACCGGGTCAAGATCAACGACCATCTGATCCGCAGGCGCCTGGCTCGCGTGGTCGCCCGGGCGATCGGCTGAGCCGACTCTTCGACCCGGATGCCGCAGCAGTCCTAGGCTTGACCCATGCAGACACGCACCCTCGGCAGGACAGGGCGGACCGTTTCCGTCATCGGGCTCGGGACCTGGCAGCTGGGTGCGGACTGGGGCGAGGTGAGTGAGAGCGATGCGCTCGCCGTGCTCACGGCATCCGTCAACGCCGGAGTCAGCTTCTTCGACACAGCGGATGTCTACGGTGACGGACGCAGCGAACGCTTGATCGGCCGATTCCTGGGCGAGCGCCCCGACCTCGACATCACCGTGGCGACCAAGATGGGGCGCCGCGAGGCGCAGGAGCCGGCCAATTACACTCTCGCGAAGTTCCGCGAGTGGATCGACCGGTCGAGAAAGAACCTCGGCACCGACACGCTCGACCTGGTCCAATTGCACTGCCCGCCCTCTGCGGTCATCGAATCGGATGCCGTGTATGACGGACTGGACACCCTGATCGCAGACGGGGTGATCGCCCATTACGGGGTCAGCGTGGAGACCTGCGATCAGGCGCTCGCGGCCATCGCTCGGCCCGGCACGGCGACCGTGCAGATCATCCTCAACGCGTTCCGGCTCAAACCCCTGGACGCCGTGCTACCCGCCGCCCGCGAGGCCGGCGTTGGCATCATCGCCCGAGTTCCGCTGGCATCCGGCCTACTGTCTGGCCGGTACACGGCGCAGACCACCTTCGCCTCGACCGACCACCGCACATTCAATCGGCACGGTGAGGCGTTCGACGTGGGGGAGACCTTCTCGGGCGTCGACTTCGAAACCGGGGTGGCCGCTGCGGAAGAATTCGCCGCTGCGGTGGCAATTATCCCGCAACTCGACGCCACGGCGGAGAACCTGACGCCAGCACAGGCGGCGCTGGCCTGGGTCGCCGCGCAGCCCGGCGTGAGCTCGGTGATTCCGGGAGCGCGTTCGATCGGGCAGGCCACCGCGAACGCCGCGGCCGGCTCTGTGCCGCCGCTCGGCGATGCATTCGAGGCGGCAGTGCGCGGCATCTATGACCGCCGGCTCCGGGCCGCCGTGCACGACCGCTGGTAGCGTGCACCGGCGGAAAGTCGCTGGGACGGTTCAGTTCGCGTCGTCAGGGTCCGATCCGGTGCGCTGACCGGTGTTCAAAGTCGCGATCGCGTCGAGGTCTTCCGGATCGAGCCCGAAGTCGAACACCTGGAAGTTCTCCCGGATCCGGGATGGTGTGACCGATTTCGGGATGACCACGTTGCCCAGTTCAAGATGCCAGCGGATGACGACCTGCGCGGGCGACTTGCCATGCTTGGCGCCGATCCTGGCCAGCACGTCATTCTCCAATAAGCGGCCGCGAGCCAGCGGAGACCACGCCTCCGTCACGATGCCGTGGCTCGCGCCGTACTCGCGGACCTTTTCCTGGGGAAGCCGCGGGTGCAACTCGACCTGGTTGATCACCGGAGTCACCGTTGCTTCGGCCAGCAGCCGGTCCAAGTGATGAGTGTGGAAGTTGGAGACCCCGATCGAGCGGGCGCGGCCGTCGGCGTGCAATTTCTCCAGAGCGCGCCAGGTCTCCAGATACAGGTTCTGCCGCGGTACCGGCCAGTGGATCAGGTACAGGTCGACGTAGTCCATGCCGAGCTTGTCGAGACTCTCGTCGAAGGCCCGGAGAGTCTGGTCAAACCCCTGACGGTCGTTCCACACCTTGGTGGTGACGAAGAGGTCTTCCCGAGGGATTCCGGATGCTGCGACACCCCGACCGACCCCGACCTCGTTGCGGTACAGGGCGGCGGTGTCGACATGCCGGTAGCCGGCCTCGAGGGCGGTACCGACGACATCCGCGGCGATTTCGTCCGGTACCTTATAAACGCCGAGCCCGACTTGCGGAATCGACCTGCCGTCGTTCATGGTTAGCACGGGTGAGAGTGTGGTCATACCTCTATTATCGCGGGAGCCGTATTGGCCGGCGAGCCGCCCCTGCTACTCGAGGCCGAGGTACGCCTCGATCACCTTTTCATCGACCAGCAGCTCGGCGGCCGGGCCGGAATGGGTGATTTCGCCGGTCTCCAGGACGTATCCGAAATCCGCTTCCGCGAGCGCGCGTCTGGCATTCTGCTCCACCAGCACCACGGTGGTTCCGCCCGCCCTGATCTCTTGGATCACCGCGAAAACGTCATCGACGATCTTCGGGGCCAGCCCCATCGACGGCTCATCCAGGAGCAGTACATCCGGTTCGGCGATTAGCGCCCTGGCTATCGCCAGCATCTGTTGCTCGCCGCCGGAGAGTGAACCAGCCTGCAATTTTCGACGTTCGGCGAGCACCGGGAAGCGTTCGTACATCCGCGCGACGTTGCGGCTCAGGGTCGCTGCGGTGTGCCAGCCGCCCAGGGCGAGGTTCTCCGCGACGCTCAGCGATGCCAGAATCTGCCGGCCCTCCGGAACCTGAACCAGGCCAGCCTTCACCATCCGGTGCGCGGGCCAGCGGGTGACGTTCTGCCCTTTGAAGCGGATCTCGCCGTGGCGCGCCCGGAGCAGACCGGACACCGCGTTGAGAATGGATGTCTTGCCGGCGCCGTTCGCGCCGACCAACGTGACCAGGGCTCCCGCCGCGACCTGAAAGGACACGTCGCGAACGGCGTCGACGTGGCCATAGTTCACCTGCAGCCCGCTGACGCTGAGAATCGGGTCAGTCATCGGTCGCCTTCCGCTCGGTCGCGTGGTCGGCGAGATTGGTCAGATCCTGCACGGCCTCGACCGCTGCGGTGCTTCCCGCAGCGGTCGCTGCCGAGCCAAGATACGCGTCGAGAACGGCCGGGTTGCGGGCGATTTCGGCCGGTACTCCCGAGGCGATCACCTCACCGAAATTGAGCACGATGATGCGATCGCAGGTTTCTAGCATCATTCGCACATTGTGCTCGATGACCAGGATGCCCAGACCGTCCGCGGCGAGCCCCCTGATCAATTCGGCAAGCCGGCCGGCCTCGACCCGGTTCATTCCCGCCGCGGGCTCGTCGAGGATCAGCAGGTTCGGATGCGCCGCGAGGGCGCGGGCGATCTCCAGGCGTCGTTGGTCGCCGTAGGGCAGATCGCCGGCGGCAGTGGCTGCCTTATCGGCCAGGCCGACTCGCACCAGCTGGGCCGACGCCATAGCCAGAGCCCGCCGTTCGTCGCGTCGGGCCGAAGGAAGGAAGATCAGTCTGCGTAACAGGGTGCCCTTGGCGATCCGGTATCCGCCGACCAGAACATTCTCCAAGGCAGACAGCCTCGGGAAGAGCTTGATCTGTTGGAAGGTGCGGGATACCCCGGCCTTGGCCAACAGGTGCGCCTTGGTCCGTGCGGTCAGGTCCATGCCCAGGACGACGCCGGTGCCGGAGGTCGGCGGCGTGATCGCGGTGACCATGTTCACCAGGGTCGTCTTCCCGGCGCCGTTCGGTCCGATCAGACCGAGGATTTCTCCGGCGCCCACCCGAAGATCGACACCCTGGACCGCGCGCACCCCGCCGTAGGATTTACTCAGTCCGTTCAGCGTCACGAGGGGTGTGCCCCGGTCCGGCAGCGGTGGCAGCACGGGCATCGCCTCGGGATCGGTGTGGAGAGTCCGCGCCGATTTCCGCCGCGGGATCAGGCCGGCGAGACCGCCGGGAATGAACAGGATCACTGCCAGCAGCAGGATTCCCGAAATCAGCGGCCGGATCCAACTCGCGTCGATTCCGGCGACCCGCTGCAGCTCCGGCAGCACGGTAAGGAACACGGCGCCCAGGACCGGGCCGATGAACAGCACCACGCCACCGACGACCGCGGTGACCAGACCGTCGACCGCTGCGGTGAAGGAGAACTCGTTCGGGTCGGCGAAGCGGGTGAAATAGCCGAGCATGACCCCGTACAGGCCGGAGAGCGCGCCCGCGATGACGAAGGAGGTCATCCGGTGCCAGGCGACGTTGATGCCCATTGAGGTTGCGGCCAGTTCGTCCTCACGGATCGCATCGAAGGCGCGCCCCAACCGGGAGCCGGCCAGGCGCCAGAAGCAGAACGCCACCACGATCAACGCCGCCCAGGCGCTGATCGGTTCGACGAGTTTGGGAAAGGACATTCCCTGTGCGCCGTTGGTCCAGGACTGGTTGATCAGGAAGATGCGCACCATCTCGGCGAAGGCCAGTGTCGCGATCGCCAGAAAGACCCCGCGTAATCGGATCAGCGGTAAGCCGAGGATGAACGCGGCGATCATCCCGACCAGCATCCCGAAGACGATCGCAACCACCAGCGGCGGGATGAAGCCGAATAGCGGCTCGTGCGGCACGACAAGTGACGAGGTGAATACGGCGAGCGACGCCAGGCCGAGCTGGGCCAGGCTCAACTGCCCTGCGATCAGCACGGCATAGAAGCTGTAGGCGAGGATCGCGGTCAGAGCGATCAGAGTGATCAGTGCCGTGTACTGGAACATGATCAGACTTCCCTGGCCTTTTTTGCGCCGAACAGTCCCTGTGGCCGCACGATCAGGATCAGGAACAGCAGTCCGAAGGCCACCATGTCCCGCCAGGATGTGCCGATGTAGTTCACCGCGTACACTTCGGCCAGGCCCAGGACGATGCCACCGATCAGGGCACCAGGAAGGGAGCCGAGGCCGCCGACGATGATCACGGCGAGACCCTTCAACTCGACCGCGTGGCCGATGCCCAGTTGGGCCGTGTTGACGTTGAGGGTGAACAGCACACCGGCCACCGCGCCGAGCGCCGATGAGATGGCGAAGGTGATCGCCGAGACCCGATTCACGTTGATGCCGAGCACGGCGGCAGCGTGTGGATTCTCCGCGATGGTGCGCATTCCGCGGCCGAGTTTGGATTTCGCAACCAGCCAGGTGAGCAGCACCATCAAGCCGATGCTGATGATCAGGATGAGCAGTTGCAGCAGTGAGACGCTCGCGCCGAGGAACTCGAACCGGGTCTTCGGGAACGCCTCGGGCGGGAATCGGCTGGTGTCGGGGCCGTACCTGGCCTGCAAAAGGGCGATGATAATGGCACCGAGGGCGATCGAGGAGATGAGGCCGGCGAAGTGCGCGTCGTGGCGTCCGCGTAACGGTCGAAAGGCGGTCCATTCGATGACCAGGCCGAGAATGGCGCCCACAATCAGGACGATCGGCACCGCGAGCCAGATGTTGACTCCGAATCTGGTGACGATTTCGATCCCGATCAGAGCCCCGGCGGAGAACACCGAGGCGTGCGCAAGGTTCAGTTGATCGAGGACGCCGAACACCAGAGTGAAGCCGATGGCGAAAAGCGCATAAATCGAGCCGAGGAATACACCATCCATCAGCTGTTGCATCTGAAGCCCCTAACTACTCGTCGTGCGCTGCCCGCCTCAAGGCGAACAGCGCACGACGTGCGCACACCGCTGCGGTAGCACCGCATTCGGTGCTACTGAAGGATGGTGAACTTGCCGTCCTTGATCACCTGGACCAGAGCGGTCTGCACGGCATCGCGATTCTTGTCGATGCTGAGGTCACCGAGCACCGTGGGCAGATCCTTGACCTTGGCGAGGTTGGTCTTGATCGCGTCCCGGTCGGCGGAGCAGTCGCGACGAACCGCATTGTCGACGGCTTGCATACCGGCATACGCCTGGGCGGCGAACTGGTCGGGATCCGCGTTGAATTTCGCCTTGTAGTCGGTCAGGAACTTTTGGTTCTGCTCGTTGGTGGACGCGGAGTTCCAGGCCGCCCCGACGATGACGCCGTCCGCCGCCGCACCGGCACCCTTGATCAACGCCGGCGAGTTGAATCCGTTGCCACCCACGATCGGCAGGTCGATGCCGATCTCTCTGGCCTGAGTGACCAGCGGAACGGCGGCGTCAAGCAACGCGGAGACCACGATGGCGTCAGCATTGCTGCTCTTCACCTTGTCGAGCAGTGCGTGGAAGTCCGTGTCGGTCTTGGAGAAGGTCAACGTCTGGCTGACTTGGACATCGTTCTTCTTCAGCGCCTCAGCCATGGCCTTGTAACCGGATTCGGTGAACGCGTCGTCGTTGCTGTACATCACGACGACGTTCTTCAGCTTCAACTCGTTCTTGGCAGCCTTGATCGTCTGCGGGATCACCGCGTCCTCGGTCAGGGAAACCCGGAAGATGTAATCACCGATCGCGGTGATGCCGGCGGCCGTGTTGGAGACGCCGACCACGGGGGTCTTGCCATCCTGGGCGACCGGGTCGGTTTGCGCGGCAGTGTTCGACAGGGTCGGGCCGAGGATGACGCTCGTGCCGTTGGAGACGAACTTCTCGAAGAGTTGGATTCCTTGCTTCGGGTCCGTCTGGTCGTCTTCGACCGAAAGCTTGTAGGTGACCCCGCCTGCCTTGTTCAGGTTGTCGACGGCGAGCTCCACTGCGTTCTTCTGACCCGCTCCGTACTGGCCGGCTGCGCCGGTGAGACTGAAGGCAGCTGAGACCGGGACCGGGGTGCTGATTTTGCAGTCGGCGCCGCTGCCGGAGCCGGCTTCCTTGGTGCTGGTGCTCGAGCTGCCCGCAGGGCTGCACGCAGCCAGCGCGAGAAGCAGGACCGATGCACTGGCACCGGCCCACAGAATATTACGACGCATTGAATCTCCCTCGAAACGTTGAATCCATCCGACTGATAATACAGGAGCGGCAGCTGCCAGCCGGCTCGAGCACGGGTCCGGACCCGTCTGTCCGCCCCGTCGGATCGTTGATTCCTCAGCGTCATTCCGCCGTGAAATGGAACGCGCAGAGCCCAGCGGGGGAGAAGAGCGGCTCAGGCGGATTGGGCCTGCACCGGTTCGGTGTCGGGGATGGGACTGGCATCCCGGCCACGCAGATCCGGATGCCAGCGGCGGCCGAGCATCGGAACCAGGAAGCCGAAAAAGGCGAATGCTCCGGCGATCCAGAACGCGCCGACGGGACCTGCGCCGTCGATCAGGAATCCGGCCAGGGCGGAGCCGAGCCCTGCGCCGATGAGCTGCCCGGTGCCGACCCAGCCGTAGGCCTCGGCGGTGTCGCTGAATTTGACGCTCACAGAGACGATGGTGAACAACACAGCCAGCGCCGGCGCAATGCCGATGCCGGAGATGATCAGGGTCGCCGCCAGCCACCAGAAGTTCAGCCACAACGAGGCCAGGATGATGCCGCCGAACACGATCAGCATGCGCATCGCCAGCGCCCACGGTCCGATCTGCAGGTTTCCGAGGGCGAGTCCGCCCAGCAGAGAACCGACCGACCAGATCGCCAAGATCAGGCCGGCCTCTGGTCCGGTGTCACCGAAGGTCGCGACCACACCCGCCTCGATTGACGCCGCCGATCCGACCAGGAGAAAGCCGACGATAGTGGCCAGGAGTACCGGCGGTTTGGCCAGGACGCTGCCCAGCTTGCGCTTGCTGCGCGGGATGCGCACCCGGCCCACCTCCGGGGTGGTGATGAACCAGATCCCGCCCAGCACCATGATCACCACCGACATGACGATGCCGGCCAGTGTGCTGATCTGGATCGCGACGAAGGTGATCGCCACCGGGCCGGCGATCCAAATGATCTCCTGAGCCGAAGCGTCGAGCGAGAACAGTGGGGTCAGCTGCGTGGAATTGACCATTTTCGGGTAGATGGTGCGCACGGCCGGTTGGATCGGCGGCGTGCTCAGCCCGGCCACGAAGGCAACGATCATGGTCAGCGGGATCGGCATCACGAACACCCCGATGCAGGCCACCGCCACAGCGCACACGGCCAGAGTGCTGATCAGAACCGGGCGCATTCCCAGTCGGCCCATCAACCTGCTGGTCAGCGGTCCGGCGATCGCCTGCCCGAGGCTCGCTGCGGCCAAGACGAGCCCCGCCGCGCCGAAGGTATGGTGCACTTTCTCGATGTGCAGCAGAAAGGCCAGCGACAGCATCCCGAACGGGAATCGCGCGGTGAGCTGGGCGACGATGATTCGAGCCACTCCCGGAGTTTTCAATAGTCGGGTGTAGCTGCTCATTTCGACAATTCTATCGGACCACACCCTGTGCATAACTCGGCGAACTTATTCACACTTGTGGATGACACGCCCACTACATCTAGGGTTAGCGCACACGACGAGACCCGATATATAGTGGTCCCACGCCGGGAAGCGTTAGGGGCGAAGGCCACGATTTCCGGCAAGAAGACAGCCAGTGGGGTACCGGATTGGGTAGCAGGCCGGGCGGCGGAACGGAACCGAAAGACAGGGCGGAAGCCGGGCTTTCGCGGCAGCCTCCGCACCGGTTCGATGGCAACGTGAGGGAGCAGCAGAAGTGGCAATTACCGTAGTCAAGCGCAATGGTCAGCGCGAGCCGTACGACGCGAACAAGATCAACTTGGCGATCGAGGATGCCGCGCACGGCCTGGATGAGAACATCACCTGGGTGACCCAGATCGCCAGCGAACTCGAGTTGACCCTCTTCGACGGCATCACCACTCAGCAGCTGGACGAGGCGGTGATCCAGGTCGCGCTGCAGAACGTGAAGGACGACCCCGAGTTCGACACGGTCGCCGCGAGGCTGCTCCTGAAGACCATCTACAAAAGTGTCCTTGGCGACTACGCCACCCCCGAGGAGCTCACCGCGCTGCACCGGGACCGGTTCGCCGACTACGTCCGCAGGGGAGTGTCGGAGGAGTTGCTCGACGAGCGGCTGTCCAACCTGTTCGACCTGGACCGCCTCGCTGCCGTGATCGACCCCGGCAGGGACGAGTTGCTCAAGTACATCGGCGTGGTCACCCTGAACAACCGCTACGGAATCAAGGCGCGCAACAACGACCCGCTCGAGGTGCCGCAGTACTTCTGGATGCGGGTGGCGATGGGCCTGTCCCTGAACGAGTCCGATCCGACCACCCGGGCGATACGGTTCTACGAGAAGATGTCGAGCCTGGACTATCTGGCCGCCGGATCCACCCTGGTCAACGCCGGCACGAAGTTTCCGCAGCTGTCCAACTGCTTCGTGATGGAGATGCAAGACGACATCGAGCACATTGCCAAGTCGGTGCGCGACGTGATGTGGCTGACCAAGGGAACCGGAGGCATCGGGCTCGCCGTCACCAAGCTGCGCTCGCAGGGTTCGCCGATCCGCTCCAACAACACCACATCCACCGGCCCGATCCCGTTCATGCACACCATCGATTCGGTGCTGCGCGCGGTCAGCCGCGGCGGCAAGAAGTTCGGCGCGCTGTGCTTCTATATGGAGAATTGGCACCTGGACTTCTCCGAGTTCGTCGATCTGCGACAGAACTCGGGTGACCCGTACCGCAGGACTCGGACCGCGAATACCGCGGTCTGGATCAGCGACGAGTTCATGAAGCGGGTGCAGGACGATGCGCCCTGGTATCTCTTCGACCCGCTGGAGGTCAGTGATCTCAACGAGTTGTACGGGCAGGCGTTCTCGAAGCGGTACGCGCACTACGTTCAGGAGGCCGAAGCCGGCCGGCTGCGGATGTTCAAGAAGATGGGCGCCCGTGAGCAGTTCAAAGAGATCCTGATGTCGCTGCAGACCACCAGCCACCCGTGGCTGACCTGGAAGGACACGATCAACAACCGTGCGCTGAACAACAACACCGGCACCATTCATCTCTCCAACCTGTGCACCGAGATCTGCCTGCCGCAGGACCGCGAGAACGTCGCGGTGTGCAACCTCGCCTCGATCAACCTCTCGCGGCATCTGCACGACGGGGCGTTCGACTGGGCTCAGATTGAAGACAGCGCCCGGCTGGCGGTGCGCCAACTGGACAACCTCGTGGACATCACCCTGTCCAGCGTGCCGGAGAGTGAGTACTCCAACCAGCAGAACCGGGCGATCGGCGTCGGGGTGATGGGCTTCACCGATGTGGTGGAGAAGCTCGGGCTCAGCTACGAGAGCGAAGCAGCATACGACCTGATCGACGAAATAATGGAGCACGTCTCCTACGCGGCGATCGATGAGAGCGCCGACCTCGCCGCTGAACGGGGGGCATACCCGAACTTCGCCGGCTCCCGCTGGTCCAAGGGACTGGTTCCGATCGATACCATCGCCCTGACCGAGGCCGACCGCGGCGTGCCGATCAAGGTCAATCGCACCACCAGGCTGGATTGGGACGCGCTGCGCACCAAGGTCGCCGGCGGTATGCGGAACGCGACCTTGATGGCGATCGCGCCGACGGCATCCATCGGTCTGGTCGCCGGGACGACTCCCGGTTTCGACCCGCAGTTCACCCAGATCTTCAGCCGTTCCACCAGTTCCGGTAAATTCTTGGAAGTCAACCGGAACCTGGTGCGCGATCTGCACGCTCTGGGCATTTGGGAGCAGGTGCGTGAGTCGATCCTGCGCAGTCAGGGCGACATCCAGCGCATCCCGCAGATCCCGGATGAGATCAAGGCGACCTACAAGACCAGTTTCCAGCTCTCCCCGTACGCGTTCCTCGAGGTGGCGGCGCGCGCGCAGAAGTGGATCGATCAAGCGATCAGCCGCAACATGTATCTGGAGACCCGCGACCTCGGCGACATGATGGAGATCTACTACGGTGCCTGGGAGCGCGGGGTGAAGACCACCTACTATCTGCACTCCAAGCCGCGCCATCAGGCCGAGCAAACCACGGTTCACGTCAACAAGGCGGAGGACTTCAAGGGCGGCACCCGCAAAGGCTTTGGTGCGGCGCGCGTTCCGGTTGCAGCGGGCGCCGGTGCCTCCAGCACCAGCGGGGCAGCCACCGGCGGCGCGCGAGCCCCGCGTCGCGGCTTCGGAGGCCTGGGCGCGGCCGAGCCGACCCAAACTGACCAAGCATCAGCCGGCCAGGCATCAGCTGACCAGGCAGCAGACCAGGCCGGCCAGAAGTAGGAGAGGCGACAGCGCATGGACGACTTCGACTACGTGGTACCGGTTGATCCGATGGAGGAACTGCAGTGTGACTCCTGCCAGTGACCACGCATTATTGAGCACGGCATTATTCAGCACGGCACTATTGAGTACGGCACTATCGAGTACAGAGAAGAGAAGAGCGTAGCGATATGGGGATATTGGGAACCGGCGTTCAAGAAGGCCTGCTGCTGAAGCCGGTCACCTACCAGTGGGCGATGGACCTGTACGACCAGGCGGTAGCCAACACCTGGTTCCCCAACGAGGTGCAGTTGGATGCCGATATCGCCGACTTCAAGAAGATGACCGACGAGGAGCGGCACGCGATCACCTTCTTGATGAGCTACTTCAACCCCAACGAACTGCTGGTCAACAAGGCGCTGGCATTCGGCGTCTACCCATATCTGAACGCGGCCGAATGCCACCTCTACCTCGCAAAGCAGATGTGGGAAGAGGCCAACCACTGCATGTCATTCGAGTATGTCCTGGAGACCTTCCCCATCGACCGAGATGCCGCGTACAACTCGCACATCGATGTGCCGTCGATGGCGCGCAAGGAGGAATTCGAATTCTCCTTCATCCGGCGGATGACCGAGGAGAAGCTCGACATCACCACCACCGAGGGCAAGAAAGACTTCGTCCGCAACCTGGTGGCGTACAACGTCATCCTCGAGGGAGTCTGGTTCTACTCGGGCTTCATGGTGGCCCTCTCCTTCCGGCAGCGGAATCTGCTGCGTAACTTCGGCTCGCTCATGGACTGGATCGTGCGGGACGAGTCGCTGCACCTGAAGTTCGGGATGAATCTGATCCTCACCGTCCTGGACGAGAATCCCGATCTGCAGACTCCGGAGTTCGCCGCCGAGATCCGGCAGATGATTTTGGATGCCGTGGAGATGGAAGAGGAATACAACCGTGACCTGCTGCCCGGCGGCATCCTGGGCCTGAACGCCAACTACATCAACCAGTACGTCAAGTACCTGGCCGATCGGCGGTTGGAGGAGCTGGGATTCGACGCGGAGTACAAGGTATCCAACCCGGCGAAATGGATGGCCACGGCAAACGACACCCTCGAGCTGGTGAACTTCTTCGAGTCGATCAACACCTCGTACGAGTCCAACGCCCGCTCTACGGTTGCGGCCAAGAAGGACTAGGAGCGTTCCATCCGTCATAATTGAACGTCCGGGATGCCAGACAGTAGCCGGTTCTCGAGGTGGTTTTCGGCTATTTGAGGTGGGCCGGTCTCCTGTAAGCTCCGAAGCACCCTTAGCCCCTCACCTCGATGGAGAGAAGAAATCATGATACGAACCCGGTATGCCCTGCCCGTGTTCTTGGCCGCCGCGGCGATGACGTTGACCGGTTGTGTGAACAACGAGGCATCCGCCCCGCAGGACACCGGCAATGCCAGCGCGAGCACCACCAAGGACGAGGCGATCGCTAAACTCTTGCCGGAGAAAATCAGGTCATCCGGAAAGCTCGTGGTGGGCACCGACGCCGCCTATCCGCCCAACGAGTACAAAGACGCCGACGGCAAGCCGATCGGCTGGGACATCGAACTGGCCGATGCGCTCGGCGCCAAACTCGGCCTCACCGTGTCGTACCAGGTCGCGAAGTTCGACAACATCATCCCAAGCATTACCGGGGGGAAGGTCAACATCGGCGTCTCTTCGTTCACCGATAACGCGGAACGCGAGAAGCAGGTCGACTTCATCAACTACTACACCGCCGGCATCCTCTGGGCGTCACCGACCGGCAAGACGGTTGATCCGGACAACGCGTGCGGGCTCACAATCGCGGTGCAATCCACCACTGTGGAGGATACCGACGAGGTTCCGGCCAAGTCGAAGGCGTGCACCGATGCCGGCAAGGCGCCGATCAACAAGCTGAAGTTCGACGCGCAGGACCAGGCCACCACCGCCGTCGTGCTCGGTCAGGCCGACGCCATGAGCGCGGACTCGCCGGTTACCGCGTACGCGATCAAGAAGGCCGACGGCAAGCTGCAGGCGGCTGGCGAGTCATTCGACAACACGCCGTACGGCATGCCGGTCGCGAAGGACTCCAAACTGCAGAAGCCGATTCAAAAGGCGATGCAGGCGTTGATCGACGACGGAACCTACGGCAAGATTCTGAAGAAGTGGGGCGTCGAAGCCGGAGCCGTGGAGAAGGTCGAGATCAACGCCGGGTCGAAGGGCTAACTTCTTGTCCGAGGATCGTTCCGGCCGTCCGATGGCGCGGGGCTCCGCGCCGTCGGACGGCAACCCGAAGGCCATCAAGGCGATCAAGCTGCGGCATCCGTGGCGCACGGTCACCGCCATCGTGCTGATCGTGCTGCTGGTGATGTTCATCTTCGACGCGGCCGGACGCAAGGCGTACGGCTGGCAATACGTCGGCAAGTATGTCTTCGACCAGCGGATCAGCCAGGCTGCGCTGACCACACTCGAACTGACCGTGTTCTCGATGGTGATTGCCATTGTCCTCGGCCTGGTACTCGCGGTGATGCGGTTGTCGCCGAATCCGGTGGTCAAATACGTCGCTTGGCTGTATTTGTGGGTCTTCCGCGGAACACCCGTGTACGTCCAGTTGGTGTTCTGGGGTTTGATCACCCTGATCTACCCGACCATCGAACTCGGGCTGCCATTCATGCATCCCTGGGTTTCGATCCCGAACGGATTGGCGCTGAACACCTTCATCATCGCCATCATCGGGCTGGCCCTGAACGAAGCCGCCTACATGGCCGAGATCGTCCGTGCCGGGCTGCTGTCGGTGGACCGCGGGCAGGAAGAAGCCGCGACGGCGCTCGGCATGTCCTGGGGACAGACGATGAGCAGGATCGTCGTTCCGCAATCGATGCGGGTGATCATCCCGCCGACCGGCAACGAGGTGATCTCGATGCTGAAGACGACGTCCCTGGTGGCCGCGATCCCGTTCTCATTCGACCTGTACGGGGTAGCCAGGGACATCTCAGCACAGACCTTCACCCCGATCCCGCTGCTGATCGTGGCCTGCTTGTGGTATTTGCTGTTCACTTCGATCCTGATGGTCGGCCAGTACTTCCTGGAGCGGCGGTTCTCCCGCGGGGTGGGCCAGCGCCGGCCGGACAGGCTCACCGCAACGGCGACGGCCGCCGTTCCGGCCGTCGATGTGCCACCGGCCGGCAACGATGTCGGAGGAAAAGGATGACCACGATGCCGATGGTGGAGGCCGATTGCGTTTCCAAGAGTTTCGGGTTGAACGAGGTGCTCAAGAGCATCTCGCTGAGCGTGCAGCCCGGCGAGGTGATGTGCCTGCTCGGCCCGTCTGGGTCAGGCAAGTCGACCTTCCTGCGATGCATCAACCATTTGGAGCGCGTGGATGCCGGCCGGCTCTCGGTGGACGGCAAGCTGGTCGGCTATGAGGAACGCGGCGACAGACTGTACGAGCTCAAACCCAAGGAGGCGGCCAGGCAGCGCCGGGAGATCGGCATGGTGTTCCAGCGCTTCAACCTGTTCCCGCACATGACGGCGCTTGAGAATGTGTCGGAGGCGCCAATCCGGGTCAAGGGCATCAACAAGGCCACCGCCAGGACCAGGGCGACCGAGTTGCTGGAGCGGGTGGGCCTTGGCGGTAAGGGCGACCATTACCCGGCGCACCTGTCCGGTGGGCAGCAGCAGCGGGTCGCGATCGCGCGGGCGCTGGCGATGGATCCCAAGCTGATGCTGTTCGACGAGCCGACCAGTGCGTTAGACCCGGAACTGGTCGGTGAGGTACTTGACGTGATGAAGGGTCTGGCGAAATCGGGCATGACGATGATCGTGGTGACCCATGAGATGGGTTTCGCCCGCGAGGTGGCTGACACGGTGGTGTTCATGGACGGCGGTGTGGTGGTCGAGAGCGGGGACCCGACGGACGTGTTGACCAACCCGCAGCACAATCGCACCAAGGCATTCCTGTCCAAGGTGCTTTAGGTTGCCGCGAGCACCTTTTGAATCCGCTTGACCGACACGCTCTCGGCGGTGCCCAGCTGTTGCGCGAACAAGCTCAGCCGGAGTTCCTCCAACATCCACCGTGCGTGCACCAGGTTCGCGCTCGGGCTGGATGCCGGCTGCGGTCCGTGCAGCGTCGGTAACGGCAGCACGCCGCCAGCGGCCAGATAGTGATCGGTAGCGGCCTGCACCTCGTTCATCCAGACCCGGTCCCGGCCGGGATTATCCGGCAGCGTGCTCAGCCGGCGGGTGATGCCGGTCAGATACACCGGCATCCGGCGCAGCCGCTCGGTGCCGGTCGCCGAAACGAACCCAGGGTAGAGCAGATTGCCCAACTGGGCGCGAACGTCCCTCAGCGCGGGCAGCACCGCCAGATTCGTCGCCTGTGCGATCGCCTTTTCGACGAGCCGACCGGCGGCGATGGTCCGTGTCACGTCGGAAACGGCGCCGAACATGGCATCCATGATCACCGCGGAGACGCGGTCCCTTATCGATTCGAACTCAGCCCTCATGAAGACCTGGCCGTCCGGGCGCACGCGCCGCATTACCGCCTCGACGCAGGCGATCAGGCAGTCCTCGAACAACTCGCCGGTGTTTCGGTACGGGCTCTGGGCCAGGGTGAGCTTCTCTGCGGAGGTCAAGTGTTGTTGCACGTACGCGATCGGTGACGGGGTCGCGCTGATCAGCATCCGGCGCACCCCGGCCGGCATGCTCGCCGCCTGATCCTCCGCGGTGCTCATTAGCCGGATTCCCACCGTCGAGCCCTCATCGATCAGCGCCGGGTAAGCTCGGATCACCGTGTCGGCGCGTCGAGTATCGACGTGTCTGGGAAGTTCGTCGAAGTCCCAGCCGGAGATACCGCTGCGTTCGATGCCATTTGGCACAGCGTGCGATGCGCGGGCGACACTCTCGCGGACCTGTACCTTCAGGCCACGCTGCAGCGCGGGAAGGTCTCTTCCATCGGACAACCGGCGGCCGCGGTCATCCACCACCTGGAAAGCGATCTGAAGATGGTCCGGAACCCGGTCGAGGTCGAAGTCGGTCGCTGCGACCGATACGCCGGTCAGCCGCTTCATCGCGGCCGCGAC
>JBDTDV010000027.1:0-14184 GCA_039922875.1 Microbacteriaceae bacterium
GTGATCTGGTCTTCGATCCCGCGGCGCTGATCGCCTACGCGTCCGAGATCCTGACGCTGAACCCCGGTGACGTCATTGCCACCGGAACCCCCGGCGGCGTCGGCCACGCCCGCACTCCGCGCCGCTACCTCACCGCGGATTCCGTGCTCGAAACCTCCATCCATGGCCTCGGCGCCCAGCACAACCGAGCCGCACCCCCCACCTAGCCCCCCCTTTCCTAACCCCCCCCCACCCCCCAGCCCCCACCCCCCATGCCCCCCTCGCCGAGTCCGGGCTTTTTGTGGGTGCGCGCGCCGAACACCCGCGAAAACTCCGGACTCGCGCCGGGGCTGGTATCGGAGAGCGGGCGATCGGCGATAACCTGCGACCGTGAGCAACGAGCCCGGAAGTGTAACAACCACCCCTGCTAGTGGAAACGATCCCGTTCCAGAGCGCACCTTTTTCGGGCAGCCGCGTCAGCTCGTGCACCTGTTCGGTGTCGAGATGTGGGAGCGCTTCTCGTTCTACGGGATGCAAGGCATCCTGCTCATCTACCTCTACTATTCCGTGGCGGATGGCGGGCTCAACATCCCCAAGACGATCGCGGCCGGAATCGTCGGGGCTTACGGCGGCGGGGTGTACCTCTCCACGATTCTCGGTGCCTGGATTGCCGACCGCCTGCTCGGCTCGGAACGGGTGCTCTTCTTCAGTGCCATCGTCATCATGTTCGGGCACCTCGCCCTGGCCCTGCTACCCGGGGTGCTCGGAGTCGGGGTCGGCCTGATCCTCATCGCGGTAGGCAGCGGCGGGCTGAAGGCGAATGCGACGAGCGTGGTCGGCACGCTGTACTCCGGGGATGACCCGCGACGCGACGCAGGGTTCTCACTCTTCTACCTCGGCATCAACCTCGGCGCATTCTTCGGCCCGATCCTCACCGGCCTGTTGCAGACGACGATGGGGTTCCACTGGGGATTCGGGCTGGCCGCGGTCGGAATGGCAGCCGGCCTGGTGCAGTATTCGTTCGGACGCAAGAAGCTTCCGGCCGAAGCCCGGGTGGTCCCGAATCCATTGCCGCCGGAGAAATACCGGCTCTGGATCGGAATCGCCATCGCGGCGGTCGTCGCGATCATCATCCTGGTACTGGTGGGCGTCATCCAAGCGGACAACCTCGCGGCGATAGTGATCGTCGTCACGATCATCGCCGCGGTCGCCTATTTTGTCGTCATCATCTCCAGCCGCAAGGTCCACCCGACCGAGCGCAAGCGCGTGTATGCGTTCATCCCACTGTTTGTCGTGAGCACCGCATTCTGGTCGCTGTACCAGCAGCAATTCACCGTGGTGACGATCTACTCGGACGAACGGCTCAACCGCAACCTGTTCGGCTGGGAAATGCCGGTCTCCTGGGTTCAGTCGATCAACCCGATCTTCATCATCATTCTGTCCGGCGTGTTCGCCGCGATCTGGACCAAGATGGACAAACGCGCACCGTCGACCCCGATCAAGTTCGCGCTCGGTGCCGCCGTGATGGGTGTCGCATTCCTGTTGTTCCTGCCGTTCGCCGGCGGCGGACCGAACACTACCCCGCTGCTTGGCCTGGTCGGCATCCTCTTCGTCTTCACCGTCGCCGAATTGCTGCTATCCCCGGTGGGGCTGTCGGTCACGACGAAGCTCGCGCCGGAGGCATTCCGCACCCAGATGGTGGCGTTGTTCTTTCTCTCCGTCGCGCTCGGCACCGCGATCTCAGGCCAACTGGCCGAGCTGTACAACCCGGCGACCGAGGGCGTCTACTTCGGCGTGCTCGGCGCCGTCGCCATCGTGCTCGGGATCGCGCTCGCGGTGATCAGCCCGTGGGTGCGCCGGATGATGAGCGGAGTGCGCTGACCGCCCCAGCCCCCTTCCCCACCCTCTCACCCCCTCACCCCTCTACCCCCCTACCCCCCGAGTCCGGGCTTTTTGTGGGTTGCCAGGCTGAACACCCACAAAAACCCGGGACTCGCGAGGGATGGGGGATGAGGGATGGGGGATGAGGGATGGGGTGGGGGTGGGGAGGGTCTCACGCGGTGCGGGAGGAGGCGGCATCCGCGACGGCCTCGATCAGGGCGCGTGCGCTGGACCGCTCCGAGATCACGTCGACGTGCAGGCCGACGGCGCGGGCATCCGTCGCGGTGCGCGGTCCGATGCAGGCGATCACCGTGGCCGCCGGTACGTCGCCGAACTGGTCCCGCACCTGCGCGGCCACACTACCCGAGGTGACCAGGATCGCGCCGAACCGCCCGGCCGCGACATCGTCGACGACCGCCGGGTTCACCGGAACACCGACGGTGCGATACGCAACCACCGAGCTCACGGCATGTCCCATCTCGGCCAATCCATTGGTCAGCAGCGGCTTAGCGATCGCGGAACGCAGGGTCAAGACCCGCAACGGCACGACGCCCTGGGTCGCCTCTGCCCATTCCTCCAGCAGCCCGCGAGCCGAGTTGTCCTCCGACGGAACCAGATCAACGTGATAGCCGGCGGTGGTCAGCGCGGCCGCCGTCGTCTCGCCGACCGCAGCAATTCGCGTTGTCGACGGCACGGATGCCTGCCACGCCGAAAGCACATCCACCGTTGTCGCGCTGGTGACGGTCATCCAGTCGAATTCCCCGGCGGCCAGGGCGGCCAGGGCATGCTGCAAGGCGGCCGGATCGTCGGTTGGTGCAAAATTGATCATCGGTGCGACGACCGGGATGGCACCGTACGCCCGGAGCGCCGCCGCGACCCCGTCTCCCCACGGGCCCCCCCTAGGAACCAGAACCTTCCAGCCGCCCAGCGGCCTGTCGACGGGAGCGCTCACTACGCCCCTTTCAGCGGAGCCAGTTCGGCTGCTCCCGCGGCGAGCAGCTCATCGGCAACGCGGCCACCGACATCCAGGGCCGCGGCCCGGCGATCTGACACCGACTGTGACTCGAGACTTGCGGCATGAGAGCTGGTGATCCTGGCGCTACCGTCCGGCGCGTATACCGTGGCGGTGAGGAAGAACAGTTCCGTGTCGATCATCGCCGTGGCACCGATCGGCGCGGCGCAGCCGGCCTCCAGCCTGGCCAGCACCGTTCGCTCGGCAAGTGTGGTCGCCACGGTGGTCGAATGGCTGATGGATGCCAGCGCTCGAGCAAGCTGCGCGTCGGCCGCGCGCGCATCGCCGCGGTGCCCAGCACCGGAGGAACCGCGTGCGGTGTCCTCCCGAACCTCGATGGCCAGCGCGCCCTGACCGGGGGCGGTGGGCCAGGACTCGAGCTCGAAAACGTCGGTTGCCGCATCCGCCCGGCCGAGGCGGCTGAGGCCGGCCACCGCGAGAATGACGGCATCCAGGTCGCCGTCGTGCACCCGCCCGATCCGGGTGTCGACGTTGCCGCGGATGTCGACCACGGTCAGGTCGGGCCGGGCCTCGCGCAGCTGTGCGATGCGTCGGGGCGAACCCGTCCCGACCCGCGCTCCGGCCGGCAACGTCGCCAAGGTGAGCTTGTCGCGCGCGCAGAGGGCGTCGCGGGCATCGGCCCGTTTCGGCACTGCGCCGATGGTCAGCCCGGGGTACTCAACAGCCGGCAGATCCTTCATCGAGTGCACCACGAGGTCGCAGTCGCCGGCCAGCAACGCCTCGCGCAGGGCGCTGGCGAACACACCGGTGCCGCCGAGCTGGGACAGGGATTCGCTCGAGGTGTCGCCGTGTGTGGTGATCGGTACCAGCTCGACAGCGCGGCCAGACGCTCTCTCCAACGCGCGGGCGACGGTCTGGGTCTGCGCCATGGCCAGCGCGCTGCCCCGGGTGCCGATCCGAATCGCCGCGTTCATCGCGTGGCCACTACGGGTCGTCTCGCGCCGATGGTGTCATGGTCCTGCCACGGACCAAGCGCCGTCAGATGCGCGCGCTCAGCATCGGGAACGTGCTGGACTCGTTCCAGGATCAGGTCGACCAGGCCGGCGACGAAAGCCGGATGCGTGCCGGGGGTCGGCACCCGCACCGCGCGGATGCCGTGCGAGGCAGCGGTCTGCAGCGCCTCCCGGTCGAGATCCCAGAGTACTTCTAGGTGGTCGCTGACGAAGCCGAACGGGACGATGACGACGGATGCCGTGCCGTGCGCGGCGAGATCGGCGATCGCCTGATTGATGTCCGGTTCCAGCCAGGGTGTCCCGGGTGCACCACTGCGAGACTGGTAGACCAGCGACCAGGGCAGGCCGGGCGCAGCCGCGTCGGAGATCACCTGCGCCACCGCGCGATGCTGGGCGACATAGGCGCCGCCCGGGCCGAACTCGGGTCCGGATTGATCCGCGGCCCGCTGCGGAATCGAGTGTGTGACGAAGAGAACGTGCGCGCTCTGGCCGAGGTCAGCGACCGCGGCGCGGACCCCCTCGATGAAGGGGGTGACGAAGCCGGGATGGTCGAAGAACTCGCGCACCCGGTCGATGGAGACGGTCTGGGCAAGCCCTGTTTCGGCCAGCGCGGCCTGAAAGTTCTCCCGATACTGGCCGACGCCGGAGTAGGAGGTGTAGGCACTGGTGACCAGAGCGAGCAGGCGACGGTGGCCGGCAGAATCCGCCTCGCGCAGCGCGTCGGTGAAATAGGGCGCCCAGTTGCGGTTGCCCCAATAGATCGGAAGATCGATCTTCCGCCGGTCGAGTTCGGTCTCAAGAGCCGCCTTGAGCGCGCGGTTCTGGCCGTTGATCGGGCTCACCCCGCCGAACTGCCGGTAATGCGTCGCCACCTCTTCCAGGCGTTCGTCTGGGATACCGCGGCCACGCGTGACGTTGCGCAGGAACGGAATCACGTCGTCCTGCCCCTCCGGGCCGCCGAAGCTCGCCAGCAGGATGCCGTCATAGCCGCCGTGGTCTGGGCTCACTGCAGCACTTCGATCAGTTCGGCCGGCTCGATCCAGCGCCCGGTATAGAACGGGATCTCCTCACGGACGTGCAGCCGGGCATCCACCCCGCGCAGATCGCGCATCAGGTCGACGAGGTCGACGAGGTCGTCGGACTCCAGCGGGACGATCCACTCGTAGTCGCCGAGCGCGAAGGCGGCCACCGTATTCGAGGAGACCGATCGGTATGCTGCCCCCCTGCGGCCGTGGTCGGCGAGCATCTTGCTGCGCTCCTCGGCCGGCACGAGATACCAGTCGTATGAGCGCACAAACGGGTATACCGCCAGCCAGCCCTTCGGCTCGACGCCGCGCAGGAACGCCGGCACGTGGCTGCGGTTGAACTCTGCTTCGCGGTGCACGCCCATCGCGTTCCAGGTCGGCAGCAGACTCTTCAACAGCCGGGTGCGTCGGAGCTGGCGCAGTGCCCACTGCAGGGTTTCGGCCTCCGGTCCGTGCATCCAGACCATCACGTCGGCGTCGGAGCGCAACCCCGAAACATCGTAGAAGCCCCGAATGGTCACCCCTTCCTGGGTGATTTCGGCGATCGTGCCATCGAGTTGCTCGATTACCTGCTTGACATCGTGGCCGTCAAAGTCATCGGGATTGTTCGGGTCCCGGCGAAGCACGGCCCACAGGGTGAAGCCGCTTGGAGTCGCGTCGGGAATGCTTTCTGCCGCCGAATCGGCGGTCGTATTCGTCATGCCTCAAGTCTCTCTCGCATTGCCGCCAGAGCAAAAACCTGAGGCTCACTCCATGCCACTGCTGGCGCCTCCCCGGTGCCCGGGACCGGGACCGGTTGCGCGCCAGGAAACCCAGTGCCCGGCGGCGGGATCAGGCGACGCGGTAGCTGGCGACGTCGGATTCGCGCAGGGTCAGGCCGGTTCCGGGCGCCGAGGGATCCGGCCGCACTGTGCCACCGGCCGGGTCGAGGGTGCCGTCGAAGAACAGCTTCTCGATGCGCACGTGGTCGTGGAACCATTCCAAGTGCCGCAGGTTCGGCACCGCGCTGGCGACCTGCGCGTGCACGTGCGGTGCGCAGTGCCCGGAGATGTCCAGTCCCTGCGCGGCGGCGACGGATGCTGCGCGCAGCCAGCCGGTGATCCCGCCGCACCTGGTGGCATCGGCCTGCAGGCAGTCGACCGCTCCGGCTGCGCACATGCGCTGGAAGTAGTACTGGTCAAACCCGTATTCGCCGGCGGCGACATCCGCATCGAGCGCGTCGCGCACCTCGCGCAGCCCGTCCAGGTCGTCAGAGGAAACCGGCTCCTCGAACCAGGTGACCCGCTGCGCCGATGCCGCCTTGAGCACCCGGATCGCCTGCTTGCGGGTATAACCGCCGTTGGCGTCGACGAAGAGTTCGGCGCTTTGCCCGATCACCTCCCGCGCCTGACGGATCCGGTGAAGGTCGCGGTCCTGGTTACCGCCCCAGGACTCGCCGATCTTAATCTTCACCCGTGGAATCTGCTGCTCGTGCACCCAACCGCTCAGCTGCCGCTCCAGCTGCTCGGCCCGGTAGGTGGTGAATCCGCCGCTACCGTACACCGGCACGGTTTCCCGCACCGCGCCGAGCAGGCCCTGCAGCGGTAGCTCGAGCAGCCGTGCCTTCAGATCCCAGAGGGCAATATCCACGGCGGAGATCGCGTAGCCGATGGCCCCCTGCCGACCGCTGTTGCGCACCGCCCGCACCTGCTCTTCAAACCGCGCACCGATTTCCAGCGCGTCATGACCGATCAGAAGCGGGGCGAGGGTATCGCACACGATCGCCCCGATCGCCCGGTTACCGTAGGTCCAACCCGTGCCGAACACGCCGCCGGAGCGCACTGTGACCAGGATCATCGTGGTCGAATCCCAGTGACAAGTCCCGTCCGCCTCCGGCGCATCGGTCGGCACCACGTAGACCTCGGCCTGCACCGAATCGATGGGTGATTCGATTCCGTGCCTAGTCATCCTTGTCGTCCCGGGCGTTCTCATGACGTTCGCGGCCCAGGTGCAGCTTTCCCTTGACCCGTTCGATTCCCTCCGAGACCAGTGCCTCGGCGGAATCCTTGATCGCACCGACCCCGTACGGGTCACCCTTCAGCAGTGCCTCCGCGGTGTTCTTGGCGAACTCGAAGGTGATCTCCGGCGGCAGCGGCGGCACGTTCTTGCTGGTGTACGCGTCAATCAGGGTGACTCCGCGGTTGGCGAACGCGGTATCCCACGCGGCGGCGACGTCGTCGTCGCTTTTGACCCGGATGCCGCGGAAACCCAGCAGCTCGGCCCAGCCCGCATAGTCCACCGACTCCACCGCCTGCGAGGTCGTCCAGACCGGGTTGGCGTCTTCGGTGCGCATCTCCCAGGAGACCTGGGTGAGGTCATCGTTGTGCAACACCATGATGATCAGCTGCGGGTTATCCCACTTCTGCAGATACTTCTTGACGGTGATCAGCTCGTTCATCCCGAGCATCTGGAAGGCGCCGTCCCCGATCGTGCAGATGACGCTGCGTTCGGGATACGCGAACTTCGCGGCCACCGCATACGGCATCGCGGCCAGCATGCTTGCCAGCCGCCCGGAGAGGTCCCCCATCATTCCGCGACGCAGCCGGATGTGATGCCCATACCAATCGGCGGTGGACCCGGCATCCGCGGTGACGATGGCGTTGGGTGGAAGTCGCTTGTTCAGCTCGTGATACACCCGCCGCGGGTTGACGCCGTCGTCGTAACCCAACATCGCCTGCGCCTGCATCTCGGACTCCCACTCGCGCATTTCTTCGGCGACGGTGTTCTGCCAGCTGAGATCGGTCTTGGCCTCCAGATGCGGGATCAGTGCCTCAAGGGTCGCTTTCACGTCCCCCCACAGGTTCAGTTCGGTCGGGTAGCGCAGCCCGATCTGCTCCGGCTTGAGATCAACCTGGATGGCCCGCGCTTGCCCGGTCTTCGGCAAGAATTCCGAGTACGGATAGTTGGTACCGAGCAACACCAGAGTGTCGCATCCGCTCATTTGGTGGCTGCTGGGCAGCGAGCCGAGCAGGCCCAGCTGTTGCGAATGGTAGGGAATGTCCGAGGGGACGACCTGCTTGCCGCGCAGGGCGGTGATAATTCCCGCTCCGGCACGCTCGGCGGCCTTCAGCACCTGATCGGTGGCCCCGTTCGCACCGTGACCGACCATGAAGGTGACCTTTTTACCGGCATTGATGATCGCGGCCGCCTTCAGAATCTCGCTTTCCGGCGGCGTGATCGCCGTCGATGGCGCGACAGCGCTGGATCGAGCCACCCAGTGTGCGGCTGCGGGCTCGACCATCTTCATCGCCTGCACGTCGTGCGGAAGGATGATCACCGCCGGTCCCAGCCGCAGCCTGGCGGTACGGAACGCGGTGTCCACCACCACCTGGGCCTGCTGGGGCGTGACGATCGTCTGCACGTACACGGCGACATCGGCCAAGACCCGCTCCAGATTGCTCTCCTGCTGGGCAAAGGAGCCGAAAGCGTCCAGGCCCTGCTGGCCGACGATGGCGACAACCGGCTGGTTGTCCATCTGCGCGTCGTACAGCCCGTTGAGCAGATGGAATGCACCGGGGCTGGATGTCGCGATGCAGACGCCCACTTCGCCGGTGAACTTCGCGTGCGCCGTCGCCATGAAGGCGCAGATCTCCTCGTGGGTCGGCCGGATATAGTCCAGGCCGGTGCCCTCACTTTCAGCCTTGCCAAGCGCGCCATCGAACTCGCCGATTCCATCGCCGGGGAAGCCGAACACCCGGCTGACACCCCAGTCCTTCACCCGCTGGATCACAAAATCGCTCACTGTTGTCATCTCACACCTCTCCTTCGTTCGTCGCGACAGTTCCCGGCGCGGGTCAGCTGGCGCTGCCGGCCAGCAGCCGGTCCGCGGCGCGCGCTGCGACGGCCATGATCGTCAACGCCGGATTCGCGCTGCCCTGGGTGGGCAGCACACTCCCGTCGGTGATCAACAGGTTCGGCACCGCGAAGCTGCGGCAGTCGGAGTCGACCACGCCCTCCTGCTCAACTGCCGCCATCCGTGCGCCGCCGACCAGGTGCGCGTACCGCTGAATCGTGATCACCTCGTCGGCGCCCGCAGCGCGCAGGATGTCCTCCATCACCGACTGTGCCGCCTTCAGCAACTGCTTGTCGTTCTCGCACTGGGAATACGAGAACTGGGCTACCGGCATCCCGTTTCGATCAGTCTCCTCGGCGAGAGTGACCCGGTTGCCGGCCTGCGGCAGGAATTCGCACAGCGCACCGTAGGTCGCCCAGTGCACGTAGTCGCCCATGTAGTGCCGCAGCGCTTTGCCCCAATGACCCTGCGCCATGATATGTTCCGACCAGGCGATCGGCAACGGAGAAACGCTCTGCACCGAGAAACCGCGCTTGTACGGCTTGGTCGGGTCGGTTTCGTAGAAGTCCTCTGAGCTGACCTCCGGCGGCGGGCCCTTCCACATGTGCACCTCAGCGTCGAACCGACCGGCGGTCTGCGGCGCCCCCTGCACCATCAGGTAGCGGCCCACCTGATCGAAGTCGTTGCACAGTCCGTTCGGGAACCGGTCCGAGGTCGAGTTCAGCAGCAATCTCGGCGTCTCGATCGAGTACCCGGCAACGGCGACCATGGCGGCCCGCTGGAACCTCTGCCTGCCGCCGCGCACGTAGTGCACGCCGGTAGCCCGACCGGTCCGCTGGTCGATCTCGATCCGGGTGGCCATCGAATCGCCGCGGATCTCGGCGCCGTGCGCGAGGGCATCCGGAACATGGGTGATCAGTGGTGACGCCTTCGCGTTGACCTTACAGCCCTGCAGGCAGAACCCGCGGTAAATGCAGTGCGGCCGGTTGCCGAACCGCCCGTTCGCGATCGCGACCGGACCGACCTTCGCGGTGACCCCGCAGGCCAGAGCGCCGCGAAGGAAGAGCTCGCCGTTGCCGGAAACTGGATGCGGTCGGTGCGGATACGAGTGCGGGTCACCCCAGGGCCAATTCTCCCCGGCCACCGGCAGTTCGTTCTCGATGTCCTGGTAGTAGGGCCGGAGGTCTTGGTACGCAATCGGCCAGTCCGCGCCGACGCCATCCTGGCTCCGGGTACGAAAGTCGCTCGGGTGAAACCGAGGGGTGTAGCCGGCGTAATGCACCATCGATCCACCGACGCCGCGGCCGGAGTTGTTCGAGCCCAATGGCACCGGATCCTCGCCGCTGATCACCCGCGGCTCGGTCCAGTACAGGTGGTGCGAGCCGGCTTCGTCGCTGACCCAGTCGACCTCCGGATCCCAGAACGGCCCGGCATCGATGTCCACGACCGTCCAGCCCGCCCTGGCCATCCGCTGGGTGAGCGTCGCCCCGCCGGCACCGGCACCAATGACGACCAGGTCGACCTCGTCCTCGTCAGCGAACTCGCGCATGTTCTCCCGCAGGCGCGGTTCGATCTTCGAGCCGTCCGGGGTCAACAGCCACGGCGACTCGTTGCGCTCGCGAAGCTGCGTCATCAGGTACCACCCGCCTTTGCACTGTCGGCGGCCGGGCCGCCAGAATCCACGCCGGACGAAGGCCGGCCCGCCGTCTTTTTCGCTTCCAGGTCGCCGGCGGCCGGGTCGTCGTGCGGTCGGGCATCGGGAACCTCAAACGGTTCGCGTTTGTCCAGCCCCAGGTTCTTGTAGCCGCGCGGGTAGGCCGGGCCGGCAAAGCCGATCTCGTTCCAAGCCCATGGATGCGAGTAGAACGCCGTGCACGCGTAGCGAGTCCACAAGCCCCAAACCTTGCCGGCCGCCAGTTCGTGCCAGTCCTCCTGGCCGAGGTCGTGGATCGCGGCGAGGATGTCGGTCTGTTCCTCCCAGGAGCAGTCAACAAAGCGGCGCCCGTGGCGCTGGCCCGCATCATCGTCGAGCCCCTTCAGCGATGCCCGCCAGGCCTGAGCATCGGTGGGCATCGAGTCGTAATGCCAGCCGTCGGTTTTCCCGTCAGCCAGCCGGCTGTCCACCATTTGCACTACCGGCACGCGCGGATCCTCGCGCTGGTACAGCAGTTGGTCGAACAGTGCGCCGGCGGTAGCCTCCTCTTCCGGAGTGAAGAATCGGATTGCGGGCAGCATTCCGAGCCGCGACCCGACGGTGGCCTGCGTCGCGCGGTCCCACTGTTCGGCCTGGGCGAGCACGTCAAAACCTGGAAACCGGCCGCCGCCGTTCGCGGCGTCCAGTGGTAGCTCGGTCACTTTTCCCGCCGCAGAATCGCCGCGAGCAGACCCATACCTCCGACCAGGGTGACCAGCAGCGGCGCCATCAGTGGCGGCCCCATTTCCATGTTGTACCGAAAGTTGTGCCAGCCACCTGGCTTTTCCTTGATGCCTCGGCCGTGCAGCCAGACGCCCTGCAGCCCGTTGGCGATGATCGTCGCGGATGCCACCGGGAGCGCGGTCTTCGCCAGTCGCTGGCTCAGCACGCCGGCGACCCCGGCCGCCGCGCCCACTGGACCGAGCGCGACCGGAACCCACATCCATTTGTCGCCGAAGCTCGCTTTGTCATGCTCGAAGAAGATCTCCGCAGCGGTCACCAGTGCCCCGGCCGCCGTCAGCCCGGATAGGCTGCGCTCAAATCGTCCCGTTTCCACATTGCGCACCATCCGATCGATGCCGTGCAGCACCGGGCCGGCTGCGTCGCGTCGGAGGGTGTGGCGGACAGTGCGACGAAGGATCGGACCGTGGTGGGGTGGGCTGGCAATTCGTCTCGGCATTGTTTCCTGGTCTCTATCCACCGCCGGCACGACCCGCCCTGCGGCCACGAGCCCATCTTGCGCGCGGATGCTTTACCCGACAAGGGCAGATTTGCGGCCTTTTGCCGTGCCGGCTTCGCCGCATCGGAAACGGCGGATCGGAAAAGACAACGCCAGAGGTCAGGCGAGGCGGGCGCCCCAGGTGCTAACGCTCGAAGCGCCGGGCTCGAGGCGGATCACCCGATCCCCGGTCGCGAGGGCGTTCGGGGGGCAGGTCATCGGCTCGGTGCCAAGACCCTTCCTCCGGCGTGGCGCGGCCAGCGTGTCCGCCGTGTACAGCTCCAGTAGCGGGGAGCTCTCGTCCACCCACAACTCGGCGGTACGGCCATCGGGCCCGGTCAGTCTCGCCCAGGCGCGGCCGTCCTGGTCTCGAATCAGGTCGGTAAACGCGAAGTCGATCTCGAGCGCTCCGATCCGCTTCGGCGCGCGGAAGTCGAACGCGGTGCCGTGCACGGGTTCGGTTCCGGTGGGAAGTTGCCGCTCGTCATCGGTATCAATGCGGGTGGCGGCATCCAGCTGCAGGGTGCACTCGTCGACCGACGCGGCTTCGGCTCCGGAGGCCGACGGGCCAGGTGCCAGGTACGGATGCTGTCCGCAGCCGTACGGCAATGCCCGATCGCCGAGGTTGGTCGCCGTCGTCGTCACGGTGAGGCCGTCCGCGGCGAGCGCGTACTCGATCCGCACATCGAGCACGAACGGGTACCCGGTCAACGGATACAGCCTGGTGCCCATCACCAACCGACCGTCGCCGCGCTCCAGTGCGGTCCAGGTCCGCCAGCGCAAGAATCCGTGGATCGCATTGTGCTTTGTCGGCTCGGTCAACGCGACCTGGTAGTCCGCGCCGTCGAAGCTGTACCTGCCATCCGCCAGTCGGTTCGGCCACGGGATCAGTGGCGCGCCGTGCGCGCCGTCGCAGATGGCATCCACCGCATACGGGTGCAGCACGTCGCGCCCGGCATTCGAATAGGACCGGACGCCGCCGCCCACCTCGACGATCGTCGCGGTCTGCTGCTGGTAGCTGATCTCGAATTGCTCACCGGATGGCGCAAGTCCCATGCTGTCACTCACTCTTCCCTCATCGCGATTGCAGGGCGCGACGTCTCAGCGGTTCTGCACGGCGCGTACCCCGAAGTACGCCGCAGCACCGACCGCCGCGGTCACTCCGACCACAACCGCGGCCAACGCGGCTGGATTGTTGTCCCTGAGCAGCCGCACCCTGGCGCGCGCCCTGGCCATCCGACGCCTGATCCGCTTGGGCAGGTTCAGCTTGTCTTCCAGGGCATCCAGCGTGAATGCGAGTTCGGTTCTCGCGCGCTCGACCTCACTCATCGTCTGCGTGCTCATCGTCTGCGTGCTCATCGTCTCAGTGCTCATCGTCTGCGTGCTCATAATCAGCGCTCATAACGTCCCAACCCCTTGATGGCGTTCAGATCCTGATGGATGCTCTCCAGCGTCTTCTCCGGCTTCGGCGGCATCGCCTTCTTCAGCGAGCTCATGCCGATCATGGCCAGGATGCCGGCCAACAGCAACAGCGCAACCCCGACGATCAGGGCGGCCAGCCAGGCCGGTAGCGCAACAGCGATTCCCAGAATCGCCGCGGCGATCAGCACGCACAGTGCCAGGAACCCGAACAGCGCGGCACCCACGAACAGGCCGATACCGATTCCAGCTCGGGTCGCCTTCTGGCTCAGTTCCGCCTTCAGCTGGGCGACCTCGGCTTTGGCCAGGCCGACCAGCAGTCCCGGCAGTTCCTTGATCAGTTCCAGCAGCGAGTGCGTGCTCTTTGGGTTGGGCTCGTTCAACAGTGTTCTCACCGCATTCTCACCGCTCTCTCGGACTGCTCGACACTACCGGGCTTCGGAGGAACCAGACGCGGTGGACTTCTTCGCGCGCTTGGTCCTGATCCGTGCTGCGGAGACGACCGTACCGTCGTCGTCTTCAGCGGTCGAGTCCTCGCCGGTGACGGTGGTGTCATCGCGGCTCTCGATCCGGGCTGCGGTCCGGGCTGCCGAGCCGGATCCTGCCGAGCCGGATCCTGCCGATCCCCCGCCTGCCGATCCCCCGGCCGCCGATGCCTCGCCTGAGGGCTCCTGGCGCTTGCGCTTGGATTTCGCGGCGACGACCTTCTTCACCCCGTCTATGACGGCACCCGGAACCTCGCCGACCTTCTCAGCCGCGAAGTCCTGCGCCTGCTGCACCTGCTTCTGAATGCCTGGCGACTGCCAGACCCGCGACGCGGCATCCGCGATTTGCTCGTATCGTTTACGTCCGGCGCGCGCCCCGAGCACATAGCCGATGGCCGCCCCGGTGACGAAGAGTAGCTTTCCCCGCATAGTGTCTCCGCTCGTCAAGATTCCTCGGTGAACATCCCCCAGCGTAGCCCCCGGATGCGCTGCGCCGCCCGTCTGGAATCCGGCACCACCGACGCCAGCCCGGTTCCGGCCAGCCACGCACCCACCAGTTCAAGACCATCGACCTTCTCGACGGCTTCGCGAACCCGACGCAACCTCGCCCGTTGGCCGAGCGTGGCGAACGGCACCGCGTTCATCCACCGAGTGCGCGCAACGCC
>JBDTDV010000028.1:0-29532 GCA_039922875.1 Microbacteriaceae bacterium
CGGGATGGGCCAGGTCAACCGGGTCGACTCTTGCCACCTCGCCGTCGACCGAGCTGGCGAACGTGCCAGGGGTGCCGTCGCAGCATCCGATGCGTACTTCCCCTTCGCCGACGGACTGCAGGTACTGTTGGATGTTGGGGTGCGTGCGGTCGTGCAGCCCGGCGGCTCGATCCGGGATGCCGAAGTCATCGCCGCGGCGACGGCAGCCGGCGTGACGATGTACCTCACCGGGGAGCGGCACTTTTTCCACTGAGGCCGTTGTGCCGGTCCGCATACTCGGCCGGGCGGTCGGAATTCAGGATGAAGCGGAGGGCCGAGGCCGGCGCGCCAGCCACCCGCCGCTTCATCCTGAATTCGGCACGCCCTGGCGCGGTCGCGGGGCCAGTCGGCGGGGGTCAGTCGGCGGGGGTCAGTCGGCGGGGGCAGGGGCAGGGTCAGTCGGCTGGCAGTTTCAGGAGCGCGGCGGTGCGAAACGGGATCAGGTCGCGCAGCACCAGTGACGTATCGGTGCGCCGGATGCCCGGGCAGGCCAAGATCTGCTGGCCGACCTCATAGAGATGGTCGGCATCCCGTGCCACCACCTGGAGGAACAGATCGCTCTCGCCGGAGATGGCGGCGCACTCCAGCACCTCGGGAATCTGTGCGAGGGTGCTCATCGCCGCGGTGAACTCGATCTGGTCGAGTTCGGCGGTGACGATCGCGCGCACCGGGCGGCCCAGAGCGTCGGGGGAGATCCGCACGCTGTTCTGACTCAGCGCACCCCGGGCGGTCAGCCGGTCCAGTCTGGACTGTACGGTGCCCCTGGCCAGAGAGAGCCGCGCGGCCAGCAGTACGACCGGCAGTCGAGGGTCGGCCTCGAGGGCCAGCAGGATGCGCCGGTCGGTATCGTCCAGCGGAGCGTCGTGTGTGGGCATGCTGATCATTGTGACTCAGGAATACCGCCGACCTCCACTCAAAATGCCCATCGTGCCTCTAGCTGACTGGGCAATCGGCGGAGAACTCGTCCTGCACGACGGCGAGCGCGCTGTGAGCGAACTCATAGCGCGCGTCGGCTAGGGTCACAGGGTGACCGAAACTGCTCCTGCCGCCGACCGCACTCCCACCCCAGCACCCGACTCTGTCGGCGGACCGGCTCGGACCAGCCCCGGGACCGGCCGGTTCTCGCCGCGCGGCATCCTGGCGGCATTTGTTGTAGCGCTCGCCGTCGCACTGGTCGCGCACGCCGTCAATATCCTGGCGCTGTTCGCCGGGCAGGGCGTGACCGTCACCGTCCTGGTACAGCTGAGCAACTATTTCGCGTTGAGCAGCCTTTTCCTGTTCGTGCTGGTGTTCCTCGCCGCGCTGATCGGTGGCCTGACCAGCTGGTATTACAGCCTGATCTCGGGAGTCGTCTCCGGCGTCCTCGCGGCCCTGATCGGCAGCGTGCTGGTCGTGGCCACCTCCGGCACCGGTTTCGATGGTTCGCTCTGGGGCCAGATTTTCGGCACCCTCGCCAGTCTCAACCTGATCTTCTGGATCGCCGCCACCGTCGCCACGGTCACCCTCGGCCGGGCCATCTACACGCGGATGCTGGGCAGCCGCACGTCGATCGGCGCCGAGCGGCGGGTTGCGCTGGTGCGGATCCCGGCCTCGAATCTCGCCGAGGGATTGCTCACTCACCTGGAGCGTCAGCCGGTCGATGCGGCGGCGGCAGACGCCCAATGGGACGACTACGTTGCTGCTCTGGCCGCCGAAGGCTGGCAGACCGTGGAGGTTCCGGCAGCCGATACGCTGGCCGATTCCGTGTTCGTTGAGGATGCCGTCGTGCTGTTCGGCGACACCGCCGTCGTCACCAGCCCCGGTTCGCCCAGCCGGCGCGACGAGACGGCCGCCGTCGAGGAATCCGTCCGGGCGCTCCGCCTGGGACTGGAGATCGAGCGGATCCAGCTGCCCGGGACGCTGGATGGCGGCGATGTGCTGAAGGTCGACTCGACCGTCTATGTCGGCCGAAGCGGCCGTACGAACGCTGAGGGCATCCGTCAGTTGCGCCTGATCCTCGCGCCGTTGGGATACCGCGTTGTGGCGGTGCCGATCAGCAAGGCGCTGCACTTGAAGAGCGCAGCCACCGCGCTGCCGGATGGAACGGTGATCGGCGATCCTGCACTGATCGACGAGCCGGGAGTGTTCGGCCGGTTTCTCCCGGTGCCGGAGGCCAGCGGCGCGGATGTCGTGGTGTTGTCGGATGACGCGGTGCTGATGGCAGCCTCCGCGCCGAAGACCGCGGAACTAATCGCGGATCTCGGCTACCGGGTGGTCACCGTTGACATCAGCGAGTTCGAAAAGCTCGAGGCCGGCGTGACCTGCCTGAGTGTGCGGATCCGCTGACCCGCGTGCGGCATGGCCTTGTCCGGTGAACCCGCTCTTGCGGGCAGGTTCTTCGGCGGTATAGCCTATAGGGCTGCAATCGGGCCGCGAACAAGACGCACAACGCACAACGCGACACGGGCTGGAGGGTGCTATGAATACCACGGAGATCACCAGGACCGCTCTCGACGTGGCGCGGGCGCGGTCCACTAGCGCCACCGCGTCGCTGCGTCCGTCGGGCTTCAGGCGCTAAGCGCTAGCCGTCGGGCTTCACCGGATCGCCGCTTCGGCCGCCACCGCCTTGGCGTGGATGCCGCTTCGGCCGAATCCGCACGGACGCACCCGCACGTCGACGCGGCGCTGTCGTCGACTCCGCGCCGTTACGGCACCGGAAGTACGGCACCGGAAGTACGGCACCGGCAGTGCGGCTCCGGCAGTTCGGCTCTGTCGGGCACGATTGTCCATCTCATTCATTCGATCCGCGGGTAAGAAATCGACTCCGATCCGCCGATTTCAGCTCAACATTTCAGGAAAAGTGCATGCAATTCGCAAAGAAGAGTAAACCCGGGAAGGTTCGCCGCCCGAGCACCTTCGCGACCCTGCTGCGGATCTACCCGTACGC
The DNA here is from genome assembly GCA_039922875.1 of Microbacteriaceae bacterium. Classification (GTDB taxonomy): domain Bacteria; phylum Actinomycetota; class Actinomycetes; order Actinomycetales; family Microbacteriaceae; genus JBDTDV01. Next base: position 2,966 of record JBDTDV010000028.1, read on the forward strand.
CAAGCCGGCGATGCCCCGCATCTACCTTGGGATGGGCGCAGCGCTCGCCGCGAGCCTGGTCGCCCTGACCATCCCACAGGTGCTGAAATGGCTGGTCGACGGCCCACTGGTCTCCGGTGACACCGGCCAGGTGTGGGTAGCCGCTGCGCTGGTGATCGGCCTCGGCGCGGCCGAGGCGGTCTTCATCTCGTTGCGTCGCTGGTTCGTGCTCTCGCCGTGCACCCACATCGAAGCCCGGATGCGCAACGGTCTCTACCGCAAGCTGCAGGACCTGCCGGTCGGTTTTCATGACCGCTGGCCCAGCGGGCAGCTGCTTTCCCGTGCGGTCAGCGACCTCAACCTGATCCGGCGTTGGCTCTCGTTCGGCCTGGTGCTATTCGTGGTCAACGCTCTGACGATCGTCATCGGATTCGCCATCCTGATGGCCTGGAACTGGATTCTTGGGCTGATCTTCCTGGTCTGTTCGATCCCGCTGTGGATCTACGGGTACATCTTCGAGGGCAAATATTCCGTGGTGGCCAGGCGCAGCCAGGACCAGGCCGGCGACCTGGCGACCGCTGTCGAGGAGTCCGTGCACGGCATCCGGGTTCTGAAGGCGTTCGGCCGGGGATCCTATGCGCTGAAGAATTTCACCAGTCAGGCCGAGGAACTGCGCGGAACCGAGATCGAGAAAGCGAAGGCGATCGCCGGCATCTGGCTCTGGCTGCTGATGGTGCCGGACGTGGCATTCGCCGCCTGCCTGGTGGTCGGCGTGCTGCTGTCGGCCAACGATCAGCTCTCGGTTGGCGAGCTGGTGGCCTTTTTCGCCACCGCCACGGTGCTGCGGTTCCCGATCGAGTCGATCGGATTCCTGTTGTCGATGACCTTCGACACTCGCACCGCGGCGGACCGATACTTCGACGTGCTCGACGCCCCGAACCCGATCGTCGACCCGGTAGCGCCGGATACCATTGCATGCCCGCATGGCGAGTTGGTCTTCGATGATGTGCACTTCCGCTATCAGGATTCGCCCGAGCGGGTGCCCGACCTGGTCGACGGGTTCACCCTTGCCCTGAAGCCGGGGGAGACCATGGCCCTGGTCGGGCTCACCGGGTCGGGAAAGTCTACTGTGACCGCACTGCCGACCCGGCTGTACGACGTGACCGGCGGCGGGATCCGACTGGATGGCGTCGACGTGCGCGACCTCCCGTTGAAAGAGCTTCGCCAGCACATCGCGATGGCGTTCGAGGATGCCACCCTGTTTTCGGCATCCGTGCGCGACAATGTGCTGCTGGGTCGGGACGGACTCAACCCGCACTCGGCTCAGGCCGACGTGGAGCTTGCCGAGGCTCTCGAGGTCGCCCAAGCCGGATTCGTCTATGACCTTCCCGATGGCGTGGAGACCAAGGTAGGCGAGGAAGGACTCAGCCTCTCCGGCGGCCAGCGGCAGCGGCTCGCGCTGGCCAGGGCCGTCGCGGCGAAACCGGCCGTCCTGGTGCTGGACGATCCGCTGTCGGCGCTGGATGTGGACACCGAGGCGCTGGTTGAAGCGGGACTTCGTCGGGTACTGGCCGCGACTACGGCCCTGATCGTCGCGCATCGGCCGTCCACCGTGATGCTGGCCGATCGGGTCGCGCTGATGCGGGGCGGCCGGGTAGTCGCGGTGGGGACACACAGTCGACTGCTGGCCACCAGCGAGCACTACCGATTCGTCATCTCCAGCCTTGAAGACAACCAGGAACACGAGATTCTGCAGGAGGTGAACCTATGAGCAGCCCATCCGTCACCGGTGTCGAAGGGGAGGAGCGGGAGGACCTCACCCGCGGCGAGAGCCGGCAATTGCGGGCCCGTTCACTTCGCCTGCTCGGTTCGCTGCTGCGGCCGCTTCGGCTCCGCATCGCGCTGACCATGGTGGTGATCCTGCTCAGTTCTGCTGCACAGGTGGCCGGTCCCGCGCTGATCGCCTTCGGGATCGACACCGGGCTGCCGGCACTGCAGCAACGAGACTGGTGGCCGCTGGCGGCAACCGGCGCGGCCTATTTGTTCACCGGAGTGATCGGCGCTGTGCTGGTGGCCTGGTACACGGTCCTGGCGGCGCGGGTCAGCCAGGCCATTCTGCTCGATCTGCGCAAGCGGGTCTTCCTGCACACTCAGAAGCTGAGCCTTGAGTTCCACGAGAGCTACACGTCTGGCCGGATAATTTCCCGGCAGACCAGCGACCTCGACGCGATCCGGGAGCTGCTGGACGAGGGCATCAGCCAGCTGGTGCAGGGCTTCCTGTATATGCTGTTCATCGCAATCGCGCTGTTCGCCCTGGACGGGATCAGCGGTCTGGTCTTGCTGGGCTCGATGGTGCCGCTGTACTTCCTCACCCGATGGTTCCAGAAGAAGTCACAGGTGATGTTCCGGTTCACCCGGGTCGCATCGGCGCGAGTCATCGTGCAGTTCGTGGAGACCATGACCGGCATCCGCGCGGTCAAGGCGTTCCGCAAGGAAAAGCGCAACGAACGCGAGTTCGGTGACCTGGTCGAGGATTACCGGGACATCAACAACAAGGTGATCCAGCTGTTCGGGATCTACGACCCTGGCCTGGTGATGATCGGCAACATCACCGTCGGCGCGGTGCTCTTGGTCGGCGGACTGCGTGTGCTGGATGGGCAACTTGCCATCGGCGTGCTGCTGGCTGCGCTCTTGTATACCAAGCGATTCTTCGACCCGATGGAAGAAATCGCGATGTTCTACAACTCGTACCAGTCCGCTGCCGCTGCCCTGGAGAAGATCTCTGGGGTGCTGGAGGAGGCGCCGAGCGTTCCCGACCCGTCGCAACCGGTGGACCTGTGGGAGGCCAAGGGCACCGTCGAGTTCCAAGCGGTCGAGTTCGCGTATCACGCGGGCCGGATGGTGCTGCCCAGCTTCTGCCTGGAAATACCGGCCGGACAAACCATCGCCCTGGTCGGCACGACCGGTGCCGGGAAATCGACGCTGGCCAAGCTGATCTCACGCTTCTACGACCCGAGCGAGGGCCGGATTCTGCTGGACGGAGTCGACCTGCGCCGGCTGCACCCGAAGGATCTGCGCCGGGCGATCGTGATGGTCACCCAGGAGGCGTATTTGTTCTCCGGATCAGTGGCCGACAACATCGCTATCGGTAAACCGGATGCCACGCTCGACGAGATCCGTGCCGCCGCGCGTGCGGTGGGCGCCGACGACTTCATCACTAGCCTGCCCAACGGGTATCAGACCGACGTGAACAAGCGCGGCGGTCGGGTTTCCGCCGGGCAACGCCAGCTCATCTCCTTCGCACGCGCGTTCCTGGCGAACCCGGCGGTGCTGATCCTGGACGAGGCGACATCGTCCTTGGACATCCCCAGTGAGCGGCTCGTCCAAGAGGCGCTGCAGACTTTGCTAGCCGACCGCACCGCGGTGATCATCGCGCACCGGCTGTCCACGGTCGCGATCGCCGACCGCGTGCTGGTGATGGAGCACGGCCGGATCGTCGAGGATGGCACCCCGGCCGAGCTCATCGCCGGCACCGGCCGCTTCGCCCAGCTGCACGCCGCCTGGCGCGACTCCCTCGTGTAGCCCGGTTCTGGCCGGGCGGCGAAGCGGAGCGATACGGGCCCCCTGATGGATCTAGGGCCGCCAACGGGCCTGCGCGAGGTCGATCCGGTACGAGTCGCGGCCGTGGATCAGCGGGGTCACCTCGGCTCGGTAGTACTCCAGGGCACGGCCCTCGTGGCAGACCGGCGGATGTCCGCTGGAGCGCACCACCCGCCACCACGGCACGTCGGAGCCATACTGCGCCATGATCTGCCCCACCACGCGTGCCGCCCGGGAGCCGAGTGCTGCCGCGATGCCGCCGTAGGTCATCACCCGCCCAACCGGGATGGATTCGACGATCGAGAGCACGTTCTCCACGAACGGGCTGTCTGGGTTCAGACTCACGACTACTCCAGGCTCAGCGCGCCGACGGTCTCGCCGTACTGGGTTTCGCGGACCGGCTTGAAGCCGATTTTGAGGAAGAACGCCTCCGGTCCGAGGTCGCCTGGTTCCCAAATAACCGTGATGCAGTCAAAGCCACGGGACCGCGCTTCGTCGGCCAGCGCATGAACGGCGAATTTGCCGACTCCGGTCCCTTGGGCATCCGCATCGACGTTGATTCGCCATAGGCAACTGCGAAAATCTTCGTGCTCGGCGTTCGGGTCGAAGTTACCGCTGATGAAACCGACCACCTCGTCGCCGTCGACCACGACACGTTGCCATGCGGTGGCCGGATTGCTGACCGCCGCAGCGGCCGAGTAGGAAACCGGGGCGATGAATTGTTCCTGGCCGGGCTTGAGCGTCAACGAGTTGGCCGCCACAATATTTGATGCCGATAGTTCTTCCAGTCGCAACTCAGCCATGGCACCAGAGTATCCCGCGGCGCAGACAGCGGAAAGCCGACAGTTTCCGCTGGCTGCGGGCAGGTCCGTTCTGGTACACTCAACTGTCTTGATGTCAAGATACTTTGGCCCGGTCTAGTAAGCTGATTCACGCATCCCAGGCGCAGATCTTTAGAGGAGTCCCCCGTTGTCAAAAATCAAAGTTGAAGGCACCGTCGTCGAAATAGACGGCGACGAGATGACGCGGGTCATCTGGCGGCTGATCAAAGACTCCCTGATCCTGCCCTACCTCGACATCAATCTCGAGTATTACGATCTGTCCATTCAGAAGCGAGACGAAACCGACGACCAGATCACGGTGGATGCCGCCCACGCGATCCAGAAATACGGCGTCGGCGTCAAGTGCGCAACAATAACCCCGGATGAGGCGCGGGTGACCGAGTTCGGTCTGAAGAAGATGTGGCGCTCACCAAACGGAACTATCCGCAATATCCTCGGCGGCACGATCTTCCGCGAGCCGATCATCATCTCCAACATCCCGCGCCTGGTACCGGGATGGAACAAGCCGATCATCATCGGCCGGCACGCATACGGCGACCAGTACCGCGCAACCGACTTCGTCTTCGAGGGGGCCGGCACCATCACGCTCAGCTTCCAGCCCAAGGATGGCGGGCAGGCGCAGTCCTTCCAGGTGTTCGACGCCCCTGACGGCGGCGTGGCGATGGCGATGTACAACCTGGATTCCTCGATCCGCGACTTCGCCCGGTCCTCGCTCAACTACGGGCTGGACCGCCACTACCCGGTCTACCTCTCGACCAAGAACACCATCCTCAAGGCCTATGACGGCCGCTTTAAGGATCTGTTCGCCGAGGTATACGAGACCGAGTTCAAGCAGAAGTACGAAGCGGCCGGACTGACCTATGAGCACCGCCTGATCGACGACATGGTCGCGGCATCCCTGAAGTGGGAGGGCGGCTATGTCTGGGCCTGCAAGAACTACGACGGCGATGTGCAATCCGACACCGTCGCGCAGGGCTTCGGCTCGCTCGGGCTGATGACCAGCGTGCTTTCCACGCCGGATGGTCAAACCGTCGAGGCGGAGGCCGCTCACGGCACCGTTACCCGGCACTTCCGTCAGCATCAGGCAGGCAAGCCGACCTCGACCAACCCGATCGCATCGATTTACGCCTGGACCCGCGCCCTGGCGCATCGCGGCAAGCTCGACGGCAACCAGAAGCTGATCGAGTTCGCGCACACCCTCGAGAACGTCGTGGTGACCACGGTAGAGTCCGGCCAGATGACCAAGGACCTCGCCCTGCTCGTCGGGGGCGGCCAGGCCTATCAGACCACTCAGGAGTTCCTCGACTCGCTGGCCGAGAATCTTCGGGAGCGGCTGGCCTAGGTCCCCCTGCCTGCAGGACTTCGCTGGCGCATAGTCGTCTGGGCGCGGGTCGGCCCGGAATTCCGCTTATGGGTGAATCCCCGCAAAGTTCACTGGATTGCCTTGCGATGCGCATCCGGCTGCGGAAGGGTAGATGACTTCTGATCGCAACCGGAAGTAGGGAACTCATGCTCACGCTCACCGACAACGCCAGCACGATTGTCAAGACGATCGCCGCACAGACTCCGGATGCCGAGGACGCCGGCCTGCGGATCAGCAGCACCGATCCGACCTCGACCGACTTCGCGGTCGCCATCACCCCCGCGCCAGAGCCCGATGACCAGGTCGTGGAGAGTGCCGGTGCCAAGGTATTCCTCGAATCCAACGCCGCCGAGATCCTCTCTGACAAGGTTCTCGACGCCCAGGTTGACGACGAGGGTGCGGTCCGTTTCGCGATCGGCCTTGCCTCGCAAAACCCGCAGTAACCGCACCTCATTGGTCATCTTATTGGTCGATTCCGGCCGCCGGCCGTCCGGCGCATCCCGCGTGGCCGGCCGGCGGTCGGCTGTCTCGGCCAGTGGGAGCCGAGGACGATGTGGCAGGATGCGCTCGTGAACGATAACCGAGAGCGCCGGATGCTCCTGGACACTGCCGCCCTGTATTTCCGCGCGTTCTTCGGGGTGCCCGACTCCGTGCGCGCCCCCAACGGGATGCCCGTGAACGCGGTCCGCGGTCTGCTCGATATCATCGCCCGGCTCGGGTCTGAGTTTCAGCCGACCGAGATGGTGGCGTGTTGGGACGATGACTGGCGTCCGCAGTGGCGCGTGGACCTCATCCCCACTTACAAGGCGCACCGGGTCGCCGTGGCGTCATCGGCGGTTGGGTCCACCGCCGTCGAGGAGGTTCCCGACCTGCTGACACCCCAGGTTCCGATCATCCGTGACGTACTCGGCGCGCTGGAGATCCCGGTGGTCGGCGCCCCATCTCACGAGGCGGACGATGTGATCGGCACCCTGGCTTCCCATTCCGCGATTCCGGTGGATGTCGTAACGGGCGACCGCGACCTGTTCCAGGTCATCGACGACTCGCGCGAGGTACGGGTGATCTATACCGGCCGCGGCATGTCGCGGCTCGAGATCCTGACCGATACCGCGCTGAAAGACAAGTACGGGGTCGCTGCGTCACACTATGCGGACTTCGCGGTACTGCGGGGGGATCCCTCCGATGGTCTTCCCGGGGTAGTCGGAGTGGGGGAGAAGACGGCGGCCTCGCTGCTCGCTTCCTATGGCAGTCTCGATCGGATCATTGCCGCGGCCGCTGACCCGGGGTCCGAGATGGCCGCGCCGATGCGGGTGAAGATCACCGCGGCGGCCGACTATCTGCAGGTGGCGCCGACGGTCGTGCAGGTTGTGCGCAATCTGCAGCTGCCTGAGTTCGATGCCCGCATTCGTTCCAGTACGGCGGAACAGCTGACCGAGCTGGAGCGGCTCTCCGCCGCCTGGGGGCTCGGATCAGCTCTGCAGCGAGCTCGGGACGTCTTGGACGCGTGCGCCACCCCGAACCCCGGGGGATGAAGCCATTCGCACCGTGGCCAGTCGCACCGTGGCTAGTGGCCGGGTGGCTAGTCGCCGGGTGGAAAGTGTCGGTCCCGAAGCTCGCGCACCCAGGACCGCGCCTCACGCGCATCGGAGGGCGGGGTTGCCACCAGAACCCGCTCGCTCACGCCAAGCGCCGCCAGTTTCTCGGCTGGCACCGAGTCAAGCCCGACGTCGACGGCGATATCCAGCCCTCCCATGTCACGACCACGTCGTTCACAGCACGATGCAAGCACTCGGATCCGTTCGGGGAGGTCGGCAACGGACACGTTGAACCCGTACCATCCGTCGCCGTATTCGGCAACGCGGTCCAGCGCGGCGTCGCTCGTGCCACCAAGGATGAGCGGCAGCCGGCCACGCTGGGGCTTCGGGTAGCTGCGCACGCCGGCGAAGCGGACCGTACTGCCCTGGTAGCTGGATGTCGTCGTGCTCCAGATTTCACGCAGTGCTTGTGCGTATTGGCGCATTCGTGTGATCCGGCCGGCGAACGGCACGCCGAGCGCCTCGAACTCTGCGCGGGACCAGCCGATGCCGATTCCCAGATCCAGGCGTCCTCGCGAAAGCCGGTCCAGGCTCGCCGCTTGCTTCGCCACGATCAGCGGGTTGTGCTCGGCCAGGAGCAGCACTCCCGTCGCCAGACGGATCTTCTTGGTTGCGGCGGCCGCGAAGGTGAGCGTCGCGAACGGGTCGAGCCAGTCGGCATCCGACGCCACGGCGATGCGGCCATCCGGTGCGTACGGGTATGGCTCGTCCGGGCCATCGACCATGACGATGTGCTCGCCCGCCCAGAGCCGGGCGAATCCGGCCTGCTCGGCCTCGCGGGCGACCTGGGTGATGACGGCTGGGTCGGCGCCGGGGCCGATCCCCAGGGCGTGCAAGGAGTAGCGCATAGGCCCATTTTGGCATTGCTCAGGCAGTCTGCGGTGCGGACGGCCCCAGCACAAAGCAGCTGCTTCAGCGCGAAACCGGGCTCGGTAGGAGCCCGGAGACGTCTCTTTCCTCTTCGGCCGGCGGGACCGGCCGCCCGTCTGCCCAGACCGAGAGCAGCCGCCAATCGTGATCCAGCAGCACGGCATCCGCAACGAATCCCGGCCGCAGCCTGCCGAGAGTGTGTTCCATGCCCAGAGCGCGAGCCGGGGTCGCCGTAAGCGCAGTGACCGCGGCCTGCGGCTCAATGTGGGCCTGCGAGATCGCGCAGCGCAGCGAGAGGTCCTGGGTGAGCGTCGAACCGGCGATGGTCGAGGTGCCGGACAGCAGCGCGATGCCGTGGGTGACGGTGACGTTCAGTGAGCCGAGCCGATAGTTTCCATCGGCGGCACCGGCCGCGGCCATCGCGTCGGTGACCAGCGCGATCCGACCCGGCGCCGAGGCGAAGGCCATCCGAGCAATACCGGGGTGCACGTGCAAACCATCCAGGATGAGCTCAATGGTGACCCGCTCATCTTCGAATGCCGCGATGACCGGACCGGGCGCGCGATGGTGGATGCCGTGCATTGCGTTGAACGCGTGCGTCAGCATCCGTGCGCCGGCGTCGAATGCGGCCCGGGTCTGCTCGAAGCTGGCCTCGGTATGACCCACTGCCACCGTCACTCCGGCCTCGACCAGGATCTGGATCGCCTCGAGCGCGTTCGGCAACTCCGGGGCCACGGTGATCTGGCGCAGCGTACCGCGGGCTGCGCCGATGAGTTCGTTGACGAGATCCGGCTGCGGTTCGCACAGAAACGCCGGATGGTGCGCGCCACGCTTTCCGACGGATAAGAACGGACCCTCCATGTGCGAGCCGAGAATGCACGGGGTTTCGGCGGTGAGGTCGGCGACGATCCCGAGGCTCTCGCGCAACTGCTCAACGGGGTTGGCCACCAGGCTGATCAGCGATCGGGTGCTGCCGTGCGCCCGATGGGTGGCCACCGCCGCGAGAATCTCCTGGCGCCCGTCGTCGTAGGAATGACCGCCGGCTCCGTGTGCGTGCAAGCCGATGAACCCCGGCGTCAGGCAATGGCCTTCGGCATCGGTCACCTCATGGCCGGCCGCGTGCTCGCGCCAACCCGCTCCTGAGCCGACCGCGCTGATCGTTCCGCCATCTACGGTAAGCCAGAAATCGTCGACCAAGCCGTCGGCGTCCAGTTTGCGTGCGCTGTGGATCAGCATGTTCACGCGAACTCTTTGCGCCCGCTGATCAGCCCGCTTGCCGCGGCGATCACGGCGAAGACGATGGCGACCAACGGCTGGCCGAGATCCCACCACGCCAGGGCGACCGTGGCCATTATCACGATCTCGACGAGTGCTTTGACAAACGGGTCAACGCGTAACACGGCCTTCGGTGAGCGGAACAACGCCCAGAGCACGATGGCAACCAGCGGCGCACCTATTCCGACGACGATATTCCACGGCAGTGACCACGCCACGAAACCCCACAGTCCGAGGCTGAAGAAGGCGAAAATTTCCAGGAAGAAGCGAAGGATGTCGTTTGGCTCGATCCGGTTCTCGGCGCGGGTCTGGGTCACGGTTCAATGGTAGTCCAGCACCCTGGTCGTATACATGTCGCTCCGGTAGACTCGAAATTGGTCGCGGGTTCCCCAGCGGCCCTGGGCGCGCACATGAGCGCGTAGTCGATCCCGGTTCGAGGCGTCTGTCGGTTCACGGCGCGTTCTCGGAATGTGCTGGATGCGCCATCCGTTAGCCACACACGTCATGACAGTTATCCCACCTTCCATCGTGCGCGAGACCAAGCCGTTCCCGTGGGCGGGGCTGGTCGTCCTGGCCGCAGCCGTCTTCCTCTCGGTCACCAGCGAGATGATCCCGACTGGCCTGCTTCCGGAGATGAGCAGCACACTGCGGGTGAGCCAGGCCCAGGTGGGGCTGCTGGTGACCGTTTTCGCCTTTACCGTGGTGATCACCAGCACCTCGTTGACCGCGCTGACCCGCAGATTTCCCAGACATGTTCTGATCATGGCCGTGCTCGTCGTGCTGGCGATCAGCAACGTCTTGACCGCGGTCGCGCCGGACTTCGGCATGGTCGTGCTCTCCCGGGTGATCGGGGGCCTCGCGCACGGCCTGTTCTGGTCAATCGTCAGCGCCTATGCGGGACACTTGGTCCCCAAGGAGCAGATCGGCCGCGCGGTCTCAATCGTGCTCGGCGGTGGAACGCTCGCGTTCGTCTTCGGCGTCCCGCTCGGCACGGCCGGGGGACACCTGTTCGGCTGGCGGTTGACCTTCGTTCTGCTGGCCGCGCTGATGCTGGTCGGGGCAGCGCTGATCTGGCGGTATCTGCCCGTAGTGCCGCGGATCGCGCGGCCCACTCGCGCGAAACGACGTCAGAGGACGCGGCCGCCGCGCGATCGGACCATCGGCGCCGTCGCGATTGTCTGCATCGTCACCGCGCTGATCATGATCGGGCACTACACCGTCTACACCTACGTGGCACCATTCTTGATCGACCAAATGGATGCCGGCTCGGCAGCGGTCGCACCGCTCCTGTTCGTCTATGGCATCGCCGGAGCGATCGGATTGGTCATCGCCGGTTCGGTGTTCGGCCCGCGTCCCACGCTCGGCCTGGTCATCGCCATCGTCGTCACCGGAATCTCGGTGACGGCGATGGGCTTGACCACCGGCATCCTGTGGTTGTCGATTGCGGCGTTCTTCCTCTGGGGACTGGCCTTCGGGATGCTGCCCCCGCTGTTGCAGACCCGGCTGCTGCACACCGCTTCGGCGCGGATTCGCGACACCGCCAGTGCGTTCTATACGACCGCATTCAACGTGGGCATCGGCGGCGGCGCGTTGCTCGGCGCCGTGGTCTTTGAAACCATCGGTCTTGGGTATCTGCCGTTCGTGTACGTTGCGATTCTGATCGTGGCGCTGGTGCTGCTGCTGGCCATGCGCCGGCGCGGTCGCCGCCGATCGCGATCGGTGCCGACGACGGGGTCGGTGCAGGTGGCTGAGCCGGCAAATCCGGCATAATCGCCGCTTTCTCGCTGGCGCTGGCGAATTCGAACAGCAGCAGACTAGGCCGTGCCGGGCGGAGCTGCCAGCGCGAACATGGTGATCAGCCGCGTCGCCTCCTCGGTGAGCGCGGTACGGCCTGCGGCGACGTAACGGCGCGAGTCCACCACCGCCGGGTTTTCAGCCAGGTAATCCGTGATCGCCTTGGTGAAGACTCCGTTCAGATGGGTGGAGACGTTGATTTTGGTCATACCAGCCGTGATCGCTGCCACCAGTTGATCGTCTGGCACCCCGGATGAGCCGTGCAGCACCAGCGGCACGGCTAGAGCCTGATGGATGCGTGCGATCAGTTCGAGGTCGACAGAGGCAACCCGCCGCGTCATCGCGTGCGATGAGCCCACCGCGACGGCCAAGGCATCCACTCCGGTCTCCTCGACGAAGCTGCGCGCCTCGGTCGGGTCGGTGCGGACGCCCGGCGCGTGCGCACCGTCTTTCCCGCCGATTGCGCCCAACTCGGCTTCGACGATCGCGCCTCTGGCGTGGGCGTACTCCACAATTCGTGCCGTCTCATCGACGTTGTTCGCATAGTCCAGGCCGGAGCCGTCATACATCACCGAGCCGAAGCCCAGGTCGACGGCCGCCTGGGCCAGCTGCGGATCTTCGGCGTGATCCAGGTGTACCGCGATCGGGGCGTCTGATGCCCGGGCGATGGCGAGCGTGCCGAGCGCGATCGGCGCGAGTCCGCCGTGATAGCTCACGCAGTTCTCGGAGATCTGCAGAATGATGCCGCGCTGGGCAGCCTCCGCGGCGGCGGCCAGAGCCTGCGCCGTTTCCAGGTGGATGACGTTGAATGCGCCGATCCCGCGGCGCTCGGCGACGGCATCCCGGATCAGGTCGGCGGTTGCGGTCAACGGCATACGGACTCCTGGCAATCGAAGGTGGGTTTAGGCCTCAGCCGCCCAGAACTCGGCTGAACCTCGCCTGCCGGAATGATGCGAGCGGTGCCGACAGACCAGGCGGTAGCGTATCTGAGCATCGTATCCGGCTCAGCCGCTGGCGCGCAGCGGCCGTCGGTGCCAACCGGATCGGCGGCATCCGGCTGGTAAGCTGACCTCGCCAAGGTGGTGTCTAAGGAGCGCTGTGTCAAAACTTCCCTCAACATTCAATGAGCCGCTTTCGAGCGTGGATCCCGAAATCGCGGCGGTTCTGGAACAGGAACTCGGACGACAACGCGACTACCTCGAGATGATCGCGAGCGAGAACTTCGTCCCCCGTGCGGTATTGCAGGCTCAGGGGTCGGTGCTGACGAACAAGTATGCGGAGGGGTACCCGGGACGCCGCTACTACGGCGGATGCGAGTTCGTCGACATCGCAGAGCAGCTGGCCATCGATCGGGCCAAGGCGCTGTTCGGCGCCGCGTACGCTAACGTGCAGCCGCATTCCGGGGCGACCGCGAATGCTGCGGTCCTGTCGGCGATCGCCACGCCCGGTGACACGATCCTCGGTCTGGAACTGGCCCACGGCGGCCATTTGACCCACGGCATGCGGCTGAACTTCTCCGGCAAACTCTACCGAGCCACCTCCTACGGGGTGGACCCGAAAACGTTCCTGGTCGACATGAACGTGGTCAGGGACCGGGCGCTGGAGTACAAGCCCACCGTGATCATCGCCGGCTGGTCGGCGTATCCGCGCCAATTGGACTTCGCCGCGTTCCGGGCCATCGCCGATGAGGTCGGCGCAAAGCTCTGGGTGGACATGGCGCACTTCGCCGGCCTGGTCGCCACCGGGCTGCACCCCTCCCCAGTGCCGTACGCCGACGTGGTCAGCTCGACCGTGCACAAGACCATCGGCGGACCGCGTTCCGGTTTCATTGTCAGCCGAGACACCGAGCTGGCCAAGAAGCTCAATTCCAACGTCTTTCCCGGCCAGCAGGGCGGACCGCTGATGCACATCATCGCCGCCAAGGCCACGGCGTTCAAGCTCGCCGCCGAGCCGGAATTCAAGGATCGTCAAGAGCGCACCGTGCGCGGCGCAAAGATCCTCGCCGAGCGACTGACCGCCGAGGACTCGAGGGCCGGCGGCGTAGACGTGCTGACCGGCGGAACCGACGTGCACCTGGTGCTGGCCGATCTGCGGAACTCACCGATGGATGGGCAGCAGGGCGAGGACGTGCTGCATGAGGTGGGAATCACGGTGAACCGCAATGCCGTCCCGTTCGATCCCCGGCCGCCGATGGTGACCAGTGGACTGCGGATCGGTACGCCGGCGCTGGCCACCCGGGGATTCGACGACGCGGAATTCACCGAGGTCGCCGACGTCATTGCCATGGCGCTCAAGCCCAATGCCGACATCCCGGCGCTGCGTGAACGGGTTCGAACACTCACCGCCGCGTTCCCCCTCTACCCCGGACTGGAGCAGTAGTCGTGGTCGCACGGACACTGGACGGCGTCGCGACCGCTGCTGCGATCAAGAACGAGCTAGCCGTCCGCGTCGCGGCGCTTGTCGCTCGTGGCATTCATCCCGGGCTTGGAACACTCTTGGTCGGAGACGATCCGGGCTCGAAGGTGTATGTGGCGGGCAAGCACCGCGATTGTGCCGAGGTCGGTATCGAGTCGGTTCGGATCGACTTGCCCGCCTCCGCTACGGCGGCCGACGTGCGGGCGGCGATCGCCGAGCTGAACCGGGCGGAGGCGGTCACCGGCTATATCGTGCAGCTGCCGCTGCCAGAGGGCGTCGACCAGAACACCATGTTGGAACTGGTCGATCCGGCCAAGGACGCCGACGGGCTGCACCCGACCAACCTTGGCCGGCTGGTGCTCGCGGCAGCCGGCCAGCTGGATTCCCCGTTGCCGTGCACCCCAGCCGGAATCGTCGAACTGCTCAAGAGGCACGACGTTCCGATCAGCGGGAAGCACGCGGTGATCATCGGGCGCGGTGTGACCGTCGGCCGTCCGCTCGGCCTCCTGCTGACTCGTAAGGGGCTGGATGCCACGGTCACCCTGACCCATTCCCGCACCGTCGACCTCGCGGCAGAAGTGCGCCGAGCCGACATCGTGGTCGCCGCGGTCGGGGTGCCGCACCTGGTCAAGGCGGACTGGATCAAGCCGGGCGCTGCGGTGCTCGACGTGGGCGTAACCCGGGTCGAGAACCCCGAGACCGGCAAATCGAAGCTGCTGGGTGATGTCGATCCTGGTGTCATCGAGGTCGCCGGGTATCTCTCGCCGAATCCTCGTGGCGTCGGGCCGATGACCCGTGCGATGCTCTTGGCGAATGTGGTCGAGGCGGCCGAGCGCGCCGGCCGGGCAACGCAGTAGGTTCCCGTCGATGCCCGAAGCAGAGCAAACGCACGCCGAACGGACCGATACCCGGCCAACGCACCAGGCGGTCAGCCGGGTCGAGGCGGCGTTGCGTGAGCGCGGGGCCCTCGGCCGGCCACGGTGGCTGGATGATGCCGCAACGACGGCAGCGCAGGCGGCTGCCGCGCTCGGGGTTGAGGTCGGTGCGATCGCGAACTCGCTGGTCTTCACGCTGGACGGTGCACCGGTGCTGGTGATGACATCCGGGGCGCATCGAGTGGACACCGCCTGGCTGGGCGGGCAGCTGCACGGCAAGCTGGCCCGCGCCTCGGCGGAGGTCGTTCGGGAGGCGACCGGCCAGGTGATCGGCGGCGTCTCGCCGGTCGGGCATCCGCAGCAGTTGCGCACCCTGGTGGATGTCGCCCTGGCCGACTACCCAGAAATCTGGGCGGCGGCCGGCCACGCCCACGCGGTGTTCCCGACCACATACGACGAGCTGGTCCGGATCACCGCCGGCACCCCGTGCGCGGTGGCCCGCTAGTCCGGTTGCTCAGCGGTCGGCGGACTCGTGCAGGGCGGCGAGCTTGCGGTAGGTCGCCGCATTGGTGCGGATCCGGGCGAATTCGTCGTCGGTGATCTGGCGGCGCACGGTACCTGGCACCCCGGCGACCAGAGAGCGGGGTGGGATCACGGTGCCCTCGAGGATGACCGTCCCAGCCGCCACCAGCGAGCCTGATCCCACAACCGCACCGTTCAGGACCGTCGCGCTCATCCCGATCAGTACGTCGTCCTGAACCGTGCAGCCGTGCAACACGGCGCCGTGTCCCACCGAGACTCCGCTGCCGACGGTGAGCGGAAAGCCGTGGTCGACATGGCAACTCACGTTGTCCTGCAGGTTGGACCCTGGCCCGATCCGGATCGGCTCGAACTCCGCCCGGAGCACGGCGTTGTACCAGACCCCCGCCTCGGCGTCGAGACTGACCTGGCCGACCAGGGTCGCGCCGGGTGCGACCCAGGCCGACTCGGCCACACTGGGCCGGCCGGCGCCCGGAAGACTGCGAATACGTGCGTCGGGGTGTGCGCTCATATCACCACTCTATTGCCGCGGCGCCAGCGTATCGTGGAGACAGCCAGGTTCTGGTTCAGGAGGCGAGGCGACCCAGATGAGCACGAATGCTCCGACCACCGGAGCGGTCGAGGGTCGGCCCGGCTTCGGTGTCGAACTCAACGGACTCAACTCGATCGACGAGAGCGAGCGCAAGGGTCGCCCGAGCGGCTTGTTCTGGCCGTGGTTCGCGGCCAACGTGTCGGTACTAGGGGTCAGCTATGGCTCTTTTTTGCTCGGATTCGGGATCTCGTTCTGGCAGGCGACGCTCGTGGCGGTCATCGGCATCGTCGTCTCCTTCTTGTTTTGCGGCTTCATCTCGCTGGCCGGCAAGCGCGGGTCGGCGCCGACCTTGACCCTCAGTCGCGCCGCGTTCGGGGTGTATGGAAACCGGCTCCCCTCGGCGATTGCCTGGCTGCTCACCGTTGGCTGGGAAACGGTGCTGGCCGCGCTGGCGGTGCTGGCGACGTCAACCGTCTTCACCGAGCTCGGGCTCGACGGCGGAGTTGCCACCCAGGTGATCGCCCTCATCGTGGTCGTTGTGCTCGTCGTGGGTGGCGGCGTTTTCGGCTTCGACTTGATCATGCGGATGCAGACGGCCATCACCATCGTCACCGCGGTGCTGACCGTCACCTACATCGTGCTGGTGTTCGACCAGATCGACTGGGCGGCGGTGGCCGCGGTCCCCGCCGGGAGCATGCAGCAGGTGATCGGCGGCTTCGTGTTCATGATGACCGGATTCGGGCTGGGCTGGGTGCAGTCCGCCGCCGACTACTCCCGGTATCTGCCACGCCAGGCTTCCAGCCGCGGCGTGGTCGGCTGGACCACGATCGGTTCCTCGATCGCGCCGGTGATCCTGGTGGTCTTCGGGCTACTGCTGGCGGCGTCCTCGACGAAGCTGAGCCAGGCGATCGGCAATGACCCGATCGGTGCGCTGACCACCATCCTGCCGGTGTGGTTCCTGATTCCGTTCGCGATCGTCGCCGTGCTCGGCCTGATCGGTGGCGCGGTGCTTGACATCTATTCCTCCGGTATCGCACTGTTGAGCGCCGGGCTGAAGATTCCGCGACCGCTCGCCGCCGGAATCGATGGCGTCATCATGATCATCGGCGCTGTGTACATCGTGTTCTTCGCGGGCAGCTTCATCGGCCCGTTCCAGGGTTTCCTGATCACCCTCGGTGTGCCGATCGCGGCCTGGTGCGGGATCTTCCTGGCCGATTTGACCCTGCGCCGCGGGGATTACTCCGATCCGGATCTTTTCACGCCGAACGGCCGATACGGGCGGGTGCGCCCCCTGGCGATCGGGGCGCTGGTGGTCGGCACCGTATTGGGCTGGGGCCTGGTCACCAACGGTTTTGCGAAGTGGCTGGACTGGCAGGGCTACCTGCTGGGGCCATTGGGCCTCGGCGGCAAGAGCAGCGCCTGGGCGGGTGCCAATCTGGGGGTGCTGGTCGCGCTGGCGGTCGGGTACCTGGCCGTCATCCTCTTCGGGCGCGGCGCGGTTCGTAGGCAGGAAGCCGTGCCCGTGGTCGCCAGTCGCGAGCGGGCATGAGCATGGCGGCTGATGACCCGGCCACGGATGAACCACGGTTTGTCATCGTGGATATGCAGAACATCTTCGCAGATCCGTCCAGCGCGTGGTCGGCGCCGAGATTCAGCCATGCCGTGAATGGCATCCGACGCCTGCTTCCGGCATTTGACCGGCGTGTTGTGTTCACCCGTTTCGCCGCACCCGAGCGGCCGTGGGGTTCGTGGGTTCGGTATTACCGCCAGTGGCCGTTCGCACTGGTGCCCGCAGGGGACCCGTTGTACGAGATCGTGCCGCAGCTGCCTACCGGCGATGCGCCGGTCGTGACCCGGGCCACATTCGGGAAATGGGGCCCAGAGCTTGAGGCAGCCCTCGGTAGCAGCACCGAACTGATTCTGGCCGGGGTGTCAACCGATTGCTGCGTGCTTTCGACAGCCCTCGCCGCGGCGGATGCCGGAATGCAGGTGCGCGTGGTCGCGGATGCCTGCGCTGGGGCCACCGAGGCCGACCATGAGCGTGCTCTGGACGCGATGCGCCTCTACGCCCCACTGATCGAGATCACCACGGTCGACGAGGTGCTCGGCCAAGGCTGAACCCGGTCAGGGTTCACGCCCGGCCGACTGGGATGCACGCACCACGAACATGTCCGGCTGCGCGTATGCATGTTCGGCGAAGGCGCCGTCGATCGCCACCTGCACCCGCGATCTCGCATCGATCGGCACCAGCGCGATGGCCGAGCCGCCGAAGCCGCCGCCGGTCATCCGGGCTCCGAGTGCGCCGGCGTTCTGCGCGGTCTCGACGGCAAGGTCGAGCTCGGGTACCGAGATCTCGAAGTCGTCTCGCATCGAGCGGTGCGAGGCATCGAGCAGGTCACCGATTCCGGTCGGGCCCGAGGTGCGCAGCATTTCGACCGTGTCACGCACCCGCTGGTTCTCGGTGACCACGTGGCGAACCCGCCGGAAGGTCTCGGGGTCGAGTACGGTCCGGGCGCGCGCAAGATCTGCCACCCCGATTTCCCGCAGGGAGGTGACCTCGAGGCGTCGGGCGCCGGCGGCGCAGGACGCCCGCCTGGCCGCATACTGGCCGGTTGCATGCTCGTGGCCGACGCCGGTGTCGATGATCAGCAACTCCAGGCCCGCCGCCGCGAAGCCGAGCGGCACGATCTCGGACCGCATGCTTCGGCAATCCAGGAACACGGCGGCATCCTGCCGGCCGAGCAGGGACGCCGACTGGTCCATGATCCCGGTGGGTGCGCCAACCGCCTCGTTCTCTGCTCGCTGGCCGGCCCGCGCCAGGGACTGCCAGTCCAGGCCGAGGCGCCACACCTCGTTCAGCGCCACAGCCACCGCACACTCGATCGCGGCAGAGGAGGAGAGGCCGGCGCCGATCGGCACGCTCGAGTCGATGTAGGCGTCGAAGCCCGGCACCGCTGCTAGATCGGCACCGAGGTCGCCCAGCGCCCACGCAACCCCGAGCGGATACGCGGCCCATCCGTCCAGGTGCTCGGGTGACAGCGCGGCCAGGCCGACTTCCACAACCTCGCCCGAATACGAACTGGCAACCCGAACGGTGCGGTCGTCCCGGATTCCGAGCGCGACGACGGTGCGCCGGTTGATCGCCAATGGCAGCACGAAGCCGCCGTTGTAGTCGGTGTGCTCCCCGATCAGGTTTACCCGGCCCGGCGCCGACCATACACCGTGCGCCGCGCGGCCGAATACCGCCTGAAACCCCGCGCGCGCGTCCTGGCGAATGTCGCTCATGCGCGGACCGGATTGCTGGCATCCGCCCGCGCGAGGGCCGCGCGAAGCTGCTGGGCCCCGTGTTCTGGCCTGACGTCGCCGATCCAAGCGCCCATGGCGGCCTCGGACCCGGCGAGGTATTTCAGCTTGCCCTCGGCTCGCCGCGGGGAGGTCAACTGCAGCATCAGCCGGATCTGGTCGCGCCGGAGCCCGACCGGCGCCTGATGCCAAGCGGCGATGTATGGCGTTGGCGTGTCGTACAGTGCGTCGACGCCGCGCAGTAGACGCAGATACAGGCCGGCCAATTCGTCGCGCTCCTCCGGCGTGGTTTCGGCGAAATCCGGCACCTGGCGGTGCGGCAGCAGGTGCACCTCGATTGGCCACCTGGCCGCGAACGGCACGAACGCACTCCAATGCTCTCCAGACAGGATCATCCGTTCCGAGCCGCGTTCGCTCTCCAGCACATCCTGGAACAGGTCCGGCCCGTATCGGTCGAGAGCGTCGATCAGCCGTGTCGTGCGCGGGGTGATGTACGGATACGCATAGATCTGCCCGTGCGGATGCCGCAGGGTCACTCCGATCGCCTCGCCGCGATTCTCGAACGGGAATACCTGACGGATGCCCGGTAGTGCCGACAGCACCGCGGTGCGGTCCGCCCAGGCCTCGATCACCGTGCGCGCCCTGACGGCGGAGAGACTACCGAAGGAGCCTTCGGATTCCGGGCTGAAGCAGACAACTTCGCACCTGCCCACTGCGGTCCGGGAGCGGCCGATGCCTACCCTCGCCAGGTCGTCCAAGCCGGTCGGCGCCGCGTCGTCGGCCAGCAGTGGCCCGAACGACGGCGACTTGTTCTCGAAGACTGCGACATCGTAGTTGTCGGGGATTTCCGACGGGTTGCTCGGGCTGGCGGGGGCCAGCGGATCGAGCTCCGCTGGTGGCAGGACTACCCGGTCTTGGCGGGCCGCGGCAATGGAGATCCATTCGCCGGTCAGCGGATCTTGCCGCATGGTCGCGGTCGCAGGCCGCGGCGTTGCTGCGCGGAGATCAGGGGACCGGTCGGGTGGGAGAGTCGTGTCTGGGTCGTCAAAGTAGATGAGGTCGCGGCCGTCGGCGAGCCGGTACTCGCGCTTGACGACATTGTGCATGGTGCTCGCGTTTCGTGTGACGAAGTAGGTTCTGCTGACCAGGTGAGCTTACCGACTCAGCCGACCCGGCGATGCTGGTTGGGCACGGTGGACGGCCCGGTGGCGGCCGACGCGATCCACGCGCCGGTGCCTTCTGAGGGGTCGAGGATGCCGCGCTCGAGCCAGCGTGCCTCGCCGGCAAGGATCGCGCGGGACAGTTCGGTGTCTTCGGTGTCGCTGTTGTGGTTCAGGTGCCGGAACAGATCGTCGATCCGTACCCGGGACTGCGCGCAGAAGGTGTCGGCCAGCTTGGCGGCGCTGGCGGCATCATCCGCGCCTTGCGCCCGCAGATCCTCGGCCCGCGCACAGGATGCCGCCATGGCGAACAGCTCGGCTCCGATGTCCACGATCCGGCCGAGCAGCGCCTGGCGCTGCTCGAGCCCAGCCTGCCAGCGGACCATCGCCGCGAAGGTCCGCCTGGCCAGTCGTCTCGAGGTCCGCTCGATGAAGCGCAGCTGCGTCGCCAGCGCCCCGAATTCGCGATAGCTGCCGGGCAGGGAGCCGGGCCCGGCGATCAGCTTCGGAAGCCATCCGGCGTAGAAACCGCTGGCGGCGACGGCGGCGCGGAGTTTGTCGCCCGTGCTCGAACCCGCTGTACCCAGTGCACCGGCGGCACGCAGGTGCGTGTCGACGGCCTCTCGGGCGATCAGCAGGCGCATGATCTCGCTGGAGCCCTCGAAGATCCGGTTTATCCGCAGGTCTCGGAGCATCCGCTCCGCTGCGACCGCACGCTCGCCCCGGGCCGCCAGCGATGCTGCGGTTTCGTAACCGCGACCGCCACGAAGCTGCACCAATTCGTCTCCGACAACCCAGGCCTGCTCGCTGACCCAGAGTTTTGCAAGGGCAGCCTCGATCCGCACGTCCTTGAGGCCGCCATCCGCCAACGCGGCCGAGAGCTCGAACACCGATTCCATCGCGTACGCGGTGGCCGCCATGTGGGCGAGTTTCACGCCAACGGCCTGGTGCTCTCCGATCGGCTTGCCCCACTGCACGCGCGCCGCGGACCATTCCCGTGCGATCTTCACGCTCCACTTGGCGGCGCCGGTGCAAATCGCCGGGATCGCGAGCCGGCCGGTGTTGAGGGCGGTCAGGGCGATCTTCAGACCCTGGCCTTCCGCGCCAATCCGGTTCTCAACCGGCACCCGTACCTGGTGGAATCGGGTGACCCCGTTCTCCAGCCCCTTCAGCCCCATGAACGTGTTGCGGTTCTCGACGGTGATGCCGGCGGCATCCGCTTCGACCACGAAAGCGCTGATCCCACCCGGTTTGTCGCCGTGCCCGGGGACGTTGGCCATGATCACCATGAGTTCTGCGATCACGCCGTTGGTGGTCCACAGTTTGACCGCGTCGATCAGATAGCAGGTGCCGTCGTCGGTGAGCGTCGCGGTGGCGTGCAGGCGCGCCGGGTCTGAGCCGACATCCGGCTCGGTGAGCAAAAATGCGGAGATGGCGCCTGCCGCACATCGTGGCAGATACTGCCGCTTTTGCGCATCGGTGCCGAACATCCGCACCGGCTCCGGGACGCCGACCGACTGATGCACCGACAGCAGCGCGGCGATGCTTGGATGCACCGTGCCGACCAGCATCAGGGCGCGGCCGTAGTAGACCAAGGGCAGCCCGAGCCCGCCGTATTCGACGGGGATCTTGATGCCGAACGCCCCGGCATCCGCCAGCCCGGCGATGTACTCGTCGGGAATCCGATCCTCGCGTTCGATCCGCTCACCGTCGAGGGTGGCGCAGAAGGCGGTCAGTCTGGCCAGGAACGCCTCACCCCGGGCGCAGACCTCCGCGTCGGGTCGTGGGACCGGGTGGATCAGCGGGAGGTCGAAAGAGCCGAGATAGATGCCGCGGGCAAAGCTGGGGCGACTCCATTCGGTCTCGCGAGCCGCCTCGGCGGCCGCTCTCGCGTCACCCTCGGTGACGGTCCTGATACTTTTTGGGGCCAGTGTTGTGCTCATCGGACTTCCTTGTCAGGCTGATCTGCCTCTCGGACGGACCTGCTTGTGGCAGCACCGCCGACCTAACCCGATCGTAGCGCCGGCACGCCGAGCCGGGTAATGAGGGCGGGCCCCTCCAGCTGGGGGTTTCAGTCTCCGAGTGGACAGCGGTACCCTGCAGCTGTATGCCGCTTCGGCGCTACGTGTTAGTGCGCGATCTCGAGTGTGGCCAGCTCGAGTGTGGCTGTCTTTGGGTGTGGCTGTCTCGGGTGTGGCTAAAGGGGGAATTATGGCTGTGGGTCGGACCTTCGCTACCGTGGCTGCTGCGGTGGCGCTGTTGCTGCTTTCGGCCTGCACGCCCGCTGTCACCGTCGGCCAGCCGACGACTCCAGCGCCGCGGGTGTCAGCCGCTCCCGCCGCGGTCTCGGACCCGGCCACGCCGACAGCCGACGGCGGTACTGCCTCGTCCCCGGCGCCAGCAGCGGGTACGCAGGCCTCGGGGGGCACGCAGGCCGGCTCCAGTGCAGAAGCGGCCACAAGCGTATCGGTGAGCGGATTCGACGCACGGCAGGTGTGGGAACTCTGCAAGGCGGAGGGCATCAGGTCCGCGCCCACCATCACCGATTACCAGCCGTTTGACACCTCGGATGTTGCGCCGGCCACTGATGGCAACGGAGTAACCGTGCAGGTGCACTGGAGGCCGCCGGTCGAGCAGGCAACAGCGGACATGTTTTGGATCTGCGGGTTCAACGGTGACCCGGCGAATCCGACCCGGTGGCTGTTCAGCTCGAATTTGAAATAACCGCGAGGCAGCAGAGCAACCGAACACGAAGTGGGCCCCGTGGGGCTCGAACCCACGACCCAAGGATTAAAAGTCCTTTGCTCTACCAACTGAGCTAGAGGCCCGCGACCACTAATCTACAGTGAACTCGAGCGCTTTTCTGGTCGCGGTGTCGGCGGTACGAGAGAATGGACGAGGGCGTCGACCGCAGACCGGCGAAAATGCGAGGGGAAGCAATGGCCGAGGATTTCCACAAGCCAACCCAATTTTCGCCGAGCCAGTTCGAGGCCTTCCAGGGGTCCGAGGATCCGGCGCAGATCAGCCGGGTCGCCCACGAGACCGCACACGCGCTGCTGAGTCGGGTTCGTGCCGAACCCGATACCGGCGTCATCGACCGCCTAGTCGGATACACCGACGAACACGGCATCGATGCGGTGGCCGAACTGTGGGCCCGTTCGAGCCCGCGGAGCCTGCCCGGCGCACTCTGGCGGATCTATTTGCTCAGGGTGTTGATTCGCCAGGACCCCGAAGGAACCAGCTTCATCTTCCAGCGTGGAACGGAGGTCGTACCGACCATTGATCCGGTCGTCGCGGGAGCATCCATGCCGACCGGCCCGGCCGAAATAATCGAACTCGCCGATCGCATCCTTCGCGGTCTATTCGAAGGCGATCTCGCCGTCGCGTTGGAGCGCGCGGGCGCCTTCTGCCGAGTCTCTTCCGCAGGGTGCACCAGCGTGGCGGACGACATCGACGCGACCGAGCCAGAACGGGCCACCGAGTTGACCACCCGAGCACTGCGGATGTCGCAGATCGCGGCCGAATTGACCTCCTGCGCCCGCCTGTGGCGAAGCGGCACCCTCGACTAGAGCTTTTGGGGCCTGACGACTAGAGACCCAGGGGGCCTTCTGTACAATGGTTCATGGCCGGGCCGCAGTAACCCCGGGCTCCAATATTCGCCGCTTCGAGCGGCCTCGCGCCGAGAGGCGTTCTGCGGCCCGGACTCTCTCCGTGATCGTGTCTGCGCGATGGTGTCTCCGTGATCGTCGGCGCACGCAAATGGTGGCAAAATTAGTGGGTAGACATGCATGCTGCCAAACACAGCGCTAGGCAGCAGGCAGTACGAGCGGCAGCACGGCTTGGCAGCAGCACAGCTTGGCAGTAGACAGACGCATGGGGAGGCAGCGGGCATGCTGAAAAAGGTTGTTCTCCTCGCATTACCCAACGTCTCACCGTTCGAATTCGGCGTGATGTGCGAGGTGTTCGGGATCAACCGCTCAGACGGTGGCGGCCCAGACTACGACTTCACCATAGCGACCGCCGTGCCAGGCCCGGTGCGTACCAGCCTCGGGTACGACATGATGATCGAAGCCGACTTGAGCGGCGCGGCAGACGCCGATCTGATCGCCGTCCCCGCGCACATGATCAGCCCTGTCGACGATGCAGTGCTTGAGGTGATCAGGCAGGCCGAGCGGCGCGGTGCCTGGATCCTCAGCGTCTGCAGCGGTGCCTTCGTGCTCGCCCAGGCAGGCATCCTGAATGGCCGTCGCTGCACGACGCACTGGATGAACACCGATCAACTGGCTGAGGAGTATCCGGAGGCGGATGTCGACCCGGACGTGCTCTTCGTCGAAGACCGCAGGGTTATCACCAGCGCCGGCACGGCGGCCGGGATCGACGCCGCGCTACATCTGGTTCGCACCGAGTTCGGCGCAGCCGCGACCAACGTCGTCGCCAGGCGCATGCTGGTGCCCCCGCAACGCGACGGCGGGCAGTCGCAGTACATCCAGGCGCCGGTACCGCCGCACCCCGCCGACTCCTTCGCCGCGGTGACCGAGTGGATGCTGGTCAACCTCGACCAGGAACTCAGCGTCGAACGGCTGGCAAAGCGGGCGTTGATGTCGCCGCGTACCTTCGCACGCCGGTTCCGGGCCGACATGGGCGCGACGCCGGCCGCGTGGCTGAACCGGCAGCGCCTGGTTCGCGCCCAACAACTTCTGGAACAGACCGACGCTACGCTTGACGGCGTCGCGCACGAGTCAGGGTTCGGCAGCGCCTCGGTGATGCGGCATCACTTCGTCAAGGTGCTGCGCACCACCCCAACCGACTATCGCCGCACTTTCGGCGAGCGTCTGGCCATCTGACGACGAGCACGACGCAGCGCCACGCCCGGATCCGGTTGGCCGATGACACAGCCGATTGGCGCGAATCCGCGCTCGGTTGGCAGCTTTCCGGTAGACGCATGATTACTGCCATTGAGAGTATGGGCAGATGACCGATCAGCTTAAACGCAGCCCATCCAGCCTTCCCCGACCCGTGGCCGCTATCGGCAGCGTCGGGCTGTTGCAAGGCTCGGCACTGTATATTGCGGCGGTGCTCGGTACCGGGGTGCTGGTGCTGCCGGCGCTCGCGGCGACGTCGGCGGGCCCGGCATCCATCCTTGCCGTTGTCGTGGTTCTGTCGCTGTCCATCCCGCTGGCCGGGACCTTTGCTGCCCTCGCGGCGCGGTTCCCGGATGCCGGCGGCGTGGCCACTTTCGTGCGGCTCGCCCTGGGCGCAACCACGGCACGGATGGCCGGCTACTGGTTTTACTTCGGGGTCTGCGTCGGCGCGCCGGTGGTTGCGGTGCTTGGCTCCTCGTATCTGGTGGCGGTTTTCGATGGCCCGCGCTGGGCGGTGATCCTGGTCGCCGTTCTGATCCTGATCCCGCCCTTCGCGTTCAACGCGTTTGGCGTGCGGGTTTCCGGATCCGTGCAACTGGTACTCACCGGCGCTCTGGTGCTGATCGTCGTCGGCGTGGTGCTGGTGTCGGCGCCGGCAGCGCAACCGGGGAATTTCACGCCGTTCCTGCCGCATGGTTGGGCGGGCGTTGGCGCCGCGATCAGCTTGTTTGTCTGGGCGTTTGCCGGCTGGGAGGCGGTCACCCATATCGCCGGTGAGTTCCGCAACCCGAGGCGCACGATTCCGCTGGCCACCGGGATCGCGATCGCCGCGGTCGGGGTAGCCTATCTCGCGCTACAAATCGTCACGATCGCGGTCCTCGGCGCGGATGCCGGTGCCAGTCAGGTTCCACTGCTCAAGCTGGTCGCGGTGTCGGCACCCGGCATCGGCCCGGCCTTCGTCGCGGCCATCGCCGCCGTGGTCGCTCTTGGCGTGCTGAACGCGTATCTCGGTGCATTCGCAAAGCTGGGCGCCTCCCTCGGCCGGGACGGCGACCTGCCGCGCTGGCTGGCGGCGGGTGCCGAACCCGGCGGTGTGCCCAGGCGCAGCCTCGCCGTTGTCGGGGCGCTTACCCTGATCTACTTGTCGGCCTTGATCGTCACCGGCCTCGACCTGACCCTATTCATCCTGATTCACACGACCTGCATGGTCACCGTCTACGCGCTGGGTATGCTCGCCGCAACCCGGCTGCTTCGCCGTTTCTCGCTCGGCTGGTGGCTGGCGGCCATCTCCTGCGTTTTGGTAGCCGGACTCGTCGTGCTGGCCGGAGCACACCTGGTCGTGCCGGGCATCCTCGCCGTCGTCGCCGTGCTGGTCACCCTGGTCAAGCGCCACCGCGAAGGCGCTGCGCTCGCCGCATAAGCGAGGGATCTGGTTAGCCGAACCGGCCGGAGACATAGTCTTCGGTAGCTTGTACGCTCGGGTTCGAGAAGATCGTGGCCGTGTCGTCGTACTCGATCAGCTTGCCGGGTTTGCCGCTGCCGGCGATGTTGAAGAACGCGGT
>JBDTDV010000029.1:0-6698 GCA_039922875.1 Microbacteriaceae bacterium
CGTGACGGGGTCACCGGGCAGGCCGCGGTACACGCTGGGTACCGGGGTGGCGTACACGTGGTCGAACAGGGTGGCGACGTCGGGTGCCGGGCTGGCGTCGGCGAAGTCCACGGCGGCGGCGACCGCCTTGTCCGCTCCGGCGTCGATCCGCGCCGCGGTCTCCTCATCGAAGACCCCGCTGGCCAGCAGGTGGTTGCGGAAGGCGGGCAGCGGGTCTTCCCGGCGCAGCCGCTCGGTGTCTTCCGCACTGCGGTAGCGGGCCGGGTCGACCACCGAGTGGCCGCGCAGCCGGTAGCTTGTCGCCTCCAGCAGCACAGGCTGCCGGTCGACACGGGCTTTCCGAAGCGCGGCGCGGGTCGCGTCGCGTACCGCTATCGGGTCGTCGCCGTCGATGCGTTCGCCCGGGATTCGGTAGGAGCAGCCGCGCTTGAAGAGTTCGGGCTCCGCGGATGCCTGTTCCACGGTCGTGCCCATACCCAGCCGATTATTGATGATCACGTAGACGATGGGTAGCTTCCAGACGCCGGCCAAGTTCAGCGATTCGTGGAACGCACCGATGTTGGTGGTGCCGTCACCGAGCAGACACAACACGGCGTCGGCGTCCTCGCCGGGCTTGCTGCGCTGTGATAGTGCGAGGGCAACCCCGGTCGCCGGCGGGATCTGCCCGCCTACGATTCCGTAGCCGCCCAGCATTCTGGTCTCGGGGTCGAACATGTGCATCGATCCACCGCGCCCACCGGACACGCCCGTTTCCTTGCCGAACAACTCGGCCATCACGTGGTTCGCGTCCATGCCGCGCATCAGTGCGTAGCCATGGTCTCGGTAGCTGACAAACAGATAGTCGCCGTCGTTCATCCCGGCCGTAAGCCCGATGACCGTCGCCTCTTCGCCCAGGTTCAGGTGGCAGTAGCCGCCGATTTTCGCCCGAGCGTACATCTCGCTCGCACGCAATTCGAACGATCGCACCAGAGCCATTCTCTGGTAATAATCCCGCATCACGTCCGTCGGCTCACCCGACAGGCCGCTTGGTTTGGACCGCGCTCCACGAGCCTTAGCCGCCATGACGCCCCTCACTTCCGTTCTTGAGTAGTGAATTTACTGCTGGTGTTCTTGTAGAACCCCAACAATGGTTTGTGTTACCAGTTGACCACGTTTTTACCCGGTCAGCCCACTCAGGCCTTGGGCCGACCTGTTGCGTCGACCGATCGATTCGATTCAGTCGACACCGAGGGCCGTGCGCAGTTGCTGCACATGACCGGTTGCGGTGACCGAGTATTGCGCCAGCGTGAGCTTTCCGGCCTCGTCGACCACGAAGGTCGAGCGAAGGATGCCTTCTATTTCTACGCCATTAACGATCTTGTTGCCCCAGACACCCCAGGCTTTGGCGACCTCGTTGTTCTGGTCGGCTAGAAGCGGGAAGGAAAGATTGTGCTCGGTGGCGAAATCGGTCAGCTTCTCCGGTGCATCGGGCGAGATTCCGACGACATCATATCCGGCGCCCTGCAGCGAGGACAGGTTATCCCGGAAATCGCACGCCTCGGTGGTGCATCCGGGGGTAGCGGCCTTGGGGTAGAAGTACACCACGACCTTGCGGCCGCGGTAGTCCGCAAGGGAGCGCGTGGTCCCCGAGGCATCGGGCAAGCTGAAATCGGGGGCGGTCTGGCCTGGGCTGAGTTGGTCCGTCATAACTGAATTCCTCGGGTTGGTCGGTGCTGCGCTCGGTAGCTCAGCGGTGTTTTAGTGCCGGCGTCGGGTGAACGTGGAAGGCGTCGGCGAGTTCGCAGATCTTCTTTGCCCTGCCTAGTCTGGGCAGGTCGCTTCCGTCCCGCACGATATCGCCGTGGGCGTGGAAGTCGGCGAGGAATTTCTCTGCCCAGGCCACATCGGTCGGTGTCGGGCTGATCACCTCGTTGACAACCGGCGTCTGGTCAACCGACAGGCAGAGCTTGCCGGTCATGCCCATCAGCACGGTGATCGCGGATTGTTCGCGCAGAATCGGATGGCTGTCGCCAACCGTCGGACCATCGATCGGCCCCGGCAGCTTGCCGGCCTTGCTGGCCACAACAAGGCGCGCGCGCGGATAGGCCATAGCTTCACGGTCTGCGCTCATCCCGGTATCCCGACGGAAGTCGCCGCTGCCGAACGCGAGTCGGAACGCACCGTGCGCCCGGGCGATCGAGGAGGCCTCCTCGATGCCAAGCGCGGACTCGATCAGGGCCACCACTGGAAGGCGCCCACCGAGGCGGTCGAAGGTCGCGGTGACGTGCTCCGGGGTCTCGGTCTTGGCCAACATCACGCCGAGCAGGCCCGGCACGTCGCGGAGCGCGGCAAGATCATCTGACCAGAACGGTGAGGTTGCGTCGTTGATCCTGACCCAGGCTTCGCCATGCTGGCTGAGCCAGTCAGCGACCGCGTTGCGGGCGGCGGGCTTGCGCGTGGGGTCCACGGCGTCTTCGATGTCGAGCACCACCACGTCCGCGACGGATTGCGCGGCTTCGTCGAACAGTTCGGTGCGGGTGGCCGGAACCAGGAGCCAGGAACGCGCCAGTTCGGCCGGCACTCTGCTTCGTGTCGTAGAGGATGAGTCGGCCGTCGGGCCAGCATGGGGCGACTGCGAGCGCTGACCGGCGAGCCCGGCGGTGGCGGGATCAGACATGTGTTCGCACACCCTCTGGTGATTTCATCATGTGGAATAACAATCTTGTTTTCTGAAAAAGTCTACCGTCGCTGCTTCGCAAGCGTCAAACGCGTGCGGGTGGATGAACCTAGACCGTTCCATAAAGCCGGTCCCCGGCATCCCCGAGGCCGGGCACAATGTATCCGACCTCGTTGAGTTTCTCATCGAGCGCGCCGAGAACGATGGTCACCTCACGACCCTGGGTGTTCTTCTTGACCGCGGCCAGACCTTCCGGGGCCCCGATCAGGCAGATACAGGTGACATCAACGGCTCCGTGTGCAAACAGGTAGTCGATGGCGGCGTTCAGTGAGCCGCCGGTTGCCAGCATCGGGTCGACCACGAAACACTGCCGATCGGAGAGATCCTCCGGCAGTCGCTCCGCGTAAATAGTCGGCTGCAGGGTCTCCTCGTCACGGACCATGCCCAGAAAACCCACCTCGGCGGTCGGCATCAGTCTGACCATGCCTTCCAGCATCCCGAGCCCCGCGCGAAGAATGGGCACGACCAGCGGTCGGGGTTTGGAGAGCACGACGCCGGTGGTCGGCGCGACGGGCGTCTGAATCTGCACCGCCTCCACCTTGACGGACCGGGTCGCCTCATAGGCCAGCAGCGTCACGAGCTCTTCTGCGAGCGCGCGGAAGGTCGGCGATGGAGTGGTCTTGTCGCGTAACACGGTGAGCTTGTGGGTGATCAGGGGGTGGTCGGCAACGTGCACTCGCATAGGCTCAATCTAGTCGACCCAGTCGACCAGGTAGGTCGGACTGCGAAGCGGAGGGCGGAGTGATGGCGCTTGCGGTACCGGAGGAGTACCACCGGTGGATGCGACGCGCCCTTGCCGATGCGGCTGTCGCCACCGAAACCGGTGATGTTCCGGTCGCGGCGCTGGTGCTGGACTCCGGCGGCGGGCTGCTTGGCAGCGGACGTAACGAGCGGGAGCACCGGCACGACCCGACGGCGCACGCCGAGATCCTCGCACTGCGCGAAGCCGGCCAAGTTGCCGGCACCTGGCAACTCGTCGATGCCACCCTTGTCGTCACCCTCGAGCCGTGCGTGATGTGCGCCGGGGCGATTCTTGCCGCCCGAGTCTCTCGCGTCGTCTTTGGAGCCTGGGATGAAAAGGCGGGAGCCGCGGGGTCGGTATACGACGTGCTTCGCGATCGGCGGCTGAACCATCCAGTCGAAGTATTCGCCGGAGTGGGCGCCGAGCAGAGCGCCGCTTTGCTGGAGAAGTTCTTCGCCACACGCCGCACCGCCACTGGCCGCACCGCCACTGGCGGGATCTCCGCGACACATGCCACAGGGTGTCGCGGGGGTATGGAGTGACGG
Organism: Microbacteriaceae bacterium; assembly: GCA_039922875.1. Taxonomy (GTDB): domain Bacteria; phylum Actinomycetota; class Actinomycetes; order Actinomycetales; family Microbacteriaceae; genus JBDTDV01. The sequence continues at coordinate 4,004 of JBDTDV010000029.1, forward strand.
GCTTGGGCTGTCCTCAGCCGCGATGGGCTGCGCTGGCCGCCGCCCTCTGGTTACCGGCTGTCTGGTTACCGGCTGTGGTCTGTGGTTCACAGCAGGTGCCTGCCGACCCGCCGGGTGCAGAACACACACCGGTCTCCGGCGGCACCAGTTGTACACGGCGGGCGGCGGCGTGATTCCCGGCCAGCTCGTCGGCGATCGAGCGCACCTGTTCGTAACCGGTCAGGAGCAAGAAGGTCGGGGCGCGGCCGTAACTTTTCATTCCGGCGATGTAGAAGTTCGGCTCCGGATGCGTCAGCTCGACGACCCCGTGCGGCGGCACGCTGCCGCAACTGTGCAGGTTCGGGTCGATAAGTGGTGCGAGGGCGCGCGGTGCTTCCACGATTTCATCCAGGGACAGACGGATCTCGCGCAGCATGTCGAGATTCGGCCGGAACCCGGTGGCATTGACGACACGATCGGCCTCGATCCTCGTGCGATCGCCTCGTCGGCGGCCGATCACGGCGACCCGACTGTCTGCGGCCGCCTGGACATCATCGATTTCGAAGCTGTCGACCAACGCGACCAGTCCTTTTCGCACCAGCTCATGAGTGGAATCACCCAGTTTGCCGCGCGCTTCGAGCTCGTCGGCGGTCGAACCGAATACTCGCAGCGGACTTGCCCCGCGAATTGTCCAGGTGATCGTCGTCCCGGGTACCTCGCGAGCGAGTGCCACGAGCTTCAACAGGGTGTTCGCCGCCGAATGGCCCGCCCCGACGACGAGGGTGTGCGTGCCGGCGAAGGCGTCGCGGTCGGTGCCGAGCACGTCAGGCAGAGCACGGCTGATGTGCTCACGAACTCCGTCGAGATCAACGGGGGCCAGACCGCTAGCGGTGAGTCCGTTCGGGGTGCTGTAGGTGCCGGACGTGTCGATCACGGCGCGCGCTAACTGTTCGGTGATGCCGGCACCAGTGCGCACGCGCAGCAGGAAGGGTGTCGAATCGCGCCCGGTCGAGCGGGTGCGGTCCATGCCCTGGCGAGACACGTCAGTGACGGTGCTGTGGTAGCGGATGTGCGGTGCGAGCTCCTTCGTAGCGGCCAGGGGCAGGAGATAGTCGTTGACGAGATCTCTCCCGTAGGGCAGCGACGCGGCGGCAGGAGCCGCCCAGCCCGCTTTGTCAAGCAGGCGGGCTGCGGCTTGGTCTATGACGTATTGCCACGGTGAGAACAGGCGGGTGTGACCCCACGACGCAATTGCGGTTCCGGCCGACTCACCCGCCTCAAACACGATGACCTCGACGCCGCGCTCCAGGAGATGGGCAGCAGCAGCGAGACCGACCGGGCCGGCTCCGATCACGGCAACAGGTAATGCGGTTAGCTTTGGGGAGCCACGCTCGGTCAACCTGGGTTCTGCGGTGATCGTCATCTGCTTTTCTCCCATGGATCGACAAGTATCGATGTATAGTTTTGATCATATATCGATGTATGTCAATGTCTAGGTGAGACTGGTGGCATGGTGTTTGGTGATTCTCTTCTCGCGACCGATGTCGCTGCGTGCTGCAGTCCGATCACGCGCGAGGCGATCTCGGCCGAGAACGCAGACAAGGTCGCCCGAATCCTCAAGGCGATCGCGGACCCTGCCCGGTTGAAACTGATCTCCATGGTCGCCGCCCACGAAGACGCGGAGGCGTGCGTCTGCGATCTCACCGAACCCTTGGGACTGGGGCAGCCCACGGTCTCGCACCACCTGAAGATCCTGGTCGACGCGGGTATTCTCTCCCGTGACAAGCGCGGCACCTGGGCGTACTACACGCTTGTGCCCGGAGCCCTTGATTCACTGGCTCGCCTTCTCGTCACCGGGTGAAGTGCCTCTGCTCGTCCCGCTGAACGTGACACCCGGGATAGTCACGCTCAGCGAGGTTCGCGTGGTCGTCAGCAGCCGGTCAGAACCGAATGGTTGGCGTGGATTCTATTGCTCGGGTCCCAGCGGTTCTTGGCGTGACGAAGCTGCGGTAGTTGTGGTCCGAAGAGCGCAGGAGCCGACGCCGTGGCGACCTCGACGAAGCTGCTGAGGTCGCGTGTCGACCGCACGGATCGTACCGCAGCCCGAAGCGAGTCCAGGCCGGCGTTCGCGGCTACGATCGCCGAGCCGTTCGGCGCCACCACGTCGGTCGGCATCGGTGCCACGGCGACGGCGTAGAGCAGGGCTTGAGATTCGATCACCGCGGATGTTCGGCCACGGTCCAGCGCTCCGCCGAGTTGCCGCAGCTCGACAGAGGTGAGCATCGCGCCAGGGCCATCCACTAGGGCATCGACGACGGTGTCGAGCACGGTATCGGGGAGGGAATTCAGCAGCACGCTCGTGCCGAGTGCGCGAACGGGTCCAGGGGGATCCATGTGGAGTGCGAAAAGCGCGCGGGGCGCCATGACCGCGATCGTGTCCATCTCCGGCGCGAGCGTGCGCAGCGGCGTCAGGAGGGCGTCAGCATCGGCAAGGCTGGTCTGCATGACGACTTCGACCACGGTGAACGCCCGGCCGGCGAAGACCGGGGGAACCTCAGGCGCGTCAGGAAACCGCAGCACTCGTACGATCGATGTCGCAGCCTCGGGTAGCTGCGAGCTCCACCTGGTCCAGGCGTGAAAAATCTCGCGGGTGGCCTCAAGCGGCCAGAAGAGTGCTCCGGCCACGACATCGGCGATCGGGTGTAGCCGCAGGCTG
>JBDTDV010000030.1:0-20176 GCA_039922875.1 Microbacteriaceae bacterium
CCGTTTCTGGGTTTTGATCATAGATACCACAATCACTGCCGCCCGTGTACTTCGACCAACCGTCAAAGTTCTCGGCATAGCCCTTCACCCAGAACGGGCGCACGAGGCCCGCATCCACAATCCGGTAGATGAACCTCGTCTTGGCCCTATCAGTCTGGATCGGTGCGTCCCCGGGCATCAACGCCACCCAGGATAGACTGCTGCTGTTCTCACCCACAGTAGGGGTGCCATCGAAATGGATGCCGATCTGGTCCGCGTAATAGGAGCCATCCTGCAAAGAGATCGGCCCTTGAGTCTGGAGCAACGTCTGCGCCTGGGCCATCGGATCCAGAGTCAAGTTTCTGGAGATCTGGATCTCCACTTGCGCGTTCGGGAAGCGTTTTTGGACGACTACGTTACAGACGAACGGCGATGGATTGACTCCCGCCCAGTACGGAGCCACACCCTCGCCCGGAGACACATATTGTTCCACACCACACGTGCCACCGGCGCGGCCATTATTAGATGTCAGCGTCGCAACGATCCGATATCCGGTGGGCTGTCCAACCCAATTCACGCCGTAGTACAACGTGGCAGTAGGGCCGGAAAGCACGTCGTAATTGCCATCAAGTACGAGGACATCAGCGTCGACTGGTGCCACCGGGTTGGTAACAAGTCCCGTCAGCACGTGCTGATCCTTCGGCAACGTGACAGCACCACCGAACAAACTCAAAGCTCCAGGGGTCAAGCCCCCAATATCCTCTGCGTAGGTCGCCACGGTAAAGGTCGCGTATGACGTAGCCGCAGGCGCAGGATCCGCCTGTGCCGCGAAACCAGTGGTCTGCGCCCCCAGCAGCGGTGCAGGCAGTGACGGCGTCGGTGCCGGTGGTATTGCCGGGCTCGACGCGGTGGCCGGTGTCGCACTACTGGATGGCGCGGTGCCCGGTGTTGGAGTGCCTGGTGTCGCCGTGCCCGGTGTCGATGCCGTGCCCGTCGGCGCCGTTGAAGTGGCTGTCGGGGTGGGGGTTGGTGTGGCGGGGGTGGCTTGGGCGGAGGTCGGTGCCAGCAGTGCAACCCCAAGTGCCAGCGCCGCAACCCCGGTCAGGGCACTAAAACGCTTCATGGTCCGGGAGCGTGGCCCCGTCCAGTCCACAGGCGGGGTCTTCCTTGAGCGTTTCATAATTTCCTTCGTTGACTGTTCATCTGGTAACGGGGGTGCTGGTCTAGCGGCGGTTACGGCACTGCTTTCACGAGTACGGCGAGAACCGCCGGTGAAGGCCTGGCTGTGCCCGCCACTGAGGCAAAGTCCACCGCCTCAATCCGAGTGAACTCTTCTAGCATCACACACGCCTGACGCCAGACCGGGACCGAACGGGAATAGCCCATCCGGGTCGCATCTGCACCGGACCTTGGTCAATCTCAATCGCATTGGCGCCAGCCCGGATCGTTGGAACGCGGGCCGTTTGAACAGGCGCCATTACGGTCCGCTTCATCATCAACCGACTCCGCCTCCCGCGTTCACATTCCAAAACCTGACCTTTTGAGCTGCGCTCTACAACATCGTGCATTGCCATACTATGACCGCTAACACCGTATGCGATAGACCTAGGTCCCCTCTTTTTCGGCTGCGAGACCCGATTCAACACACGTGCGCCGAACTGATTCCAGCATGGCGCCGGAAGACCCGGCTGGATGCGGCGTCGGAACCGTAGCCACGCCGCTGCGCGATGACCACGACGCCAGCCAGATCGCGCTCTACTTCAACTGTTCTGGGCGGGGATGCAAGCGGGTGATTTTCTGACAGATGCTGTGGTCCCGCTCGGCGTGGACCGAAGGACTGGGACGCGAATTCTGATCACTGCCGGTGGCGTGCGGTCTCGCCGTGGCCGGAACCTCAAAGGACGGTTTTTGACGTTCGCCGATCGGGAAGAGATCGCGGTCCTGCGGGCACAGGGGAAGTCGACGCGGCAGATCCGGGTGGCGATCGGGAGGCCGGCATCGACGGTGTCGAGGGGGCTGTCGCGCAATACCTCTCGGGGGTCCGCGTATCGTGCAACGATCGCTCATGGTCTGGCATACGCGCGCGCGTCGAGGCCGAAGCCAGCCAAGCTCCATACGAACCTTCAGCTGCGTGCGAAGGTGGAGAAGGATCTTCAGAAGAAGTACTCGCCCGAGCAAATCTCGGGCCGCCTCAAACGGGAGTTCCCAGACCGGAAGGAGGCCGAGTTACGGGATCGGTACCGGGACGATGCCCAACTCGGCCAGGCCCGCGGCACCACCGTCGTCGGCGGTGAGGACCCAGATGCCGTCCTGGTGTACCGCGACGGAATGCTCCCAGTGTGCCGCGGCCAGCCCGTCCTCGGTGGCGACCGTCCAGCCGTCCTCGCGCACATATGTGTCTGGGCTGCCCAGCACGATCATCGGCTCGATGGCCACCACGAGACCTGGCTTGACCTCTGGCCCCCGATGGCGTACAGAATAGTTGAATACCGGTGGGTCCTCGTGCATACTCCGGCCGATGCCGTGCCCGACATAGTCGGTGAGGATGCCATACTCCCCGCAAGACTCGACGTATTCCTGGATCGCCTCGCCGACCTCGTTCAGGAATCTCGCGCCGGCCAGTGCGGCGATGCCGCGCCAGAGGGATTGCTCGGTGACCTCGGAGAGCCGTTGCCGCTCGGCCACGACGGCCGGCCGCTCGGGGTCCGGCAGCACGATGCTGATAGCCGCGTCGCCATTCCAGCCGTTGAGAATTGCGCCGCTATCGATCGAAAGGATGTCGCCGCGCGCCAATTCGCGCGACCCGGGGATGCCGTGCACCACGTCGTCGTTGATCGAGGCGCAGATGGTGTGATGGTAGCCGGGCTCCAGCATGAAATTCGGCTGTCCACCACGGTCACGGATCGCCGCTTCGGCACGCTGGTCGAGCTCCAGGGTCGTCACGCCGAGGCGAGTCGACTCCCGAACCGCCGCCAGTGAGGCGGCGGTAGCAAGCCCGGGCGGCACCATCAGCCGCAGTTGAGCCGGCGATTTGTAGATTGAGCGGCGCAGGCTCATCCGCGCACCCGTACCGCCGAATAGCCGTTCATTCAGGCCACGGACTCGTCATCACCGTCACCGGTGCAGGTCAGGTCGCCCTCCGCGAGACTGGTCATGATCCGCTGGGTGACCTCGTCCACCTCGCCGATCGCGTCGATCTCCACGACGAGCCCGCGGCTGCGGTAGACCTCAAGCAGCGGAGCCGTCTGGCTCGCGTAGAGATCCAGCCGGTGCCGGATAACCTCCTCGGAGTCATCGCTGCGGCCCTGTGCAGCAGCTCGCTTGAGGATCCGCGCGACAACCGCCTCGGTATCCGCGACAAGTTGAATAACCGCATTGAGCCTGGCGTTCTTCGCGGTCAACAGGTTGTCGAGTTCGAGAACCTGATCGGTGGTCCGCGGGTAGCCGTCCAAAAGAAAGCCGTGGGCGGCATCCGGCTTGCTCAGCCTGGCCCGGACAATATCGTTGGTGAGGCTGTCGGGGACGTATTCCCCGGAATCCATATACGCCTTGGCCAATAGCCCGAGCTCTGTCCCGTTGCGCACGTTAGCACGGAAGATGTCACCGGTGGATATTGCGGGAACACCGTAGCTCTGTGCCAGGCGCGCGGCCTGGGTACCCTTTCCGGATCCGGGCGGCCCGATCAGCAGCAATCTGGTCATTTCAGCAAACCCTCGTAGTGGCGCTGTTGTAGTTGAGCGTCGATTTGTTTGACCGTCTCCAGCCCCACGCCGATAATGATCAAAATGGATGCGCCGCCGAACGGGAAGTTCTGATTCGCTCCGACCATCACGAAGGCGATCAGCGGGATCAGCGATACCAGTCCGAGGTAAATCGATCCGGGCAGGGTCACCCGGTTCAGCACATACTCCAAATACTCGGCGGTGGGGCGTCCGGCCCGGATCCCCGGGATGAACCCGCCGTATTTCTTCATGTTGTCTGCTACCTCTTCCGGGTTGAAGGTAATCGCCACGTAGAAGTAGGTAAAGCCGATGATCAACAGGAAGTACGTCAGCATGTACAGCGGGTGGTCGCCCTTGGTCATGGTGTCGTTGATCCAGGTAACCCAGAAGGCCGGCTGCTTGCCCGGTGCCGGCTGGTTGAACTGTGCGACCAGGGCGGGCAGATACAACAGGGACGCCGCGAAGATGATCGGGATTACCCCGGCCATATTCACCTTGATGGGAATGTAGGTGTTGTTGCCACCGTAGGTTCTTCGGCCGACCATGCGTTTGGCGTACTGCACCGGAACGCGCCGCATCGACTGCTCGACGAAGACGATCAGCGTGGTGATGACCAGGCCGATCACGATCACGATCATCATGGTGTCCACGCCGCGGGACTGGCCGATCGCCGCCAGAGAGGACGGGAACTGGGCCGCGATAGAGATGAAGATCAACAGCGACATGCCGTTGCCGACCCCGCGCTCGGTGACCAGCTCGCCCATCCACATGATCAAGCCGGTGCCGGCGGTCATGGTCATCACCATCAGTACGATGATGTACCAGGAGTCGTCGGTGATCAGCTGGGTGCACTCCTGAACACTGGTGCTGCCGAACAGGGCGCCGCTGCGGGCCACGGTGACCAGCGTCGTGGACTGCAGGATCCCCAGCGCAATGGTCAGGTACCTGGTGTACTGGGTCAAGGTCGCTTGACCGGCCTGACCATCCTTGTACAGGGTTTCGAAGTGCGGGATGACCACCCGCAGCAGCTGCACGATAATCGACGCGGTGATGTAGGGCATGATGCCCAGGGCGAAGATGGACAGTTGCAGGAGCGCGCCACCGCTGAACAGATTCACCAGTTCGTAAAGACCGGCGGTGCCTTGATTGGCGGCCAGACAGGTCTGTACATTCGCGAAGTCGACAAACGGCGTGGGAATGAACGAACCCAGCCGGAACACCGCGAGGATGATGATGGTGAAGCCGATCTTGTTTCGAAGATCGGGTGTGCGGAAGATCCGCGCAATGGCGCTGAACAAAGGGCGTCCTGCTTTCCTGTAAGGAGTCGGTCGGGGTGGCGACGAGAGCCGCCACCCGACGTGACTACTTTACGTCGACTCCGCTGACGGGCGATATCCGGCCGCTTCAGCGGCGACCGCGACGCTACCGCGTCAGACTACTTGTTGACAGAGCCACCGGCTGCAACAATCTTCTGCTCTGCCGAGCCGGAAACCTTGTCGACCGCAACGTTTAGTTTAACCGCAATCTCGCCGGAGCCGAGAACTTTGACCTTCTCGTTCTTGCGAACCGCACCCTTTGCGACCAGGTCGAGGATGGTGACATCGCCTCCGGCCGGGTACAACTCGGCGAGCTTCTCCAGGTTCACCACCTGATATTCCACCCGGAAGGGGTTCTTGAATCCGCGCAGTTTCGGGGTGCGCATGTGCAGCGGCATCTGGCCGCCCTCGAACCCGATCTTGACCTGGTACCTGGCCTTGGTGCCCTTGGTACCTCGGCCGGCGGTCTTGCCCTTTGACCCCTCGCCACGACCGACGCGGGTCCGGTCCTTCTTGGCGCCGGGCGCTGGCCGCAGGTGGTGCACCTTCAGCACGTGCTCGCGGGTTTCCGGCTCAACAGCGGCCTTCTTCTTCGCACTGGTCGCTGAGCTTGCCGAAGCGCCCTTCGCGGCACCCCCCTTGGCGGTACTCGCCTTGGCGGTACTCGTCTTGGCGGTACTCGTCTTGGCGGTACTCCCCTTCGCGGGGGCCGTGGTTTCTTTCTCGTCAGCCATTAGTCAATCTCCTCGACCCTTACCAGGTGCGCGACGGTGTTGACGTATCCGCGGTTCTGCGAGTTGTCCTCACGAACCACGACGTCGCCGATGCGCTTGAGTCCCAGGCTGCGAAGCGTGTCGCGCTGGTTCTGCTTCTCACTTACTTTGGACTTGATCTGCGTCACTTTGAGCCGCGCGGCCATCATGCACCTGCCTTAGTTGGCTCGCCTGAGCCCTGTCGAAGGGTTGCCGCCGCTTCGGCCAGCGCGGCCTCGGTCCGCAGCAGTCGTGCCGGCGCGACGGCGTCGAAGTCGAGACCGCGACGAGCGGCCACGGCACGCGGCTCCTCGAGCTGCTGCAACGCTGCGACGGTGGCGTGCACGATGTTGATCGTGTTCGACGAGCCGAGCGACTTGCTCAAGATGTCATGGATGCCGGCGCACTCCAGAACGGCGCGCACCGGGCCACCGGCGATGACACCGGTTCCGGCTGCTGCCGGTCGCAGCAACACGACCCCGGCTGCGGCCTCGCCCTGGACGGGATGCGGGATAGTCTTGCCGACACGAGGAACCCGGAAGAAGTTCTTCTTCGCCTCCTCGACGCCCTTGGAGATTGCCAGCGGCACCTCGCGGGCCTTGCCGTAACCTACGCCGACCATGCCGTTTCCGTCGCCGACGACGACCAGGGCGGTGAAGCTGAACCGACGTCCGCCCTTGACCACCTTGGACACCCGGTTGATGGTCACGACGCGCTCCAGGAACTGGCTCTTGTCGTCCCGGCTACCGCGGTCGCGGTTCGGGTTGCGCTCCCGTCCGCCGCGACGGGCCTCGCGAGGCTCGTTCTGCTTGGGCTCGGTCGAGGCGGCGGTCTCCACTGGCGTCTCGGCTGCTGGGGCATCCGCCACAGTGTGCTCCTTGCTTACGTTCTTCTCTGGCACGTTGTCAGTTGGTGCAGTGCTCACAGGTTCAATCCACCCTCTCGAGCTCCATCGGCAATCGCGGCGACGCGGCCGGCGTATTTGCTGCCACCTCGGTCGAACACGACCTCGGCGATTCCGGCGCTCTTCGCGCGCTCGGCGATCAACTCGCCGACCCGGTGTGCCTTGGCGGTCTTGTCGCCGTCGAATGCGCGCAAATCCGCTTCCAGGGTCGAGGCAGACGCGAGAGTGTGTCCCTTGCTGTCATCGACGACCTGAACGAAGACATGCCGCGCCGACCGGGTGACCACCATGCGTGGCCGCAGTTCCGTTCCGACGATCTTCTTGCGAAGCCGGGCGTGCCTACGATTACGGGCGGCCGACTTGCTCTTTCCTCTAGTTCCGAGGGCCATGGTCACTTACCACTCTTTCCGGCCTTGCGGCGAACAATCTCGCCTGCGTAACGCACGCCCTTGCCCTTATAGGGCTCCGGCTTGCGAATCTTACGGATGTTGGCGGCTGCCTCACCGACGGCCTGCTTGTCGATCCCGCTCACCGTGAGTTTGGTGTTCCCCTCCACGGTCAAGCTGATACCAGCCGGTGGTTCGACGGTGACCGGGTGCGAGAAGCCGAGGGCGAACTCGACCGAGCTGCCCTTCTGCGCGACACGGTAACCGGTGCCGACGATTTCCAGACCCTTGGAGTAACCCTCGGTCACGCCGATGATCTGATTGTGGATCAGCGTGCGGGTCAGCCCGTGCAGCGAACGCGATTCGCGCTCATCGTCCGGTCGGGTGACCAGCACCTGGCCGTCTTTCAGGGCGGCCTTGATCGGGTTGGCAACGACCAGCGACAACTCGCCCTTCGGGCCCTTGACCGTAACGGCCTGCCCGCTGATCTTCACATCGACTCCCGCGGGAATGTCGATAGGCAGTCTTCCAATTCGTGACATGAGGAGTTACCACACGTAGGCGAGGACTTCCCCACCCACGCCCTTCTTCTCAGCCTGACGGTCCGTGAGCAGACCGGAGGAGGTGGACAGGATGGCAACGCCGAGGCCGCCGAGAACGGTCGGGATTTCGGTCGACTTCGCGTAGACCCGAAGACCAGGCTTCGATACGCGCTTGATACCGACGATGGAGCGCTCCCGGTTGGGGCCGAACTTCAGCTTCAACGTCAGGGTCTTGCCGACCCGGGCGTCGGCGACGTCCCAGCCGGCGATGTAGCCTTCGGCTTTAAGAATGTCGGCGATGTTCGACTTCAGCTTGGAGTGCGGCATCGACACGACCTCATGGTGCGCCGAGTTCGCGTTGCGCAGTCTGGTCAGCATGTCTGCGACCGGATCTGTCATTGTCATGTGTGTTTCCTTATGTTCACCAGGTTTCGGGCCCCTTTACAAGGAGACCGACCTGCGGTGGTGGAGCGGACGGTTGTCAACTCCGGTGGTCAAGCGACCAGGCACGAGCGGATCGAGAACCTAGTTGTCGTTTTCTGGCTTACGGAACGGGAAGCCGAGCGCCTTCAGCAGCGCGCGGCCCTCTTCGTCGGTGCGGCCCGTGGTGACGACGGTGATGTCGAAGCCACGGACTCGATCGATCTTGTCCTGATCGATTTCGTGGAACACCGACTGCTCGGTGAGCCCGAAGGTGTAGTTGCCGCGTCCGTCGAACTGCTGATCCGACAGACCGCGGAAGTCGCGGATTCGGGGTAGTGCCAGCGAGATCAGCCGATCAAGGAATTCCCAGGCACGGTCGCCGCGGAGCGTGACGTGCGCGCCGATCGGCTGGCCCTCGCGCAGCTTGAACTGCGCGATCGACTGCCGGGCGCGGGTGATCTGCGGCTTCTGACCGGTGATCTTGGCCAGGTCGGCGACGGCGCCATCCATGATCTTGCCGTCGCGGGCGGCCTCGCCGACACCGGTGTTGATGACGACCTTCACGACGTTGGGAACCTGGTGCACGTTGGTGAACCCGAGATCCTTCGTCAACGATGGGACGATCTCATCCTTGTACTTCTGCTTCAGGCGCGGCTGGATTTTTGCCAGAGGCGCAGCAGTTGTGGTGTCTGTCATCTTTACAGGTCCTTACCTGACTTCTTGGCGTAGCGCACCCGGACGGCCTTCTTCTCGCCGTCCTTCGTCACCGTCTCGGTGCGGAAGCCGACGCGGGTCGGCTTCTTGCTCTCGGGGTCGACCAGGGCGACGTTGGAAACGTGAATCGACGCCTCTTGGGTCTCGATGCCACCGGTCTTGGTGCCCTGTTGGGTCTGACCGACACGAACATGTCTGGTCACGAAATGCACACCTTCGACGATGACCCGGTTCTTGTCGACGAGCACCTCAAGCACGCGCCCCTGCTTGCCGCGGTCTCCGCCGCGATCCTGGGAAGCGCCGGAGATGACCTGAACCAGGTCACCCTTCTTGATATTTGCCATTAGATAACCTCCGGTGCCAGCGAGATGATCTTCATGAACTTCTTGTCGCGGAGTTCGCGACCAACCGGCCCGAAAATTCGGGTACCGCGAGGGTCGCCGTCCGACTTCAAGATCACTGCGGCGTTCTCATCGAACTTGATATACGAACCGTCGGTGCGACGGGTCTGCTTGATGGTGCGGACGATAACCGCCTTGACGATGTCGCCCTTCTTCACGTTGCCGCCGGGGATGGCGTCCTTCACCGTGGCGACGATCACATCGCCAAGCCCCGCGTAGCGGCGGCCGGAGCCACCGAGCACGCGGATGGTGAGGAGTTCCTTGGCACCGGTGTTATCGGCCACCTTGACTCTGGATTCCTGCTGAAGCATTTATATGTCCTTCTTCGACGTAAGCTCGCGCTTACTTAGCCTTCTCGAGGATTTCAACGAGCCTCCAGCGCTTTGACGCGCTCAGCGGGCGGGTTTCGCTGATCAGCACGAGGTCACCGACACCGGCGCCGTTCGCCTCGTCGTGGACCTTGACCTTGGATGTGCGGCGGATGACCTTGCCGTACAACGGGTGCTTCACACGGTCTTCGACCTCGACGACGATGGTCTTGTCCATCTTGTCGCTGGTCACATAGCCGCGGCGGACCTTGCGATAGCCGCGCTCGAGGGTGGCACCGGCGGTCGAGCTTGTCGAGGCCCCCGCGTCGGCAGTCTTCTTCTCAGCCATTACTTCGTCTCCTTCGCGGTCGTGTCGGCCTCAGCCGTTTCGGCGGGCTCGGCGACCGATGCAGAATCAGCTGCGGCCGCGGAGTCGGTCGACTCGGTCTTCTTGGCCTTGGCAGCCTTCTTGGCCTTCTTCTCGCCCTTGTCCGGAATCTCCAGCGGTGCCGGGGTGGCCCGGATGCCGAGCTCGCGTTCCCGCAGCACGGTGTAGATCCGGGCAATGTCGCGCTTGACGGCACGAAGCCGCCCGTGGCTCTCCAACTGGCCGGTGGCTGACTGGAAGCGCAGGTTGAATAGCTCTTCCTTGGCCTTCTTCAACTCGTCGGCGAGTTTCTGGTCTTCAAATGTGTCGAGCTCGATGGGCCTGAGTTCTTTGGATCCGATCGCCATTATGCGTCGCCCTCCTCGCGCTTGATGATGCGTGCCTTCAACGGCAGCTTGTGAATGGCACGCGTCAATGCCTCGCGGGCGACCGTCTCGTCAACGCCGCTCAGCTCGAACAGCACGCGGCCCGGCTTGACGTTCGCGATCCACCACTCGGGTGAACCCTTACCGCTACCCATCCGGGTTTCGGCCGGCTTCTTGGTCAGCGGGCGGTCCGGGTAGATGTTGATCCAGACCTTTCCGCCTCGCTTGATGTGCCTGGTCATCGCGATACGAGCGGACTCGATCTGACGGTTGGTCACATAGGCGGGGGTGAGCGCCTGAATTCCGTACTCGCCGAAGGTTACCTTCGTGCCGCCGGTTGCCTGGCCGGTACGGGTCGGGCGATGTTGCTTACGGTGCTTTACTCTGCGTGGGATCAACATGGTTATGCCTCAACTCCTGCTGCTACCGGAGCGGCGGCCTCAGTCTTGGGCGCCGAGCGGCGGGGACGGTCGCTGTCGCGGCTGTCTCTGCGGTCGGGGCGCTGTGACTTCGCGTTCGCCTGCTCACGAGCAAGCTCCTTGTTCGTGATGTCGCCCTTATAGATCCAGACCTTGACCCCGATGCGGCCGAACGTGGTCCTGGCCTCGTAGAAGCCGTAGTCGATGTTCGCGCGCAGGGTGTGCAGCGGCACGCGGCCTTCGCGGTAGAACTCCGAGCGACTCATCTCCGCGCCGCCGAGGCGGCCGGAAACCTGGATCCGAACGCCCTTGGCGCCGGCGCGCTGTGCGCCCTGCAGGCCCTTGCGCATCGCGCGGCGGAACGCCACTCGCGCGCTGAGCTGCTCGGCGATGCCCTGGGCGACCAACTGCGCGTCGGCCTCCGGGTTCTTCACCTCAAGGATGTTCAGCTGGATCTGCTTCTTCGTGAGCTTCTCAAGATCGGTGCGAATCCGCTCCGCCTCGGCGCCGCGGCGACCGATCACGATTCCGGGGCGAGCGGTGTGGATGTCCACCCGAACCCGGTCCCTGGTGCGCTCGATCTCGATCTTCGAGACTCCGGCACGGTCCAGCGTGGTCTGCAGCAACCGGCGGATCTTCACGTCCTCCGCGACGAAGTCGCTGTAGCGCTGCCCGCGCTTGGTGCTGTCGGAGAACCAACGCGACACATGGTCGGTGGTGATCCCGAGTCGGAAACCGTATGGGTTTACTTTCTGTCCCATTACTTGCTCGCCTTCTTCTTCGCGGTCGCGGGACTGGCCATGCCGCCCGCGGCCTCGTCCTCGCTCGGCGTGGCCAGAACGATGGTGATATGGCTGGTGCGCTTCAGGATCTGGAACGCCCGGCCCTGTGCCCGCGGCTGGAACCGCTTGAGGGTGGTGCCCTCGTCAACGAAGGCGCGCGCGACGTACAAGTCCTGCTCGTCCAGGTAGGTGTTCGCGGCATCCGCCTTGACTCTGGCGTTGGCAATCGCCGACGCGACGAGCTTGTAGACGGGCTCGCTTGCCCCCTGCGGTGCGAACTTCAGAATGGCCAGGGCTTCGGTCGCCTGCTTGCCGCGGATCATGTTGACGACGCGACGGGCCTTCATCGGGGTAACGCGGATGTGACGCACGCGTGCGGTCGACTCCACCATGTGAATCCTCCTTACGTCACCGCGTTAGCGGCGACGACCCTTCTTGTCGTCCTTCACGTGACCACGGAAGGTGCGGGTCGGGGCAAACTCGCCGAGCTTGTGCCCGACCATCGTCTCGGTGACGAACACCGGGATGTGCTTGCGACCGTCGTGCACCGCGATCGTGTGACCCAGCATCGCCGGGATGATCATGGAGCGACGTGACCAGGTCTTGATCACGTTCTTGCTGTTGGCTTCGTTCGCCGTTACCACCTTGCGAAGCAGGTGGTCATCAACGAAGGGGCCCTTCTTGAGACTGCGTGGCATCTTCTACTTCCTAGATCCTGGCTACTTGCGCTTCTTGCCGACGGTACGGCGACGAACGATGAGGCTGTCGCTCTCCTTGTTGGGGTGACGGGTGCGGCCCTCTTTCTGGCCCCACGGCGTGACCGGGTGGCGACCACCGGAGGTCTTGCCCTCGCCACCACCGTGCGGGTGGTCGACCGGGTTCATCACGACACCACGAACGGTCGGGCGGATGCCCTTCCAGCGGTTGCGACCTGCTTTGCCCCAGTTGATGTTCGACTGCTCGGCGTTGCCGACCTCGCCGATCGTGGCGCGGCAGCGGGCATCCACATTGCGGATTTCGCCGGACGGCAGTCGCAACTGTGCGTACGGACCGTCTTTGGCGACCAGGCGAACCGATGACCCGGCAGAGCGGGCCAGCTTGGCGCCACCGCCCGGCTTCAGCTCGATGGCGTGCACGACCGTACCGGTCGGGATGTTCTTCAGCGGCAGATTGTTACCCGGCTTGATGTCGGCCGAGGCGCCGGATTCGACGACATCGCCCTGGGCCAGGTGGTTCGGCGCCAGGATGTAGCGCTTGGTGCCGTCCACGAAGTGCAACAGCGCGATCCGCGCGGTGCGGTTCGGGTCGTATTCGATGTGGGCGACCTTGGCGTTCACGCCGTCTTTGTCGTTGCGTCGGAAGTCGATCATCCGGTACTGGCGCTTGTGGCCACCACCGATGTGACGGGTCGTGATCCGACCCTGGTTGTTGCGGCCACCGGTCTTGGAAAGCGGGCGCAGCAGCGACTTCTCAGGCGTCGACCGGGTGATCTCCGCAAAATCGGCGACGGACGAACCGCGCCGACCAGGCGTCGTGGGCTTGTACTTACGAATTGCCATGTTTTTTCCTTACGGTCCTTCGCGCCTAGCCGACAGCCGTGAAGATGTCGATGGAACCGGACTTGAGCGTCACGATCGCACGCTTGGTGTCCTTGCGCTTGCCCTGGCCGAACTTGGTCCGACGGGTCTTGCCCGGGCGGTTCAAGGTGTTGATCGAGGCGACCTCGACCTTGAAGATCTTCTCAATCGCGAGCTTGATCTCGGCCTTGTTCGACCGGGGGTCGACCACGAAGGTGTACTTTCCCTCGTCGATCAGGCTGTAGCTCTTCTCGGAGACGACCGGCGCGATGATGATGTCGCGCGGGTCCTTGTTGATCGCGGTCATGCGGAGACCTCTTCTTTCTCGGTCGCTGAGCTCTCGGTCGCTGAGCCTGCCGAAGCGCTGCTTGCCGAAGCGCTCTTCGCCGCGACGAACGCGTCGAATGCCGGCTTCGTGAAGATGATGTCGTCCGAGACGAGCACGTCGTAGGCATTCAGCTGGTCGAACGGCAGCACATGCACGGTAGGAATGTTCCGCACGCTCTTATAACTGCGCTCGTCATCGCGGTCCAGCACGATCAGGACGTGCTTGGAGCTTGCGACGGTGCCGATGAACTCGACGGCTGCCTTCGTGGACGGGGTGTCGCCGAGGGTGAGGGACTCGACCACGTGCAGCCGGTCGCCGCGAGCCCGGTCAGAGAGAGCGCCGAGCAATGCCGCGGCGATCATCTTCTTCGGGGTGCGCTGGTCGTAGTTCCGCGGGGCCGGTCCGTGTACGATGCCACCGCCGGTCATCTGCGGGGCACGAATCGAACCCTGGCGGGCCCGACCGGTTCCCTTCTGCTTGAACGGCTTCCGGCCGGAACCGGAAACCTCGCCGCGGCGCTTCACCTTGTGCGTGCCCTGACGAGCGGCAGCAAGTTGAGCCACGACAACCTGGTGGATCAGCGGGATGTTGGTCTGGACGTCGAACAGTGCGGCCGGAAGGTCGACCGAGCCGGCCTTCTTGCCCTTCACGTCGAGGACATCGACCGTGGTGTTCGAGGCGGCGCCGTTTGACGCCGCGCTGGTTGTTTCTGGCATGAGCTAGGCCCCCTTCACTGCGGTGCGGACGAATACGATGCGGCCGCGGGCGCCGGGAACGGCTCCCTTGACCAGCAGCAGGCCACGCTCGGCGTCAACCGAGTGCACCAGGAGGTTGAGCACCGTGACACGGTCGCCGCCCATCCGGCCGGCCATCCGCATGCCACGGAAGACGCGGCTGGGCGTGGACGATGCACCGATCGATCCGGGTTTGCGGTGGTTGCGGTGCGAACCGTGTGAGGAGGAGACGCCCTTGAAGTTGTGGCGCTTCATCACGCCGGCGAAGCCCTTACCCTTGGATGTCCCGACGACGTCGACCTTGCGGCCGGCTTCGAAGACGGCATCCACGGTCAGTTCCTGACCGAGGCTGTAGTCACCGGCATCGGCTGTGCGAAGTTCGGTGAGAGTGCGGCGCGGCGTGACGCCGGCCGCATCGAAGTGGCCGGTCGCCGGCTTGTTGACCTTCCGCGGGTCGATCTGCCCCGCGGCGATCTGGACCGCGTTGTAGCCATCCTTCTCGGGAGTGCGAATCTGGGTGACGACGTTCGGCGCGATCTCGATGACGGTGACGGGGATGAGTTTGTTGTTGTCGTCCCACACCTGGGTCATGCCGAGCTTCTTGCCGAGCAGACCCTTGAGTGTTCTGGTCTCAGTAGTAGCCATGGTTTCTTATGCCCCTATCCCGCTCAGAGCTTGATCTCGATATTGACGTCGGCCGGAAGGTCGAGCCGCATGAGCGAGTCCACAGCCTTCGGGGTCGGGTCGATGATGTCGATCAGACGCTTGTGGGTGCGCATTTCGAAGTGCTCCCGGCTGTCCTTGTACTTGTGAGGGGAACGGATCACGCAGACCACGTTCTTCTCGGTTGGCAGCGGTACCGGGCCGACCACTGTAGCGCCCGCGCGGGTAACCGTGTCGACGATCTTGCGCGCGGAGGTGTCGATGACCTCATGGTCATACGACTTAAGTCGAATGCGGATCTTCTGTCCCGCCATGTCTGACTCACTCTCTTTTCTGGCGTCGTACAGCCGGTTGGCCGCATTGGACGCGTTGCGTACGAAACGCGTGGGTACTACGTGTGTCGCACCACTGTTCTTCTGTCAATCCCCGCTGGAGTGGCATCCGATTTCGATACCCCGCCGGCGGGCAACCCACACGGACATGGTTTTACCCACGGTCTTGTGAAGGTTGATTAAGCTGTGTACTTTTAGCCAGCCCTGATGGGCGACCTGTGTACGAGTTCTGCTACCCGCGGCCTAACCCCGACTCGTGAGTCGATCGGCTATGCACTGCCTGGCAGTGATCCGTTTCGGCCGCGCAACGGCACATTCGAAGCGGAATGTTGAACTAGACGAGTTTGTCACAATCCCGGGCCCTCTGCAACCCGGGCGTGTCGCGACCACGTCGTCCCGGGCGTGTCGCTGCATTTTGCCGGTCGCTGCCCCCTTCCCGGCCGCCGGCGGCGGCCGCGCCGGGGCGCACACCGGCCGCAGAAACGGGCCGCAGGAACGGGCGCACACCGGCCGCAGGAACGGGCTGCGCGGGAGTTAATTCGCTCCGCGGGACTTTCGACTCCCGCGGAGCGAATTAACTCCCGCGCAGAGTGCGGCGGGGTAGAGCCATCCGGCAGACGCACTCTCGGCAGAGCTACCCGGTCGAGGCACCCGCGGTAGTGCCACCGGGGAGGGGCACCCCCAGCAGAGGCGTGCTGGGCAAAGCCACCCGCGACAGAGGCACCCACGGCAGAGGCACCCACGGCAGACGCACACTGGGCAGAGCCACACTCGGCAGACGCACACTGGGCAGAGCCACACTCGGCAGAGGCCGCTCCCGCCAGAGCCACACCCGGCAGAGCCACCCGGCTAGCCGCAGCCGCCTCGCCGCCGCGGCAACTCGCGGCGAACTACTCCGGATATCGGCGTGGGCGTGACAGTGGCAGCCCGAGGCGGAGCAGTTTGGCGCGCAGGCGATACTGACTCATCCCAACGGGCGGGTCCCAACGGGCGAATCCGCGAACCTGCTCACGGATCGCGTCTTCACGGACCTTCTCGTCGTACACCACCTGCTCGGCGCTCCGCCCGTGCAGGAGCCGCGGATCGCTGTACTTGCCCGCGCCGTCGCACTCCCCTACCGCATCCTGCTCCGGCCAGTAGAAATCGGTCTGCACCGATCTCCCCTCCAGGATGACAAACGGATGCTGCAACTCCGGCTCGGGAAACCCGCAAAGGGCCATGTTGACTCGGCTTGCGGATTCCGCAGGTGAGTCTGCATGCTCGGTACCGAATTCAAGTCGGGAACGCGCCCTGACGGAGCCCCGAAAGGGCAGCATCCGCTCCCATTTATCGAGCAGTTCTGCCTTTGTAGTAAGGGGTGGAAGCCGTTCGAAGCGATCAATATGTAGCGCGCAATCTATCGCGGCCACCGCGGACTTGAGATCGAGGGCCGCCGCGAGGTCGACCACCGTTCGTTGCACGGTCGTGACGGGCAACTCGTCGATGGTCGTGATGTCGTTAGAGTCGATGCCGACAGCATGCCGTCGCACGCCGGGATCGGAGCGGCCTCCGCTGGCTCGTTCGGTGAGAAAGTGGACCTCGTCCGGCCAGCTTCGCAGTATCGGTAGCCCCCAGAGCACTGCCGCGGAGTGATGCGACAAGACCATGGAGCCCCGGCGTTGGAGTGATGCACCACGGACGCGCATTTCGTAGCGCCTGTCGCTGTCGAGGGTTCGCCAGGTGTCCGCACGAAAGTAGACTCCGCGGGAGATCCGGCAAATCTCGCCGCGTGCCGCTAAGCGCGGTAACAGCGTGGTGTCACCGAACGCCCCATTGATGTCACTGGCGAGCATAAGCCCGTGCGATACGCGCGACTCGGGCTCAACAGGCATCATTCCGCTATGGTCCTCCTCCGATACGAGTCGGTGGATGCCGTCGGCCGTCCAGTGCACTATTCGCGGGTCGCGCACCCTGGGGAGGGAGGGAGGGAGGGAGGGATGGAGTGAGGGATGGAGGGAGGGATGGATGGCCCCTCAATCCAGCTGCGCGGGACTTACTGCGCTGCGCGGGAGTGCGATCACCCGCGAAGCGCAGTAAGTCCCGCGCAGCACAATGACGGGCGATGGCGCGGTGCGTCGGTGGGCACCCGGAGGGGGGCGACCCGGAGGGGGCGACCCGGACGAGGACGCACAGTACAAACGGGGCGGGGACGCGCAATGCACGTCCCCGCCCGGCTAGATGAGTGGACTATTCACTCTTCGGAAAGTCCCTGGCCTAATGTCATAGCTTCTTTGCATCCCATAGGCGGCTCCTCGATGTCAAACCGGTCCGGGTGATCCGGTAGCCACCATTGTCGCCCGGAAACTCGCCAGGGTAAAGGTCGACACTCGAACCTGTGCAGAACCTGACGCGTCCCGTCGGGGATGGTGGCCGGCGAATCCTCGATAACGAGGATAAAGTGGCCGGCGAATCCTCGATAACGAGGATAAAGAGGAGGGCCGCCACGGCCGGCCCGACGCCTTGCGGAACGGCCCTCCTCGGTCTTTGACTTCGGCTACTCCGTGCCGCCGCGTGCGCGCCGGCGACGGTGTCCGAGGCACATCACCACGGCGCCCGAACCTGCGCGGGCGCCTCTCCTTCTAATATGAGGAACCTTCGCTTATTTGGATAGCCCCAGAATAGGGGATGCCGCCCGCAGGGGGATGCGGGCGGCATCTCTAAATATGAGGAACATTCGCTTCTTTGCATAGCCCCAGAATGGGGGATGCCGCCGGAAGAGAAGCGCGGACAGCATCCGGCCAGAAGTCGAAAGAGGCGTGTAGCGGAAAAACGTCCCGGGGCAGTCACTGCGAGGCACAGTCCCGGGGCAGTCGCTGCGAGGCACAGTCCCGGGGCAGTATCCCGAGACCCGGCCCTATCATGAGGTAATGCTCGACGAACCAACCACGATCCCGGTTTGGGCCCTCGTGCATCTGGCACACGCGGCGCTGCAGGATGCCGCCGAGACCGCCGGTGCTGACATTTTGCACATTAAAGGGCCGACGCTCGGAACGAACCTGCAGCCGGAACGGCATGACTCATCAGACGCCGACGTATTGGTCCGGCCTGACCACCTCGATCGGTTCCTCGACGTGCTGACGCAGCGGGGGTGGAGCGAGTTCAGCGGATTCCACGAAGGATCCGCGTTCGAACACGCTGCGAACTATCGGCATCCACATCTCGGCTATGCCGACGTGCACCGCCTATTGCCTGGCCCGCACGCTTCACCCACCGTCGTGTTCGAGGCGCTGTGGCGCAACCGAACCGGCACGATGATCGCCCACCGCGAGTGCACAGTGCCCGACGAGGCAGGGCAAGTATTCGTGCAGGTCTTGCACGCGGCTCGGTCCCACGGCGCCGAGGGCCCGACAACCTGGGATGCCGCTACGCGCGAGGTGCAGGATGGCGCCGAGCGACTCTCGGCCGAGCTCGAGTCCCGAGTCGCGTTCGCCGCTGGACTCGGGCGATTGGATGAGTTCCGTGGCACACCCGACTACTACGTGTGGCGATACTGGTCCGGAACCGACGCCAATCGGCTGGCCGAATGGGGTGCGCGCTGGCGCGCCGCCAGCGGCATCCGGGGCCGGTTGCACGTGGCTTGGAGCGCCCTGCACGTCAACCGCACACACCTGCGCATGCGCTTGGGCCACGAGCCGACCACCTCGGAGATCGTGCGCGAGCAGTGGTCACGGCTCGGCAAGCTATACAGTTCGATGAAGCACTGGCGTACCAGCCAGACACGCAACGCCGGCGCAGACCGCAAAGACTGAGCGCAGCGGAGGGACAAGCCGTGCACATACTCGTCACAGGCGGGCTCGGATTCGTCGGCTCGGCCGTCGCGGCGGCGGCCCTCGAGTCCGGCCACGAGGTCACAGTGCTGGATGACGCCTCTGCGGGCAAGCCGTCCGTGGTGTCCCGCATCGGCGCGATCGCCGGGCGCGCACCGCGCGTCGTCATCGGCGATGTGTGCGCCGACCCGGTGCTCGAGGACGCTCTCGCAGACCGACCAGACGCCATCGTCCACTGCGCGGGGCTCAAGTCGATCGAAGAGTCGCTGCGCAACCCGCTGCGCTACTACGACGTGAATGTCGGCGGCACAACGCGCCTGCTCTTGGCCATGCGCCGCCATAGCGTCGCCCGCCTGGTGTTCAGTTCGTCCGCCACCGTGTACGGGCGCCCGACCCAGCTGCCCGTCACCGAGGACGCGCCGACCGGAATCGGCCTCACCAACCCGTATGGGCGCACCAAGCACGTCGTCGAGCTGCTGTTGCATGATGCCTCGGCTGCGGATCCGAGTCTTCAGGTGAGCATCCTGCGATATTTCAATCCGATCGGCGCGCATCCGTCCGGCCTGCTCGGCGAAGCCCCGGGCGCCGAGTCGACCAACATTTTTCCGCGAATCGCTGAGGTGGCCCGCGGCACGCGCGACCATCTTGTCGTCACCGGCACCGACTATCCCACCCCGGACGGCACCGGAGTACGCGACTACATCCACGTCAGCGACCTCGCCGAAGGGCACCTTGCCGCACTTGAGCACACGGCGCCGGGCTGCCGCGTGTTCAACCTCGGAACTGGTCACGGCACCTCGGTACGGGAGTTGATCGCGTGCTACGAACACGCTTCGGGTCAGCCGATCCCCATCGTGACCGGACCACGGCGTGATGGCGATGTCGCCAGCTGCTACGCCGATGCGGGAAAGGCACTCCGCGAGCTGGGCTGGAGCGCCCGACGCAGCCTGGCCGACGCATGTGACGACAGTTGGCGGTGGCAGCGGGAGCTGCTGGCCGAGGCGGCCAACAAGACAGGCAACGAGGCGCCCAGCACGCACCCGGCAGCGCCCAGCACGCACCCGGCAGCGCCCAGCAGCCACCCGGCCGCACCCGGCAAAAGCCGGGAGGCGCCTAGCACCCACCCGGCAGCCTTCGGCGCACGGCCATCGGCCCCGGCCGCGCCCGCCACGACGACGGACTCGCCACGGTGACCGGACCCCGCATCCCCCGTCACATCACAATCGCCACTAACAACGGCGAGATCGGCGGCGGCGAAGTCATGCTGCTGCGCCTGTCTGAGGCGTTCCGTACCCTGGGCATCCCGGTGACGGTCGTTGCCCCTTCGTATCCCGA
>JBDTDV010000031.1:0-10912 GCA_039922875.1 Microbacteriaceae bacterium
CTTCGGAGCCTGCCTCTTCTGAGCCGGTCTTTTCTGAGCCCTCCTCTTCTGAACCGGTTTTCGCCCAGACCGCAGACGAGAACGTCGAGGCGGCCGAGTTGATCGCCGAATCGGATCGCCCGGCTGAGCCGGTTGAGCCTGCCGGCGCTGCACTGGCCGAGCCTGCTGGCGCTGGGCCTGGACGGGTTGAGCCTGTCGCCGCTGAGCCGGGCGAGCCTGCCCCAGTCGGCGCGCCTGCCCCAGTCATCGAGCCGACCGAACCGCGCGCAGACCGGACTCCGATCGCTGAGCCTGCCGGAGCGCCCGTGACCGTCCCTTCGGAGCGCCCAGCGACCGAGGTCCCCGCTGAGAACGACGTCTATGCCGGCTCCAGGACCGACACCATCGAGGCACCGCGGGTTGCCGGACCGGTCTATGTCGAGGCACCCGTGCGACCGAAGCGGCGCGGAAATCGCGGCGTCGGAATCCTGATCGCCCTGGTCGGCACGATCATCTTCGCGTTGGCCTATGCGGCCGTCGTCGGAATCATCGGTGGCCTGGATACCCCGGCCGAACGGTTCGGCGATGAGTACCTCAGATACCTGGCCTCCGCTCCGTTCTACGTTCCGGTGATCTTCTTCTTCATCGCGATGGTCCTGCTGATCCTGATCGTCAACCGGGCGAGTTGGTGGGTCTACATCATCGGCGCGTTCTTCGTCGGTCTGGTCGTCTATTTCTCCTTCTTCGGTGGGGCGTTGCTGGCCAAGCAGGCCTGGCAGCTGACTCCGAACGAAGCCGGGCGGTTCGTGCGTACCCTGTGGCTGAACCCGTTTGCGCTGGCCGGCGGCATCATCGGCCATGAGGTCGCCATCTGGATGGGCGCCTGGCTCTCCGCGCGGGGGCGCAGGCTCAAGGCGAGGAATGCACAGGCTCAAGCCGAATATGACGCCGCGGTGGCCGCCGGCCCCGGATCCCGCTACCCCCTGCAGCCGAATGTCTCCTCGCCGACTCAGCCGCGGCCGCAGGAGTCGCACTAACCAAGCCCATCATGGCCGAGTATCGGAAGTACGCCATCATCGTCGCGGTGTTCGCGGCGGTGCTCTACGCGGCCGGGTTGATTGCCGGTCTCGGCCTGATCAGCCTGTACACCGACACCGACGTGATCCGCGAGGCGGATGCCGGCCCCCTGATCGGCCCAATGATGACCATCGTCGCGGTCGTCGGTACCGCACTGCTGCTGGTCGCAATCGGCATCACGGTGCCGCCGGATCGGGTTCGGATCAACCCGGCCTGGGCGCTGGGAATCGGGTTGGTGATCTACCTCGTCTATATGGCCTCCGGCGGCATCCTTTACGCAGCCGGCGCCGGACGGCCACTGGGCTTTATCGAGTTCATCGAGCAACGGCTGCTGTCGCCGTACTCTCTGGTTGCCGGTGCGCTGGCCTTCGCCATCACGATCGTCTATCAGCTGGTGCTTGTCGGGCGTTTCCGCGAGCGCGGCCGTCCGCGCTGGCCGTGGGAGCACGACCAGTAGCCGCGGACGGCGATCATGGTCGGCGGCCATTTGCATGGTCGGTCGTGAGCGATTAGTATTTACCGGGTGTGCGCTTTGTCGCGCGCGTCTGTTGTGTCTACGCGACGTATCATGCGAGGGCCGAGCGGGCGGGTAGACGGGCACTAGCGAAGTCGGGCCCTGCGGCACCGTGTCAAACCGGTGCGAGGCCCCCACGGCATACCCACCAGCAAACCAAAATAGCTTGGAGCGCTGCGGGTCCAAGCACTCGACACGCCAAACCACGGCCGTGTTCGGATGCCATGCAAAAGCAAGAACTGTCACCGTGCAGTACATATAAGGAGTAGTAGTGCCAACCATTCAACAGTTGGTTCGGATGGGTCGCAATCCCAAGGTCACCTCGACCAAGGCGCCCGCCCTGATGTCCAACCCCCAGCAGCGCGGTGTGTGCACCCGTGTTTACACCACCACCCCGAAGAAGCCGAACTCGGCACTTCGTAAGGTCGCGAGGGTGAAGCTGTCCAACGGCACCGAGGTCACCGCCTACATCCCCGGTGAGGGACACAACCTGCAGGAGCACTCGATGGTGCTGATCCGCGGAGGGCGGGTCAAGGACCTCCCCGGCGTTCGGTACAAGATCGTCCGCGGCGCACTGGACACCCAGGCCGTGAAGAACCGCAAGCAGGGTCGCAGCAAGTACGGCGCGAAGATGGAGAAGAAGTAATGCCACGTAAGGGACCAGCCCCCAAGCGCCCCGTCGTCGCAGACCCCGTCTACGGCGCCCCGATCGTCAGCCAGCTTGTCAACAAGATCCTCCTCGATGGTAAGAAGGGTCTGGCCGAGCGCATCGTGTATGACGCACTGGCCGGAGTGAGCGCCAAGAATGGCGCGGATGCCGTGGTCACCTTGAAGAAGGCGCTCGACAACGTGCGCCCCACCCTCGAGGTCCGCAGCCGCCGCGTCGGCGGCTCGACCTACCAGGTACCCGTCGAGGTCAAGCCACACCGGGCGAACACGCTCGCGCTGCGCTGGTTGACCAGCTACGCGAAGGGTCGCCGGGAGAAGACCATGACCGAGCGGCTTACCAACGAGATCCTGGATGCCTCCAATGGTCTCGGTGCCGCCGTGAAGCGCCGCGAGGACACCCACAAGATGGCCGAGTCGAACAAGGCCTTCGCGCACTACCGCTGGTAGCACCTTTCATCCGCTGGTTTCGCAAGTCGAGTGGTGTGTCGGCCCGAGGTGCCGGCCTTTCAGCATGCCGAAAGGCACCGACCAGCAGCAGTCACGCACTCGGCTTGCGGTAAAGCCGGGCGATCAATTCAGCGGAAACATGATATTTCAAACTCTTTCGGAGGAACCCTGTGGCACTTGACGTGCTCACCGACCTGAGCAAGGTCCGCAACATTGGCATCATGGCGCACATCGATGCCGGCAAGACGACGACAACCGAACGCATTTTGTTCTACACCGGCGTCAACCACAAGATCGGTGAGACGCACGATGGCGCCTCCACGATGGACTGGATGGCACAGGAGCAGGAACGCGGCATCACGATCACGTCGGCCGCGATCACCTGCTTCTGGAACGGCAACCAGATCAACATCATCGACACCCCCGGCCACGTCGACTTCACCGTCGAGGTGGAGCGTTCGCTGCGAGTGCTCGATGGCGCGGTCGCCGTGTTCGACGGTAAAGAGGGCGTGGAGCCGCAGTCCGAGACCGTGTGGCGCCAGGCCGACAAGTACGGCGTGCCACGGATTTGCTTCGTCAACAAGATGGACAAGCTCGGCGCCGACTTCTACTTCACCGTCGACACCATCATCAAGCGACTGGGCGCCAAGCCGCTGGTGATCCAGCTGCCGATCGGCGAGGAGTCCAGCTTCGAGGGCGTCGTCGACCTGGTCGAGATGCGCGCGCTGACCTGGCGCGGCGACTCCAAGGGTGACGTCGAAATGGGTGCGCACTACGCCACCGAGGAGATCCCCGAGGACCTCAAGGAGAAGGCTGCCCAGTATCGGAAGACGCTCCTGGAGACCGTCGCCGAGACCGACGACGCGCTCCTGGAGAAGTATTTCTCCGGCGAGGAACTGACCGTCGCCGAGATCAAGGGCGCGATCCGCAAGCTCACCGTTGCCAGCGAGATCTACCCGGTATTGTGCGGGTCGGCATTCAAGAACCGCGGTGTGCAGCCGATGCTGGACGCGGTGGTCGACTACCTGCCCACCCCGCTTGACGTGCCTTCGATCGAGGGTCACGATGTCCGCGACGAAGAGAAGATCGTGCTGCGGCACGCGGATGCCTCCGAGCCGTTCGCCGCATTGGCCTACAAGGTCGCCGTGCACCCGTTCTTCGGTCGGCTGATCTATGTTCGGGTCTACTCCGGACATCTCGACTCCGGCGCGCAGGTCTACAACACGACCAAGGGCAAGAAGGAGCGCATCGGCAAGATCTTCCAGATGCACGCGAATAAGGAGGTGCCGGTCCCCTCCGTCACCGCCGGCCACATCTACGCGGTCATCGGCTTGAAGGACACCACCACCGGCGACACGTTGAGCGACCCGAACCACCAGGTGGTGCTGGAGTCGATGACCTTCCCCGAGCCGGTCATCGAGGTCGCCATCGAGCCGAAGACCAAGGCCGACCAAGAGAAGCTCGGCATTGCGATCCAGAAGCTCGCAGAGGAAGACCCGACCTTCCGCACCGAGCAGAACCAGGACACCGGTCAGACGGTGATCAAGGGGATGGGCGAACTGCACCTGGACATCCTGGTCGATCGGATGAAGCGCGAATTCAACGTCGAGGCCAACGTGGGCAAGCCCCAGGTCGCGTACCGCGAGACGATCAAGAAGGCCGTCCCCAAGCACGACTACACCCACAAGAAGCAGACCGGTGGATCCGGGCAGTTCGCGAAGATCCAGATCTCGATCGAACCGTTGGAGATCACGGCCGAGAAGAGCTACGAGTTCGAGAACAAGGTCACCGGTGGGCGGGTGCCGCGTGAGTACATCCCTTCGGTGGATGCCGGCATCCGAGACGCCATGCAGGTCGGCGTCCTCGCCGGGTTCCCGATGGTCGGGGTCAAGGCGGCGCTGCTCGACGGCGCATCGCACGACGTCGACTCGTCAGAAATGGCGTTCAAGATCGCCGGATCGATGGGCTTCAAGGAAGCCGCTCGCAAGGCGAACCCGGTTCTGCTCGAGCCGTTGATGGCCGTGGAGGTGCGCACCCCGGAGGAATACATGGGTGATGTGATCGGCGACCTGAACTCTCGGCGCGGCCAGATCCAGTCCATGGAGGATGCCACCGGCGTCAAGGTGATCCGGGCCAATGTGCCGCTTTCGGAAATGTTCGGTTACGTGGGCGACCTGAGGTCGAAGACCTCCGGCCGGGCGGTGTACTCGATGAGTTTCGACAGCTACGCAGAGGTACCGCGTGCCGTCGCCGACGAGATCATCCAGAAGACCAAGGGTGACTAGCGGTCCCCGAGTATGCCGAAGGGCCGCGTAACGAACGACCAGCACAATCCCGTAACATGAGTACACACCAATCCAGTAGAACGCCCGGGCGATAACCATCGTGCGGTTTACCTACATGAGAGTCCTGAGGAGGGCCCAGTGGCTAAGGCCAAGTTTGAGCGGACCAAGCCGCACGTCAACATCGGAACGATCGGTCACGTCGACCACGGCAAGACCACGCTGACGGCGGCAATTTCTAAGGTACTTGCCGACAAGTACCCGTCTGCCATTAACGTCAAACGCGATTTCGCATCGATCGACTCCGCTCCTGAGGAGCGCCAGCGCGGCATCACGATCAATATCTCGCACGTCGAGTACGAGACGCCGAAGCGCCACTACGCGCACGTCGACGCCCCTGGCCACGCGGACTACATCAAGAACATGATCACCGGCGCCGCCCAGATGGATGGCGCGATCCTCGTGGTCGCCGCCACCGATGGTCCGATGGCGCAGACCCGTGAGCACGTTCTGCTGGCCAAGCAGGTCGGTGTCCCGTACCTGCTGGTTGCGCTGAACAAGGCCGACATTGCCGATGATGAGGAGATCCTGGAGCTCGTTGAGCTCGAGGTCCGTGAGCTGCTTTCCAGCCAGGGCTTCGACGGCGACAACGCTCCGGTCATCCGAGTTTCGGCGTTGAAGGCGCTTGAGGGTGACGAGAAGTGGGTTGAAAGCATCGTCGAGTTGATGGATGCCGTCGACAACTCGATCCCGGACCCGGTGCGCGACAAGGACAAGCCGTTCTTGATGCCGATCGAAGACGTCTTCACCATCACCGGCCGTGGCACGGTCGTGACCGGTCGCGCCGAGCGTGGCACCCTCAAGATCAACTCCGAGGTCGAGATCGTCGGCATTCGTCCGACGCAGAAGACCACGGTTACCGGAATTGAGATGTTCCACAAGCAGCTCGACGAGGCGTGGGCCGGTGAGAACTGTGGTCTGCTGTTGCGCGGCACCAAGCGCGAAGAGGTCGAGCGTGGGCAGGTCGTGGCCAAGCCGAGTTCGGTCACCCCGCACACCCAGTTCGAGGGAACCGCCTACATCCTGGCCAAGGATGAGGGCGGCCGGCACAACCCGTTCTATGCGAACTACCGTCCGCAGTTCTACTTCCGCACCACCGATGTCACCGGCGTGATCACGTTGCCGGAGGGCACCGAGATGGTCATGCCGGGCGACACCACCGACATGACGGTCGAGCTGATCCAGCCGATCGCCATGGAGGAGGGCCTCAGCTTCGCGATCCGCGAGGGTGGCCGCACCGTCGGCGCGGGAACGGTGACCAAGGTCGTCAAGTAGTAACCAGTACCACCCAGAAGGGGCCGAGCCGAAAGGTTCGGCCCCTTTTTCGCGCCCGAGCACGAAGCCACGCTCCGGGCTGGCCACCCGCGCCCGGCCGTCCGGAGCGAACGAAATCACTTTGTAACCCCAACTGGGGCGTCCCTCACGCCAGCAATCTGATTGCACAGCACTATTGAGAAATCCTCGGCAATATGCTGAGCACGACTCAAGTTCTGGGCCGAATTGCCACGGTGAGGGGAAACGCACTTGATGAGGTTTAAGAAGATACTCGCGACGGTCGGCGCGATGGCGATGATGACCGGGCTGGGTTTAGCCGCAACTCAGTCCGCTAGCGCGGCCGATCTGCCGGCGGAGCAGCCGAGCACGACCGTCACGGAGACGATGCCGAGCGGGACCGCGGACGACACCCCACCAGCAACGGAGAGAACCTGCACCGGAATCACCGACGGTGGTGTGAGCACGAACCTCGCGGCGAACGGCTGGACCTTCACCGAGACTCGTTCCACGGGCCACAATGATTATGTTGACGGCGGGCTGCACGTTTGGACGGAAAGCAACACAAGCACCGACAAGGCGGCCGGTTACCATCCGCTGAGTATCCCGCTGTCTGAAGTTGGCGAACCCGCCATCGCCCTGAAGGATTCCTCGGGTGTTCTCCCGAGCATCCAACTCGGGGTTGACCGCGACGGCAACGGCACCTGGGATGGCTATCTCGTGAACGAGGGTGACATCTACGGTCACGGCATGTGGTGGACCAACAAGACCGGCTTCGGTGTTCCCGGGGGTCTGGGTTATCCGTCGCTGGGTACGCTGAACGACTACCTCGCGGCGAACCCGAACGCGAAGGTCACCAATTTCGGCTACAGCCTCGGCTCTGGTGTACAGGGCGACTCGGTAATCACTTCGATCACCGTTGGCTGCGCCAATTACACCTTCGACAACGTCACGCCAATCACCGCGCAGCCCGCATCGCCGACGTTCACCGATGCCTGCGGAACCGACGGTACCACCGTGCTTCCGGCTGACACCGAGCAGTACCGGTATCGTACGCAGGTTGCCCACGGTGTCACGCAGGTGACGGTCGAGGCCGTCGACGGCTACCAGTTCGACGAGAACCTGGTCACTAGTTGGGAACACACCTTCACGAACGAGCCGTGCCCGGCCGTTGTCGTCCCGCCGACGGTGACCCCGGTCCCGGCGACGGTCGAACCTACCGTCCAGGTCGCGGATCTGGCCAGCACCGGGCAGGACGTCCCCGTTCTTCCGATCGCGTTCGGAGCCTTCGTTCTGATCGCTGCCGGTGCCGCGAGCGTGTGGACGACCCGTCGTCGTCGTCGGATGCAGCACTAAGCAGGGCGCATCGTGAAGCGGGTCCCGGGTCTGTCGAGTCGGGACCCGCTGGGGTTCGGGAGCACCGTAGCGCAGCACATTCCCTGAAGGGTGTTCCCGAATAGGGGGTAACCAAGATACGAGATTTCCTCAAATAAATTAGAACATCCTCACAGCCCCACCCTAAACTGAGATTACTTCAATAAATGAAGGATCGACGTAAGGGGTGACTTTGACTTTGCTGCGCAGATCGCCGGTCGCGATCCCCTCCGTAGCAGTCACTGTGTGGCAGCGTGCGTACGCCAGACGCCTGCTCATCACCGACGTCGTGGTGATTCTGGTCTCGGTGTACCTCTCGCAGTATGTCCGGTTCGGCATGAATAGCGGGCAGCTGCTGATCCCGGGCGCCAAGGATGTCCCCGTCGCGGTCGACTACTCGCTGGTCTCCGCGATCATCGCACTCGCCTGGATCCTTGCGTTGGCTCTTTTCAACACCCGCGACCGCACCATCGCGGGTTCGGGAACGACAGAGTACAAGCGCGTCGCAGACGTCACGATCCGGGTATTCGCCGCGGTCGCGGTCGCGGCGTTCTTATTGCGCTCGGACCTCGGCCGCGGATACTTCTTCGCCGCATTCCCGCTCGGGCTCGTACTGCTTCTTGGCTCTCGTTGGCTTTGGCGCGGATGGCTCGCACGACGGCGCGCGGCCGGCGACTACTCGTATCGCGCCATTCTGATGGGGGAACGACAAAAGTCGCTCCACGTGGCACAGCAGATCATCCGCGACGGTGGCTCGGGCATCGTGATCGTGGGCGCGATCACCGAGCGCGGGAGCGAAGACCGGCCGCTCGTTTCCGGAATCCCGGTGCTCGGGGACTACTCCAGCCTCGCCAGCGTACTCGACGAGACGCGCGCGGACACGGTGGTCTTCACCGGAGCAGACACGATCGGCCCGCGCGGAATGCGGGAGCTGGGCTGGCAGCTCGAGGCCACCTCGACGACACTCGTGGTTGCTCCTGCGCTGACCGATGTCGCTGGTCCGCGCATCCATGCTCGCCCCGTCGCCGGGGTTCCGCTGATCCAGGTCGACTACCCGACCTTCGAAGGTGGAAAATTCGCAGCCAAACGGGCATTCGACATCGTCGCGTCATTTCTCGGGCTGGTCATCCTCAGCCCGATCCTCCTCCTGATCGCTGTGCTGGTGCGCCTGGACAGCCCCGGGTCCGCTTTGTACACGCAGGAGCGGGTGGGACTCAACGGTCGACGGTTTCACATGCTGAAGTTCCGCTCCATGGTGGCGGATGCCGAAGAGCAGCTGACCCCCCTTCTCGACCTCTCCGAGGGCAACGGGATGCTCTTCAAGCTGAAGCGCGATCCGCGGGTCACCAAGGTCGGCGCGGTGTTGCGGCGCTACAGCCTCGACGAACTCCCACAACTGATCAACGTGTTGCTCGGTGACATGTCTCTGGTGGGCCCCCGCCCGCCGCTGGCCAGGGAAGTCGAGCGTTACGACGATTGGGCGCGTAGACGGTTGCTGGTGAAGCCGGGCATCACCGGCCTGTGGCAGACCCACGGTCGGTCGAACCTCTCCTGGGACGACAGCGTGCGCTTCGACCTCTACTACGTCGAAAACTGGTCGCTCGCCGGAGACGTCATCATCTTGTACCGCACCATGCACGCCGTCGTTCAGGCGAACGGCGCGTACTGATGCTGAGCCCACACGACGCCACACGCTTCCGAATGGCGAGCATTGTCGACATAGCGCCGCGGCTGGCGAGCCCGCCGCGCATCGTGCGTACGGCTGGACGGGTGGAAGCGGCCCCAGGCACGCTGGCGACCCGGCAGGACTCGAACCGGCCTGCCGCAGCCGAACCCGAACCCGTCGTCGCGATCGCC
Organism: Microbacteriaceae bacterium; assembly: GCA_039922875.1. GTDB lineage: Bacteria > Actinomycetota > Actinomycetes > Actinomycetales > Microbacteriaceae > JBDTDV01. Next base: position 9,532 of record JBDTDV010000031.1, read on the forward strand.
CATGACTATCTCACGCAGCGTGGCGGAGCCGAGCGGGTGGTGCTTGCGATGATGCGGGCGTTCCCGAAAGCCAAGATTTACACGACACTCTACGATCCTGATGGCACTTTTCCGGAATTCAGAGATGCCAACATCGTCGTCTCGCCGCTGAACCGCATCGGTGCCCTCCGCCGCCATCATCGTCGTGCTCTTCCATTTCTGGCCCTGGCGAGCTCCGGAATGCGTATCCCCGCGGACATCGTGCTTGCCTCGAGCAGCGGTTGGGCTCATGGGTTCCGTAGCACGGGCCGCACGATTGTGTACTGTCACACCCCGGCCAGGTGGCTCTACCTCAGCGATCAGTATCTGGATCGTGCCAAGGGCTCCTGGTTGCAGCGAGCCGGCTTGGGTGTGCTGGCGCCGGCGCTTACCCGCTGGGATCACCGCGCCGCTGCGCGGGCCGATCGCTACCTCGCCAATGCCAGTGGCGTGAGTGAGCGCATCCGCCGCGTCTACGGACGCAATGCCCCGGTGGTGTTCCCGCCGCAGAGCGTCGACACCGAAGCCGCCCGCGAGGCGGTTCCTGAGGTGGCACGGCTCGGGGGCGGCGGCGAGTACTTCCTCCTGGTCTCTCGTCTGCTCGGCTATAAGAATGTCGCCAACGTAGTGGCTGCGTTCCGGCAAACACCCGAGCGTCACCTGGTCATTGTCGGCGACGGGCCGATGCGGCAGTCGCTGTTGGCCGATCTTCCGCAGAACGTTCGGCTCCTTTCCGGAGTCAGCGAGGCACGGCTTCGATGGTTGTATTCCCGCTGCGCGGCACTTATCGCGCCGGCGCACGAGGATCTCGGGCTCACCGTCCTGGAGGCCGCGGCCTGGGGAAAGCCCACGCTCGCGTTGCGGGCCGGCGGTTATCTCGACACCGTCATCGACGGTGTTACCGGGCGCTTCTTCCGGGCCCCGACCGCGGAGGCAATCCGGCACGCGGTCGGCAGGTTCCGCGCGGACGCGTGGGATGCCGATGTGATTCGTGCCCACGCCGCGATGTTCTCGGAGCGCCGTTTCGCCGCCGCGCTGAGGACGCAGATTCGCGAGGTGCTCGCGGCGCCGGTTCGCTGAGCTCGTCGAAGCACCACACGCCATCAGCAGGACACGCGGGACTGAGCGGCTGGAGTCTCGCGCTATGCACGCTGCAGCAGCCCGGCCGCCGTCATCGCGACGATGGCGTCTTCCACGGCCTGCATCGGCTCGACGCCGGCGGGCGGTTCCCCCATCCGCGCCCGGAGCCGATCGGTAAGGCCTTCGATACTGCAGCCGTCCGCGCTGCGCCACAGTTCCGGCCCAATGCCGTCTAGCACGTGCAGCCGCGACTGCGTGAGGACGGCGAGTCTGTCGTCGAGCT
>JBDTDV010000032.1:0-52893 GCA_039922875.1 Microbacteriaceae bacterium
CGCACCGCCCTTGGAAGCTACGACGATATAGCTGCCATTGCTCTCCCCGAAAATTAGCGCGGTCCGGCGCCACTTCCCTGATTTCCCTCCCTTGGTGGTGAGGAGCAGCAACGGGGCGCCCTTGAGCTGCGACCCCTCTTTCCCGTCGGTTTCGAGGTACTGCTCGATGTTCTTGGCCACCCAGCCGGTCGGGCTGTCGATAGGGTGCAACGGGTCGGATCCGGGATTTTCGCTCATCCTCCTACGCTACCTCCGAGGAATGGGGTCTCTGGGAACGACGGATGCACAACGGTGTAGCTGGCGTACACGAAGTTCTTGTCCTGCTCCACGGCCGACAGAACAAGCTCGGATGCCGGCACCCGCCTTGGCAACAGCGGCGATCCGCCGCCGAGCAGCACAGGAGCGATGCTGAGCTGGAGCTCGTCAAGCAGCCCGCGATCGAGGAACTGGCCCGCCAGCTCCCCACCGCCGATGACCCAGATGTTCTTCCCACCGGCCGCCGACCGCATCATGTCGTGCACCGGGCGGACATCGCCGCGTACGAATGTCAGATCCGCACCGGGAATCACCGGAAGCTTGCGATGGGTGAATACCCACGTCGGTCGGTCGCCGTAATAGCGCTGCCATTTCGCCGGCTCCTCCAGGAAATGCTCGTGCTCGAGTATCCAACGGTAGGTTGTCGCCCCCATGGCCATTGCGCCCACCTCGGCGAGAAACGGCTCGAAGCGATCACTCTCCGGCTGCGTCGGCTCGATGTCTACCTCGCCGACATCGGAGTTGCCGACCTGGAACAGCCAGTCCAGCGAATTGTTCTGGTCCGCAATGAAACCGTCAATACTGGTCGCGGTGTAGTACTGCGTCTTCGTCATCGAAGTAGTATCCCCCGCACCGCCGACACGCTCCGATTCGCCCCTGCGCCGGGTCGCCCAGGCGCGCCGAACTCACCCCGCGACGATCTGACGGGCGCCCGCCTCGAACTCGGTCAGATCACCGCTCTCGCCGGAACGGACCGCGCGAAAGCCGAAGAACAGCGTGTAGAACAGGAACGCGCCCAGCGCGAGCACGCCGATCCCGACCTTGACCGGCCATGGCCAGGGCGCCGGTGTCACAAAGCCCTCGATGAGCCCGGAGAAAAGCAGTGCGATCGCGAGGCCGACGACCACGGTGAACAGCGCGCGCGCGTCCTCGGCGAGCGCCTGCGCCCGCGTTCTGGCACCGGGGGCGACCCAGGCCCAGAAGATTCGGATGCCGGCGGCCGCCGCCACGAAGATGCAGGTCAATTCGAGCAGTCCATGCGGTGCGATGTACTGGAAGAACACGTCGCCATGCCCGTAGGAGAACATCACCGCGGCGTTGACCCCCAGATTCTGCGCATTCTGCAGGATCACCACCGGCACGTACACCCCGACGATCCCGAAGGCCACGCACTGCGCCGCGATCCAGGCGTTATTCGTCCAGACCTGGCCGGCGAACGATGCGGCAGGGTTGTTCGAGTAGTAGTCGACGAAGTCGTGCTCCGCGATCTTTCTCAGGGCGGCATCCGAGCCGAAGTTCGCCAGCACCCGCGGGTCGGCAAGCGCCCAAGCGGCGTAGAGGCTCGCGACCACCGCGGTAACCATAGCCACCACGAGGATCAGCCAGCGCAGCCGGTACAGTGCGGCCGGGAGTTCTATGCCGAAGAACCGCGGCAACTGGGACAACAGGTTCGCACCGGCGCCGGTGAACCGTAGGCGGGCCCGGGACAGCAGCACCGATAGCCGATCCCCCGGCACGCTCGACCCGGCCGCGGTGCGGATCGCAGACAACTGCGCCGCACCGGATTGGTAGCGGCCGATCAGTTCGTCGGCCTCAGCACCGCTGAATCGCCGCTTGCGCCCGAGCACGGCCAAGCGATCCCATTCGTCGCGGTGGGCGGCGGAATACGCGTCAAGGTCCATCTGCTTAGATGATAGCCATGGCCAGCACGGGCGACCTCGATGAGCAGCAGCTGATGACCGGTGAGGCCGTCGCGCTGGACGTGCGGCCGGCCGGTTTCATCTTGCGCTCTGCCGGGGCGATAATCGATTTCATTGCGTACATCGGCCTGTTCCTCGGTTTGGTCCTGGCCATCGCGGTCACCGGCGGGTTCCAGAGCGATCAGGCGCTGGCCTCTGCCCTGGTCACCGCGAGTCTGGCCTTTTCTCTCGTGGTGGCACCGGTCGCGGTCGAGCTCGCTACGCGCGGTCGGTCGCTGGGTAAGCTCGCCATCGGGGCGCGGATCGTGCGCGACGACGGCGGGGCCATCCAGTTCCGGCAGGCGTTCATTCGCGCGCTCACCGGCGTGATCGAGATCTTCATGACCTTCGGCGGACTCGCCGCGCTCTGCGCGCTGTTGAACAGCCGGTCGAAGCGACTGGGTGATTTGCTGGCCGGAACGTACAGCCAGCACGAACGGGTGCCCGTTCCGGCCGCCGCAGGGTACGCGGTGCCGCCCGCGTTGGCGGCCTGGGCGCAGACGGCGGATGCCGCGAAACTGCCCGATCGGCTGGCGCGCCGAATCGCCGGTTACGTGGCTCAGGCATCCGCCATGAACGAATCGTCGCGCGCCCGACTGGCGGCCGAACTGGCAACCGAAGCCTCGGCGTTCGTCTGGCCGCTGCCGGCAGCCCCGGCCGAGGAATTCCTCCAGGCGGTTGCGGCGATCCGCAGGGACCGGGACTATCAGGCGCTGCTGCTGGAGCAGGAGCGGCTGAACCGCCTGGCGCCGGTGCTGACCGGCGTGCCGCACTCCTTTCCCGACCGCTGAGACTCCGACCACCTGGCACGCTGCGTTCAGCCGCGTCCGAGCGCCAGCATCGAGGCGCGCAGAGGCCCCGCTCAGTAGCGGTAGTGGTCGACCTTATACGGCCCGTCCACGCCCACACCGAGGTAGGCTGCCTGCTCGGGGCTCAGCCGGGTGAGCTGGACGCCGAGCGCATCCAGGTGCAGCCGGGCGACCTTTTCGTCCAGCAGCTTCGGCAGTACGTAGACGCCGACCGGGTATTTCTCCGGCGACACGAACAACTCCATCTGAGCCAGCACCTGGTTGGTGAACGAATTGCTCATCACAAACGACGGATGCCCGGTTGCATTTCCGAGGTTCATCAGCCGCCCCTCGGAGAGCACCAGCAGGCTGCGGCCGTTCGGCAGCCGCCACTCATGCACCTGCGGCTTGATCTCGACCCGCTCAGCACCGGCCAGCTCCTCCAGCCCGGCCATGTCGATCTCGTTGTCGAAGTGCCCAACGTTGGCCACGATCGCGTGATCCTTCATGCCGAGCAGGTGCTCGAGGGTGATCACGTTGAGGTTTCCGGTGCAGGTGATGAAGATATCCACCTGGTCCAGAACGGACTCGATCCGAGCCACCTGGAATCCGTCCATCGCCGCCTGTAGCGCATTGATCGGGTCGATCTCGCTGACGATGACCCGGCCGCCCTGGCCGCGCAGCGCCTCCGCCGCGCCCTTGCCCACGTCGCCGTAGCCGACCACGAAGACGACCTTTCCGCCGATCAGCACGTCGGTGGCGCGGTTCAGCCCGTCCGGCAACGAATGCCGGATGCCGTACTTGTTGTCGAACTTGCTCTTGGTGACCGAGTCGTTCACGTTGATCGCCGGGAACAACAGGGTTCCGTCGCGCTCCAGCTCGTACAGCCGGTGCACACCGGTGGTGGTCTCCTCGGTCACGCCGATGATACCGGCCGCGACGCTCGTCCAATGATCCAGGCCCGCGGTCGCGAGCGAGGCCCGCAGCGCCTCGAGAATGACCCGATACTCGTGACTGTCGCCGGCGACGGCATCCGGAACCGCACCGGCCCGCTCGAATCGGGCGCCGGTGTGCACCAGCATGGTGGCGTCGCCGCCGTCGTCCAGAATCAGGTTGGGTCCCGCCCAATCCGCTCCGGCTGCAGCGGACTCCGCCGACCAGTCGAATATCTGCTGGGTGCTGGCCCAGTACTCCTCCAGGGTCTCGCCCTTCCAGGCGAAAACCGGAACTCCGGCCGGATTCTCCGGGGTGCCAGTCGGGCCGACGGCGACGGCGGCGGCCGCTTCGTCCTGCGTGGAGAAGATGTTGCAACTGGCCCAGCGAACCTGAGCGCCGAGTGCGACCAGCGTTTCAATCAGCACGGCGGTCTGCACGGTCATGTGCAACGAGCCGGCGATTCGTGCGCCGGCCAACGGCTGAGCATCGCCGAACTCCGCGCGCAATGCCATCAGCCCCGGCATTTCGTACTCGGCCAGCCGGATCTGGTGCCGCCCAGCCGGCGCGAGAGTGAGATCGGCGACCTGGAACGGAAGCGGCGCGGTGCCGGGTGTCTGGTTCACGAGCGACGGGTTGCCTCGGGTCTGTGCGAAAGTCATGCCGCTATTCTCGCAGCCGGAGCCGCTCACGGCCTACTCGCGGATCAGCGCCAGTACCTCGTCGCGGATTCGCTGCATGGTGGGCGCATTGGCGGCCTCGACGTTCAGCCGCAGCAGCGGCTCGGTGTTGGAGGAACGCACGCTGAACCACCAGAACGGCTCATTCAGCGCAGTGGTGCCGGTCACCGTCAGGCCATCCAACTCGTCGAATTCGCCCCGGCCGGTGAACGCCTCGACGATCCGGGTGAATGCGGCCGGTACGTCCGCCACAGTCGAGTTGATCTCCCCGCTCATCGGATAGGGCGTGTACTGCGCAGACAACGCCGATAGCGGCCGGTCCTGGTGACCGTACTCCGCCAGGAGGTGCATGGCTGCCAGCATCCCGTTGTCGGCGCTCCAGAAGTCACGGAAATAGTAGTGCGCGGAGTGCTCACCCCCGAAGACGGCTCCCGTCTCGCGCATGGCGTCCTTGATCAGCGTGTGCCCAACCCGGGTGCGAACCGCCGACGCCCCGGCCGCCTCGATCGTCTCAGCCACTACCCGAGAGGTGATCAGATTGTGCAGCACGACGATATCGGCTTCCGGCTGCGCCGCGCGCGCCCGGTGGATCTCCCGCAGAGCCACGATGGCGGCAACGGCCGACGGCGTGACCACCTGGCCCTTCTCGTCGACCACGAAGCAGCGGTCGGCATCCCCGTCGAAGGCGAGACCGAGATCGGCGTGATGTTCCAGCACGGCGCGCTGCAGATCGACCAGGTTCGCCGGGTCGAGCGGGTTCGCCTCGTGGTTGGGGAATGTGCCATCCAGCTCGAAGTACAGCGGCACCACCGTGATCGGCAGTGCGGGCAGACCACTTTCCTGGCCGAGGACGGCAGGCACGGTCAGCCCGCCCATACCATTGCCGGCGTCGACCACGATCGTCACCGGCCGGATGCCGCGCAAGTCAACCAGCGATCGCAAATACGATGCGTAGCCGGCCAGCACATCCAACTCACGGTAGGAACCGACCGCATCGACCGGATCGAGTCCGTCGGTCAGGATCGCCGCCGCACGGTCTCGCACCATGGCGAGCCCGGTCTCCATGCTCAGGCCCTGCGCCCCGGCGCGGGACAGCTTCATCCCGTTGTACCGGGCGGGGTTGTGGCTGGCGGTGAACATGACCGCAGGGGCATTCAAGCTGCCGGAGGCGAAATACGATTGGTCGGTCGAGCACAGTCCGATCGAGACCACATTCGCTCCCCTAGCCTGTGCACCGCGAGCGAAGGCGTCCGCAAACCCGGGCGACGACTCGCGCATGTCGTGACCGACGACAACATCGCCACCGGCGGCATCAAGCTCGTCGACGAAGGCCGCCGCGACAGCGGTGACGATCTCTTCGGTCAAGGTCTCACCGACCACGCCGCGGATATCGTAGGTCTTGACGACGGTGTTCAGTTGGGTTACGGCGGCAGGCTCGTTCGGTGCGGGGCTCATTGAGACGAATTTACCTCACCGGTGCTGTGGTACCGCACGATCTGCCAGCCTCGCGGGGCGGAGAGACGCTCGGCGTGGTTGGCGCAGAGATCGTAACTGTGCGGTTCGTGGGAGAGGCTCAGCGGCCCGAGCACGGCCATCGAGTCGGCGTACGCATAGGTGAGCGTCGCGACCGCGTACTGACGGCACGCGACACGCGAACACGCTCGAGGGGACATCGGGCACCACGATACCGCTCCGGGCGCACGACGTAGGATGGCGACATGCCTCGATCACGCCGTAGGAGCACGCAACAAGGCCCGGCCGAGGAGACAGCCACCGGGTCGATCCGCTGGCGCAACCGGCACGGTCACGGAGCCAGAGGTCCGGTCACGGGACCTCATCTGCCGATGCTGCACAACCGGATCGACCTCTTCGACATGACGGTGGCATCCACCGCCGAGTATCTCAAGGGTCTCTGGCCGGCTGAACTCGAGCAGATCCGCTTCGAGATTGCCGCCGCCCCGGCCGGCACGCCCCGCGAGCAGGGCGTCGAGCGCTGGCGCGTTGATCCGGTCAACGGCACGGTGATCATGTTCCGGGTGCCGATCCAGCGGCTGAGCAAGCTGCACCGCAACGATGAGATGCACCAGCGGATGCTGGTGGAGAGTTGCGTCTTCCGCGCCGTGGCCGAATTGCTCGGCAAAGATCCGTGGGATCTTGCCCCAGAGCGGTTCCGGCACTACTAGGCGGCGGCTACCGCAGGTAGACGGTTATCGGGTCGGCGAGCGCGCTTGCCGGGGCCAGGGTGAACGCCGATACCGTCCCATCGCCGAGGTAACTCACCGAGGCAAGCACGGACTGGGCGCCCGACGCGGTGTAACTGGCACGGGCGGCGACCGGCACACTCACGCTGGCTCCCGCCGGAACGGAGACCGTCTTGGCGGCGCCGGTCGCCGGCCTCAGCGTGAGCGACGCATCGGTTGTGGCGGTGTTGACCAGATGAAGTGTGGGCGAGGGACCGGGCGCGACGGCGACCAGGAAATCGCCGGTAAACGCCTTGGCGGCCGCGAACCAGGCGAAGTCCTTGCCGGCTGCGCTCATCGTAGAGGTGCGCGCAGCCGCGACGACCGGAAGGTTGGCGGTGACGGTGACCGTGTAGGTGCCGTCAGACACCTTGTCCAGCGGGATCTCGGTGGAGACGCCCGGCTTGACCGTGATCGTCGTTGCCGCGGCCGAGGGTGTAGATGGTGCGGCGCCGGTCGTGCCTGCGCCGGTCGTGCTTGCGCCGTCCTTTACCGCGTCGACCGTGACGCGCGCAGACTTCGTGCCGGGCACCAGGACCCGCACGGCCGGCAACACTTCGGAGTATGACTCGCTGGAATTGCCCACCTGCAGTGCGGCGAGCGAGGAAATGACGACGCCGGGGATCACCTGCGTGGTGCCCGGCGCGGTGGTCGGCCCGGCCACTTCCACACCACCGGGATCAAGGCCTCGGACAACGCTCTGCTGCAGCGAGGCCAGCACCCGACCGCCCCTGCTTTGCACGTGGATGACCGGTGACTGCAGCTCGGGGGCGAGCCCGGCCAGCGGAACGGTCAGCTGGGTCATCGGCGCGACGATGATTCCGGCAGCAGCGGGAGCCTTCACCACCCCGTCCGGGCCGTACACGTCGAGGTTGACCGTGGCGACGACCTGCGTCGAGTTGGTCAGCCGGACCAGACTGGTCTCGCCCAAAGTGGTTGCGCCGGCAACGATCCAGCTGTCTCCGCTGGCCTCGCCACATCCCGATGCAGCGAAACCGGCGAGATCCTCCAGTGCCGCACTCTGCGATTGGCTGCCGGCAATCAACGGCGCCCGGTCGCTGTCAGCTGCGGCAGGTACGGTCAGCAGCGACGGTGCGCCGTTCTGAGCCGCCGACACGTCACCCGGCGCCTTTAGGACGGATGCCGTCGGTGCGCCATGCTCGGCGCCTGCCACCACTGCAGTCGGCCCGAACGACGACGCCTTCGTCGCGTCTGCGGAGTCGGAAGCAAGGGCCAGAAGCGGGCCTGGGCAGGCGCGCTGCTGACTGGTCGGCTGTGGCGAGACCGTCATCGACGGCACGGATGCCAGATATTCAGGCAGCGGCAGCAGCATGGCCGCCCCGATGCATAGCGCCGCGACCGCGAGCCCTGCCAGACCCGTGAGGACGCGAACGCCGCCTAACGCGATCCCCCGCCTAGTCGCCATGTCTCACCTCGGAGCTATCGGACCCTGAACTATCGACCCCTGAGCTATCGGACCCTGAACTATCGGACCCTGAACTGGTAGTTTTGGAGCTTTCGGTCCCGGAGCTTTCGGTCCCGGAGCTTTCGGTCCCAGGGCCTGCCGCAGCAATCGCCGAATCATGCGTGACCTCGGCAGGCTCAGCGGCAGAGTTTTCTTTGTCGGCGGAGTCTTCTTTGTCGGGCGAGACTTCTTTGGGGGCTTCGGCGGCCGTAGTGGGTGCGCCGGGGTCGCCGGCGGGAGGCTTCGGCCCCGCGGGGATGGTGTCCCGGTCGCGAGCGCGGCCGGTGGGAATGGACAAAAGCACCGTGATTCCGATCACGAGTGCCTGTCCGATCAGGATCAGGGTGCGAATGATCCCACCGGCACCGGTCGGAATCTGCGCCGCCGCGGTGGTCGGCACGGTTCCGGCGCTATGACTCCAGAGCAGGCCGACCGAGCCGCCTCCGACCGGTGCCAGCACCGGATTCCCATCCAGTGCGACGGAGGCGCGTCTCTCGGTCGCAGCCGCACGATGGGCGGCATCCGGCTCGAGCCCGGACACCGGCGGTGTCAAATAGACGAAGCCGATCCCGAGTGCATTCAGCTGTGCGGTGGCATCCAGCCCGCTCTGCGAGGTGAGGTTGGCCGCGAGGCCGGCCAGTTGCCGCTCCTGCGCGTCCAGGGTGAGCATGGTCGTCGCCAGCGTGCTCTGTTCATCAAGGGACGGGCCGGTGCCGCGCAGCAGCGTGGTGGCGATTGCGCCATCGGGTTGCGGGGTGATCTCCAGAGTGCCGACCCTCGGATGATTGGCCGCCTCGGCACCGATGAAGGCCGGCAGCGCCTTACCCTCACCCGGAACAACCAGGGAGGTGCCCAGCGGCAGCGCCAACGCCAGCGGTGCACCGGCGACCGCGGTGAACAACACGCAGACGATCGCGGGTATCGCAGACAGCCTCCGAATAGCCGACAGCGCAAGAGTCGCGGATCCGACCAAGCCCAGCCAGTACAGGCTGAGGCCACTACCGGGCCAGATGGCTACCGGCTGGGAGCCCACCGACTGCAGCAGCAGTTGGCCGGCGGCCACCGCGGTCGCAAAGCCGACCAGCGCGACGGCCAGAGGCACAACCGCCCGGGTCGACCCCCTCAAAAACAGCGCGAGCAGCGCGAGAATGGCGAGCGGCGCAAGCAGAATCGGCACGATCAGATGCGCGGCGCTACCGGAGAGCCCGAACGATTCAGCCAGAGCGGGCCAGCCGGCCAGTCCGGTTTCCGGGAGCCCGAGGGCGAGCTGGCCGCCACCGGCGAGCCGGGAGACGCTCGGCAGGCCGGGGTCGGCCAGAAGACCGATCCAGTTGCCGCGGCTCAGCTGCTGCCAGATCAGCGGGGCGAACAGCGCGAATGCCGGCAGTGGGATCGCGATGAACCGCATCAGACGTCGCCCGCTGGCCACGACGCAGCCCAGCCAGATCAAAACCAGGGCCGGCGCCAGCGACGGCGCGCAGGCGATCGTTGCCGCGAACAACAGGGCGGTGGCCGCCGAAGCCGCCCAGGACCGGGCCGCAGCGAAGCCGGCGAAGAACAGCCAGGGCAACAGAAGGTGCACCAGCACCGCAGCGGGCCGACCGGTCGCCAATGCGCTCAGAAAGGTCGGCGCCAGCATCCACAACAACGCGGCACAGGCACGCAAGCCGGCTCGCCCAGTCAGCCGCGCGGCACACATCCACGCCCCCAGTGCGGCCAGCGGCAGTGCGCACAGGAACAGCAGCACGATGCTCAGGGACGGCTGCCAGAAGGTCAGGGTTCCCAGCACAGCCAATACCGCGGCGAACGGGTCCGCGGCACCGACGAAGCCAAGGCCGATGTCACGCCAGCCGTAGCCGAGGTTATGCCAGAGCTGGCCGACATCCGCCGACAGCGGCAGCAGCGATCCACCGGTGAGCGCAGCGGAGTCCAGCAGCGGCAGGAACAAGACCACCCCGAGCACGGCGGCTGCCAGCACCGTCCAGGCGCCGCCGCCGGCGAAGAAATTGAACTCGATGCGGCCGCCGGATCGCGCCAGCGCCGCCTCCCGGGTCAGCGCGCGGGCCCGGCGCACCTCGTCGAGCGGGATTCGCAGCGGCGTGATGGATGCCCACCCCGCCGTCTTCACTTTGGCCAGCGCGTGCCGGGCGGTGCTGATCCGCATGCCGCTGAATGCGACGGCGAAGGCGGCGGCGAACTCGGCCCCGATCGCTCCCGGCTGTTTGCCGAGCAGGCGGCCGAGGCTTCGTACGATGGCCAGCGGCACCAGTGAGAGCCAGTGCACCGGCAGCGCTGCGGCCGGGGCGTAGACCATCCGGCGGTGCAATTGCGCGGCCCGGGTCAGCCGAAACAGCCGACGCCGGGCTGACCATTTGATCGACCGGCTCGCGCCGACGACCCCGTCGCCGGCGGTGGCCACCCGTGCCCCGGGTACCAGCGTGACCCGGAACCCGGCTAGCCGCGCCCGCACGCAGAAATCAAGCCCGTCATCCACCACCGGCAACGCCGGGTCGAACCCGCCGAGCTTCTCCCAGAGGGTATGCCGCACCAGCATTCCCGCCGGCGCGACAGCGAGCACATCACTGCGCGCATCATGCTGGGCTTGGTCGAGCTCGTTCTCCACCAGTGGCACGGACGCCCCGAGCGGGGTCATCGACTGGCCGAATTCCCGGATCAGGCTGGGGTCGTCCCAGTCCATCAGCTTGGGTCCGGCCACGACAACCGACCGCGAGACTTCGACCGCGCCCAGCAGTAGTTCCAGCGCACGCGGATCCGGGGCGGTGTCCTGGGCGAGCAGCCACAGCCACTCATGATCGGATGCGGTCGGCTGCGTCGCCCGGGCCGCCATCGCCAACGCGGCGCCGAACGGCAGGTTCTCCCGAGAGGTGAGCAACTGGACTCGTCGGTCGTCGCCGCGGCCTGGCTTGATATTCTCCACACCCGTCGCGTACTCCGCGAAGATGGCAGCCGTCTCGTCGGTGGACGCGCAGTCGACAGCGATCACGGCGTCCGGCCGTCTGGTCTGCATGCTCAGCGCCTGGAGGGTTCGCCGAAGATGGGCTGCACCATTATGGGCGACGACGATGGCGGTGACTCTCGGATACATCGTGGACAGCCTAGGTCGCGCGCGGCTGACCGCTTATCATCCCCGTGGCGCGCCGCCGGTTTGGCACGCGAACCTGCAGTCGTGGCGCCACATTTGCGCTATTTCGTGCCACAACCGCGGTTTCGACGTGCCCACGGCCGCAAAGATCCCTCAGCTGGCGCGTTTACGCAATTTGCGACGTTCGCGTTCGCTCAACCCGCCCCAGATCCCGAATCGTTCGTCGTTGCCCAGGGCATATTCGAGGCACTGAGCGCGGACTTCACACGAGGCGCAGATCTTCTTCGCGTCGCGGGTTGACCCGCCCTTTTCCGGGAAGAACGCTTCGGGATCGGTCTGCGCGCACAGCGCATCGGATTGCCAGGCCAGCGGGTCGTCTTCTTCGGCAACGCCGCGTACTCCGGGTACGCCTAGACGTACCGGATCAACGAACCAATTGTCGGGTACCCCCGGGCGATACTCAGGAACAGCCATATCGAACTCCCACCCATGTGATGCACTCGCGTCCTGCAACACGTTCCTCATAATTACATCGGTGTAGTTCGTCTGAGTCAAGTCGCAAATCGTAAAGCCTCAACTGGGCCTGGAGGGTTTGCGACGCGCCGCAGAGTCGAAACCAGTTCGACACTCCCGGGCTGCACGCTCTCCGTCGCGACGTCTGCGCTCGGGGGCCGGCTCCGGGCAGACCAAGGGGCGTCGGCACGCAAACGACCGGCGGCGCACGGGTTCAGTCGTGCGGGCGGGTTATCCGTGCAGGCGCGTTCAGTCGTGCAGGCGCGTTCAGTCGTGCGGACGGGTTATCCGTGCAGGCAGGTTCAGTCGTGCGGGCCGGTTATCCGTGCGGGTGGGCACTGCGCGCCGACCAGGCGCTGGCGACCATGTCGGTGAGGCTGTGTCGCATCCGCCAGCCCAGATCGCCTCCGGCCAGCTGCCCAGAGGCGACGATCCGAGCCGGATCACCGGCCCGCCGCGGGCCGATCTCCGGAACGAAGTCAATCCCGGTGACCCTCGCGATGGTCCTCATGATCTCGCCTACCGAGACTCCGTCGCCGCTGCCGAGGTTGTACACCGGTTGGAGTGCGCCAGCGGGTGGGTTCGTTCCCGCCGCGCGGGCGGCATCCAAACGCCTCGCCGCGGCAACGTGCGAGGCGGCGAGGTCCGCAACATGGATGTAGTCGCGCACGCAGGTGCCGTCAGGCGTCGGGTAGTCGTCACCGTTGATCCGCGGCGAGCGCCCAGCCAGCAACGCGTCGAAAACCAGCGGGAACAGGTTATGCGGACTCGTGTCGTAAAGCTCGTCGGAGCCTGAGCCGACGACGTTGAAGTATCGCAGCGAGGTGTGCCGGAGACCGGTAGCGACGCCTTGATCGGCCAGCAGCCACTCGCCGATCAGCTTGGATTGACCGTACGGCGACTGCGGATCCAGCGCCGTGGTCTCGGTGACCAGCTCCGTGTCTGGAGTGCCGTACACGGCCGCGCTGGAGGAGAACACGATCGCGTCGACCCTCGCCGCGGCCATTGCCGCGAGAACCGTGGCCGTACCGGTGACATTCTGCTCGAACGTGTGCAACGGCTGCTGCACCGAGACACCCGCGTACTTGAAGCCGGCGACGTGCACGACGCCGGTGATCGGATGCTGGGCGAAGGTGGCGTCGAGCAGAGCCCGGTCCAGGATGCTGCCGCGGACGAACGGCACGGTCGCCGGCACGAACGCGTCGTGCCCGCTGGACAGGTCGTCGACGACGACGACGTCGATCCCCTCGGCCAGGAATGCTCGGACCACGTGCGAGCCGATGTAGCCGGCTCCTCCGGTCACCAGCCAAGCCATCGCGCACCGCCCCTCCGCCGCCCACCGCGGCCACAGCAACCCTATCCGCCACCGCCCCCATCCCGACCCGCCCCGACCCGCTGAGGTGCATGCTTTTGCTAGTGCTGAGGCCGTAGTACTAGCAAAAGTTTGCCCCTCAGCGGTTGATGCCCCAGCGGTTGATGCCTCAGCGGCTGATGCCTCAGCGGGGGGTGGTTGCTACGAAGAGGGTTCCGCGGCCGGTGAAGCGCAGAGCCGCCTCATCGGGGGTCACATAGACCGACTCACCGCGCGCGATCCGGACGTTGGCGCGGTCGCCGGCGATATCGACGCTGCCCTCGATGCAGATCGCAATGGCCGGTCCGGAGAGCGCGAGCTCGACGAATGCCGCACGCGACTCTTCAGCATCGAGGCCTTCCTGGGGTTCGCCCACGTCCACTCTGGCCAGCGCGAAGTCCGGGACGTCGGGATGGAACACCTGCAGCCCGGCCGCTGGGCGATCCGGAGGCAAATACGGCACCGGAACGGCAGTGAAATCAAGCACATCCAGCAGCTCGGGCACGTCGACGTGCTTAGCGGTCAGCCCGCCGCGCAGCACGTTGTCGGATGCCGCCATCAGCTCGACCCCGAGCCCGGACAAATACGCATGGATGTTGCCGGCCGGCAAATACAGCGCCTCGCCGCGCCGGAGGGTCACCCGATTCAGCAGCAGCGACAGCACGATGCCCGGGTCACCCGGGAAGGAATACGCCAGCTCTCCCACCGTGGCGAACTCCGTGGCAAATTCCGTGGCGAACTCCCGGACGAACTCCGGGGCGAACACGCCGGCGCGTGGCTCTTTAGCCGGCTCAGCGACCGAGCCCTCGGTCACTGAGCGCGTCGAAGCGACCACCGCAGTCACCGTCTCGTCGACCCCGGCCCCACCGCCGAGCAACCACGCGACAACCTCGCGCAGACCGTTCTCCTGATCGGCCGCCGCCGACGCTGCAACCAGCCGTCCCCGCAACTCCTCCAGCGCCTGATTCTCGCCCGCCTGCGCGGCGAGCACCGCGATCATCCGCGCGCTGTCAGCCACCGCACGGAACCCGCACAGCGCGTCGAATGTGTCGCTGAGCGCGTAAATCAACTCCGGTTTGTGGAAGGCGTCCTTGTAGTTTCGCGCTGCGGCATCCACCGGGATGCCCAGCGCATTCTCCCTGGCAAAACCCTGCGCTGCCCGCTGTGGCGAGGGATGCGCCTGCAGCGAGAGCGGCGCGTCGGCGGCAAGAATCTTCAGCAGAAATGGCAGCCGTGGGGCGACGCCGGTGCGCGCCGGGGTCCGATCCCCCAGCGCCTCACCCAGGGCCGTCGCCGGATCCGTGGCGATCCACTGGGCCAGATCCCAAGAGCCGCCCGCCTGCGCCGGATCAAGGATCACGCTGGGCGAGCCGAGGTGCGCCCCCAGCCAGAGTTCGGCTTCCGGGCCGCCGGATTCCGGGCGTCCAAGCAACTCGGCGATGGCGCTGGTCGACCCCCAGGCATAGTTCCTGGGCGAATTGCTGATCGGCACAAACATCTCGCGCACGTCCCTTTCCAGTGTTAGACCAAACTACCAACCGCTTTTGGGCCACGGTGCGAGCCCATCTAGGCTGGCACCGACCACTGGATGCCGAGCGCGGCATCCCGACGCAACGGAGCACCCCAATGGCATTCGAGCCCATCGCCGCCGACTTCTTCGGCTTTGAGAACCTTCTCGCCGATCACGAAAAGGAGATCCTGGCCAAGTTACGGGCGTACCTTGAGACCGAGGTGAAACCGATCGCCAACGGGTACTGGGAGCGTGCAGAATTTCCGACCCAGGTGATCAAGCCGCTGGCCGACCTCGGGTTGTACTCGTACGCCTGGGCCGAGACGAAGCCGTTCGCCACCTCCGCCGTGTTCCGCGGCTTCATCGCTCTTGAGCTGGCGCGGGTGGATGCCTCGGTCGCGACGTTCGTCGGGGTGCAAAACGGGCTGTGCATGGGCTCGATCTCCATCGCCGGCTCGCAGCAACAGCGCGACGAGTGGCTGCCGAAACTGGCATCAGGAGAAGTGGTCGGCGCCTTCGGCCTGACCGAGCCGCTTTCCGGCTCGGACTCGGCGCGCGGACTGCGCACAGTGGCCACCCGGGACGGTGACAACTGGGTGCTGAACGGCTCGAAGCGGTGGATCGGCAACGCGACCTTCAGCGACATCACAATCATCTGGGCGAAGGATGCGGCAGACGACCAGGTCAAGGGCTTCATCGTGCCGAACAACACCCCCGGCTTCACGGCGACGAAGATGGAGGGTAAGCAGGCCTTGCGTGCCGTGCAGAATGCGGATATCAGCCTGGAGAACGTGGTCGTGCCGGAACGCCTGCGGTTGCAGAATGCGGATTCGTTCAAGGCTGCCGCAGCGGTATTGCGGATGACCCGAGCGGAGGTCGCCTGGGCGGCGATCGGCATATCCGTGGGGGCGTATGACGCGGCGCTGAAATATGCCGGAGAGCGTATTCAATTCGGCAAGCCGATCGGTGGTCACCAACTGATTCAGGATCTGCTGGTGAAGTGCCTTGGCAACATCACCGCGAGCATCGGCCTGGTGGCGCGTGCATCACAGATGCTGGATGAGGGCACCCAACGCGATCAACATTCGGCGTTGGCCAAGGCATACACCACCTCTCGAATGCGCGAGACGGTCGCCTGGTGCCGCGAACTCTTTGGCGGCAACGGCATCATGCTGGACTATGACGTTCCCCGGTTCTTTGCCGACTCGGAAGCCATCTACTCCTATGAGGGAACTCAGGAGATGAACACCCTGATCGTCGGTCGCGCCATCACCGGACAGGCCGCCTTCGTCTAGCGGGTCCGGCTTGCCAGGCAACCGAGCCTCATCCAGGCGCTGCGACAGGCCAGGGGAGCTATTGCGATGCCGGGCGACCACGCTTCCAATACGCTGAGAAGATGAATCCCGGCCGTACCAGACTCGCCGTCAGTGGTTTGGCCACCCTGGTGATCTTCAGCGCGCTCGCCGGCGACTTCTGGCGCGACCTGCTCAGCTGGTGGGGCTACGGGATTATCGTGCTCGTGCTGCTGACCGGCAGTGTCTTCGCGCTGGTCATCCTGCGGCCACGGATGAACCGGCGCCGATTGCCCAAGTCGCTGATCGCCTTCCTGCTGCTGTGCCTGGTCTCGATCGCCTGGTCGTTCTATCCGTGGGTGAGCGCCCTCGCGGTTTTGGTGCAATGGGCTACCATCCTCGCCGCGTTGTTCCTCGCCCTGGTGCTGACCTGGACCGAGTTGCTGCGCGCGTTCGGCTCCGCGCTGCGTTGGGTGCTTGGTCTTTCCCTGCTGTTCGAATTCATCGTCGCTGCGTTTATCAGACATCCAGTCTTGCCGTTCTGGGTGGACTGGGGCGACCAGAAGATCCCGGAGGCGTTCTACTGGAGCCGGGGACTGCTCTTTCACGGCGGCCAGATCCAGGGGATCCTGGGTAATAGCAACTTGCTGGCAATGTGCGCACTCTTGGCCGTGATCGTGTTCGGCGTGCAGCTGGCCGGTCGCGCCGTCACCCGCCGTTGGGGCACCGCCTGGCTCGTGGTCGCGATCGCCACCCTCGGCCTGACCCGGTCCTCCACGGTCATCGCGGCCACCGTGATCACCGGGCTCACCCTCCTGGCCGCGCTGTGGGCGCGTTCGGTCGACCCGGCGCGCCGTCGTCCGGTCTATCTGACCGGCGCCGGGGTGCTGGTGGCGGCCATCGCGGTCGTCTGGGTCTTCTGGGCGCAGCTGCTCACGCTGCTGGGCAAAAGCGAGGATCTGACCGGCCGCCTGACCATCTGGCACTCGGTAGCCGACCTCGCCCAGCAGCGCCCGGTCTCCGGTTGGGGCTGGATCAGCTACTGGGCGCCCTGGGTGGAGCCGTTCCGTGGTCTGGCCGTGCGCAAGGGAGTCACCTATCTGCAGGCGCACAACGCCTGGCTGGACATCTGGCTGCAACTGGGCATCATCGGCCTGGTTGTTTTCATCGCGCTGGTGCTCTCCACCCTGACCCGGTCCTGGTTTTACGCAGTCGACACCCAACACACCCAAAACGCTGCGAAGCCCTACGGCCCAGGGGAACCGTTGACCGCAATGCAGTTGCTGCCGCTCTTGGTCGTGGCGGCGCTGATCGCGCAGTCGTTCGCCGAGTCACGGATCCTGGTCGAGTCAGGCTGGATGCTGTTGGTGCTGTTCTCGATCAAAACGAAGCAATTGCGTGCCTGAGTCCCGGCTGTCGAAATTCTCGGGAGCCTAGGATAAATTCATGGCCATGTTCTCCAGCCGAACGGTGCAGTGACTCTCGGCCCCCGTAGGCACCTGATCCTCCAGTGGGTGCGCGCGTTCTTCGGCTCCGCCCCGTTCGCCCGGGCGTTGTCGCTGACCGCCGTGGGCACCGCGTTCTGCGCCCACGCCATCCGCAGTACCGTCGGTTGGCCCGGACTGATCGGCGCACTGGCGACGCTCGTCGTGTTGGCGGCAGTGTCGTTTATCGCGCACCGCGGCAGCATCGAGTGGCAGGGATTGCTGCCGATCTCGTTGCTGGCGTTCGTGAGCTGGTCCGCCATCTCGCTGATCTGGAGCAACAACCCGTCCTGGACCCTGGTCGGGGTCGGCTACCAGATCGTGCTGGCGTTCCTCGCGGTGTACGTCGCCCTGGTGCGTGACACCATCCAGGTGGTCCGCCTGATCGGCGACGTGCTACGGGTATTGCTTGGCGTGTCCTTAGGACTGGAAGTTTTGTCCGGATTGCTCATCGATATGCCGATCGCGTTCCTGGGCATTCAAGGGAATCTGGCCTACGGCGGCCCGATCCAGGGACTTTTCGGCACCCGCAATCAGCTGGGTTTCGTCGCACTGATCGGATTCGTGACGTTTTTGGTGGAATGGCGCACGCGATCCGTGCGGCGCGGAACCGGTGCCTTCTCGATCGCGCTCGCCACCCTCTGTCTGCTGCTCAGCGGCTCTCCGACGGTCGCCGTCGCACTGGTCGTGGTCGGCGTGGCCACTCTGGCTCTATTCGGTCTACGCGCTGTCGCGCCACACGCCAGACGAGGCTGGCAGGTTGTGCTGGTGATCCTGACCCTGATCTCGCTGGTGATCGCGTTTGTGATCCGCACCCGGATCATCGACTTCCTGAACGGTCGCAGCGAATTCCAAGCCCGGTACACGCTGTGGATCCAAATCTGGCAGCTCATCCCGGTGAACCCGCTGCAGGGCTGGGGCTGGGTGGGCCGGTGGCCGGCCGATCTCGCCCCGTATTCGTGGATCAACTTCGCCATCGACGCGCACCAGCGCAATGCCCTGAACGCGTTCCTCGACGTGACCCTGCAACTGGGCCTGATCGGGTTGCTTGCCTTCATCGGCCTACTCGCGCTGGCTCTGGGCAGGTCCTGGCTGTTGGCCGCGAACAAACACAGCGTGATCTACATCTGGTCGCCGCTGATCCTGCTCGCGCTGATCGTGACCTCGGCTTTCGAGAGCACCGTTCTGGTCGAGGGCGGTTGGATGCTGCTGGTAATCTGCTCGATCAAAGCCGCACAAGGCATGAGCTGGCGGCTCAGGCTAACCGCGCCCGTGCCGCCCGGGCTGCCACACCGGTAAGCGGCGCACTATGGATCACGATCTCGCGCCTCGAACCAGTGCAGGACGCCGCCTTCGGCGCATTCGTCGGCGGTAGAAGATCGTCACGATCCCGCCGAGGACGACCAAGACGACCACCGAAACGACCACCGGCAGGAGCTGAGGAATCCATCCGCTGTTGGAACCCACTGGCGGGCCGGGGCGAACGGCGAATTCGTAAACGGTCGGAGCGGCACTGCCCGGCGTGAAGAGAATCCGAGCGGCGGAGATCTGCTTCGCCTTCACCACCGCCTCCTGGAAGCTCTGGGTCGAGTCGAGGGTGAGCAGGTTCTGCCATCCAGCCTGCGTTTTCACCTGAAGCCGGCCGGACGCTTTTCCGACGATCGCGATCGATCCGATCTGGCGGGGTTCGGGGAATGTTCGGGTGAGGTGGGAATCGGCAATGGGCTTGGTTGCCGCTTTGAACGCCGTCGTGACGGTCGCGTCGAAGGCGAGATCGGCTGTGCTGTCCTTCGCGCCGCTGAGGTCGGTGGTCACTCCCGATGACGGGGGAAAGACCTGGAACTCCCGAATCTGCACCCACTGCCCCCCCGGGTTCGGGCCCGCTGCCACGATGCGGACGTAGCGCGCCGCTTCCGGGGCGTCAAGGCTCAGATCGATGGTGGTCGCCGTGTCGAACTCGCCCGCGTCGGTCCAGCTCGAACCATCGGTTGAGTATTCGACTTTGGCATCGTAAATCATGTCCCCCGGCGTCGAGTCTGAGGCGGATTGGCGAATCAGCACCGACCCGACCGTGACGACCGAACCGAGATCGAGCGTCACCGCGTCACCCTGCGCCGGGGTCTGATTCGATACGTAGGATGTGTCCAGATCGCCATCGGTGATGCGTGAGGCGCCACCGCTGTACGTGGTCATGCTGGACGACGCCGTGGCGGGGTAGTAGGCGGGCACAGACTTCAGCCAGCCGTCGTATGCGGCGACGGCACGATTGAAGAAGCTCGCCAAGACGCCATCACCGACCGACGGTACGATCATGTTCTTCGCGACTTTTCCGTCGTCGGTGAGGTCGGCGACCGTTGGCAGAACGGCGCGCGCGCGATCCGCGTTTGCGGCGAGCATCGCGTTGGTCGCATCATTGCCGCGGTGCTCTTTGATGGCGCGGAGCATGTCGATCTCGTGGCTGAGCGCGCTCGCCCACTGCGCCGCCGCGGTCAGCCATGGCTTCGCGTCGGCGGCAAAGCCCGGCTCCGCCATCCGCCCCAGTGTCGTCGGAAGAGTGGTGATGAGGTCAAGCCGATCCTGCAACGGCGTCATTTTCGAGGCGTCACCCGCCGCGTAGGCCTTCCAGAACTCCGCGACGTTTGCGCTCAACTCGGGTGCATTCGTGGGATTCGACCGGTACGGCATCCAATTCTGGTTGAGGTCGACGAATGCCTCGAGCGCAGTGCGCACGGTGGCCTCTGGCCCGGCCAGCTCGGTGATGATCGCCCGCTGTGTGGTCGCAGGGTCGTACTTCGGCCCGTTCCAGTCGTAATCTCCGTAGCCGGCCAGAGCGATCATCGACGCATATGGTTGGATCATCGGGTTCGCGGTGATGCCGTCGATCTGTTGGTACAGGTTCGCGTCGCGGCCGGTGAGCGGGTTCAGGAACAGTCGGTCTCGTTGCCCGTCGTTCACCGGGAAGTTGTCCCAGATCTCGAAATGCTCGGCGTCATAGGTCTGCACCGCACGGGCGACCGAATCCGAGCTGATCTGGTCGGAGAAGACCCCTTCACCGGTCCACTGGATCCGGATAGAAGGGTCGGTCTCGGTCCCGAATTCCTCTTTGTACCCGTTGCTGGCGGAGCCGGAGAAGTCGGTCGGGACGGTGCGCAATGGCTGCAGGTGGTTCGGCGTGATGTACTCGTCGACGATCCGGTTCAAAAAATGCGCCTGCGCATCCGCCAACTTGCGGTCGCCGCTGGCGGTGAACTCGTCGATGTCGGCCTGGCAGTGCAAATCCGGCGGGATGTCATCAAGCGCGATGTAGAAGGAGGTGACGCCGAGTGCGCGCAACTGATCGAATTTTGCGATCGTGGCGTCGAAGTCCTCATCTGAGGAGTAGCACACGTCATTGCCTGGTGACAACGCGTAACTGAAGTTCACATGGTGGGCGTTGGCCTGCGAAATGAGCTCCCTGAACGTGGTCACCCCTGCCTCCGGGTAAAGGTCGCGCCATTGAGCCCGCAGGTACGGGTCGTCCTTCGGGGAGTAGATGAAATCGTTCAGCTTGTGCCTGCCGTAGAAAGCGAGCTGATCCAGTCTCGCCTGCGCGGTCCACGGCACCCCGTAAAAGCCCTCGATGGCACCCCGCACGGGCATCAGCGGCCAGTCCCGCACCTCAAGCGCGGGCACAACACCGTCACGGACGACCTGGCGGACGCTCTGCACCGCGTAATAGGTTCCGGTCGCGTCGCGACCGGTGAGCACCAGAATCTTCTGGCCGCCGCGAGTACCGCTCGCGATGGCGTAGCCTTCGTCGGTAAGCCCGTCTGCGTCGTCGACTCCGATCGCCGTCGTCGCGTCGGCGATCGCCGGATTATCCGCGATGGTGCCCAGATAGAGCGCAGGACGGTCCTTTGGCGCCCGCGGAACGAACGCGACCGAGCCGCCCGCCCGCTTCACCACGCCCGCCAGCAATGTCTTGGCCGCAGCATCGGTGTTCTTTCCGACGACGACCGCGACGCTTCCGCTGAGTGAGAAGGTGACTCCCCTGGTACTTTCGTGTTGCGGCGTCGGCAGGATCACCGGCGCCGCGGCGGCAGCGTGTGCCGGTTGGATTCCGGGCGACACGGCCGGGATGCTCGCAACGGCGATACTCGCGACAACAGCCAACGCGAGAAGCCCCGCAATCACCCATTTACCCGAACGCAGCATCTCGCGGTGCTCCCTCACACCGTAAGTGGCCGCCGCGCGGCCGCGATCAGCTCCGTGAAGATCTCGAGGTGCGCTTGGACGCACCGCTCCCAGGTGAACGTTGCGGCGTGTGCGACGCCGGCCCGGGAGAGTTCGGCGCCGCGATTAAGCGCTTCCTCAATGCCGGCGGCGATCGCTTCGGGCTCGCTCGGGTCGAAAAGAACCGCGGCGTCACCGCACACTTCCGGTATCGAGCCGGCGTTCGACGCAGCGACCGGGCAGCCCGATGCCATCGCTTCCAATGGAGGCAGCCCGAAACCTTCGTAAAGGCTCGGGTACACCAGCACCGCGGCCCTCCGATACAGGTCGATCAGTTCATCCTGCTCGACGAATCCCTTGCGGTCCACCCAGTCCGGCAGCGGGCCGAGGCCGTCGAGATTTCCGCCGGTCAAGACCAGCCGGAGCCGCGGGCTTGTGCGCCGGAGCAGTGTCACCGCTTCGATCAGCCGCGCATGGTTCTTGTGCGCCCAACCCCGAGCCGGATACAGCAGGAAGCCGTCCCGTTCACCGAGGTTTGGCACAAACAGGTGGCTATCCACGCCGAGCGGGATGACTTTTATCTTGTCTGCCGGGACGCCTAAGTGCCGCACGATGGACTGCTTTGCGAACTCGCTGATGGTGATCACCAGATCAGCCCGGCGCGCGGCCCGGTGGTAGAACAGCCGCCGGTAGACGAAGTCAGCGTGGGTGAACAACTCCGGCAAGTCCAAGTGCTGCACATCGTGCAGGGTCACCGCGAACGGCCGACCTCGCGGCGGTCTGGGCATCAACGCGGTGAACGGATAATGCACGACGTCGGCAGCGGCCAGGGCCCGACGAATCCGGTGCCCGCGAAGCGCCGTCTGAGCGATTGAAGCCAGACGATTGCGTACCCCTAAAGCCGTGCGGATACCGCCGATGACGAGTTCATTCACCCAGGGAAAGGTTCCTGCTGCATTTTCCGGCAGCACGGTCAGCACGGTGAAGGTCCCATCTGATGCCATCGCCTGGGTTAGATTGCTCGCGTACGTCTCAGTGCCGCCCATCCCTCCCGGAACGAGATTGAGCATCGGCATCGCGACAGTGGGTCGCGCTGCGGGAGACATCGGGTCGCTAGTCATTTCGTTGGCAATTGTATGGACTCACCCTGGGTCTTGGGCCCGAGCCCGGTCACACTCGGCGGTGTTGGGCCGAAGCTCAACGGCAGACCGTTATTCTAGACCGGGCGCAATATTTATCCGTCACCGATACCGGCAAGCCCAGGCAAGGGGAAAGCTCAGTATGGCGAGTTCATCGCAAGCGATGTCTTCGCGATCCCGACTCCGCCTGATCATCGGACACAGCGGGTTCCGCTACCTCGTGGCAGGCGGGCTGAGCTTCCTTGTCGATTTCGGGTTGCTGGCACTTCTCCACGTCGTGTTCGGCTGGCCGGTCTGGCTGGCAACCGGAACCGCTTTCCTGGTGAGCTTCGCCTTCACCTACACGATCCAGCGGTACTTCTCGTTCTCATCCCAGGTGCCCCATGGCGCTGCCCTGGTCAAGTACACCATCCTGGTGATTTTCAATACCGTCGCATCCGTCATCATCGTGGCGCTACTTGACCACTCTCCACTGAGCTGGGAGGGAGGGAAAATCGTAGCGACAGCAGCATCGACGACGTGGAACTACTTCGCATACCGGTACTGGGTGTTTCCAAAGCCCACCGGTCGACAAGCGCACTCCATCACCGAAGAAGAAGGTCCACCCCATGTATAAAGGCGCAGTCATCGCCGCCATCGTCCCCGCTTATAAAGAAGCGAAGATGATTTCCACCGTGATCGACACCATGCCGGCCTTTGTCGATCACATCGTGATCGTCGACGATTGCAGCCCGGATGAAACCGCCGAGATCGTGCGCCGCAGTGCCGATAAGCGGGTCACCCTCATTCAGCACGAAATCAACCAGGGTGTCGGCGGGGCGATCATCACCGGGCACCTTGCCGCGATAGAGCTTGGCGTAGACGTGAACGTGGTGATGGCCGGCGATGCGCAAATGGATCCGGCCTATTTGCCTTCATTACTGGACCGGGTGACGACCGACGGCTACGGCTTCGCCAAAGCAAACCGGTTCTTTGCTCCCGAATCGTTCACCGGCATGCCGAAATATCGGGTTCTGGGCAATATCGTGCTGTCGTTCATGACAAAGCTGGCGTCAGGCTACTGGCACCTGTTCGACCCGCAGAACGGCTATACGGCGATCCGAACCGAAGTTCTCGCCCGCGTGCCGCTGAAGAACGTGGCGCGTCGCTACAGTTTCGAGAATGATCTGCTGATCCACTTGAACATCCTGCAGATCCCGGCGATCGATGTCCCGATCCCGGCCGTCTACGGTGAGGAAGTCTCCAGCATCCGGCTCAGCCGGGTCGTTCCAGAGCTGATGAGCCTGCTCACCAAGGGCTTCTGGCGGAGGATTTGGTACCGCTACGTTCTCTGGTCGTTCTCCCCGGTCGCCCTTTTGCTGGTCCTCGGTCTCATCCTGTTCATCGTCGGCCTCGGGATCAGCGTCTGGGTGTGTTTCCAAATCGCGTTCTCGGTCGTGGCAACGGCCGCCACCGTGATGCTCGCGGCGTTGCCGTTGATGCTGGGCACCCAGATGCTGATCAGTGCCCTGCAACTGGACATTCAGGGCAGCCCCTCCCAGCCGACTTACAGCCCATACGAAGGGCGCCCGCACCACGAAGCCGACCGGGCCTGAGCCGGCGCGACAAGCACCGCCCCGCGACAAGCACCGCCCAAGGATTACGACGCGCCGCAAATTACGCGGTGGCCTGGCGAAACCATTCGATGTCTGCGTAGGCGGCATCGGTCGAGTCGAACGCATCCAGTAGCGCGGCTGCCGCCAAGGCGGCTCCGGCCCGGTCGACGACCGCCTCGGAGAGGCCGGCCCGGTCCATCCCCACGGCGTTGATCCCGTGAACCCGGCACGGCGAGCCGTACGCCTTGACGAACGGTGGAATGTCCTTCGTCACAACCGAGGACATACCGACCATGGCTAGAGCACCGATCACCCGACGCTGATGCACCGTCGTGCCCAGACCAAGATTCGCGCCCCGTCCGATCCGCGAGTGGCCGCCGATCGCGACGCCGGATGCCAGTGTCACGCCGTTGCGCAGATCGCAGTCGTGTGCAACATAAACCTGGTTCATCAGGAACGTATCGTTACCGACTCGGGTTGCCGCGTGCCATCCGGAATGGATCTGTGCGTCCTCCCGGATCACGTTGCTGTCGCCGATGACCAGACCCGCACCCTCAGGCAGCTCAAGCCAATCCTCGTCGTGACCGAAGGAGCGCACTTCGGGGGGTACGCCGAGTTTGACTCCGGAGCCGATCCAGTTGTGATTGCCCAGCTGAATGGTTCCGGCGAGAACCGCGAACGGGCCGATTGTGTTGCCCTCCCCCATCGTGACGTTGGGACCGATAATGGCGCTCGGGTGAATCGTGTTCATCGGGGAAAAAGGCTCTCAATCTGTGCGGCTATCCAGCCGGCTGCCGGGCAGAATCGGCAGGTGGGTTCTCGTGTCGCCTAGAATTGTCTCGGCGTTCTGCCATTTCTAACGATTCCGATCAAACACTAAGTGGGTTTCATGATACCGATCACGGTTGTGAAATTCGGCACAGCCGAAGAAGAGCTCGTCCTCGAAGTCATCCGTTCCGGGATGGTCGCTCAGGGGCCAAAGGTCAAGCGACTGGAGGAAGAGTTCGCAGCCCTCACCGGTGTCAAGCACGCTGTTGCGGTCAACAATGGCACCACGGCCCTCGTTGCCAGTTTGCAGGTGCTCGACCTCAAGCCGGGAGACGAGGTTCTAACCAGCCCGTTCACCTTCGTGGCGACGCTGAACGCCATACTGGAGGCGGGCGCCACGGCCACGTTCGCGGATATCTCACCCGACGACTTCAACGTCACGGCGGCGAGCATGACCGCGGCTCTGACCGAACGCACCCGAGTGCTGATGCCGGTGCACCTCTACGGACAGATCGCAGACATGGCCGGTATCTGCGATGTTGCCGACGCGCGGAACCTGGCCATCGTCGAAGATTCCGCCCAGTCGCACGGTTCCGCACAGAACGGGCGTGCCGCCGGCAGCTTCGGCCTCGGCTCCTTTTCGTTCTACGCGACGAAGAACCTCACCACCGGTGAGGGTGGCATGGTCACGACAGATGACGACAACCTGGCCGACCGGCTCCGAGTGCTGCGTAATCAAGGTATGCGCGCCAGGTACCAGTACGAGGTCGCCGGACACAACTACCGCATGACCGATCTTCAGGCCGCCCTGGCCATCCCCCAGATTGCGCGTTATGACGAAATCGTCGGTGCCCGGCAGGAGAACGCCGCGTATCTGTCAGCCGGTCTGGAGACGGTGCCCGGCATCATCGCGCCCCGGCAGTTGGAGGGTCGCCGGCACGTGTGGCATCAGTACACCATCCGGGTTACGCCGCAGACCGGCATCACCCGTGATGAGTTCGTCGCAAAGCTCGGCGAGCTGGGTGTGGGCTGCGGCATCTACTATCCGAAGCTGGTCTTCGATTACCCTTCCTACCGGGGCAGAGACGATGTGCGAATCGGCTCGTACCCCAATGCTGAACGGGTTGTCCAGGAAGTCGTCTCCCTGCCCGTGCACCAGGGTCTGTCGAAGGCCGAACTCGACACCATCATCGCCAGCGTCGCCACGGCGGCCGGCGCGTAACATTCGCACACGAACCTAGGAACCGGGACATTCATGACTAATCCGCGCATTCTCCTTATCGGGGCAGGCACAATGGGCTCGCTGCACGCCAGGGTGATCGCCCAATCGGCCGTGGCAGACCTCGCGACGATCGTCGACCCGAGGCAGGAGGTCGGCAGCGCGGTCGCCGACCGCTTCGGGGCGACCTGGCAGCCGGAGCTCGACTCACTCGAAGGAATCGACGGGGTAGTGGTGGCGGCGGCGACCGAAGCCCACCACGACCTGGCCATGCGCGTCATTGCGTCCGGTGTGCCCATGCTGGTCGAGAAGCCGGTAGCCGACGGGCTCGCGAAGACGCTGGATATTCTGGATGCCGCAGAAGCCGGCGGCGTGCCGGTGATGTGCGGCCTCCTCGAACGGTTCAACCCAGCCGTCCTCACCGCGAAGGCATTGCTCAACTCCCCCGTATACGTGACGGCCGCCCGGCACTCCCCCTACGCCCCGCGGATCCGCACCGGCGTGAGCTGGGACCTGCTCGTGCACGACGTCGATCTGGCGATCGGGATTCTCGGCAGCGAGCCGACCAGCGTAACCGGATCGCTGAGTCAGTTCCACCCGTCATCGGTTCCCGGTGCCGAAGACGTCGCCGAGGTCGTGCTCGGCTTCGAGTCCGGCGGGCTGGCGCAGATCTCGGCGGCGCGAATCGGCCAACGGAAGATCCGCACGCTCAGTATCCACGAATTAGATCGGCTCGTGGAGGTCGACCTGCTGCGCCGCGACGTCACGGTTTATCACCACGTTTCGGGTCAGCCGGCCAATACCGACGGTCGCGGCTATCGTCAGCAGACGGTGATCGAGATCGCCGAGCTGCTGACCTCCCAAGAGCCGCTTGCCGCACAGCTCGACCACTTTGTCGGGCTGATCGCGGGGACCGTCGACGCAGACGCGGAACGGCGCTCGATCATCCCGTCTCACCGAGTCGTAGAACAGCTGAAGTCCGGCGTCAGCCTGATGCCGCTCCCGCTCTAAGCGGGCTCAACGCTAGGACACCGTTCAGTCGAGGAAGCGCATCCCTCCCCAACCCCAGCCGACAGCCTGACCTGTCGAGGCCAGCCATCCGCCCTCACCGTCGCTGCGGTACATCAACAGGGTCCCATCCGACGTGCGCGCCAGGATGTCGGGATTCGCGTCACCTTCGAAATCACCGGCGTTGACCAGCGCAGTGAAGATGTCCCATCCAGAACCCACCTGCGTTCCAGCCGCGCTCTGCCATCCGCCGTGGCCGTCACCGTAGTAGGCGAACAGCCGGCCATCCGGGGTCCGGGCTAAGACATCCGCATTCCCGTCTCCGTTGAAGTCGTCGCCGGCGAAGATGTTATCGAAGATGCCCCACCCCTGGCCGACCACGGACGCAGCACCCCAACCGCCATGGCCGTTTCCTGGATACAGGACGAAGGCTCCCGCGCTGTTCCTGGCGAGGACGTCCGGATAGCCGTCTCCGTTGAAGTCACCGGGGCTGAAGACCGCCGTCATGCCTTCCCACCCCGTGCCGACCTGTTGGCCGTATTGGGATACGGTTCCATCCGGGCTTCCCCGGAACAACCACAGATTTCCGGAGTCATCCCGGCCAAGCAGATCCGGCTCGGCCTCGGCGCCGAAACCGGTGATGTTCAGCAGCACATTCATGGAGTTCCAGCCGGTGCCAATGGTTGACGGCGTTCCCCACCCCCCGGATCCGTCGCCCGGGTACAACAGGAGGGTGCCGTTTCCGTCGCGCACGATCTGGTCGCTATTGGCGTCCCCATTCAAGTCGATCCCCACACCGAGGCGCCGCAGTTTCAAATCGCTGAGCTCTCGGTCACCCGGACTGAGATAGATCGGCCCGGTGAAGCCCGAGCACGTCGCGTGCCCGGTCACGGTGACCCGAACCCGCCAATTGCCCGGGAGGACGCCCTTGACCGTGTACTGCGTCGACGTGGACTCGATCGGGTACGCCGTCTCGGCAGCCTGGAACGGGTATGGCGGATACTGCGGACTGTTCTCCAGTTGAACCACCGTCGTTGCCGACGGCGTTGCGCACACCGAATCAAAGGATCCATGCAACGTGCTTCCGCGCTCGACACGCCAGTTCGGCACTGTCGCGGCCTGGCCATCGGCCAGCGTGATCGGCTGGCCGTGTACGTTGTTGGGCACCCCGCCGTACCATTGCGCAGTGACACCGGAGTTGTCCGGGCCTTGGCGCAGATCTTCTGCCTTCATCTGATACTTCCCCGCAGGTAATCCGCTGATGCTGAACGCGCCGTCGGTGGCTGTCGTGGTGGACCATGCATCGGGATTGGAGCCGTCGGCCGGCTGTGCCCAGACGGTGATCCCGGAGACGACCGAGACACCGCTACTGGCCACCAGCTTGCCGGAAACCGTAGCTCCCGGCGCCGCCTGCGCGGCGGTGGGAATCAACAGCGATGCCGCGATGAGGGCGACAAGAGAAACTGTACGAATGATCCAGCGCACCGCTAATTCGGGCACAGAATGTTCGGAATTTTGTCGGGATGCCATCCTGCCATTATGGCGGTGATGCTCGGGACTGTGCCAGGCGGTGTTAGCCCTGCGCGTCAAGCCAGGCCGACAAGAGCTTCGCTTGAGGCGCCTCTGGCTCCCTGGCGAGCGCAGCTCTGACCACTGGAGCACCGAGCGCGGCGAGCCGAGCCGCGAGCTCGCTGCTTCGGATCCGAGTGCAGGCCGAGAGGATGGTGAGGTACAGGGCGGGACGATCCGTCACCGTCATGCCGGCATTTTCGGCGACCGAGACGATCCACGATTCCGCATCGGTCAGGACGAATGGTCCGGCTCCGATATACGACACGACGCATGAGTCGATGGTCATATAGGCCGGGCTCGACCAGACATCCTCGATCGTCGTAAAGGCACCGACATTCGGCAATGGAGATTGACAGGTGAATAAATATCGCGGAGCTTGCTTTGCGGGATCTGCCATCGCAACGCGTTCTCTGACGCTGGGTTGCCCCGCGCCGGAAAGCCGCGCGATGTCAGAAAGCTGTGGGAGAGTGGCTCCGACCAGTGCCAGGAACCCGACTCGAATAGCCGAGCGCCTGCTGATCTCGTACGGTAATTGGCGCATCGATCACTCCTCCCCGTTGAGATAGCGTTCGATGATGCCAGCCTGTGGAGCCTTCGGGCACAACTGAAGTGCCGCCTCGAGGATCGGCTTCGGGTAGCTGGCCACGCCACGCGGGCCGTCGCCCGGCGCTACTCGGGCACAGGTGGCTAGGGCGCGCAGATACAGCTCCGTTTCCGGCTCGTCGGGCAGTTGTGCGGCGGCCACCTCCGCGACGGATGCCTCCGTGGCGTCGAGCGTGAATGGCTGCGGCCCAACGTAGCTTGCGACGCAATAGTCGAACCGGACGAAGTTCGTGGAGGCCCAGGCCGCCTTCAGACTGGAGAACTCACCTGCAGAGCGACCATCCGGGAAGCTACATGACAGGCTGAACCGATCATCCCCCTCCGGCTGTGTCGGCTGGGCATTTTGGGTGCCGGCACCCTCAGAAGCGCTCGGTTCCGGCGCCGCGGAGCCGGTCGGCTCGGCCGAACCTGATGGAGACCCGGTCGAGGGGCCAGAGCCTGCCGCGCTGCACGCGACCAGACCGAACCCGACCAGTCCGAGCAAAGCGACCCGGAAGAGGGCGGGCGCGCAGCTAGGCGTAACGGATTTCACAGGATCACCGACATACTGTTCCAGCCGGAGCCCACCTGTGATCGGCCCAGCCAACCACCGGTGCCATCGCCGGGATACAACCACAGGACACCATTGCCGTTGCGAGCCAACACATCCGAATGCCCATCACCATTGAAATCACCCGGACCGAGAATCGCCGACATGCTGTTCCAACCAGAACCCACCTGCGAGCGCGCGCCCCAGCCGCCGGCGCCATCGCCGGGATACAACCACAGCACACCGTTGCCGTTGCGGGCCAGCACATCCGGGTTTCCATCCCCGTTGAAATCACCCGGAGCGACGATGGCCGACATGCTGTTCCAGCCGGAGCCCACCTGCGACGGACCGCCCAACCAGCCACCGGTGCCATCGCCCGGGTACAGCCACAACAGACCGCCGGCGCTCTTAGCCAACACGTCAGGATGCCCGTCACCATTGAAATCATGAGGCGGACGCGTTGTGTTCGGCTTGACCGTGTATGCCTGCGACGCTGGCGCGGAGGTGTTTCCGGCGGCATCGATGCCGATATAGCTCAGCGTGAGAGGGGCACTCAGCGTGATCGGCTTTGTGTACGAGGTACTGCTCGATGTGGGTGGCGTGCCGTCGACCGTGTAGAAGATCTGGGCCGCCTCATTTGCCGTGAGAGTAACCTTTTGGCCGGACGGATACTCCCCGGCAGGCGGGGCGGCGCTGACGGTCGGTGGCACGGTATCGACGGTGAAGCTTGCCTGCACGGGAACACCGGTAGCCCCGATCCGAACGGCGAAGGTGTGCTTTCCGTCCGCCAGCGCGGGATTTGCGGTGAAGCTGCCGCCGGTGCAATCCGACCAGTGCGAGTCGGCGCCAGTCGGATCGAACACGCACTGGAGCGCCTCGCCACCCTCAACGGCCACGGTAAACGTCGGAGTCTGGCTGTTCGTGATCGAGGGATCCGGGGCCAGGGTGCCATCTGCGCGGGTGGGCCCGGTCACGATCCGCGGCGCCGCTGCGAACGCATACAAGGCGCCCTTAGCCGTGGCGGGCGGTTGGCTCAGGAGGCCTGGGTCGTCGCCGGTAATCAGTTGGCCATTGCGTGCGCCGATGACGCCAATGCGGGTGAAGCCGGTAGCCCAGTTCTCGGTGATCGCACCGCTCGCCGTGTCAACCCGGGTGATCCCGTCTTGACCAGCACTGGTTGCCTGAGCCGTCCCGGAATACAGGAGCCCGGTCGCCGCGTCGAAGGACAGCGCCGAGGATTTCCCGACGGCATACGATGCTGCCGGGGAATCGGCCGAGAGCACACCCTCCTTCGGTGCTACGAACGACGTCAGCCTGTTCGCCTCGGCGACGTACACCCTGACCCGCCCGGCTGCGTTGGCCGCGCCGATGGCGATCGCCCGTGACGGCAACGATGAGGTGAATGCGACGGTACTGAGCTCAGGTTGCTCGCCGGTCGGGTCGACGATGCGAAGCACCATCTTCGAACGGATAAAGACGACGTAGCCGAAACCATCGGGTCCGACCGCGACGGCCGTGGGCCGGAGATCGCCGCCGACCAGGCTCAGCTTTCCGTGGTAGCTGAATGTTCCGGCGGCCGGCTGCCACACCGCCCGAGTGAGTTCAGCACTGCCGGCCGCGGCGTCCGGGATGAGTGCCATCTCGTCGCCGCTGTTCGCGGCATCGACGGTGGGATCGGCGAGTGCCGGGGCCCCGGCAAGTTTCGGCCCGGGCTGGCTCGAACTGAGCGTGCCACCCAGACAGGTCGCCGTTTCGATGCTGCCCGGCGTCGAACTCGCAGACTCCGTGACCCGGCAGAAGCCATCTCGCGCGTCTGAAACCCAAATCCGCCCGGCCGGGTCGACGAGCATTCCAGCCGGAGCGGTAAGCCCCCCGGTGATTTCTTGACGGGTCTGATCCGCCTGGACAAGCGTCGGGGTCGCGGCAAAGACCGCTCCGACCAGAAGCGCAACGGCGACCAGAGTGAGGGCACGGAAGCCTCGTCCACTCGCTTCTCGCCGCCCGTGCGCCATAGTCCCCCAGAGTCCGTTCGATCTGGTCTAACGGTATCGTCAAAAGTTGACATTTACTCACAACTGACCATTTTTGGGGGTGCCCTCCGTGCTAACATCACTGCGAGCAGGCCTTTGTGAGACATCGACGGATTTCAGCGGCGAGGTCAGCCGATCAGGGCGGATTCCATCAACGGAAAGTTCGGGCGCGTGAGCTTCAAAGTTTCAACCGCAAAGGCGAAAATCACTCCGACTCTCGCCAGTAATCCCTATATGGGTGGCTATGGTGTCCAGGCCGGGTTGCGGGTTGCCTCGTCGAGTACGCCGTACCGAGAGCCGCTGTACGCGCGCTGCGTCGTCATCTGGGACGACGGCAATCCCAACGCGATTATTTCTTTGGATGTATTGGCGCTGCCCAGGTCGATGCATCAAGCCCTTGTCCCGCGTCTTTTCGCTCTCGCATCATGGGCCAAATCCGACTTCGTGATCCAGGTCACCCATACTCACAACGGCCCGGCACTTGTCGATGAGCTTGACCCTTTCATTGCCTACAATCTCAGTGACCTCACGCTGATCCGTTCCTACAGCTCGTGGCTTGAAGACCAGATCGTCGCCGTGGTGAAATCGGCGCTGAGCGCGGCGAGGACAAGCGTCACACTCGACTACTCGGTTACGAGCATGAACTTCGCGTACAATCGTGCCGGCCTGCCCTACGCCGAAACGGCTGTGCCGGTGATCACGGCGCGAAAGAGCAACGGCCAACCCCGGGCCATCATCTTCAGCTACGGATGCCATCCGGTCAGCGCCGGGTACCAGAATCTCTTCGACGGCGATTGGCCTGCAGGTGCCTGCAGTGCCATCGAGGGGTCGGGGACAAACATTTTCGCACTCTTCCTGCAGGGGCCGGCGGGCGACCAGGACCCGGCCGGGAGCCGCGACTGGCCTTTGCGAGACGCGCTAGCAGATCAAATGGCAACCGCCGTTATCGCCACGGCAGGCTCGCCAGGCAGGACGCTGACCAGCCCGATCTACACGAGCTACCAAGAGGTGCAGCTCCCCCTGGACATCATTACCACGCCAGCGAACCTTGCGGCGGTTCGGGCGAGTTACGTGACCAGGATGGCCAACCCCGAAGGCCAGCCATCGTGGTATCAGCGCCACGCCCAGCTCGCAATCAATAAGATCGACAACGGCGACACGGTGACCTCGGTGTCGAACCCATCCCAGGTGTGGAAGTTCGGCGGAAGTCCGGGGCTCAGTCTCGCGCTGACCGGCGGCGAACTCGTCAGCGGTTACGCGGTGTACTTTCGAGGCCAGTTCGGCGGTCCGGCCAATCTCATCATCGGGGGCTATGCCAACGAGGTCTGTTTCTACGT
Source organism: Microbacteriaceae bacterium (assembly GCA_039922875.1). Taxonomy (GTDB): domain Bacteria; phylum Actinomycetota; class Actinomycetes; order Actinomycetales; family Microbacteriaceae; genus JBDTDV01. The sequence continues at coordinate 33,366 of JBDTDV010000032.1, forward strand.
TCCCGCGAATAACTTCCTGCCGCCACTTGGTCCTGCGTTCGGCAGCTATGAGGGCGGATGGGACCCCGACTTCCCGGGAATCGCGGGCGGAAATTTGACGGTTTATCCGCAAATCGCGCATTTCCGGGCGGGAAGCGCCGGAGTCGAGGCTGCGACCATCAATGCCCTCACCGCGCAATTGAGCTGAATCTCGGCCGCCGCGATACACAGCTAGTCACTGCACCACTCAGTCACTGCACCACTCAGTCACTTACTCCAGCCGATTTGGAATGGGTCCTGGAACCCGCTGCCGCCGTCCCTGGGGTACAGCCACAGGGTCCCATCCGGCTTACGACCGACCAGATCCGCATGACCATCACCACTGAAATCCCCGGCACCAAAAACCGTATCGAAGATCCCCCAACCACTGCCAATCACCCGAGGCGACAAGAACCCACCAGCACCGTCCCCCGGGTACAGCCACAGGGTCCCATCCGGCTTACGACCGACCAGATCCGCATGACCATCACCACTGAAATCCCCGGCACCAAAAACCGTATCGAAGATCCCCCAACCGGTACCGATCTGTGTAGCCTGCTGGTAGCCACGGCCGCCTGAGTCCGAGGTTCTCGTGTCAGAGTAGAGCCAGAGGCCGCCATCCGGCTTGCGGCCGACCAGATCGGCACGGCCGTCACCGCTGAAATCCCCGGCACCGAAAACCGTGTCGAAGATCCCCCAACCACTGCCGATGACGTGTGGCGACAGGAATCCACCATTTCCGTCCCCGGGATACAGCACGAGGGTGGCGTCTGATCTACGACCGACGATATCTGCATGAGCGTCCCCGCTGAAATCCCCGACGCCGAAGACAGTGTCGAAGATCCCCCAACCGACGCCGATTTGGGATGGGGTCCCGAACCCGCTGCCGCCGTCGCCGGGGTACAACCACAGGGTGCCATCCGGCTTACGACCGACCAGATCCGCATGACCATCACCACTGAAATCCCCGGCACCAAAAACCGTATCGAACACTCCCCAACCGACGCCGATCTGTGTAGCAGACAGGAACCCACCGGCACCATTCCCGGGATACAGCCACAGGGTGCCATCCGGCTTACGACCGACCAGATCCGCATGACCATCACCACTGAAATCTCCGGCGCTGAACACCGTATCGAAGACTCCCCAACCGCTGCCGATCACCCGAGGCGACAAGAACCCGCCACTGCCGTCCCCCGGATACAACCACAAGGTGCCATCCGGGCTACGGCCGACCAGATCGGCATGACCGTCACCGTCGAAATCCCCGGCACCAAACACTGCATCAAAGGATCCCCAACCGCTCCCGATCGCCAGGCCAGGCCGAAACCCACCATCGTTGTCCCCGGGATACAGCCAGAGCGTGCCATCCGGCTTACGGCCGACCAGATCGGCATGACCGTCACCGTCGAAATCACCGACGCCGATTATCGGGGATTGCGGTGTCGGGGCCACCGTCGCGGGGCCGCCGCCGGCGAACGCTTGCAGTTGTGCGAGGTCTCCGTTGAATACGTCCTGATCCCCAGGGAACAACCCCGAGGCGCCGTTTGAATAGTAGGCATCAGCGAATTGCCAGATCGCGTAGCTGGACCACCCGGCCGGAAGCGTTCCCGGACCGCGGCTGACGTCGCTGGGCCAACTCGCGATGAACAAGGGGTTCGCCGAAAAGGCCGACGAGTTGCCGGTGCATTCTACCCACCAGTTTGTAGTCGAGTAGATTGCCGGCGCGCGGCCGGTCCGAGTCTGGATGGTGTTCGAGAAGTCGAGGATCCAGGCGACCATCTGGCTCGGCGTCTTGTTGTAGCAGGTCTGGCCATACGGGTTGTACTCGATGTCGAGCAGGGGCGGGAGGGTACGACCGTCATTGGTCCATCCGCCGCCGTGATCAACGAAGAAATTGGCTTGCGTGGTTCCAGACGAGGTGTCGGGTGTCGCGAAATGATATGCGCCTCTGATCAAGCCTGCAGCATTCGAATCGTTATATTGCTCGGCGAACTGGCTGCTGACGTAGTCGGTACTCTCTGTCGCCTTGACGTAGGCGAATCGTGCACCGTTGGCCCAGATTTGTCGCCAATCCGCGGCGCTGAGCACCTGCCAACCGCTGACGTCCAGACCGGGAGCTCCTGGCGGAATCTGGCTGGACTGCACAGCGCTCGACTGCGCCGAAAATGACTGCGACGACAGGGACGGCGATGACAGTGACAGTGATGACAGTGACTGCATCGAAAATGACGGCGTCGATGGTGTCGGTGAAAGGGACGGCGTCACGAAGTCCGGGTCCCTGGTCGCGACGGTCGATCCCATCGAATGGTTGCCAGTCGCGTTCATTTCGGCCAGCGACGGATCTTGTGTGGTGGTATTCGCCGTGGCGGAGGCGCCGAAAGGGGTGGAAAACAACCCAGCGGCCATGATGAGCGTCGCCGCGGCGGCGAGAGCGCCGAGGAACCGGGAGCGCATCACCGTCCTCCAAAGTCCTGCTCGGTGCCTGACCACCATCTGATCGACAGCGGGTCAAAATAGAAGTGTCGCGCGCTGTTTGAAGCGGCCCGAAGCTGACACTACCGGCGCGGGACCGACAATCTGTGCATTGCCGCGGCGTTGCTTTTTAGACAGCCGAACGTGATGCGGTCACAAGCGGCCGAGACGCAGCCGCAGCGGAAAACTCCCGACGCAGCACTAAGACCCCGACGGTCAAAACGATGGCGAAGAGTATGCAGAGGGTGATCCAGCCCAGCGGAGGCTGCCACTCCGGGTGCAAGACCATCTGCCTCCATCCGGTCCCACTGACGACATAACGCTTGAGGGTATAGACGAACGCCGCGAGCTGGGCGAAAGCCAGGAGGATGGACACCGTGACCAGTGCCCGCTGAACCATTCGCGTCCGCGGGATCGCACCGACGGCGTCCAGCGTAATCCCGGCTGTGATGACCAGGCACATGAAAGCGGCAAGGATGTATCTGCCCTGCCACACCCAGCCCCAATTGAACACGAGGGCGGCCTGCACAATGGCCGGCAAGAAAAGTGCGACGAGCGCCCACACGAGCAGAGCTATCCGGTGTCGGGCGAAGCCGATTACTCCGGCCAACAGCAGCAGTCCGCCGATGGCGACGATCCAGATCGCATAGGTAATCGTCGGCGCAGGCGTGTCGAGCCAACCGAAATATCCGACCACACCAGAGTCATAGTCCAACGCCTTGTCAATCATTCTGACAAAGGCGGTCTTCCAATCTGTTCCGGCTCCGACGGCGATCGAAGTGTCTCCGATCGTGCCGGACTTCGGCAGCATGAAGAACCACAGTGCGAGGATCGCAAAAATCCCTGAGAGTGCCGTTCCCACCCACGCGGCGGGTCGCGTGAAGACTCGGACCAGGAATTCTCGCTTGGCGAGGATCAGCGCCACCACCGCAATGCACAGCAGCCAGACCAGCGAGATGCTCCGCGTGCTGACTAGCATCAGAGTGCTGAATGCAATCAGAATGGCGCGTTCCCACAGCATTGCCCGCGATGACGGCGTTCTGAGAGTTATCACCAGGGTGGTGAAAAGTGCGGCGGCCGCACAGGCTTCAACCGGATTCGGATTGAGCGTTCCGCTGAGAAATAGCACCATCGGCGTCACCGCGATCGCCGCCGAGACCAGCGAAAAGGTCGAGCGACTCTGCTGACGTATCATCATGAAGACGATGGCGAGAAGGACCGCACTCATCAGTGCAACCATGATCCGCATCGCATACAGGGCGGCGTGCCCGGATAGCACCAGGGATGGCAGTCCGGCAAGGTAATAGAACAGCGGCGTGTTGAGTGTTGCCGTGGTTTGACCCTCGACCAAGGTGTCCGGAGATGTCGTCAGTGCTGGCTGGCACGCCGCCGATACCGATGGTTTGAAGGCGTAGCAGACGTACCCGGGGTCGGCTACATACCGGGGAACCAGGACCTTCTCCGCCCCCGGATGCCCCGCGACCGGCGTACCGGAGAGCTGGCCTCGGACGACAGCTTCGGCCCTGATGGCGTGGGCCGGCTCATCCGGGCTGGACATCAGCGGCGACGCGATGGACCAGAGCAACATCAGCGAGAAGATGATTCCAAACGCGGCGAAAAACGGGGCCCATCGTTGACGAGCGGTCAGCGTGGCGGGTTCAGAAACGCTCGTCAGCGATGACATGGTGAATTAGTCTGACCTCTCGGTGTACGTAGGACTGCCCGGCCACCAATCTTATCCGTCGATGGACCGTCGTATGCCGATTGGCACAGCCGCCCTGCCGACGTCGTTCATGCAGCCGGCACGTCCACGGTCTTACAACCCAACTGCACATTCCCGCCCGCACCAGTATTAATCGCATACGCACACACCTGATGCGAACCCGCCCCCGCCGACACCAGCTGACTGAAACCATGGTTCACCCCATACAACGGATACGCCGCACCCACATCAGCCCGCGCCCCATTGGCCACAAACGCCTTCCCCACCGCATCCACATAAATATGCACCGCAACCGGATCCACCGTGTCCGGATCAAGAGCCCACCCCGACACCGTCACACCACCAGCACCAACCGTCACCGCCTCAAGATTGCCGGCGGGCGATCCGCTCATCGACGCGATCGACTGGCATCCAAGCAGCACGTTCGCACCGGCACCCACGTTCATGCCGTACACGCAGACGTTGCTGGCGCCGGCACCTTCGGCCGGCACCGTGACATCGATGCCGTGGTTCGCGCCCAGACCGTAGGCGGCCGCTACATCCGGCCGCGATTTGTCGGCTGCGACGGAGTGCCCAACGGTTCCGACATACACGTGCACGGCAATCGACTCAGAGGTGTCCGGGTCCAGCGCCCACCCGGTGACGTGGAACACCCCGGGTCGCGCTTGGATGACCTCGACGTTGCCGATCGGATTGGTGGTGGCTCCGGTGGGAGATCCGAACCAGTCAGAGTACAGACGCCAGAAATTGCGATTTCCGTAGGCCGAGCATGCGTCACCCTCGCCGTACATGTTCGCTAACGCTGCGGCGTTCGGCTGGTACGGGGTGTAGTAGTACAGCGCTGCCGTGGCCTGATTGCGGATGACCACCGGAGCGGACCCGCACCCGCCATTGGGGTTGTACAGCACATTGCTCACGTGCCCGACGGGAAACCAGGTGAAGAACGCGCTTGTCCCCGGTGGGTTCGTGTATCGCTTGTACTGCCAGGCCGCTTTGTAGACCTGGTTGTAGAAGCCGTAGAACTCCGCATCACACGGTGCGGTGTCCGGACATCCGAACCCGGTGGCGCTGCGGTATTGACCCGCTCCTGGCCAGGTGTCCGACACCAGCGACTGTTCTTTCTGCAGCAAGACCAGAAGTACCTTCTGGCTGACGTTGCAGACGATTCCGACCCGGGCGATGATCTGCGCAGCGGATTCGCCCGCCGCGCCGGAATACGCGTTGCACATCGGATCGGCCGCACGGCTCCAGGTGTCTTGACGGTAGTCCTTCAGGCAGGTGTACCCGCTTCGACAGGTGGGCACTTGTGCGTTGAGGAAGGCCTGCACCGAATTCGCGTCCATTGCAGAGCCGTTGAAGAAATTGGCGTCGCTGATGATGTTTCCGGGGTCGAACCCTGAGCCATCCACCGCCGCTGCCGGCGCCGCGAACGATGACATCAAGCCGACGACGAGCGCGAGGACGGCCCCTCCGATGGTGACGCGCGGGAAGCGAATTTTCACGGCACAGTCACCTTTCCGGCGATAAGACCGTTGATCGGCCCGTCGGTATATGAAACGGAAATCGACCACGTCCCGGAGGACCCGGGAGGCACGGTCACGGCAAGAGGCCCGCAGTAGGTCACCGTCGCGTCGGCAACCGCCGCGGCCTGCGTCGTCAGGGAGGCCGACCCTGACGATGCCTCAAGCGCGCAGGTGCCGGTAGAGGAGATCCGGTCAGTCACCATCGCCGTGACGACGATGGCCGAAGTGCCCTGGTCATAACGGGCATTCGCAATCTGCACGTTGGCGGTGCCGGCGGGCGGTACCGGCGGCGAGCTGGGTTTGGTTCCGGGTGCTTCGCCGTCGTTTTTTGAAGCGCCGGCGGAGCCACTGCTCGGCGCTATCGTGGGACCGGCCGAGTGCACTGACGTACTACTGGGGGACGGGGTTGCTCCGCGCTGCTGGCCGGTATTGGTGGCCGGAGCGCACCCGACCATCACGACCAGGCCGAGGGCGGCCGCGACGGCCAGGGCACCACGGCGGAGGCCTCCGAGAGTGAGCATGGCTTTGATCATAGGGAACAGTCAGCCGGAATCGCGGTAACCGCCCTTCCGTAAGACTGCGCGTCGCGGCGAAGAAAACTGGTGCCCGGATGTTCAAACGGGTGGGAGATCAACCGTGCAGGTACGTCTTCTCGACAAGCCGACGCGATCGTGCCCGGCCCCGCTCCGCAGTCGCCACGCGGCGCGACAGAACGGGCCCCCCGAGCCGCACCGCCTGCGCCCAGAGTCGGAGCCAATCGGCTCGGCTTAGGTACACCGCGGTCGTCTGGCGCCCCCCGCGAAGTCGATGGACGCTATCCCTGAGCATCCGGCCGAGGGTGCGCGCGAGCACTCGGAGAATGACCAGGGCGGTCCCGTTCTTCACCACCGTGAGGAGGCGGTTCCGCATGCTGTGGAATCGGACCAAAGCGGAGTGATGGCCGGAACTGGCCGCGTGCCGGTGCCGCACGACGGCGTGTTCTTCGTAACCGATCGAATAACCGGCAAGCCGAAACCGCCACGACAGGTCAAGGTCCTCGTAGTACATGAAGAACCGCTCGTCGAGCAGACCGACCTCATCCAGTGCGGCCCGACGGATGAAAGCCGCCGCACCGCTGAACCCGAACGGATCAGAATCGACGTGGTCCCTCGCCTCATCCGAGGGCACCAGCCAATCGCGATCGTAACCGTTGAGGTCACGGCTCACGCTCACTCCTGTGCTGTTGGTCAGTTCAACGCCAGAGCTCCCGCTGTCAGGCATCCAGCCGATTCCGGCTGCATCGACAAGAGCACCCGGGTCGTCTCGGACGGCCACCGGGCTGTACCGTCCGGCTAAGAGCACGCGCGCGGCAATCGCCGCCAGCGAGCTGGGGCTTTGCTCAAGGCGGGCAATACCAGCCTGAAGGAACCCCTCGTCCGCGACAGCATCATTGTTAAGGAGAACGATGTACTTTCCTCGGGAGGCCCGGATGCCGGCGTTGACTCCGCCGGCGAAGCCCTCGTTCGCCGGCAATCTGATGATTCCGACCTCCGGGAAGCGCTCGGCGATCGCCGCATCCGACCCCGGACGCGCCTCATTCTCGACGACGATGATCTCAAAGGAGAATGAGGTTGATTGCACAGCCAACGATTCCAGGGCTGCCACGGTCAGCTCGGGTTGACGCCAATTGACGATGACCACCGTCGCGTCCACCGGTGCCGGCGAGCCCGCGCGACCGGCACCATACATCTGCTGAACGCCTTTCGTTGGTTATAGTAATGGTGCCGGAATCCTGGCACGCCCACCACTTCTTGGAGCCTTTTTGTCATTGAGCACCGCAGGTGTCGTCTCAGTCATTATCGTCAACTTTAGGGGCACGGATGACACGCTAGAGTGCGTCCGCAACCTCAATGAGGTCGATTGGCCTGCCGACAAGCTGGAGATCATCGTCGTCGAGAACGGGTCCGGCGATGACAGTGAGCATCGGCTCAGGTCGGCACTCGCCGACCAGCAGAATGTCAAGATCGTGGTTTCGTCGAAGAACCTCGGGTTCACCGGTGGTAGCAATCTGGGTGCCGCGCAGGCCGGTGGCGAGCTCATTGCATTCTTGAACAACGACGCCAAACCCGACCGGCTGTGGATTGCCGAAGCCGTCAAGCAATTCGATGTCAGCCCGAGGGTTGCGGCGGTCGGGAGCAAGGTCCTCGATTGGGACGGCGCAAACGTCGACTTTGTCAATGGGGGCCTGACCTGGTTCGGCATGGGTTACAAAGATCATGTTTCGGAACCGGCAGCCGGCAACTACACCGAGGCGAAGGATATTCTCTTCGGCACCGGCTCGGCACTTTTCGTCCGAGCCTCGGTATTCGAGGAAGTCGGCGGGTTCGACGAGCGCCTCTTCATGTTCTACGATGACGTCGACCTCGGCTGGCGGTTGAATCTCCTGGGCTACCGGGTTCGTTTCGCACCGGCGTCCATTGTGTTCCATAAGCATCACGAGTCGATGAAACGCTTCGGCGAGTATCGCGAGATGTACCTGTTGGAACGAAATGCGCTGTTCCTCCTCTATAAGAATCTCTCCGATTCGAATCTGGCTTCCTTTCTGCCTGCAGCGTTGGCACTGTCCGCACGGCGTTCGCTGGCGAAGAGCGGGCTCGATTCTCAGTCGTACGATATTCGCAACTTCACCGGTGCGGCGGACGAGTTCGAGCCGACCACACCGGTGAACAAAGATACCGTTGCCGGGCTGTTCGCGCTCGACCAATTCGTCAGTGCATTGCCCGAGCTCTCGGCCGCGCGCGCCGACCTTCAGGCCAAACGGCAAAAGACCGACGCGGAGCTCTTCACCCTGTTCGGGGATGTCTTCAAGCCGCTGTTCTCCTCCGGCTACTTCCTTCAAGGCCTGCGTGACATCGTCGACTCGTTCGGTATCGAGGCGCACACCGAACGACGGAAGATCCTCGTGATCACCGGCGACGGGATCGGCAAGAAGATGGCCGGACCCGGCATGCGGGCCTGGAAAATAGCCGAAGCCCTCTCGGCCGAGAACGAAGTCCGGCTGGTCACCTGGAACGTCGCCGCGCGGACCTCGGACAAATTCGCCGTGGAGCGGGTCCGGCTGCAGAACGAACACGAGATGAAGGAACACGAGCGGTGGGCTGATGTCATCATCTTCCAGGGCCACGCGCTCTACCACTACCGGACCTTGCAGCGGTCGACCAAGATCATGGTGGCCGACCTGTACGACCCGATGCATCTCGAGCAATTGGAGCAGGGGCGCGAGTTCGGAATAACGAAATGGACCAATCAAGTCGCCGATGCCACCGACGCGCTCAACCAGCAATTGCTCCGCGGTGACTTCTTCCTGTGCGCCTCGGAACGCCAGAGGATGTTCTGGCTCGGACAGCTCGCCGGGGTTGGCCGGCTGAACCCGTACAACTATCTCGCCGATGAGAACCTTCAGTCGCTGATCGCCGTGGCGCCGTTCGGGATGGACTCAATCCCACCGGCTCACACTCGCCCGGCAATACGCGGAGTCGTTCCCGGAATCGGCGAAAACGACAAGGTCGTCCTGTGGGGCGGGGGAATCTACAACTGGTTCGACACCTTCACGCTGGTCAGGGCAATTGCACAGGTTGCCGAGAAACACCCGGACATCCGGCTCTTCTTCCTCGGCACAGCGCATCCGAACCCGGACGTGCCCGAGATGGAGATCGTCTCTAAGACCCGGTTCCTCGCCGACGAGCTCGGGGTCGGCGGACGGAACGTGTTCTTCAACGACAGTTGGGTGGAATTGGACGACCGGCAGAACTATCTGCTGGAAGCGGACGCCGGGGTGAGCACACACTACGCACACATCGAGACCACCTTCTCCTTCCGCACCCGCATCCTCGATTACATGTGGGCAGACCTGCCTATTGTCACCACCCAGGGTGACAGTTTCGGCGACCTCGTCGGTGAGCAGGGCATGGGCATATCGGTCCCGGAGCGGGATGTCGACGCACTCGCGCGTGCCCTGGAGAAGGTCTTGTACAACGAGAAATTCGCAGCCAAGTCGCGCGCTGCCGTCGCCCGGGTTCGGGAAGATTTCACCTGGGAGCGGGCTCTGCAGCCGCTTATCGAGTTCTGCCGGGATCCGCACCCCGCAGCGGACCGGGCGCTGGAAATGCCCAGCGTGCTCACCAACAGCAAGGGTGTCAAGTCACGCCGGGGCAAGAGCTCTGACGAGAAGCTGCACGCCATCACCGCGACGCGCCACGGGGTATTTCGGGATATCGCCCTCGCGCGGCATTATCTCGCGGAGGGCGGCGTAGACATGCTCAAATCGAAGGTGCAGAACCGAATCCGCACCGCGCAACGATCAAAGTCCGAAGACAGCTAGCTGGCGGCTTCATGGCCGGGCAGCGAGCCGAGGTATGCCGCAATCGTTTTCTCGGCACCGCCGAAGGCGACCAACTCGCCCTTGTTCAACCACGCCGCGTGATCGCACATATCCTGGACCATCTCCATCGCGTGGCTGACCAGGATCACCGTTCTGCCGGCCGCCCGGAAATCCCGGAACTTCTGCCGACACTTTTCCTGGAACTCAGCGTCTCCAACCGCCAGTACTTCGTCTACCACCAGAATGTCCGGGTCGACGTGGATCGCCACCGAGAATCCGAGCCGAACGTACATTCCGGACGAGTAGTTCTTGACCGGCTGATCGATAAAGGACTCAACGCCCGAAAACGCAACGATCTCATCGAACTTCCGAGAAATCTCCCGCTTGGACATTCCCAGGATCGATCCATTGAGGAAGATGTTCTCCCGGCCGGAGAGTTCAGGATGAAAGCCCGAGCCCACCTCCAACAGTGCGGCCACCCGGCCATATGAGGTTATCGAGCCCTTTTCTGGATAGTAGATCTTCGCGAGGCATTTGAGGAGGGTCGACTTGCCGGACCCATTGGCTCCGATCAGACCGAAAGTCGAACCAACCGGGACGTCGAATGAGACATCTTTAAGCGCCCAGAAATCCTCATGCACCGAGCGCCTCCCGCGCATGACCGCGGACTTTAGAGTCTGGTTACGTTCTTTGTACAGCCGGAATCGCTTGCTGATGTTGTCGACAACCACCGCGATCTCGGTCATAGAGCCTCGGCCAGTCCCTTCTCGTTCTTTCTGAAGACCCACAGTCCGAGGGCCAGCGACACGCCCGCCCACAGCGCACAGGTCACCAGATCGTTCAGATCTGGCCACCGATTGTCGTAGAGGAGCTGCCGAAAGACCGAAACGAAACGTTCAAGGGGGTTCGTCTCATAAACATTCAGAAGCGTGATCGGTGTGCCGAACAATCCACCAACCCGGTCCGACTGCGTCTGCACGAGGGTGATCGGATAGATGATCGGCGTCATGTACATCCAAATCTGCATGATGATGCCGAGGAAATACTGAGTATCACGAAAATGCACGTTTGCCACAGAAAGCATCAAGGCCAAGCCGGTCGCAAAGATCGCCAGCAGGATCATCGTCAACAGCGTCAGCGGGATCCAGGGCAGCGGCGAACCCCCGACCAGCAGCAGCGCGACCAAAAGCACGCCCATCTCGATCAACCAGTTGTAACCGATCGAGCCCACCGACGACAGCGGAAGCACAATCCTGGAAAACGACACCTTTTGCACCAGGCCCGCGTTGGCGAGCAGCGATCCCATGCCGGATGTCACGGTGTTGACGAAGAACGTCCACGGCAGCAGCCCGCACAGCAGCCACAGGGCGAAGATGTCCAGGCCACTGGGGTCGCCTGCCGCAGGCTTCAATCGGAAGATGAAAGAGAACACGAACGTGTAGACGACCATGGCGGCCAACGGGTTGACCAGGGACCAGAGCTGACCGAAGACCGTTCGCTTGTATTGCCCTCGGATCTCGCGCAGCGTGAGATTCGCCAGAAGCTCTCGTGAACCGAGCACTTCTTTCAAATATGACACATGAATCCTCGCTGAGTAGTCGGCTGAATAGCCGCAAATCAATCTAGCGTAGAACTATGATTGGTGAATTCATGTCTCCCGGCAATTCACCTCACAGCAATACCGCGGAACCCTCAGATTACCAAGCACCGGTTGGGATTGTGACGGTCAGCTACGGTTCCGAGAGTGTTCTCGACCCCTTTCTCGCCAGTGTGGCGACCGCCTCCCGTAGGTGCGTGTCCGTAGTCGTTGTCGATAACTCTCCGGAGCGCGGTGACGCCGTGCGTCAGCTCGCCGAACGCTTCGGCGCACGCTATCTGGCGATGGCCGAAAACCGTGGCTACGGTGACGGGATGAACGCCGGTATCGCCGCGCTGCCAACAGAGGTCCAATGGGTCGTCGTGAGCAACCCCGATGTCGCGTTCACCGCTGGCGCGATTGACCGACTACTGGCGACGGGGGCGGATGACGATCGGATCGCCGCCGTGGGCCCCGCGATCCTCTCCCCGGATGGCGAGGTTTACCCATCCGCACGCCATGTGCCCTCACTCCGAAGCGGTGTCGGGCATGCGCTCTTCGCCAACATCTGGCCGGGGAACCCGTGGACCGAGCGCTATCGCCGCAGCGCCGAGGTCACTCGCAGGCGTGACTCCGGCTGGCTGTCCGGGGCATGCCTGCTCATCAGAAGAAGCGCCTTCGATGCCGTGCGCGGTTTCGACCCCGGGTTTTTCATGTATTTCGAAGACGTCGACCTCGGCTATCGATTGGGCAAGCAAGGGTGGCGAAACGTCTACGAGCCGGCGGCAGTCGTGAAACACTCCGGAGCGCATTCCACCCGCGAATCCTCGGACGCGATGATCGCGGCACACCACACCAGCGCCTACCGCTTTCTGGCCACAAAGTATCACCAGTGGTATCTCTGGCCGGTCAGAGTCGTGCTGCGCACAGCGCTGGCGATCCGGTCGCGCTTTCAGCGCCGGCACGCTCGCTGAGGGCTAGCCTCTCTTGACGAAGTCACCAGGGCCGTCCGGCCAATATGGGTCGCGTCGCATGCGGTGTCCCCAGCGTGCCCGGATTGCCCGCAACTCACGGTGGCCAATCGTCGGAACGCGAGTTTTCGACTCGAAATGGACGAGTTCGGCCCACGGGGTCCAGATGATCCGATACCCGGCGCCGGTGACCTTCATGGAAAGGTCCACATCGTTGTAGTTTCCGGGGAACACGGCCGAGAGACCACCGACCTCAAAGTACACCTGGCGCGGCAGCACAGCGCAAGCGGCAGTGACCCCGGAGACCTCACGATCGACGACGAAGGCGCCGTTGGGACCGGGTGCGTCATGCGGCCACCCGAATCCGATGTGGCCGGCGTTTCCGTGGTCGTAGAGATGGCCGGCGTGCTGGATCGACCCGTCTTCGAAATAGAGCATCGCACCCACCATCCCGACGTCAGGCTGCTGGGCAATGGCCAACATTGATTGGATCCAATCCGGCGCGATCACCTCGGTGTCGTCATTCAACAACAACAGGTAGTCGCCTCGGGAACAGACCACGCCCCGGTTCACCTTGCCCGAGAAGCTGAACGGCTCGCTCCAGGGCACCACGACAAGTCGGTCTCCAGCCAGAACCCTCAGTTCCTCGATCACCGGCGCCGGTGTCGCGTCGTCGACAACGACGACGATCTCGACGCTGGCGTAGTCGGACCGGTCGACGATGCCACGCACCGCCTCGACCACCAGGCAGCGGCTTTCACCACGAATGACGGCGCTGCTGCCGCGGGTCGGGATGATGATCGAAACCAATGGAGCACCGTGGAGGCTGCGCCGAATTCGGAATGTTCCGCTGATCCGACCGGGTTCTGCTGACCCTCCGATCGTCCGGTCGAGATGCTCGGAAACCGCTCGCAACTCCGAGTCGGCTGTTGTCTGCGGCGACCCTGCGCCGCTTTCGGTACCGCCGGGCTCCCGAGGCATCGAAAGCACCCGCGGAAGATGGAGGACGAAGCGAGCCCGCTCGGTGGCGCGCAGGGCCAGGTCATACGCTTCGGCGCCTGGAAAACCGGCGCGGTAGCCACCGACATCACGCAGCAGTGCCGCCCGATACACCGTAAACGTGCCGAAATACATCTGGGACCGAAGCCGCTCCGGAGAAAAGTCCGGCCGACGATCCGTCGGCACGACCGTTCCCGCATGATCCTGTCCGCCGTCATCCCCGTAGAGCACATCGAGGTCATCGTGGGCGTGAATCGTCTCGATGATGGTGAGCACTGCCGCGTCGGCGAGCGGGTGGTCGACGGCGACCACGAACTCACCCGAGGCGGCATCCAGGCCCGCGTTGAATGCCTCGACCGCGGTCGGTGAATCCGACACCGTCACCCGAGCGAGAGCGCCGGTACCGTGGTCCTCCCCCGCGGCCACCACAGTTTTCCTGGGTCCGACCACGAGAATCTCGCACCCCGGCAACGCCTGAGCCCGAACCGATTCGAGTATCGCCGCGGCATCCCGCTGCCCGGTCGCCCAGGGCAACACCATGAGCGTGAGCCGGGGAGCGGGCTCCTGCTTGGCCGGTTCGAATCCCTGCTCATGGGCTGGAACACTCACGCGCGCGGCTTTCGGCTGACAACCCGGCGAAGCCACCGCGCTCCGCCGGTAACTTTTCGTCCGGCCCTCCAGGTGTAAGACGAGGTCAGCTTCACAAGCTCGGCCTCGGCCGCCGCGACGCGGTCATCGTAGGTCCGCCGCTCGTCTTCGACCCGGGCCAACTCGGCCTCGAGTCCGATGATCCGGTCGACAAGGAAAAGCTGCCGTTCGGCATCCAGAACCCACTGGTCGGCCACGGTCGCGTGAGCCTCGTCTGCGCCATCGGGTGAGTCCATCGTCATCTGCTTCCTCAATTCATCACAGTCGTGGTGAGCACTGATCGGCCTGGAATGGACCGGTCAGCTTCCGAGCAAAGTGGTCATGTACCGGCCGTATCCGCTCTTCAATAGCGGCGCGGCCAGGGCGGCAAGCTGGGCGTCGTCGATCCAGCCGGCCCGCCAGGCAATCTCCTCGATGCAACCGATCTTGAAGCCCTGCCGGTCTTCCACGACCTTGACGAACTCGGATGCCTGCATCATCGATTCGAAGGTTCCGGTGTCCAGCCACGCGGTACCACGATCGAGCACCTGAACGTGCAGCGTGCCGCGCTCCAGATACCGCTCGTTGACGGTGGAGATCTCCAACTCGCCTCGTGCGCTGGGCTCGATCGTCTTGGCGATCTCTACTACAGAGTTGTCATAGAAGTACAGGCCGGGCACCGCGTAGTTGCTCTTGGGTTTGACCGGTTTCTCCTCGATGGACACCGCCCTGAACTCATCGTCGAACTCGACCACGCCGTAGGCGGTCGGATTACTTACGTGATAGGCGAAGATCCGTGCGCCGTCGATCTCGGTATGACTGCGCAACGAGGATCCCAGGCCGGCGCCGTGAAAGATGTTGTCGCCGAGCACCAGAGCGACGGTGTCGTCGCCGATGAAATCCTCGCCGATGATGAAGGCCTGAGCCAGACCCTCCGGCGCGGGCTGCACGGCGTATTCGATCCGAATCCCGAGTTCTGATCCATCGCCCAGCAGGGCACGGAACTGAGAGTTGTACTCGGGGGTGGTGATGATCAGGATCTCGTTGATGTCTGCCATCATCAGGGTTGACAGCGGGTAATAGATCATCGGCTTGTCATAGATCGGCATCAGTTGCTTGGAGATGCCCTTGGTGATCGGCCAGAGCCGCGACCCCGATCCGCCGGCCAGGATGATTCCCCGCATGCTCAGTTCCCTCCGCTTTGCGGTGCGTGCTGTCGCGTGTTCAGAGACGCGTAAAGGGCACGTGCGGCGTCCCAGGTGGGTAGCAGGCCGTGTGCGGCGGCATCCGACAGCGACGGAGCGCCGGTGTCTTTCGGCGAGAGCAGCGGCTGGCCAGCCTCGGCCGGGAAGACCAGTGCAACATCGGGGTCGAGGGGGTTGATGCCGTGCTCACGGCTCGCACTGTAGACATCCGAAACCAAATAGCTGACGGTTGCGTCGTCGGTGAGTGCCACGAACGCGTGACCTAGGCCCTCTGCGAGGTAGATTGCGCGGCGGTCCACGTCATCCAGCAGCACCGAGTCCCAACTACCGAACGTAGGCGACCCGACGCGGATGTCGATCACATAGTCGAGCACGGCCCCGTGGGCCGCAGTCACATACTTGGCCTGGCTCGGCGGAATATCGGCGAAATGGATGCCGCGAACCACGCCACGTTTGGACACCGACGTGTTCGCCTGGCGCAGGTTCAGCGGGTGCCCGACCGTCTCTTCGAGCCGGTCGAAGCGGTACCACTCCAGAAACACGCCGCGGTCATCGCCGTGTTGCTGAGGGGTGATCTCGTAGGCGTCCGGAATGGATAACTCGCGAATTTGCACCGGGTCAGTCTACCAATCCACGCTCTCACGGCTTTCGGCCGTGGAGCAGATCGCTAGCGGCCCGTAACGGCCCGGTTACTCGCCAGCTCGAGCTTGCGCGCATCTCATCGACCAGGTTCCGAAGCCCCTCAAGATCGGCGCGCTGCAGGCCGATCTCGTGGTTCTGGGCCTCCAACCGCTGGCGCTGAGCCTCCAACTGCTGATTGGCTTGCGCGAGCTCGCCGCGTAACCGCTCACTTTCCTTCGGTGCCAACTCGAGTTGATATTGCCGCGACACGACCTCGCCGATGGTCTGGTACGCCGTCTTGACCGCTTCTGGATCGCGGCCGGCGGCCTCCAAAAAGGCACGCATCGCCTCAGGCATCTCTGGCCCAACCGCTATGATTCCGAGGCCGTGCTCGTGGTCGAAGGCGAACGACGGATACCGGCCACTGACCTCGGCCCAAAACTGCCAGACGCCGAATCCCTCGGTGTGCTCGGCAATATCGTGCAAAACCACGACGCCGCGCGCGGAGAGCTTTGGCAGCCAAGCTGTGAAATCGTGGCGCACATCGTCGTAGCCGTGCCGTCCGTCGATATGCAGCAGGTCGACCGAGCCGTCTTCGATGAACTCCAGGCTGTCGTCGAAGTATCCCTTCAGGAGTGTGGAGAACTCAGCGTATTCGGTCGTGTTAATCGCGGCGACGCTCTGATAGACCTCATCCCCGTAAAACCCGGCCTGATCATCGCCGAGCCAACTGTCCAGGGCGAAGCTGCGGGTACCCGACAGCCCCAGGCGCGCGATCGCCTCACAGAAGACGAAGTAGGAAAAGCCGTTGTGAGTACCCAGCTCGACGATAATGCGCGGGCGAAGCGCATCCACAATCCAGAAGCCGAATGGAGCGTGTTCCAGCCAAGCCGACTCCACGATGTGGCGCGGCATCCAGTAGGCGCTCGCACCGATCCACGGCTTGCCTTCCACGGCGCCGACGCCAGCCGAGCGGCGAACAGTTCGTGGTTCATCCACCTATCGGCTCCTTTGCGGACGTCACGGGAAAGCTGCTTCCGGTTGGATACACCATTCCATTCTTGAGCGCACTGAGCAAGCGGGACGGCGTACGAGGGCCCTCAGCGCCGGTCGCGTGACGAAGAACAGTATGGTGGTGGAGATGAAGCTCGCGATGACGATGATGGTCCGCGATGAGGCCGACATCGTTTCGGCGATGCTGGATCATCATTTGGCACAGGGCGTGGACACCATCATCGTCACCGATAACGGCTCGATCGACGGAACGGCCGAGATCCTGGGCGACTACGCGTCACGTGGACTCATCGACCTTCGGCACGACCCGGTGCAACGCAAGCAACAGAATATCGTCGTGACCCAGATGGCGCGCGAGGCCAAAGCCCGCTACGACGCCGACTGGGTGATCAATGCCGATGCCGACGAGTTCGTCATCCCGGTGGACCGCTCGATGACGCTGCGAGATGCTCTGGAGCACACGCCGAAGTCGATCAGGTCGTTCTCGGTTCCCGTGGTGAACCTGACCGGTGACCCGGCATTATCCGGCACGGGATTCGAGCGCTTGGTCTGGCGGGATACCCGGCCGGACGACATATTGCGACTGGTGGGCCTGTGGGCTCAACCGACACACAACGCCGTGCACGTAGGCGACGCCGACGTTGTCGTGGCCCAAGGCAACCACTTCGTGAGTCTTTCCTCGCGAGGGGCACCGGACGATGCGCACGCGATAGAGGTTCTCCATCTGCCGTGGCGATCGTGGAATCAGTTCCGCAACAAGGTAGAGATTTCCGGTCGCGCCTACGAGAGCAACCCGGAGTTGCTGCCCAGCCCGAATCATCACGGCATGCGCGATTATCGTCGGCTGAAGGATGGCGTCCTCCTGCCGTACTATGTGCTGCGTCACCCGAGCGCGGATGAGCTTTCGGCAGGAACCGCCTCGAATCAGTATCAGCACGACGACTATCTCGCCCGTACGCTGACCTCGGCCGTCGCCGATGTGCCCCTCGGCGACGCCGAGTTGGCTCCGCACCGGGCGATGATCGATGTCCTCCAGGACCTTACCGGCACGGCGACAGCGACACTTCGCGGGCGGAATAATCTCATTCGGTTGCTCACCGATCACCGCGACTCATTGGACGATCGCGTTCGACTACTCGAGGCTGAGGTGGCGGAACTGCGGCAGAGCTTCGGTAACCGCGCGTATGCGGCACTGCAACGGCTGCGGCTACGGCTACGGACCGGAAACAAATAGCGGAGGCTGGCGCGCGGCGCCCCTAGTGTGTGTGGGTCTTCAGAAACTCGACCGTCTGGTCCAGCGCGGTGCGGGCATCCGCTAACCGCAGATGGAATTGGTACTCGTGCGGAAGCGCCGGCACATGTTCGGCCGGCCAGAACAGCTCGGTGACCTCGACCCCGGCGTTCTTGAGCGCGCGTGACATCGGCACCGATTGCAACCAGGTCAAATCATCCCCGTTGCCCCCGGAGATGAAGGTGGGCGGAAGGTCGGCCGTGACGAAGTTTATGGTGGACATCGTGGATCCCTGATAGGTGGCTGACCAGCCCTTGGTGCCGGTGTAGGCCCACAGCGCGATCTTAAGTCCCCAGGCGAACAGTCCGTCAAGGTCGGCCATCGTACGCAGGTCGTAGACGCCGCAGTTCAGGATGGTGCCGGCCAGTTGATCGGCATTCAGCTTAGGAGCGATACCCAGGAGGTGGGCATACTCCGGGTTGACCGTCAGCGTAGCGAGCTGGCTGGCCAGCTGGGCGCCCGCGGAGTCGCCGGCGAGCACGATCTGGGTCGGATCGATGTTCAGTTCCGCCGCGTGCTCGTTCAAGTAGCCCAGCGCGGTGTTCAACTGGGTGATCGCAGTCGGGTAGACGGCCTCGGGTGCGATCGTGTAGTTGAGCCCGACGGTGGTGTAGCCGTGCGAGGCCAGAATCTTCAGATACGGGTCAACGTTCTCTTTTGACCCCGCAATCCAGGCGCCGCCGTGCACCCAGACGACCGTCGGCAGCGGTTCACCTGCGGATGCCGGGGTGAAGACGTCGAAGGACGTATTGCCTCCGGCATCCCCATAGACCACGTCGCGTTTCTCGGTCAGTTTCGTGGCGGGCACATAGGGTGCCATCTCCTGCGCCGTGCTTCGCCCGCCGGCCTCGAAGACGCTGCGGATCAGCATCGCGGATGGCCACGGTGTCACGGTCGCCACGATCGAGACGACGAGCCCTATCGAGACCACCGCCGCGAGCACCGTCGCAGTCCGCTTGGCTCTTCGCGAGAGCGTGAAACCCGCTTCCGGCAGCGGCCAGTCCGATGGCACCGTTCGTTTCCCCAC
Organism: Microbacteriaceae bacterium; assembly: GCA_039922875.1. Taxonomy (GTDB): domain Bacteria; phylum Actinomycetota; class Actinomycetes; order Actinomycetales; family Microbacteriaceae; genus JBDTDV01. The sequence continues at coordinate 52,796 of JBDTDV010000032.1, forward strand.
GCGAATTCCCCTCAGACGTCCATGTGTCACTCTCTAACATATCGTCCGGCACGCTCTCCCTCCCCAGATTTCTCTGTCCCCCCCCCCTCCGATCTCCC
>JBDTDV010000033.1:0-27362 GCA_039922875.1 Microbacteriaceae bacterium
CATCTACTACACAACCGACGGATCCGAGCCGACCCCATCAAGCACCGCATACACCGGACCGGTCACCCTGACGGCCGGACTCACCCTGCGATTCATCGGCGTGGACACCGCCGGAAACGCATCGGCAGCACAACAGGCGGCCTACACAATCGCAGCTGATACGACGCCTCCGGCCGTGGCGGCGAGCCCACCCGGCGGGCAGTTCGCAGCAGGCCAGAAGATCGCGCTGACCGCCGACGAGGCCGCCACCATCTACTACACGACCGATGGAACCACCCCCGATCAGACCAGCTCGCAGTACACGGCACCGCTGACCCTGAGTGGCGGCTTCACCCTGAAGTACTTCGCTAAGGATCTGGCCGGCAACACCTCCGCTGTCCATTCCGAGGTTTACACTCTGGCCCCGATCGGCCCGCCGTCATGGCACGACTACACCGGTGACGGACTTGCCGACGTGCTGGCGGCGACGGGCAAGATCCTCAAGGTCTACCCGGGCAATGGGGCCGGAAAGATCGGCTCGGGGACCCAGATCGCCACGGGGTGGAACGGCATGAATGCCACCCTGACCCCCGGAGATTTCGACGGCGACGGCAACCCGGACGTTCTGGCCCGGGCCACCCGCGGCGGCGCCCTGTGGCTATTTCCCGGCAACGGCAACGGCGCTTTCGGCAAGCGGATCCAAGTCGGCTGGGGATGGAACGTGATGACCGCGCTGATATCGCCTGGAGACTTCGATGGCGATGGCAATCCTGACGTGCTGGCCCGCGACAGTAGCGGCAACCTGTGGCTCTACCCCGGTGACGGCAACGGCGGCTGGATGGCCCGTAGCCGGGTGGGAACGGGATGGAACATCATGAACCTCATCAGCAGCGGGCGAGACTTCGACGGCGATGGCAATCCTGACGTGCTGGCCCGCGACAGCAGCGGAAACCTCTGGCTCTACCCCGGTGACGGTGCCGGCGGCTGGCACAACCGCACTCTGGTCGCCAGCGGATGGGGCGGACTCTCGAAGATCGCCTCGCCCGGCGACCTCAGCGGAGACGGTAACACGGATATCGTCGCCCGCGACAGCAGCGGCACCGTCTGGCTCTACCCCGGCAACGGATCCGGAGGAATCAACTCCCGCACCCAGTTGGCCACCGGCTGGGGTAGCGTCTCCGTGATCGGCTAACCAAACCAGCGGCCGAGGTCGACTCAGCCGGCGAGACCGCAATCTCGGCGAGGATGCATCGCAACACAATGCAACGCAACGCAACGCAATGGATCGCGGGCCCCGCCGCATCCGGGCGCAACCGATCGCCGGTGCGAACAAGAAAACGGCCAGGCGCCCCGGATACGCTGGGAGTAGCGCAGCAAATGCGTACACCGATTGCCGCATCCGCGGCCGTTCACGCGACGGGAGGTTCACCATGTCACAACTCAGCGCTCCATCAGCCATGATGCAGTTCAGCGCAGACGCCATTGTCGGAGAGCCCGAGGTCGTCGAAGACCGCGCCGGGCTCCGCATCGAGGGCATCGCGACCCATCCGGCCTGGCTCCGCCTGAAGGCAGCCGCGATCGCCATGCAGCCGCTACAGATCAAGGACGGCTCCGTGCCAGAGGCGGCAGACCGCGCTGCCGCACGCACGCACGTCGAAGCAATCGTCGACTCGATCGGCGAACTAGCTCCGCTGTTCCCACACGACCAGTCGTACCTGCGGGCACTGCGTCAGGATTTCATCCGCTGGTCCGATGCCGACTTCGGTGTGCCGGACTTCCTGGACTCGCTGATGGCCTTCCAGCCACAGCAGCACAGAATCGACGGACTCCAGCACCTGGTGGTATTCCCCATGTACACCCAGAACGGCAGCACGAATCGCCTGGTCGAGGCGGTTCTGATCGAGGTGATCTGGCCCGAGTTCATCACCGCGCTCGAGGCGGGCGACTACTCGAACAAGCTGTTTGTGCCGATTCGGTTCATCGACTTCACCCCGGGGTACGACACTAATTCGGCCGTGCTTTTTCCAGAGACCGTTGCGATGCGGGAGATCCCGACCTTCAGTTGGGGTGCGATTTTCGCCGATCGGGAGGCCGCGAGGTTCCGCCGAGTGGTCCGGGCGGCATCCGAGATCACCAAGCTGGAGCTGCCGGCTGAGGCGGCGGCACTGCTGGACTCGCAGAGTCTGGCCGAAGAGACCTTTGTGATGTGGGATCTCATCCACGACCGCACCCACATGCGCGGAGATCTGCCGTTCGACCCGTTCATGATCAAGCAGCGGATGCCGTTCTTCCTCTATTCGCTGGAGGAGATGCGCTGCGACATGACCGCATTCCGCGAGGCGGTGCGCCTGGAGCGCTCGCTCTCGACGCCGCAGGCTGAGGGTTCAGCGGGGTTGTCGGATGCCGACTGCGCGATCCGCGATCACGCCAGGCTGGTGCAATATGCGGTGATCTTCGACCGGATCTTCCGATTCGCAATCACCGGTAGCCGGGTACGCAATTACGACGGACTCGGCGGTCAGCTGCTGTTCGCCTGGTTGCACCAGCATCACGTGCTGCACTGGACGGACACCAAGCTGACCATCGACTGGCCGGAGGTGCCTGATGTCGTGATCGCACTCAGCGATGCGATCAACGATCTGTACTGGAACTCGATCGACCGGCCGAAGACGGCGCATTGGCTGGCGGCGTACGAACTGGTCTCCTCGGTGTTGACCCCGAATCCGGCATCCGCCTGGGCCCGCGGACTGCCCGACGAGGTGCTCAACGGTGCGCCGAGGGGCTACACCGACCAGGTGCTGGATGACGAGTTCCCACTGTCCATGTTCTACGAGGCGCTGAACAAGAAGATGCGCGAGGTGATTTCCTCAACCGCCGGAATCACCGGGACCGACTAGCACCCGGCCGCTCTGTCGCTGAGCTGCTCGGCTATCGCTGAGCTGCTCTGTGGGCTCAGCGACAGAGCCGGCAGCTAAGCTGGGCGGCATGGGCGACGACGATGTGACGCTGACGGACAAGGTGGTGCTGATCGCCGGGGCGACCAGCACAAGCGGGCGGGCGGCGGCGTCCGCACTGCACGCGGCGGGTGCCCGGGTGATCGCAGTAGGTACGAATCAGGAGCGGCTGGACAACCTCGCGCTTTCCGTTTCGGGGATCGACACCGAGGTGTGCGACCTGACCAGCGGTTCGGCGGTACTTGAACTAGCGATGCGGATCCACCACACGATCGGACCGGTGGACGGCGTGATCCAACTCGTCGGCGGTTGGCGCGGCGGCGGCGGACTGACTGGGCAGAGCGACGTCGACTGGGCGTACCTGGAGCGAGCGCTGACCAGCCTTCGGAACACCTCTCGGGTGTTCTACGATGACCTGGTCGCCTCCCCCGCCGGACGATTCGCGATGGTGTCCTCTACCAGTGTGGACGCGCCGAAGGCGGGCGGCGCGAACTACGCCGCGATGAAGGCGGCGTCCGAGGCCTGGACCCGCGCCCTGGCCAACGGGCTCGGCAAAGACAGCGCGTCGGCCGCCGCGGTGATCTTCGTGGTCACCTCACTCGACGGACTCGAGACCAAGCTTGCCGAACGCCTCGTCGGCCTCTGGTCTGGCGATGCCGCGGCCATCAACGGCGCTCGGATCCCCCTGACTAAGCAGGATTCAGCGCAACCCGGCTAGCGCATCCGCCAAAAAACGGATGCGGCAGGTTCGCGGCGTCTACGCCGCGCGGCCGGTTTCGAGCTGGTCGCCGTCGGCTCTGCCCGGACAATGCAGGAAGGTGTGCACGCCCTCGTGCTCAACCTCATGCATCGGCATTGCGTTTCCGCAAAGGGGACAGAGGTTGTGCTCTGGAGTACGCGGTTCCTCAGCATCGAATGGACCGAGCGGCGGTGGCCCGAAGATCGGCAGCAAAGCGGTGTCCAGCCACAGTGTGGCGTTCGCAGCAATGCGTCGTGAGCCGGTATGGCTCCTGATCTGTGCCATACCACATCGTACGTCGCCCTGTCGACTGTGGCGCAAGAACTTTACGAATTGCTTTCCGACTTGCTCGCCGAACCCGCAGTTGTGGTCCGAAATTCGCGCATTTTCGAACCACGACTGCAGGTTCGCGGAAATACGGAACCAGAACGTGCTTGGCTGGAGTCGAGCGTGACAAGGACGAATCGGACTCGGGGATCCCATGGGCATATTCGATCGCAAGCATTCCGAACACAGCGGGCCGCAGATCGGCCGACCGGAATCCCAGACCCCACAATTGTGGGGCGATCAGCTGGGCCGCTTGGCGACCCGGTGCGTTCAGGTGCTCGCCGTCACCGCCGTCGCGGCGCTCGTCGTTTTCGCGATGACCCAGGTCAGCCTGGCCGTCATCCCGGTGCTCATCGCGCTGATCCTGGCCTGCGCCATCCATCCGCTGATCAGCTGGATGCGCCGCCGCGGCATCCCGGCAGTGCTCGGCACATTCATCGCCCTGTTCACGGTGTTGGCCGTCCTGGGCGGGCTGACCTGGCTGATCGTGTGGACGATCCGCGAGCAGTGGGAGGAACTGGTCTCCTCCGCCGTTGACGGCATCGACCAATTGCAGGGCTTCGTACAGGATCTGCCGTTCTCGATCAGTGCGGAGCAGATCGACGAGGTCAAACAGGCCGGTGCCGACTTCCTCACCAGCAGCCAGTTCGGTAGCGGGGCTCTGGCCGGGGTGTCGGCGACCGCGAGCTTCTTCACCGGGCTGATCCTCATGGTGGTCGTACTGTTTTTCTTCATGAAAGACGGCCCGCAGATCTGGGAGTTCCTGCTCCGGCCGTTCACCGGGGAGAGCTATCGCAGGGGCCACCGGATCGGTGACAAGACGGTTGATGTGCTCGGCGGTTACGTTCGCGGGACGGCGGCCATCGCGGCGGTTGACGCGGTGGGGATCGGTGTCGCGCTGGTCATCATCGGCGTGCCGCTAGCCCTGCCGCTGGCCGTGATCGTCTTTCTGACCTCGTTCATCCCGCTGGTCGGCGCCACACTGGCCGGCATTCTGGCGGCATTGGTCGCGCTGGTGGCCAATGGACCCGTTGAGGCCCTGATCGTGGTAGCCGTCGTGATCGCCGTCAACCAGCTCGAGGGAAACTTTCTGCAGCCGGTGGTCATGGCGCGATCGCTGAAGCTGCACGCCTTGGTGGTGCTGCTCGCTCTGACCGTCGGCACAATCCTCGGCGGCATTGTCGGAGCGGTTATCGCCGTACCGGTTGCAGCGGTGGCCTGGGGCATCACCACCGTGTGGAACGGTCCGAATGAACCGGCCGAGCCCGCCAAGCCCAAGCCGAGCCGAGGGAAGACCACGACGAACCTGTAGTAGTGGCTCGAAATTGCGGAGTTTTTGGACCACAACTGCAGGTTCGGGGGGATGCCGGGCCGAACTAAGCTGGATCAGTGGCTGAGAACTCAACATTGCACGACACCGACTACCGGGGATTCGCCTCCGACAACTACGCGGGAGCGCATCCCGAGATCATGGCGGCGATCGCAGCCGCCAACGGAGGACACCAGATCGCCTATGGCGAGGATGTCTACACCGCGCGTCTGCAGGAGGTGATGGTGGGGCATTTTGGTGCGGGCGTCGAGGCCTTCCCGGTATTCAACGGCACCGGGGCGAACGTGACCGGGCTGCAGTCGATGCTGCCGCGATGGGGAGCGGTGATCTGCGCGGACACCGCCCACATCAATACCGACGAGAATGGTGCCCCCGAGCGGGTCGCCGGTCTCAAGCTCTTGCCGGTGCACACTCCAGACGGCAAGCTCACCCCGGATCTCATCGATACGGAAGCGTGGGGCTGGGGTGACGAGCACCGGGCGCAGCCGCTGGTGGTCTCGATCACCCAGACCACCGAGCTCGGCACCGCATACTCCATCGACGAGATCAGGGCGATAGCCGATCATGCGCACGAGCGCGGTATGACTCTGCACATGGACGGCGCAAGAATCGCCAACGCTGCGGTCAGCCTGAACGCACCGCTGCGTGCCTTCACCCGGGATGCCGGAGTCGACGTGCTCAGCTTCGGCGGGACCAAGAACGGTCTGCTGTTCGGCGAAGCCATCCTGGTGCTGAACCCGGCGAGTTCGGCCGGGTTGAAGTACCTGCGCAAGCTGAACATGCAACTCGCCTCCAAGATGCGCTTTATCTCGGCCCAGCTGATCGCCCTGCTGAGCGATGGCGTCTGGCTTCGTTCGGCACGGCATGCCAACGCCATGGCCGACCGGCTGCGGGCGGCACTGGACGAGGGAATCGCCGCGGGGCGCCTGCACGGGCTGAGTTTCAGCCAGCCGACCCAGTCGAACGCCGTGTTCGCCATCCTTCCGGCTGGCGTCGCCGATCGACTGCGGGAGTCATTCCGGTTCTACGATTGGGATGCCGCGCGCGGTGAAGTGCGCTGGATGTGCTCCTGGGATACCACCGAAGCCGACATCGACGCCTTCGTCGCCGCCATCACCCACGAACTCGGTCGCTGAGCCACCGGTCCGGTACTACGGGCGCAACAGCACCTTGATGGCGCGGCGCTGGTCCATCGCGGTGTAGGCATCCGCGACCTCAGCCAGCGGAAGCTCAAGATCGAAGACCCGGCCGGGATCGATGGCGCCGGAGAGCACATCAGGCAGCAGCTGCGGCATGTAACCGCGCACCGGGGCGACACCGCCGTTGACCCCTACGTTCCGCCCGAACAACGGCCGCACCGGCAGCTCGGAGCCGCCACTTGGCGAACCGACGTAGCCCACCATCCCGCCGGGCCGCGCCGAGCGGAACGCCTGATTCATCGACTCCTTCGTCCCGACGCACTCCAGCACGCAGTCGGCTCCAATGCCCTCCAGCAGCCCCTGTACTCTGGCAACGCCCTCATCACCGCGCTCGACCACGATGTCGGTGGCGCCGAACTCCCTGGCAAGCTTTTGTCTGGCTTCGTGGCGGGACATCGCGATGATCCGGGATGCCCCCAGCCGGCGCGAGGCGAGCACCGCGCACAGTCCGACCGCGCCGTCGCCGACCACCACGACCGTACTCCCGTCGGTCACCCCAGCGGAAACGGCGGCATGGTGACCGGTGCCCATCACATCGGAGAGGCTGAGCAGGCTGGGGATCAGGGCATCAACCGGCACTGATTCGGTGGCGAAGAGTGTGCCGTCGGCCAGCGGCACGCGCACAAATTCACCTTGGCCACCGTCGGCGAAGGCCCCTGACTCGTCCGCCGAGCCCCACCACCCGCCGTGCTGGCAGGAGGTGCTGACCCCGTTGCGGCAGTTGATGCAGGTGTTGTCGCACACATAGAACGGCGCGATCACGAACTGGCCCGGCTTGATGATGCGCACCTCCGGGCCGATGCTCTCGACGATGCCGACGAATTCGTGTCCGATCCTGCTCGGTTGCTTCGTCGGAATAACGCCGCGATACGGCCACAGGTCAGACCCGCAGACGCATGCCGCCACGACCCGGACGATCGCATCCGTCCCGGTCGTCAGCACCGGGTCCGGCACGTTTTCCAGTCGAATGTCCCGCTCACCGTAAATCACCGTTGCTCGCATGATTCGAGCCTACTTTCATCCGGCCGTCTTACGATCCGCGGGAACCAACCCCTGGGCGCCAGGCGCCGGAACGACAACTGGCGCACGCATGGCAAGCTAAGAGAATGGATGCCCAGACCACTGTCGACCCCGATCAACCACTCGTTCTCGTGGTGATGGGTGTCTCAGGCGGTGGCAAGTCAACCGTCGCCGCACTGCTCTCCCGGCGCCTGGGCTGGGTTTTGGAGGAGGGCGACGACCTGCACCCGCAGGCCAACGTCGATAAAATGGCGTCCGGGCATCCGCTCAACGACCAGGACCGGGCGCCCTGGCTGCGCAAGATCGCAGACTGGGTCGACGAGCGGCTGGATGCCGGCGAGAACGGCGTGATCACCTGCTCGGCCCTCAAGCGCGCCTATCGAGACGTGATCAACCGGCGAGGCTCCGGCGTGGTCTTCGTCTACCTCTCCGGAACACGGGAAACGATCGCCGCGCGACTGGCCGCCAGGTCTGGCCATTACATGCCCTCGATCCTGCTGGACAGCCAACTCGCCGACCTCCAGGAGCCCACAGCCGACGAACCGGCTATCCGCGCGGAGGTTGGCCGGCCCCCTGCGGTGATCGCCGACCACATCATCAAGGAGCTGAGTAAACTTTGCCGGTGAGCGATCTGGAACCGTACTATTTCGCGCGCGGCGACGGACGTTTCGAATCGACCGTGCACGCGCAAGGCGCATGGAACCCGCACGAGCAGCACATGGCGCCGGTCTCCGGCATCCTGGCGCACTGCCTCGAGCACTTCCAACCGCGCCCGGAGCTACGGTTGGCGCGACTCGGCTTCGACATTCTTGGGTTGATCCCGGACGGCGAGTTCGAGGTGGTCACCTCGATGCTGCGACCGGGTCGAACCATCGAGCTCGTGCAAGCCGAGCTGGTGGCCGGCGGCCGAACGGCCGTGCGTGCAACGGCCTGGAGGCTGCAGCGCTCGGATACCAGCGCGGTTGCCGCCATCGAGGACGAGCCGATGCCGGGCCATGCGGAGGCAGCCGACGCGGTGACGTTGACCGAATGGCCAGGCGGCTACATCCGGTCCATCGATCTGCATAAGCTACCCGGGCACCGGGCCGGACAAGGCCGCGTCTGGCTGCGCACCCGACATCCCCTGATCGCCGGGGTGCCATTTTCTGACTTCGCCCGGTTGATCGGCCTGATCGACACCACCAACGGGGTCGCTGTCCGGGTGCCGCCGGGCGCGGACAGCTATCTATTCCCGAATGTGGATCTGCAGATTCACCTGTACCGAGAACCAGCCGGGCAGTGGCTCGGGCTGCAGAACTCGGTCAGCTTCGGTGCCGACGGAATCGGACTGACCTCCACCGTGCTGCATGACGAGTCCGGCCCGTTCGGCCGCGCAGAACAGATCCTGACGCTGCGAAAGAGCTGAGCCGGTTCCTGCAGTCTGTGGTGACTCTACGCTTCGTGTTCCGGATGCAGGTGGGCGCGCTCCGCATCGCCGCTGAGAATCACCAGGACTTCTACCGGCCCGCCATGGGCTGAGATTCCGTGTGGAACCATTGTTGAGAATTCGGCCGCTTGACCGGCCTGGACCAGGATCCCACGCTCGCCGAGTTGAAGGTGCGCCGTTCCGGAGAGCACCGTGAACCAATCCCGCCCCGGGTGCACGCCGAGGTTCTCGCGGCGAAGTTCGTCTGTCGTCGTCGTGATGCGCATTCTGGCGACCGTGACGCCGTGCGGAGCACGCTCTCGAGCCAGGGTCCAGACCGTCATCCCGCGGATCTCATCCCGCTGTGGATGGATGATGACATCATCGTCGTCGACGGTCTCGACAAGCTGATCCAACGTGGTGCCCAGCGCCCGGGCGATCGGGACCAATTGGTCCAGCGCAATCCGTCGGTGCCCGGTCTCGATCCGGCTCAGGGTCGATGGGCTCAGGTAGCACTTGGCTGCCAGCGCATCCAGCGACCACCCGCGCGCCTGGCGAAGACCCTTGATGCGATGTCGGATGAGGAAATCCAAATCCATATCTTGCGTCATAAGCAATAGCTTATGCAAGATGCGCAGGGCTTACCAGGGGCGGGTGGATCGCGAACCGCGAACCGCAACCTGCGAACCGCCGGCGCTATGGCACGGGTACCGGTACTGATGCCACGGTGAGGCTTTCGCCATCGGGCGAAAGATCCACCCGCACCATGTCCCCATCGCGCACCGTTCCGGCCAACAGCGCCGAGGCGAGCCGGTTGTCGATCTCGTTCTGCATCAGGCGACGCAGCGGGCGGGCACCGTAAATCGGATCGTAACCCCGCTCGGCGAGCCAGGCTCTGGCATCCGGGGTCACCGCCAAATCCAGCCGACGATCGACCAACCGGAGCTGCATCCGGTCCACGTACAGCGACACGATCTCGCCCAACTCCTCCTGGGTGAGCGTGGAGAACACCACGATGTCGTCCAGCCGGTTGACGAACTCGGGCTTGAAGGCCTGACGGACCATTTGCTGCACCGCCTCCTCCTTTTGTTCCCAACTGAGCGTCGGATCGACCAGGAACTGGGAGCCGAGGTTCGAGGTGAGAACCAAGATCGTGTTGCGGAAATCGACCGTGCGGCCCTGACCATCGGTCAGCCGACCCTCGTCGAGTACCTGGAGCAGTACGTCGAAGACCTCAGGATGCGCCTTCTCCACCTCGTCGAACAAGATCACCGAGTACGGTCGGCGCCGAACCGCCTCAGTCAGCTGGCCGCCCTGCTCGTATCCGATGTAGCCGGGAGGGGCGCCCACCAGCCGAGAGACGGAGAACTTCTCGCCGTACTCGGACATGTCGATGCGGATCATGGCCTTCTCGTCGTCGAAGAGGAAGTCGGCGAGAGCCTTGGCGAGCTCGGTCTTGCCAACGCCAGTGGGCCCGAGGAAGAGGAACGAGCCGGTTGGCCGGTTCGGGTCTGCGATGCCGGCTCGGGTGCGTCGCACCGCCTCCGAGACCGAACGTACGGCCCGTTTCTGGCCGATCAGGCGTTTGGCCAACTCGGTTTCCAGATTCAGCAGCTTCTCGGTCTCTCCCTGCAGCAGGCGACCCACTGGAATGCCGGTCCAGGCCGCGATCACCGCGGCGATGTCGTCGGCGGTGACCTGGTCGCTGACCATCATCGGCTCCGCGTTCTCGGCCTGCTCGGCGGCTGCCAGCTCACGCTCGATCACCGGAATCTCGCCATAGAGCAGCCGGGATGCGGTCTCGAGGTTGCCCTCGCGCTGGGCGCGGTCGGCGCCCATCCGCGCCCTGTCGAGCTTCTCCTTCAGCTCACCGACCCGGTTCAAGGCGGCCCGCTCAGTGTCCCATCTGGCCTGCAGTTCGGAGAGATTCTTCTCCCGCTCCGCAAGGTCGTCCCGGAGTTTGACCAAGCGCTCACGTGAGGCGTCGTCCTTTTCCTTCTTCAGGGCGAGCTCTTCGAGCTTCAACCGATCAACCGACCGGCGCAGCTCGTCGATCTCCGCCGGCGCGGAGTCGATCTCCATCCGCAGCCGACTTGCTGCCTCGTCGATCAGGTCGATGGCCTTGTCCGGAAGTTGCCGCGCGGTGATGTAGCGGTTCGAGAGGGCCGCCGCCGCGACCAACGCGGCATCCGCGATCGCGACCTTGTGGTGCGCCTCGTACCGCTCCTTCAGCCCGCGCAGGATGGCGACGGTGTCTTCAACGGTCGGCTCGCCGACGAAGACCGGCTGGAAGCGGCGTTCGAGCGCCGCATCCTTCTCGATGAACTCGCGGTACTCGTTCAGCGTGGTGGCGCCGATCAGGCGCAGTTCGCCACGGGCCAGCATCGGCTTGAGCATATTGGACGCCGCCACCGATCCCTCGCCGCCGCCGGCACCCATCAAGGTATGCAGTTCGTCGACAAAGGTGATGATCTGCCCGTCGGCGTCGTTGATCTCTTTGAGCACGGCCTTCAGCCGCTCTTCAAATTCGCCGCGGTACTTCGCCCCGGCAACCAGGGCGGAGAGGTCAAGGGCGACCAACTGCTTGCCCTTGAGCGACTCGGCGACGTCGCCGGCGACGATCCGCTGGGCGAGGCCTTCCACGACGGCAGTTTTGCCGACGCCGGGTTCGCCGATCAACACCGGGTTGTTCTTGGTGCGTCGGGTCAGCACCTGGCTAACCCGACGGATCTCAGCATCCCGACCGATCACCGGGTCGAGCTTGCCGCTGGCAGCAACCTGAGTGAGGTTGATGCCGTACTGTTCGAGGGCGCTCTTCGCTTCCTCCTGAGGGGGCTGCTGCCCTTGTTGCATGGCTGGTTCCTTTGAGTTAAAACTTGAGTGTGGTTGACTCAAGTTTACCTCACAACCGGTGGATTGCACAGTCCGATTTTGTCACCGCGTCGCGCCATATCCAGTACTGCCCCTCACAGCTGGGTGACCTCCTTCGACTCAAGGATCTGGGTTCGCGGCACTCCCGCAAGTGCCGGAGCGGCTGCCCCAGAGGCCCAGACGCGCTGCATGGCCGACCGCAATCCTTCGGCCTGGGCAACTGTCTCGAAGTCGAGATCGATCAGCACATAGTGCGCATCATCGAACGGTTGCGAAATAGCGTACTGCCGCACACCAGACGCCTTTCGGTTGGCGGGATCTCGATCGAAGGCTGCCTTCCACACCGAGAAATCCGAGATCGGGTGCTCAATTCGTAACGTAACCATGATGTTCCTCACCTTTGGTCTATTCGGAGCGGCCGTAGTCGGGCGCTCTATTGGAATCTAAAGAATCGGAATGAGGCTGGCCATCCCAGAATTCTGGGTATTGTGATCCTCCTGGTCCAGGACGGCACACACGGCCAGTTCAGCTGTCGCGCTCCGGCGTAAGGTCAACCCATGATCACAGCACGGCAGCGGGATCAACTGAGCAACCGAATCCAGCGACGGTGCACGGCGCCGACCGACACTCAAACGTTCCGCTCCGAGGTGCTACGAGACCTTCGGGGACGCATCGGTTTCGATGCCTATGTCTGGTTGCTCACCGACCCGATGACCTGGGTTGGCGTCGCACCACACGCTCACGTGCCGGCTTTCGAACACTTGCCGTCGCTGATCAGATACAAATATTTAACCCCGGTGAACCGGTGGACCGCACTGGCGGCCGACGGCATCTGCGCCGCATCGCTTGTGCACGCAACCGGCGGTCAACTCGAAAGCAGCCTGGTTTGGGCGAAGGTACTCGCCGAGTATGGTGTGATCGACGTGGCGTCAAGCGTCATGGTCGACCGGGCGGGGTGTTGGGGCTTTCTCGACCTCTGGCGCAGCGGCGCATCCGAGCCCTTCCGCGACGACGAGATCACCGCGCTTACGGAGCTCATGCCGATGCTCTCCCGGGCGCTTCGAGTAAGACAAGCCGCGACGTTCGCCGGAAGTCCGCCCGCGCTGCCGCGGTCCAGTGGGCCCGTCGTGCTGATTCTGAACGACAGCCTCGAGGTGCAGAACCAGACCCCGGCGACCGATGAGTGGCTGCGGACGTTACTTCCGAGCGGGCCCGGCACCTCGGCGGTGCCGGCGAGTGTGTACAACGTCGCCGCTCAATTGCTCGCGGTCGAGCAGCAGGTCGACGCGCACGAAGCGCGCGCCCGAGTACATCTCTCTGAGGGAACCTGGCTCAGCGTGCGGGCCGCGAGAATGGGGGAGCAACTCGCTGTCTCTCTTGAACCGACCTCGCCGGCAGAGCGGCTCGAACTCTTCGCTCTCAGCCATTACATGACCCCACGCGAGGCGCTATTGCTTGGATACCTGGCCGATGGCAGCGATACCAAAAGCATGGCCAAGCGGATGTTTCTCTCGGAATTGACGGTGCAGGATCACCTGAAGTCGATTTTCGCAAAAGCGGGAGTACACAGCAGGAAATCCCTGCTCGCCCGAATCCTGGGCACGCACTCTGGCTGACGGCTCCTCCCGCTAAGCCTCTTGCAGCACATCCTCCGGCTTGCGGACGAAGAATGCCGCAACGATGGCCAACATCGAGATGATCGCACCGACTACGAATGCAGCGCGCACGCCACCGGCCGCCGCTACCCCGCCGGCAGCGCCCTGCGCCGAAAGTGTCGTGGTCTGCACGGCCATGATGGTCACGAACAGCGCGGTTCCGGCCGCGCCGGCGACCTGCTGAACCGTGCCGACAATGGCCGCTCCATGAGAGTACAGGCTCGGCTTCACCGCGCCGAGACTCGCGGTGAACAGCGGCGTGAACAACAGTGCAAGACCGATGCTCAGCATGATGTGGGCGCCGAGGATGAAGAATGCCGAAGTGTGCTCGGTCACCGTGCTCAGCGTCCAGAGCACCCCGCTGACGATGATCGAACCTGGCACCAGCAGCACGGTCGGCCCGTACTTGTCATACAGGCGGCCCACAATCGGCGCCAGTAGCCCCATGATCAGCCCGCCGGGCAGGAGCAGCAGGCCGACCTGCACCGGCTCGAATTTCAATACCTGCTGCATGTAAATCGGCAGCACGATGATCGTCCCGAACAGCCCGATCATGCTGATGGCCATCATGCCGATAGCGAAGGTGAAGATCCGAGAGCGGAATGTGCGCAGATCCAGCAATGCACGGTCGCGCTTCTGCAAACTCAACTGCCGCAGAATGAACGCGGCCAGGCCGATCACACCGACGGCCAGCGAGACCCACATCGGCATGGACGCCAAAGCGGCGTCCTGCGCGGACGCACCGGGGGTGCTACCCAGGCCCACCTGGCTGAGTCCGTAAATGAGGCCGCCGAAGCCGAACGCGGAGAGAACGACCGAAAGCAGATCCACCGGTACCTTGCGGGGCTCGGTGACGTTCTCGACCTTTCGGATGCCGATCACGAGCATGATCAATGCAATCGGGAGCACGATCCAGAACATCCATCGCCAGGTCAACGTGTTCAAGATCACCCCGGAGATCGTCGGCCCGATCGCCGGAGCAACCGAAATGACGATCGAGACGTTGCCCATCGTCTTGCCACGCTCCGCGGCCGGCACCAGCGTCATCAGGGTGGTCATCAGCAACGGCATCATGATCGCGGTGCCGCACGCCTGCACCACCCGGGCGATGAGCAGCACTTCGAAGCCAGGTGCGAGCGCGGCGAGAAGGGTACCGGTGGAGAACAGGGTCATCGAAGCGATGAACACCGGCCGGGTGTTGAACCGCTGCAACAAGAATCCGGTGATCGGAATGACAACCGCCATCGTCAGCATGAAGACGGTGGTCAGCCATTGCGCGGCGCGGGCGTCGATGTGCAGGTCCACCATCAACGGCCGCAACGCCACATTCATCAGAGTTTCGTTCAAAATGACCACGAAAGTCGAGACGAGCAACAGCCAAATCACTCGTCGATCCCGGGCACGGTGGTCGACCGAGGTCACCGGCTCACCCAGCTCAAGCGGCCCGGTTGGGGTTGGTTCGTGCACTGGGGATCCGTTCAAGGGAAGTCGGAGTGCGGCACGACGAAGTGCTCGCAGGAAAAGAGGAGGGCAACCCGGGGATCACGCGACAGCGAACCTAACCCGAGAAGTTCCTAGCGTATTCCGGTTGCGCCTGAAACAGGCAACTCTACCGTTGCGCCGTTACCGCCGGCAACCCCGGCCGAGCTCATTGCCAGCGGTGCCTGATCACTCGCTCCAGCGCCGGCGGAACACATCGAAAAGTACCCGAAGTACCAGGACAACCGCGACCACAATCAGTGTGTAGCCGAAGATCTGATAGAGGCTGAGCGTCGGTGTTACCTGAGGTCCGCCATTGCTGACCAGCAGCATCGTGGCCATGATCCCGGTCACGCTGGCAAGGATGGTGAGCACCAGCTCGTGCACCAGGCTGGTAATCATCCTCCGATCTCGCCGGTCGGCCAACAGGCGCACGTTCACGTTCAACCGGCCAGACTCCACCGCGCGGGTGATCCGATCCATCCGACCGGGCAACCGACGCAACAGCGGAACGAGTTCGGTCACCTCGTCGGTCATGGTTTGCTTCAACGTTGCCGGCTTGAACGCGGCACTCACCTGGGCTTTTGCGAAGGTGCGGGCCTCGGTGAGCACATCGAACCCGGATTCGAGCTGGCGCAGAGTTCCCTCCAGAATGCCGACCGCCCGGAATGCCGTACCGAATTCGGCGGGAATGGTCAGCTGATATGTGGCGAGCAACTGCACCAGGTCGGTGAACATCGACACGTCGACGTTTGCTCCAGGGCCCAGGTTATACGTCATGAATTTGCCGATCTCCCGGCGCAACGCTCGCTCGTCGACGTACTCGGGCAGGTCCACGATTCCCAGCAGACTGTCGGTCATCGCCTTGGTATCGCCGCGGTAGAACGCCAGCAGGACCTCACCGATCTGGGCGCGCATCTCGGAATCCAGCCGGCCGACCGAGCCGAAATCGATCAGGGCCAGCTGGCCCTGCTCCAAGAGCATCACGTTTCCAGGGTGCAGGTCGGCATGGAAGACGCCATCCACCATGATCTGGCGCAAAAGAGAGAGGAACAGCCGCCGCGCCTGCACCTCGCGTTCGGCGGCCGGGCGCCGCCCGACGGCATCCCTCCCGCTGAGGGTGTCGCCGGGAATGAAGTCCATCACCAGCACCCGCTGGCTGCACAGCTGCGGATAGTGCCGCGGAATCTGCACCCGCTCCGACTCCGGATGCGAGGATTGCACCGCAGCCATCGCCGCCATGTTCCTGGCCTCGATCCGATAATCGAGTTCACTCCGGATGCCGTCGGCAAACGCCTGGGCGAGATCCTTGACGCCCAGCGACCGACCCCACTCGGTCGATCGGTCCAGGGTGGCGGCCATCCGAAGCGCGATGTCGAGATCCAACTCGACCACCGGGATAATCCCGGGTCGTTGGACCTTGACCGCGACATCCTGACCGCTGTGCAGCCGCGCCCGATGCACTTGGCCGATGGATGCCGCCGCCAGTGGCTCCGGATCGAACTGGCTGAAGGCCTCCTCGATGGACCCGCCCAACTCCTGTTCCAGCAGCGCTCGCACCTGGGGCCAGGGAGCAGGAGGCACACGCTGCTGCAGCCCGGCCAGCTCTTTGGTGTACTCGATCGGCAAGACATCCGCGCGGGTGGAGAGTGCCTGGCCGAGCTTGACGAACGTGACGCCGGCTTCCTCAAGCGCCAGCCGCAGCGAGACGGCCTGCTTTTGCCGGGCCGAGGCTCCCTCCACGGTTGCGGACGAATTCGGCCGCTTCACCGGGAGCAGACCGTGCCTGAGCGCGATCCGAGTGATCTGTGAGTAGCGCCTGCCCCGCCGCAAGCGCGCCCGCAGAGCCGGGAGCCACTTTCCGGGCCGCGGGATGCTGCCGGTCGGAAGGACGAGTTCCGCAATCACCAGGAACACCATCGTCACCATCACGATAATGCCCAATTGAATCGGGATCAGTGCGAGCGCGGAGTGCGGCTGACCCCAGATGAACCGCGCCTCGAAGGTCACCTGGACGGCGAGCCCGACGATCCCGGCCACGACGATGCGCACCATCCCGACGCGCACGCCGAGGAGCCGCCGCATCAGCGAAATCAGCAGCGCGATGAACAGGACCGTAACGAGCAGAGCCAGCAGAAGGCCCAAAACGATCTCGCCTACGTTCACCGATGCCCTCGTTTCCGTGCCGCCGTGTGGTGTCTACGCTAGTGGCGTCGGCTTCAGCTGCGAAGCTATGGCTTCCAGACCATCAGCACGACTACCGCGACCAGCAGCAGCGCGCTGATTCCCGAGCCGATTGCGATCCGTGGGTAGGTGCTTGACGGCAGCGCCGCGGCCGATGCTGCCGGTTCTGCGTTCGAGCCGGTGGCCCGGCCCACCTTCAGGCCGGCGGCGGCCCCGCGCAGCGCTGGCACGACGACTGCAAGACTCAGCACCAAGGCGATCACGTAGAGGATGGTCGAGATCAGGATCCATGGTGTGGTGAACGAGAGTCCCCACTTCGGATCGGCCATGCCAAGCAAGCCGAAGCCGAAGATCACCACCAGCAGGGACAGCAAGCTGAACACCAGCGTGGACCGGGCGAGGCCAGCGACCGCGCCGCCACTTCCGGCGCGGATGGCCCGCATTCCGGTCATGGGCAGGATTGCCATCGGCCCGACGATGAAGACGGCCAAGGTCACATGCAGAATACTCATGATGGTATCCATTGGGTAGGTTCCTTTCGTTGTGCCCTTCACTGTGGCAAGCTCAGGGCGTGGGTGAGCTCAGGGACGTGCGCTGACATCACGACTGCGGCGGCGCAGCCAGAAAGCGAAGAATAGGCCGAGCACCAGGAAACCGGCCGCCGAGAACATGGCAGCCTTGGTGGCATCGGCGACTCCTGCTGCCAGCGCGTCCGCGACAGCGGGCCCGGAAGCGCCGAGCTCACCGTGGCTGCCGTGTGCCCGGAGCGGCGCGATCGTGCCGCCGGCGGAAGCCACGGTGCTCTCAGCCAGTTGCTGGGACTGCGCAGCCGGGACCGCTGGCACGTCGTTCAGGTGCGCCGGCACCGCCTGTGCGAGGCCGGCCGCTAGGATCGCCCCGATCAGCGCGGTGCCGAGCGCGGATCCGATTTGCCGCACGGTGCTCTGCGTAGCCGAGCCCTGACCGGATTGCTCGGTCGGGATGTCCCTCAGTACCGTTCCGGTGAGTTGCGCCGATGCCAGGCCCAGCCCGAGCCCGTAGCAGGCCAGTACCAGCGCTAAGAGCACCGGCGAAACGGTCGCGCTGACGATGATGGCGGCTGCGACGACGCCGACGATCTCCAGTGCCAGCCCCAGAATGACGACGTTGGTCGCACCGAGCCGTTCGGAGAGGTTCCGCGCCGCGGCGCCGGAGGCGAAGGCGCCGAGCCCCATGGCGGCTAGCACTAGGCCGGCACCGAGGGTGGTCAGCCCCACCGCATTGACGATGAACAGCGGCAGCACGAACAGTAGCCCGAACTCGCCGGTGGCCACGCACAGAGCGGTGAGATTACCCCAGGTAAAGGTGGGAACCGAGAAAAGTTTCAGGTCGAGGATCGCCGAGCGCCCGTTGTGCCCGCGGTGCCGTTCCCAGAGAACGAAGAGCAGCAGCGCGGCCGCACCGATCGCGCCGATCACCGGAACCGGCGAGATCGGGGCCGTTTCCGGCCAGACCCAGCCGAAGATGTTCAGGCTCGCGACCGGCGTCCACCAGCCGAGGGATCTGCCCTCGATCATCGCGAAGACGACGGCGCCGAAGCCGATCGCCGACAGTAACAAGCCGTCCACGTCGAGGCCGCGTGCCGTAATCGTCGTGCGCGTTTCGGTCACGGTCAGATATGCGCCGATCAGAACCAATGCCCCGAACGGGATATTGATGATAAAAATCCATTGCCAGGTGAATGCCGTGGTCAGCCAGCCGCCCAGAAGCGGGCCGAAGGCGGCCATCCCGGAGATTACCGCGCCCCAGATTCCGAACGCGATAGCGCGGTCGCGACCACGGAAAGTCGCATTCACCGTGGACAGCGTGGCCGGCAGAATGAACGCGCCGCCCACGCCCTGCACGATCCTGGCCGTGATCAGGGCTGTCGCGCCACCGGAGAGGGAGGCCAGCAGGCTGCCAGCCATGAAGATCAGGACGCCGACCACGAACATTCGTCTGCGCCCGAGCCGGTCGCCGAGACGACCCGCGGTCAACAGGAGTGCCGCGAACACGACCGAGTACACTCCGTTGACCCATTGAGCGTCGCTGAGGTCGAGCTTCAGATCCTGGATCAGCACCGGCAAAGCGACGCCGACGATCGTGCCGTCGAGCACGATCATCGACAGCCCGGCGGCCAGCACGCCGAGCCCGATCCAGCGCCGGCGTCCCGATACTGTCCGTCCGGGCACTGTCAGCGTGTCTGTCAGTGATGCCGCAGCGACTTCGCGTCGTGCTTCTGTCATCAACCTGCCCCTCGTTGCCCTTTAAAGGCTACAAAAGTCGATGCTGTGGCACATCCATCGAAAGTTGGTTCCTGAGATCAGATTGCCCGCTTCGACGGCTGCTTTCGACCGGAACGGGAGCCGCCACGGATCCGCTTCGCACCCGGGTCAGGCGGGAACCGATGTCTCCACCCGAAACCTCGCCCCGCGGTGCTCCGGAGGCAGCCGGTCCCCGCGTTCGTGCAGTTTGTTGCGCAAGGTGCCGGCGGCGTATTCTGTCTGGTAGGCGCCACGACTCTGCAGCTCCGGGATCACGTAGTCGACAAGATCCTGAAAGGTACCTGGCGTGATCGCGTAGGCGAGGTTGAAGCCGTCGACGTCAGTGTCGGCCACCCACTCCTGCAGGTGGTCGGCCACCTCCGCGCCGGAGCCGACGAAGGAGGGCCCGAGGCCGCCGATCGCCGCGCGCCGCGCGATGTCGCGGAGCGTCCATTCGCTGCCATCCTCGCCCGCTTGCGTGAAGTTGGCGACCACGGATTGGATGGCATTGCTTTTGACGTTGCCGATCGGCTCGTCGAGGTCGTACTGCGAAAGGTCGACGCCGATCCACCCGGACATGAACACCAGCGCCCCCTCCGCGCTGGCGTAGCTGAGATAATCCTGATACTTCGCTTCGGCCTTCTCGTGGGTCTCATCGGTGATGACCGTGAGCAGCGTGTAAATGAGCGCGGAGTGGCGGTCGCGTCCGGCGGCTTCCAGCGCATCCCGGATCTTCGTCACGGTCGCCCGCAGCGCGGTCTTGGTCGAGGCGGCCACGAAGATGGCCTCGGCGTTTTCCGCGGCGAACGCGATCCCGCGTGGTGATGCGCCGGCCTGATAGATCACCGGCGACCGCTGCGGAGACGGCTCTGAAATGTGGATCCCCGGCACCGTGAAGTTCTTGCCGACGTGCCCGATCTCATGCACCTTGCTCGGGTCGGTGAACACGCCGGTGGCCCGGTCGCGCACCACGGCGTCGTCCTCCCAGGAGCCTTCCCACAGCTTGTAAAGCACCTCGAGGTATTCGTCGGCGTAGTCGTACCGGTCGTCGTGTTCCATCTGGTCGTTGTGACCCATGTTGCGCGCGGCGGAGGGGAGGTAACCGGTGACCACATTCCAGCCGACCCGGCCGTTGGTCAGGTGGTCCAGCGTGGACATGCGCCGGGCAAACGGATACGGATGCTCGTACGCGGTTCCGGCGGTCACGCCGAAGCCGAGGTTCTCGGTCACCAGCGCCATCGCCGGGATCACCAGCAGCGGGTCGCCGACCGGCACCTGCGCGCCGTGCCGGATCGCCGCCTCGTTGCTGCCGCCGTAGACGTCGTAGGTGCCCAGCACGTCAGCGATGAAGATGCCATCGAATTTGCCGCGCTCCAGCAGCTTGGCGAGTTCGGTCCAGTAGCGCAGGTCCTTATAACGCCATGCCTGGTCGTCGGGATGCCGCCACAGTCCGGCGGACTGGTGGGCGACGCAATTCATGTCGAACGCGTTGAAGCGAATCTGCCTGGTCATGGGGCTATCGTGCCCGGTGGGGCTCGAAATCGCAGCCGACCGCGACACAAACTGAAACACGATCCCCGCGGGCTCAGGGACCGCGCGGAGCCGCTAGTGGTCCAGGGGGCGCCAGACGACAAGCTGGGTTTGCCGACGGACTCGGGTGCCCGCCTTCATCGGGATCACATCCCCGGCCGACCCGGCGGCGAAAACGCGCCGACCCGGCCGGTTCAGCAGCTCATCGGCGAGAGTCGCCTCCAGCTCCCGCACTCGGGCGTGCAACAGGCTGACCCGATTCTCCAGGTCGAGTACCCGCCGGATTCCTTCCAGGCTCACCCCTTCGACGCCCAGCCGCGCGACCTCCCGCAGCTGCACGATGTCGCGCATCGAGTAGCGGCGTGACCGCCCGGCCGTCCTCGTCGGACAGACCAGGCCGATCCGGTCGTACTGCCGGAGCGTCTGCGGATGCATTCCGGAAAGCTCCGCAGCGGCAGCGATGGCGAACAGTGGGCTCGTCTCGTCCACGCCTTCCAACTCAGCTCACCTCATCCTTCAACCGCGGGCCTTAGCCAACAGGTCGGCGCGCGGGTCCTCGTCGGGAACCAACGCCTCGAACTTCTCCAACGCCTCCTGGGCCTGGGCACTCAGATGCGACGGAACCGCCACGTGAACTTCGGCCAGCAGATCGCCGGTCCCCTTCGCCGTGGATACCCCGCGACCCTTTACTCGCAGCACCCGCCCGCTGGGAGTGCCGGCGGCGACCTTGAGCTTGACCGGCTGTCCGCCAAGCGTGGGCACCGGGATCGTCGCACCGAGAGTCGCCTCGGCGAAGGTCACCGGCACCACGACTCGAAGGTTGAGACCCTCGCGTTCGAACACCGGATGCTTGCGGACGGTCACCGTAAGCACCAGGTCTCCGGGTTCCCCGCCGTCCGGGCTCGGCTGTCCCTTACCGCGCAGCTTGACCTTCTGCTTGTCGGCAACCCCGGCGGGAATCTTGACCTTGATGGGCCTGCCGTCAACCGATTGGAGGGTGATCGTTTCGCCGCGCGTGGCGGTGACGAAGTCGATCGTGGTGGTCGCGACCACATCACGGCCCCGACTCGGCCCGCCGTAGCCGCGGAAGCCGCCGCTGGACGTGCCGAATCGACCGCTGCCGAACATCCCGCCCAGAACATCGTCGAGGTTCCCGCCCTGGAAGTTGTACGACTGGTTGGCGCCTCCCGGCGCGCCGAACATGCCTCCGAAGACATCCTCGAAACCGCCGTTCCGGCCGCCGCTGCCGCCTGGCGCGGTGAACCGGGCACCCGATCCCATCGCCCTGATCTGGTCGTACTCTTTGCGTTGTTCGGGATCGGACAGCACCGAGTGAGCCTCGCTGATCTCCTTGAACTTCGACTCGGCCTGCGCATTACCCGGGTTCGAGTCCGGGTGGAACTTCCGCGCGAGCTTGCGGTACACCTTCTTGAGTTCGGCCGGTGTCACATCCTTGCTGACGCCCAGGACCTGGTAGAAGTCCTTGTCGAACCAGTCCTGGCTAGCCATTCGGCACCGCGACGACGACCTTTGCCGGCCGCAGTAACACCGCGCCGAGATGGTAGCCCGTCTCCACGACATCGGCGATGGTCTCGGTGTCGGCATCCGCGGACGGCTGCTGGAAAACCGCCTCGTGAAGCTGCGGATCGAATGGATCACCTACCGCGCCGAACGGAACGAGGCCGAGCCGGGTGACGCTGAAGCGCAGTTTCTGCGCGATGGTCGCGAACGCCTCGCCCTCGACGAGATCGCCGTGCTTCTCGGCACGATCGAGGTCATCGAGCACCGGGAGCAGTGCGCGGACGGTTTCGCCCACAGAGCGTTCCCGCTCCAACTCGCGGTTCGCCTCGGTCCGTTTGCGATAGTTCGCGTATTCCGCGGTGACCCGCTGCAGATCGGCGAGCCGTTCCGCTGCGAGGTCCTCGGCAGCGCTCTGCCTGGAGAGGAAGGACAGATCGGCGTCGGTGAGCGTGGTCTCGACGTCCGGCCCCTCCGCCTCGATCAACCCGTCGACCGCCTCGGTCTCTGAGCCCTTCTTCGAGTTCTCGTTCCCAGAATCCGCGCCGGTCTTCGAGGTCGCCGATGGAACTGCGTTCTGCGGTCCGCCTTCGGTCCCAGCGGACGCCGGAGCATCGTCGGGATGTCGTACCTTTCCGGTGACGGGGTCGACGCGGCGCTTATCGCGCACGATCGGCTCCTCCCGCTTCTGGCGTTCCTCGCGCTCCTGGCGCCCCTGGTCCCGGTCCGGGTTCGGATGGTTCTTTTTCGCCGCCATCTACTTGGTCCCTGAACTCGTTGAAGGAGTCTCGTCCTCGTCGTCGACGACCTCGGCGTCGACGACATCCTCGTCAGAGGAGGAGGTCTCACCGTCGCCCGTCGCGCCATCGGGCGTTTCGGTCGCTGAGCCGGCTGCGGCGGCATCCGCCTGCGCAGAGGCATAGATTGCCTCACCAAGCTTGCTCTGGCTGGCTACCAGCTTGTCGTACGCGGCCTTGATCGCGTCATCGTCGTCTCCGGCGAGTGCGCTTTTGAGCCCGTCGACGTCGCCCTGAACCTCGTTCTTGACGGCCTCCGGCAATTTGTCGGCGTTTTCGCGGATCATCTTGTCGATCGAGTAGGACAGCTGCTCCGCCCCGTTACGGGTCTCGGCGGCTTCGCGGCGGCGCTTGTCCTCCGCGGCGTTCTCTTCACCCTCGCGGACCATGCGCTCGATGTCTTCCTTCGGCAGCGATGAACCGCCGGTGATCGTCATCGACTGCTCCTTGCCGGTGCCTTTGTCCTTGGCCGAGACGTGCACGATTCCGTTCGCGTCGATGTCGAAGGTCACCTCAACCTGCGGGATACCGCGCGGCGCCGGTGCGATCCCGGTCAGTTCGAACGTGCCCAGGTTCTTATTGTCCCTGGTGAATTCGCGCTCGCCCTGGAACACTTGGATGGCAACCGACGGCTGGTTGTCGTCGGCCGTGGTGAATGTTTCGCTGCGCTTGGTCGGGATCGCGGTGTTGCGCTCGATCAGCTTGGTCATGATGCCGCCCTTGGTCTCGATGCCGAGAGAGAGCGGGGTCACGTCGATGAGCAGAACGTCCTTGCGCTCGCCCTTCAGCACGCCGGCCTGCAAAGTTGCGCCCACGGCCACAACCTCGTCGGGGTTCACGCTCTTGTTGGGCTCCTGGCCTCCGGTCAGCTTCTTGACCAGTTCGGCCACCGCAGGCATCCGAGTCGATCCACCAACCAGTACCACATGCGCGATGTCACCGACCTTGATGCCGGCCTCGCGGATCACGTCTTCGAAGGGCTTCTTGGTGCGCTCGAGCAGGTCCTCGGTCATTTGCTCGAACTGAGCGCGGCTGAGCGTTTCGTCCAGGTTCGCCGGGCCGTTCTCGGTCAGCGACAGGTAGGGCAGCTGGATACTGGTGGACATCGAGGAGCTGAGCTCCTTCTTGGCCTGCTCCGATGCCTCCTTGAGGCGCTGCTTGGCGATCTTGTCATTGGAGACGTCAACGCCGGTGGTGTCCTTGAACTTCTTGATCAGCCACTCGACCACGCGCTGGTCCCAGTCGTCGCCGCCGAGCTTGTTGTCGCCGGAGGTGGCGCGTACCTGAATGGTGGAGAAGTCATCATCCTTGCCCACCTCGAGCAGGGAGACATCGAATGTGCCGCCGCCGAGGTCGAAGACCAGGATGAGCTCGTCTTCCTTGCCCTTGTCCAGGCCATACGCCAGGGCCGCCGCGGTCGGCTCGTTGATGATCCGCAACACGTTGAGTCCGGAGATCTCACCGGCTTCCTTGGTTGCCTGACGCTGGGCGTCGTTGAAGTAGGCGGGGACGGTGACCACGGCATCGGTGACCGTGTCGCCCAAGTATTGCTCGGCGTCGCGCTTGAGCTTGGCCAGGATGCGTGCAGAGATCTCCTGAGCGGTGTACTTCTTGGAGTCGACGCTCATCGACCAATCGGTGCCCATGTGGCGCTTGACGCTGGAAATGGTGCGGTCAACGTTGGTGACGGCCTGGCGCTTGGCGGTCTCACCGACCAACACCTCCCCATCCTTCGTGAACGCGACAACGGACGGAGTGGTCCGGAAACCCTCCGCGTTGGCGATGACGGTGGGTTCGCCACCCTCTAGAACGGCAACCACAGAGTTCGTGGTTCCCAGGTCGATTCCTACTGCACGAGACATACGCGTATTCTCCTTCACGACCCCCGAGCTTGCCGAAGGGGCTGAATGATTGATCGAGCGATCCCTTCGGCAAGCTCAGGGAACGAGTCCTCGCAAGACTTGAGCCTTGCAGGCTCAAGTATTTCATCGGCGAAAACCCTTGTCAAGTCGAAGGGCGAAACTTGCGTCGTCTTGGCTCAAGGTATCAGGATCATGGGTCACGAAACCCGCGGGCCGGATGCTGGCGTCATCGAATCTCGGCTTTTCGGCCGGGCGGCGGATAGCCTGACGTCATGACCGAAGACGTTCCCGCGCCGGCTCTGGCCGACGATACCGTCACCGGCAGCATCCCGGGCCGCCGGATCCTCGCCTGGGCACTCTGGGACTGGGGATCAGCCGCATTCAATGCGGTGGTCACCACCTTCGTCTTCACGGTGTATTTGACCGGCGCCAGTTTCGGCGACAAGGCGGATGTCTCGGCGAGCCTCGGCTGGGCACTGGCAATCGCCGGGGTGGTGGTGGCGATACTTGCGCCGATCACCGGCCAGCGTTCGGACGTCTCCGGACACCGGAAGTTCTGGCTGGCGGTCAACACCTACGCGGTGGTGGTGGTGATCGGCCTGATGTTCTTCGTGCAGGCCAGCAGCGAGTTCCTGATCCTGGGCCTCGTGCTGGTGGCAGCAGGCACCGTGTTCTTCGAGTTCGCCAGCGTCAACTACAACGCCATGCTTGCCCAGGTGTCTACCCCGCGCACCGTCGGCAAGGTCAGCGGATTCGGCTGGGGAATGGGATACATCGGCGGAATCGCGCTGCTCCTGATCGTCTATTTCGGACTGATCAAGCCGGAGGTCGGGCTGTTTGGCGTAACCGACGAGGACGGCCTGTCGGTGCGCGTCGCCATGCTGATCGCCGCTGCCTGGTTCGGCTTGTTCGCCATTCCCGCGCTGGTGGCGGTGCCCGAGTACGCCGCGCCAACGGCGGCAAAACGCGACCGGGTCGGGTTCTTCCGCTCTTACGCGGTGCTGGCTCGCGACATCCGGCACTTGTGGCGGGTGAATCCACACACCGTTCGCTTCCTAGTGGCCAGCGCGGTTTTCCGGGACGGGCTGACCGGGGTGTTCACCTTCGGCGGAGTGCTGGCAGCAGGCACCTTCGGATTCTCCCCCGGCGATGTGATCGTGTTCGCGATCGCGGCCAATGTGGTAGCCGGCGTCGCGACCGTGGCCACGGGCACCCTGGATGATCGCCTGGGCGCCAAGCCGGTCATCGTTGGCTCGTTGATCGGCCTGGTGGTCTGCGGCACGGCAGTGTTCGTGCTGCACGACGGCGGCCAGATCGTGTTCTGGACCTTCGGCCTGGCGTTGACCCTGTTCGTCGGACCCTCCCAATCGGCCAGCCGCACCTTCTTGGCCAGGCTAATTCCCGCCGGCCGGGAAGGCGAGGTGTTTGGCCTGTACGCAACCACCGGCAAGGCGGCGACCTTCCTCGCCCCGGCGGCCTTCTCGATCTTCGTGTCGATCTTCCATGCGCAGTACTGGGGCATCCTCGGCATCGTGCTGGTGCTGGCCGTCGGGCTGCTGTTGCTGCTGCCGGTCAAGGGCAGCCAGGAGCGCCTCGGCTAGTGAGCGTTGCCGTCCGGCAGGCGGATCGACCGGGCGGGCCGCGGCATCGACCGTTGCCTGCCGCCGCGTCGACCGAGCGGGCCGCGGCACGAGGGACAATGGATGCATGACCGAGGCACGTGAACAGGTGGTACTTCTCTCCGACGGCGGTTCGCCGATCGGCGTCGCCGACAAGGCGACAGTGCACAGCACGGACACTCCCCTGCACCTGGCCTTTTCCTGCCATGTCTACGACGCGCAGGGCCGCATCCTGGTTACCCGTCGCGCGCTGACCAAGCTGACCTGGCCGGGGGTGTGGACTAACTCGTTCTGTGGGCATCCGGCGCCGGGAGAGGAGATCGAGGCTGCCGTGAACCGCCGGGGCGCCGAGGAGCTCGGCATCCGGCTGGAGAAGCTGGTGCCCGCACTGCCGGACTTCCGATATCGCGCGGTCGATGCATCCGGTGTCGTCGAGCGCGAGGTCTGCCCGGTCTACACAGCGGTGACGACGGATGCCATCAGCCCGGCCCCCGAGGAAGTGGCCGAGTGGGAGTGGGCCGAGCCTGCCGCTCTGCTCGCCGCCGTCGAGGCGACCCCGTGGGCGTTCAGCCCGTGGCTGACCCTGCAACTACCCCTGCTCTATCCGGCAAC
>JBDTDV010000034.1:0-55521 GCA_039922875.1 Microbacteriaceae bacterium
AACGAACGGATGATTTCGACCTTGCGCTCGACTGACAAAAGGCCGTGCGCGAGTTGAAGTCCGTCGCGCAGCGTCACGTCCCTGACCACGACCGATCCGAAGTTGCCCATCATCCGACCCCCATTTCCGCCATTAAAGTTGTCGCTTGCTCGGGTGTCTTGCCCAGGAGCTCCTCGAGTATCAGCCGGGTATGGGCGCCGAGGTCGGGTCCGAGGTCGGCGATGGGCAGTGAGGCGCCACCGATGACGGGGACGACCCCAGGGAACACCACGTCGTGCAGCATTTCGTCTCCCGAGGAGACATCGAAGCGCTGGAGCATGTTTCGTGCTGCGTACTGCGAGTCAGCTACGATGTCGGCGGCAGTGTAGATCGGGCCGGCAGGAACGTCGGCTGCGGCGAGGAGCTCTAGCGCGTGCTGTGCTGTGCAGTGGATTGTCCATTCTCCGATCGCCGCGTCGAGTTCTTCCCGTCGCGTCCAGCGATCGGCGTTGGACTGAAGCCCCGGATCGTCTGCAAGGTCGGGCCGGCCGATCGCCTGCATGAACCTCTTGAAGATTCCGTCGCCGTTGCCGGCGATGACAATGCTTGCTCCGCCCTCGCAGACGTACGCGTTCGATGGCGCGATGCCTTCCATGCGGCCACCTGTGCGGGTGCGTTGCACACCGTACGCGGTGTAGTCGGGCACGAGGGATTCCATCATCGACAGCATGACCTCGTTGAGCGCGACGTCGATCGTGCGTCGCTGCACCGGAAGGTCTGCCCGCTTGCGCGGGGAGTCCCGTTCGAACAGCGCCATGACAGCACCGAAAGCCGCGTAGATCCCGGCGATTGAGTCGCCGATTGAGACGCCGACACGTACCGGCGGACGGTCCGGGTCGCCGACCAGCTCTCGAAAGCCGCCGAACGCTTCTGCCACAGCGGCGAACCCAGGTCGTTGTGCAAGCGGGCCGGTCTGGCCGAATGCGGATATGCGGGCGAAGATTAAGCGGGGGTTGCGCTCGCTGAGTTGATCCGGCCCAATGCCCCAGTTCTCCAGTGTGCCCGGACGAAAGTTTTCCAAGATGACGTCGCACTCGCTGGCTAGATCGAGCACAAGTTCGCGTCCGATCGACGTCTTGAGGTCGATCTCGATCGATTTCTTGTTGCGGTTCAACGTCCGGTAGAGCATTGAAGTCGATCCTGAGTAGAGCCGCCAATTACGAATCTCATCACCCGTGCGCGGGCGTTCGACTTTGATGACCTCCGCGCCGAAATCCGCCAATAGGCGCCCTGCCGTTGGCGCCGCGATGTAATTCCCGAGCTCCAAGACGCGAACACCGGCAAGCGGTGCAATCGTGTCCTTCGGGCCCACGGCGCTACCACCCCTTCGATTGAGACGGTTTGCACACATTGCTACTCGGGGCTCGTCTCACACCCCTGAATTGTCCTTATACTCTCATATTATGAGACGCAGCTCATATCCTGGTGCACAAGCTTGATGTCAACCAGTCCCCGTTCACCCGCCCGTTTGCTGGTATTGGCGAAGATCGCTGCGATCCTCGATGCGTTCTCCCTCGCGGAGCCGGAACTGAGCCTGGTTGAAATTCGACAATCAACTAGTCTGCCGGCATCGACCGTCCAACGGCTTGTCGGGAACCTTGTGTTGAGCGGGTTCCTCGACCGGACAAGCGGCGGCTACAGCATCGGAAAGAGGCTGTCGTATTGGGCAGCTTCCGCGCCGCAGAGCAGCGATGTCGTCGAAGCCGTGAAACCGGTGATGATGAACTTGCGCGACGACACGGGAGAGGCCGTTTGCCTTTTCACGTCTTCGCAGACGTATCGCGTCTGCATTGCGATGTGCGAAACGCCCCATCTGCTCCACACGGCCATGCGCGTTGGGCGGATCATGCCGTTGCACGTGGGATCAGCGGGCCGCGTTCTGCTTGCCTGGAACCAGGTCCTGATGGAGCGTGTTATTGCGCAGGGTCTCGACCCGCTGACGAACCGCACCATCACAGAAGCGGAGGCGCTTCGGGAGAATGTCCTTCAGTGCCATCGCGACGGTTATGCGATAACAGTCGGTGAGCGTGAGTCCGGAGCGAGCGGACTTTCCGCGCCGGTATTCAATGCGCAGTCAGAACTCGAAGGAGCACTGACGGTAATGGGCCCAAGTCTTCGCATGTCGCGCGAGTTCTGTGAGGCATCGGTCGGCCGCCTCCTCGAGGCCGCCGAAGCCGCCACCCGACTGATCGGAGGCCGGCGCCCCGGCATCCGCAGCTGAGGGCGCCCATGGTCTGTCGAGGCGTGACCCGATGGTCCGTCAAGGCATGACGTCGCCGCTGTTCGGTCCCAAAGTCTGCCCGACATACAAATTTCCGCCTGGGTCGGAGGCGAGCAGGACGACAGTTGGCGCCACTTCGTCGACCGTACCGAATCGGCCTAACGGCAACTCTTTGCTCTTATCGGCCTTCCAACTCTCGCTGATCGCGGCCAACAGCGGCGTCTCAATCGGCCCTGGTGCGACCGCGTTCACCAATACGCCCTGCGAAGAGACTTCGAGTGCGAGAGACTTTGTCATCGCGATAACACCGGCTTTCGCGGCGGAGTAGTGCGCCATCCCGACAGCGCCTTTCAATCCAAGCTGGGATGTGATGTTGATGATTCGGCCTGAGCGATGCTCTAACATACCCGGCAATACGGCGCGGCACATCAGGAACAGGCTCGTGAGGTCAATCGCCATCATTTCGTTCCACATGTCGAGCGGCATTTCCGCGAGGCGGGATTCGGTTAGTTTTCCATGGGCGTTCACAAGTATGTCGACCCGTCCGAGGATATCGACCGCTTTGCTCACCCCCTGAGCTACTTGGTCTTGATCAGTCACGTCCATGACAATGGCTCCCGCGGCTCCCATTTGTTCGCTCACTTTGCGCACATCATCGCGCAAATCGGTCAACAGCACACGCGCACCAGCTGCTACAAAGTGCCTCGCAACTGCGGCGCCGATTCCGCCTGCCGCTCCGGTGACCAGCGCGTTCTTGCCTGCCAGCAGGCTCGGATCATAGGCGATGTTCATATCCAGCTCCTTTCCGGGTCGGTCGCGGCCGGCTCTGCCCGATCAGGTCCGTCGTAGCTTCCGACTATTGACCATGGATGAAAAACACTCTATATTCTGTATCCAACAGAACTAACCCTATTACTTATCCCACCTACCTATCCCACTGGAGCCCGATGCCCGCCAGCACGTGATTGGGTGCTGATGCAGCATGTGCCAGTGTGTCGTTGCGATTTTCAAGGGAGAACATCAATGGATACATCCACGGCGAACGCAGTGCCAGTGCCGAAGGTAACTCCGAAGGACGTCAAGATCGCGTCGTGGATCTGTTTCTTCGCGTGGACGTTCGCAGTTTACGACTTCGTGCTGTTCGGGAATCTGCTGCCGGTGTTGGCCGAGGACTTTGGCTGGACTTCGGCCACTTCGACGGGGGCGAATACGTGGGTGACGGCTGGGACCGCCATTGTGGCGTTCGCGATCGGCCCGTTCGTCGATCGGGTGGGCCGCAAGAAGGGGATCATCGTCGCGGTGATCGGTGCCGCTATCTTCTCGTTGTTGACGGCAGCTATGGGTTGGGTTATCGGGCTGGTTGCCGGCCTCGGGTTCGTTTTGCTGATCATCGTCCGGTCGCTGGCAGGACTCGGCTATGCGGAGCAGGCGATCAACGCGACCTATCTCGGAGAGATGTACGCACACTCATATGCCAGCCCTGAGCAGGCTCGTCGGCGCGGTTTCATCTATTCGCTGGTGCAGTCCGGCTGGCCGGTCGGTTCAGTGCTCGCGGCCGTGTCGATTTCGATCATTCTCCCGATCGGCGGATGGGAGTGGTGCTTCATCATCTCGGTATTCCCGGCGATCTTCATGGTCATTGCGGCACGCTATCTGAAAGAGAGCCCGCAATTCTCAACTCGGCGTGAAGCAGAGCGACTCCTGAAATCCGGCCACGCGGACGAGGCCCACGCGTTGGCGGCATCGGTTGGCATCAATCTCAATGAGATGAGCACCCCCGTCGCCGCTGTGTTCAAGGGTGAGTCCTTACGCTCCACGCTTGTCATCGGATTTTCCTTCTTGCTGAGCTGGCTGGGCGTGCTCGCCTTTTCCATCCTGGGCACATCGTTGCTCACGGCGGCCAACGGGAAGGCAATCGCGTTCGACAACGCGTTGGTAATCCTGATCATTTCGAACGCGACCGCGTTCGCGGGTTACCTGTTCTTCGGCTGGTTGGGGGACCGGATCGGCAGGCGCAATGCCATCGGTATCGGATGGATCCTGTGCGGTGCGTCGTTCTTGGCTATGCTGCTCTCGCCCAACGGGGACTTCGGCCTGATCGTCACCTTGTACAGCGCAGGTCTGTTCTTCCTGATCGGGCCGTATGCCGCGCTCCTGTTCTTCAATGCGGAGAGCTTTCCCGTGCACACACGAGCGACGGGCGGCTCGCTGATCAACGCGGCAGGGCAGGTCGGGTCGATCATCGGCGGCGTGCTGATCACGGCGTCCCTTGCTGGCGGGGCGACGTGGACGAGTGCAACATTCTACTGGGGCGTATTGCCGATCTTCGCTTCGGGGATCCTGATCTTCTTCGCCCGCAACGTCGACCCAAGAAAGGTTAGAACCGACTAGGCCCGCGAAGATCGTGCAGCGCATTCGGTGAAGGGAAAGAGTCATCACATCGCTGACACTGCGATGTGTAACGAACAAGGAAGAAGGATATCCAAGGTGGCAAAAGACATTAAGTGTGTATTCGGTGCTGACATCGACGCCGTTGGCGGATGGCTCGGATCGTACGGCGGGCAAGACTCGCCGTCGGATATTCAGCGCGGAATGTTCGCGGGCGAGATTGGTGTACCGCGACTGCTGAAGCTGTACGAAAAGTACGGCATCAAAATGACATGGTTCATCCCGGGCCACTCAATCGAGACCTTCCCGCGGCAGATGGAGATGATTGTCAACGCGGGCCATGAGATCGGTGCCCACGGTTACTCGCATGAGAATCCGATCGACATGACTGTGCAGCAGGAAGAGGATATCCTCGCCCGATCGGTTGAGCTCATTGAGCAGATAAGCGGGCGCCGTCCGCACGGGTACGTCCCGCCGTGGTGGGAGATGTCGAGTAAGACGACGGAGCTTCTGAAAAAGTATGGGTTCACCTATGACCACGGCCAAGGGCTCCACGACTTCGTGCCGTTTTACGCTCGGATCGGTGATACCTGGACGAACATCGACTACAGCAAGAACGCGAGCGATTGGATGAAGCCGCTGGTCCGCGGTGAAGTCATCGATCTGGTTGAGATCGGAGCCAACTGGTACATGGATGACCTCCCGCCGCTCATGTTCATCAAGGGCTCGCCGAATAGTGCCGGTTGGGTCAACCCGCGAGATGTCGAGCAGTGGTGGCGTGATCAGTTCGATTGGGTGTATCGCGAACAGGACTACGGCGTATTTGCGTTTACCATCCACCCCGATGTCAGCGGCCGCCCACAGGTCCTTCTCGCGCTCGAGCGGCTGATCGAATACATCAACGGGCATGAGGGTACCAGCTGGGTCACAATGGAAGAGGCGGCGGATGACTTCCGCACCCGCTACGCGTTCCCTGGCCCATCGGGCAGTCCGTTCATGCCGGAGAACTAAGAGGTCCTTGGCGGGTCGGGCGGTCAGCCGCCCGACCCGCTGATCGCGTGTGACGTACCGAGTGAAGAAGGAAATGCTTGTGAAGGATCGAACAGACTTGCCGCGAGTCGCCGTATTCTCCCTGGGTGGAACAATAGCTTCCACGAATCAGCCGGGGTCGGCCGGGGGGGTGACGCCGCAGCTTGGTGCTGCGGAGTTGACGGCGGCCGTGCCGCAATTAGAAGACATTGCGCAGCTGGAGACCGTGGCATTTCGACAGACAGCATCCGGCGATTTGACCTTCGAGGATCTTGTGGCGCTCGCTGCCGAAATCACCGCACGATTGAGCAGCGGGTACGCCGGTGTGGTCGTCACGCAGGGCACCGACTCGATCGAAGAGACATCGTTCGCTCTTGACCTACTGGTCGAAAGCGACCGTCCGGTCGTGATCACGGGCGCTATGCGCAATCCGACGTTGGCCGGACCGGACGGACCCGCAAACGTGCTTGCCGCTGTGCGGGTAGCGGCGGCGCCGCACGCCGACGCACTCGGCTGCGTCGTCGTGCTCAATGATCAGATCCACGCCGCTCGATTCGTCAGAAAGACCAACACATCCAGCCCATCCACATTCCAGTCGACGGTCGTGGGGCCGCTCGGTTGGGTGACAGAAGGACGTCCACACATCGCATTCCGGATGCGCGACCATGCACATTTCACTGCCCTCGCCGGCATACGGTTTCCCGCCGTCGCGCTGCTGAAGATGTCGCTGGGTGACGACGGTCGCTTACTCGGGCCGGTCGAATCGCTCGGTTACCGAGGTTTAGTCGTTGAGGCATTTGGCGGCGGCCACGTCCGGGCTGCACTCGCCCCCACGCTTGGTGACTTGGCCGCGAAGATGCCCGTCGTCCTCTCGTCCCGGACAGGGAGCGGATCTGTGCTCCAGGAGACCTATGGATTTCCGGGATCGGAGCGAGATCTATTGGAGCGGGGGCTTATCCCAGCAGGTTTCCTCGATGGCCCCAAGGCTCGAGTATTGATGAGCCTGATACTGGCCAGCGGCGGAGACATAAACGACGTTCGGGATGGTTTTGACTCGATGGGCCAGACCACGAGATGAGGCGATGGCGTTGATGGGAGTCGGGCACGTGGACGGTGCATCGGCCGAACGGGAGACCGTTGGATTCCAACGGTGGATCGTTCCGGAACAGGCCGAGGCACTGGCGGGGTTGTTAGACATTCCTGCGCCCTCCATTACCTCCGGCGATAGCCTTCCGCCGCTCTGGCACTGGGTGTATCTAACGCCGCGGCCACCGCAGAGCGCACTCGGGCCAGATGGTCATCCGCGGGCCGGGATTCCCGCTCCTCCTGGCCCAGGACACGTGCGGATGTTTGCCGGTGGGCGCGTCACGACGTACGCGCCGCTACTTTTCGGTGTGCCCGCGACTACCACCACCTGGCTGGCACGCAGCGTCGAGAAGAACGGCAAGTCTGGTCCGTTGATCTTCACGACAGTGCGCAGCGAGGTACGTCAAGATGATTCCGTCTCAATCATCGAGGAACAAGACATTGTCTATCGTCGGCAGGCCTCGCGGGTAGACCAGCCGGCCTCGCGGGTGGACCAGCCCGCGGCTAGCGGCGGCCGTGCCCCTAGCGGCGGCCGTGCCCCCAGCGTGGATCAGATGCCATCGCAGATCGAAATGGACATCGACCCGGTCGTTCTGTTCCGATTTTCCGCCCTCACTTTCAACGCGCATCGCATTCATTACGATCGGCCCTACGCGCTGCAAGAGGGGTATCCCGATCTCGTCGTGCACGGCCCACTGCAGGCTCTTTTAATGGCCGAGGCGTTTCGACGGCAGCAGAAGGAGTCGTTGCTTGGCAAAGAATTCTCGTATCGGTTGATAGCGCCGACGTTCGGAAGCCAGCGCATCAGGGTGGTGCGTGCACCGGAGGACAGTACCGGTGCAGCGAGCATGCAGGTGTTTGACGAGCGCGGAGTGCAAACCGCCTTCAGTACGGTGCGTGATCCGCAGGTTCAGTGAGCCGATTTGGTGAGCCAACGTGCAAACGTCATCGGACGGTTGAATCCAGCCCTTCGATATAGTCGAGCACATTGGCCAGCGTTGTAACATCCGAATACTTTGCGTCGAGATCGAAGAGATTGGCTTCGTGCGGGGCGTCATGGCGATCGCCCACGCATTCGCGCGGTATCACCGTCGGATAGCCGTACTGCATGCTGTCGATGCCGCTGGCTCGAACACACCCCGATGTCGTTGCACCGGTCATAATCACGGTGTCGGCACCCAGTGCCGTCAATACCGTTGGCAGATGTGTGCCGAAGAATGCGGACGCGAAGCGTTTGGTGATCACGGTTTCGTCCGGTCGGGCGCCGAGTCGCGGATCAATCTCAACCCATTTCGATCCGGCTTGCAACGTTGCAAGGCTCGGGACCTTTTGCAGCCAGACGCCCCCGTCGGCGGGGGCTTCAGAAAATGCGATTGTGGTGAACACAACCGGAACGTGTCGCGCTCGAGCGGCGGCCAGCAGGCGGACGTTGGCGGCAACCACATCGTCGAGGTTGCTGCCCAGAGCGCAGGAAGGATCCGTGAATCCGCGGCTCAAATCGACGACGAGCACGACGGGGTGTTTGCCCAATTGGTAAGCTCCGTCGAAGCCGGCCCGCCGGTATGTTTCCGTTACATCGGTCGACATATTAACTCCTCCAATAGTGTGGTCTGACGGTTCCGACTAGTACGAGCGCGGCATATTCAACAACTTCGTGCCGATGAAACCGAGCACCAGGTTGTTGCTGATCGGCGCGACCGAATACAGGCGTGTCTCTCGAAACTTGCGTTCGACGTCGAAAGTATCGACGAAGCCGTTGCCTCCATGCGTGTCGAGGCAGATATTCGCTGCTGCCCAGCTTGCTTTGGAGCTCAACAATTTGGCCATGTTTGCTTCGGCTCCGCATGGCTCTCCCCGGTCGAATAGGTCCGCGGCATCCGATCGCATGAGGTCTGCTGCTCGAACATCGACGTACGCTTCCGCGATCGGGAATTGAACCCCCTGGTTCTCACCGATATAACGGTCGAAGACGCGTCTTTTCGACGCGTACTCGGATGCCCGATCGATGAACCAGTAGCCGTCGCCGATCGCCTCGCTCGACAACAAGATCCGCTCGGCGTTCCACCCGTCGATGACGTGCCGAAAGCCATTGCCCTCCTCTCCGAGCAGAGCATCAGCCGGCACCCGGAGGTTGCGATAGGTCACTTGGTTCGTCGGGTAGTTGAACATGACCCTGACCGGTTCCACCTCAAGAGCCTCAGGCTGTTCTTGCCTGACCTGCTGCAGGTCGACCAGAAAGAGGCTGAGCCCTGCCGTCTTGTGGGAGTCTCTGCGCGGTGCCGTGCGTGCCAGCACGATCAGCAGGTCCGACTGTTCGATCCTGCTTGTCCAGTTCTTGTGGCCGCTGATGCGGTAGAAGTCGCCATCCTTGACCGCCTCCGTTACGATCCGGGTGGTGTCGGATCCGGCTTCCGGTTCTGTGATCGAGAAGCCTTGCAGGCGCAAGTCTCCCGAGGCGATGCGTGGAAGATAGCGGAGCTTCTGCTCGGCACTGCCGTGCCTGACGAGCGCGCCCATGGTGTACATCTGGGCGTGGCAGGCAGTGGCGTTGCCGCCCGAGCGATTGATTTCCTCCAGAATGACGCAGGCCTCGTGCATGCCTAACCCCATGCCGCCGTACTCGGCCGGGACCAGGGCAGCGAGGTAACCTGCTTTCGTCAAAGCGTTCACAAAATCTTCCGGATAGCTCCGCGTGCGGTCAAGCTCACGCCAGTACTCATTCGGATAATCCGCACACAGGGCCCGGACGCTGTCACGGAGGCGAGCGATGTCGCTGTGGGTTGGTGCGGGCACGGTTGGCATCCTTTGGCTCGAGATGTGGTCGCGGTGACAAAGTCAGACTGTATCCTCTAAACATAATATATCGTGTAGACAATTTGTGATAGAGCATGTGATCCGGCATTTAGCCGATCGGGCGGTCCGGCTGGCGCACAGTCGACCGCCGGCCTCAGCACTACCGGACGGCAACGCGGGCGCTCGGCTGGTGAGTTTATGCCCGGCGGGATGAACTTCCAAGATGTGGCAAACGACCGGCAGCATCGTCCTGGTGCTCGTCGAAGTGGGTGGCGAGCAGCTCGCCCGAGGTCATGATGTGTTCACTCATCGCGGTGCGCGCGGCATCAGGATCGCCCGCTTTGAAAGCGCGCAGGATGGCACCGTGATCGTACATCGACGCGTTCGGCCATCCTTGGATCGTGGAGTAGAACAATCCGGGTACATAGCGTGTCAGCATGCCAAGCACCCAGCTCATCTTCGCGGAGCTCGCGAGAAGGTTGATTTCGCGGTGGAAGGCGTGATTGGTCTCCTCGACAGCCTCGAGGTCGCCGCGCTTAGCCGCCGCGATGAGTTGGCCCTGCAAGGTTTCGAGCATCGAGACCTCTTCGGCGGAGATCGAGAGTGCGACGCGGGATGCCAGCTCTCCGGCAATCAATGCTTGAGCGGTGAAAAGATCGCGGATGTCTTGGCCGTCCAGCGGCAAGACGACGAATCCATGTCTGGGTTCCAGTCGCAAGAAGCCTTCTACTTTCAACGACTGGAGTCCCTCGCGGGCCGGGGTCGATGATATCTCCAGCTGCTCGGCGATCTCCTCTGGGCGTACAAAAGCTCCAGGACGCAACTTGCCGGACATGATCAGGTTCCGGACGTACATCGCTGCTTCGTCGCTCAATTGCGGCCGGACTCGATGTCGTGTGACGTCGCCTCTGACGGGCACGGTGACTCCCTTTCGTCAAGTTCGTGAGGACAATGCGCGATGTGAGTCGCTCAGTGCAATCCCTCCAGAAGCGGACTGTCGGTGCCCAGTGTTAATATACTGGCCGCCAGAGTGCTGGCTTGGTCCGCGCCGATGAGAGTCGTTGCCTTCTCACGGATATCCGCCCAGCTGGCCGGGTCTCCGGGTGCGCCCTTGAACGCATCCGCTGAGCGTGAGATCACCGATCCGTCGCTGAGGCGGACAGATACCTCGGCTTTCCACCGCTTCGGATACGCCGCTTCTAGCCGCTCGCTGGTGTAACTGTGGACTTTCGGCAGCCACTCCTTGAGCGTCGTGGCGCGCCGGGGCGCGTCGGCAAAATCACCGAGCGTAGCCACACCGGAGGTGAGGGCCAACGCGGCGCCGAACGGCATGTTGAACTGTGCGTCGACGGTGGTATTGACGGACAACTTCTTCGCCGTCGGTATCGAAACCAGACTTTGACCAGCACGGATGACGCCGACGTCGATACGTTCGACATCCTGGGGCCGTAGTGTCCCCAGCTCGTCGTGAAGTGAGCGGAGCAGGTCGATGTTGCCGTGCATATACCGGCAGCACGGATAGAACTTGACACTGGTCTCCCGGGCACCTGAACCGAATTGAAGGTCGAGTTCTCGGGTCCGGGACGACTCGGTGCCGTATTGGACGAGCATTCCGTGGGTGCCCTCGATAGCGGTAGCGGGGCCACGGAACCCGGCCTGACCAAGACGGCAAGCACGCACCCCTTGCGCCGCGGCGTTTCCGGCATTCAGACGTTTCGTCCATGAACCGTCTGACAGGAACTCGAGACTTCCGGACGCCATATTGGCGGCGACGGACAGTGTGTTCAACGCCTGTTCCTCGTCCAGTTGCGCCAGCGATGCGCAGGCCGCTGCCGCTCCGACGATTCCTGCGATCCCGGTGGGGTGGAAGCCACGACCATACGCCTCCGCAGCGCCGACAAGCACTCCGATGGCACACGTTACGTCATACCCGATGACGGCGCTCCTGATCACGTCGTTGACGGAGGAACCTAGTTCGTCGGCAAGCGCAAGGGTCGCCGGCCACACGGCGACGCCCGGGTGCAGCGACGCTTCTTCGTGGGTGTCGTCGAGTTCGAGCCCGTGAGCCGATACGCCGTTGACGAATGCGGCGTCGGCGACCGAGGCGAACCTCTGCGCACCTTGGATTCGCGCGGGCGCGGCATCGGAACGGTCCGCGCGTCCGCCGCCGACCGCGGCCAATGCCGATTGCGCCGATTCGATGTGGATGCCAGCGCGAGCAATAGCCAGATAGTCGAACAGCAGCAGTCGCATCCTGTCGTTGAGTTCGCTGCTCACCGGCTGTGAACGATCAGCTACGTGTCGCGCTAGAGCCTGAGTAGGACTGTTGTGTTCGCCCATCATTCTTCCTTGTCCACTGCCTCATTCGCCGTGCCGCTTCGTGGGATGGCCCGGTTCGCAAATTCTTGTAGGACCGCGTCTGTGTGTTGACCCAGACTCGGTACGGCGCCCATTCGAGCCTCCCAACTCGCCGCGTTGATTGGCGGAAGCAGAGATCTCACGGACCCGTGTGGTGAGTCGACGTCTCTCCATCGATGGCGTGCCGCGAGCTGCGGATGCGCAGAGAAGTCTGCCATCGTGCGCAAGGCGGCGTTCGCGATCTCAGCCGATTCGAGTCGCTCGAGCGCTTCGCGCGAGGTCAGGGTTGAGAACACCGCGTCGATCTCCTGGTGGAGTGCCGCACGATTCGCCACCCGATCGGCGTTGCTCAAGAAGCGTTCGTCGGTGCTCAGCTCGATTTTCCGGAGCACAGAAGAGCAAAAGGATGCCCATTCGCGCTCATTCTGAATTCCGAGAAAGACGGTTCCGTCAAGCACGTCCACGGGGCCGTATGGTGCGATCGACGCATGCTGCGGCCCACTGCGCTGCGGCGGGGAGCCGCCATACTCGGTGTAGAAATACGGCTGGCTCATCCATTCACCCATAGCGTCCAACATCGAGATCTCGAGAATCTCACCCTTGCCGGTCCGCTCGCGCTGGTAGAGAGCGGTGAGTATGCCTGAGAACGCATACATTCCCGCGGACACGTCAGCGATGGAAATCCCGGCCTTGGCTGGGTGCTCCGGAGTACCGGTAACCGAGAGGAAACCTGACTCGCATTGGATGAGTAAGTCATAGGCCTTCTTATCGCGGTACGGACCGGAGTCTCCGTATCCCGAGATCGAGGTGTGGATTATCCGCGGATGCCGAGCGAGGAGTTCGGCTCCGCCGAGTCCAAGGCGTGCAGCGGCACCGGGGGCGAGGTTTTGGATGAACACATCTGCCGTCGCGAGTATCCCATCGAGCGCCGCCAGGTCTTCGGGCGACTTGAGGTCGAGGACAACACTCTCTTTGCCCCGGTTCAGCCAGACGAAGTAGCTCGACATCCCGTGCACCGTGTGGTCATATCCTCGCGCGAAGTCACCGACGTCGCGCTCGACCTTGATCACCCGGGCGCCGAGGTCCGCCAACTGCCTCGTGGCGAACGGCGCGGCCACCGCCTGCTCGAGTCCCACGACAGTTATTCCATTCAGAGGAAGCGTGTTCACCTCATCGTGTCCCTTCGCTGGTATCGCAACACATGGTCGGCTATCCGTTGTGCGCGAGCAATGACCGGCGCGTCGACCATCTCCCCGTCGACACCAAGCGAACCGGACGGGTCTGCTGCAACGGCCGATAATATCCCCTGCGCCCAGTCTGATTCCTCACTCGTGTACGCAAATGCGTCATTCACCGCTTGGACCTGTCGCGGATGGATGCACAATTTCCCGCCGAAACCTGACTGCCTCGAGTCTCGTGCGTCGGCTGTGGTCAGACGAACGTCCGTGAAGTTTCTCGTGACGCCGTCGATTGGGGCGGCTAATCCTGCCGCTCTCGAAACTGTCACGAGGTGGGAGCGCGCGTAGCGCAAGTTGTCGGCTGTCTCACTCATATCAAGATCGAGTGCGAAGTCGATGCTGCCGAACGCAAGTCGACGCACCGCAGCAAGACGGGCAATTTCGTAGGCGGCCAGCAATCCCGCCGCCGATTCGATGATTGGGATGACACTGCTGCCGGATGGCAGCTTCGCAAGCAGTGCGGACAGCGATGGCGTGTTCTCCGCTTTCGGCACGAGCAGCGCAGGACTTCGGTGCGTTGCATCGTGCGCCGCGCGGAGCATACGAAGATCGGCGTCGGCGTCTTCCGTGCCGGCTGGATTCATCCGCACAGCCACGAGTTGATCACCGGACATTGCCGAGCTGATCCAAGCCGCAACGGACTGCCGAGCGCTGCTCTTCATCGCAGCTGCTACGGCGTCTTCGAGGTCAAGAATCACCACATGCGCGCCAGAGCGAGCAGCCTTGGGGAACTTGTCGGGATGATCTCCCGGGACAAAGAGCCAACTCTGCGCAACGGAGACCTCGTCGGCTGTCACGCGTATCGTGTCACTTTCACTAGGGCGGACGATTTGTGCACTCATCCTACGGCTATATCAAGTTAAATGTATAATATATGCGCCGATCATCTGCCGAACATGCGCCGCTCCTTCTGGCCGGACAGTCCTATGCCAAGGGCCTCCGATGTCTCGCGAACACGGGCTTTAGGAGTATTACTGTGCGACTCTTATCAGAACCGGGTGTTTTGTCCGCTGTCGTCTCGCC
Source organism: Microbacteriaceae bacterium (assembly GCA_039922875.1). Taxonomy (GTDB): domain Bacteria; phylum Actinomycetota; class Actinomycetes; order Actinomycetales; family Microbacteriaceae; genus JBDTDV01. The sequence continues at coordinate 14,176 of JBDTDV010000034.1, forward strand.
CTCAGATCACTCCCGTCAATTCGTGAGCGAGAGCAGGAAAAATTGGGTTCCCTACAGTACGACGGCGTGATCATTCAATTCGATGACCGGCTGTTGACACACTTGCAGATCGTGATCATCCAGAAGCTGCGCCGTGGGGAAAGCTTCCTGATGTCGTGGAAGGACTCCAGTGACGTCGGTGGCGGGCGCAGCGCGATCTGGTTGCATCCAGTTCAGGCGTTGTACTTCAAATTCTTCGGCAGCCGGGTGGCCACGATCAATCCGCAGTGGCTGGAGACGCTGACCGCCAGCGCCAATGGCTCACGAGGACTCATCGTGACCGAGGAATTTGACAAAAGCAACGGCCAGGCTCCGCCGGTTGCGCAAGCGAAGTCCGTTCGTCGCACCGATGGCCCGTCCTTCACCAAGGCAGATGACAAATAGTGAGCGGCCCCGATGGGTTAGCCTTCGGGTATGAGCAAGAACGTGGACATGGAGAAGCTAGCCACCCAGGTCGCAGACTACGGGTTCGCGTATTTGATCACCCTCGGGGAGAACGGCCGCATCCACACCTCGGCGGTGACGCCGGTCGTTGACGGGCACACACTGACCGTCGCCGCGCCGAGCGATCGGGTCCGCGCCAATACGAGTGCCCGGCCGACGATTTCGCTGGTCTGGCCACCGGCAGAAGCCGAGGGTTATTCGCTCATCCTCGACGGTGACGCCCGGGCGGATGCGGGTACCTTGACGATCACTCCGACCCGGGCGATATTGCACCGCCCCGCGCCGCGGAGCATCCCGGCGCCCGACGCAAGCAGTTGCAGTTCGGACTGCGTCGAACTCTAGGTCGCCCACCGGCCGAACTGCTATTGCCGAACTGGTATTGCCGAACTGGTATTGCCGAACTGGTATTAATTGTCCGTGCCCATTACTCCTGCCAGCGTGACGGAATCTCCCAGCCGGGCCGAGCGCCTTGATCGCCTGCCGTTCACGAAACGGCACCGCAGCATACTGCTCGGCTCCGGGATCGGGTGGGCGCTGGATGCGCTGGACGTCGGCCTGATCTCGTTCGTCATCGCACAGCTCTCGATCACCTGGGGAGCCGATGCGGCTTCCCTCTCGTGGGTGGCATCGGCCGGCTTCGCCGGGATGGCGGTCGGCGCGGCGCTCGGTGGCCTTCTCGCCGATCGGATCGGGCGCCGGAACGTGTTCGCCCTCACGCTGCTCATCTACGGCGTCGCGACCGGACTCTCCGCGTTGTCCTGGACGATCGGTGTGCTGCTGGCACTGCGCTTCGTCGTGGGGCTGGGGCTCGGTGCCGAACTTCCGGTGGCGTCAACGCTAGTCAGCGAATTCGCACCTCGCCGCATCCGCGGCCGAATCGTGGTGATCCTGGAATCGTTCTGGGCGATCGGCTGGATCGGCTCCGCCGTGCTCGGCTACCTTGTCATCCCGACCAGTAGTGACGGATGGCGCTGGGCGTTGCTGATCGGTGCCGCACCGGCGGTCTGGGCGGTTGTGGTGCGGCTGCGTCTGCCGGAGTCCGTGCGGTTCCTAGAGACCAAGGGTCGCCATGTCGAGGCGGAGGCGATTGTTCGAGACTTCGAGCACGAGGCCGGGATCGAGCCGCCTCATGGCGAACCGGTCGACGTCGCCGCACCGGCGGAACGGAGCCGGCTGGGCGGCCTGTTCTCGCCGCAGCTTCGCCGGCGGACGCTGGCGGTCTGGCTGGTCTGGGCGGCGGTCAATTTCTCATATTATGGAGCGTTCATCTGGCTGCCCAGTATCTTGGTCGCCGCCGGCTTCCCGCTGGTGCGGTCATTCGAGTACACGCTGATCATCACGCTGGCCCAGCTACCGGGCTACGCGGCGTCCGCCTATCTGGTTGAGAAATGGGGCCGCCGTGTGACGCTTGCGGTGTTCCTGATCGGCTCTGCCGTGGCGGCGGGGTTCTTCGGCTTCGGTGCGGTCAGCGGTGCGGAGGCGCAGATCATCGCATCCGGAATGTTCCTCTCGTTCTTCAACCTCGGAGCGTGGGGTGCGCTATACGCGGTCACTCCCGAGCTCTACCCGACCGTGTTGCGCGGAACCGGGGCGGGCTGGGCAGCCAGCGTCGGGCGGATCGCATCGATTGCGGCGCCGCTTGCGGTACCTCCGCTCTTGGTATTCGGTGGTACGCCGGTGTTGTTCCTGGTTTTCGGCGTCGTTTTCCTCATTGCCGCTGCCGGAGCATTCGCTCTCCCGGAGCTCAAGGGTGTGCCGCTGGAATAGCCCTCGGGTAGGCGATCACCTCGCCGTCGACGGTGAGCAGCACGTCGTCGCCCGGGTGCGGCAGGTTCCGGCCGTCGCAGCGGCAGGTGATCGCGGTGCCCCCGGAAGCCAAGCGCAGCTCGACGGTGGCATCATGCCCGTAGAAGGCGAAGCCTTCCACGCGAGCCGACACACCGGAAGCCGTGGCGTCGGAACCGGGATGGATCACGATCTGCTCCGGACGGATCATCAACCTCGCCGGTCCGGTCAGGTCAGTGGCTCGAACCCGCAGCCGGCCCAGAGCGCTCTCCGCGGTCTTGCCCCTGCTCATTCCCGCCGCAGCCTGATCATCTGGCACGGTGCTGGCGCTGATGGTGCCGGGCAGCACGACCGCCTCGCCGACGAAGACGGCGACGCCGATATCCGCCGGGGCATCGTAGAGCTCGGTCGGGCTTGCCGCCTGGGCCAGGCTCCCGTCCCGCATTATCGCGACCTGGCGCGCCATCGACAGGGCTTCCGCTTGATCGTGGGTGACCAGGACTGTCGTCGTGGCGGTCGCGGTGAGTGCGTCGGCCACGGCCAATCGGGTCTCCACCCGAAGGCCGGCATCCAGCGCGGAGAATGGCTCGTCGAGCAGGACCACGGACGGATTCGGCGCCATGGCTCGCGCCAGAGCGACCCGCTGTTGTTCTCCTCCGGAGAGTTGATGCGGGAAGCGATCGGCGTAGCTCTCCCGCATGCCCACCAACTCCAGCAGCTCGGCGACCCGGTGCCGCACCCGGCGCTCACGGCGGGGCAATCCGAAAGTGATGTTGTCCGCAACGGTCAAATGCGGGAACAGGGCACCTTCCTGGGCGACATAGCCGACCCGGCGACGCTCCGGCGGGATAGCGTGTCTCGCCTCGAAGACGGTGACACCGTCGATGGCGATTCTGCCGGAATCCGGGTTCTCGAATCCGGCGATCAGCCGAAGCAGGGTGGTCTTGCCACAGCCGGACGGGCCCAGGATCGCGGTGAACCCTCCCTCGGGAACCGTCAGGTCGATGCCGCGCAGCACACGCGCGCGGGCAAAGGACTTGGTCACGGCATCCAGACGCAACGCGGTCATACGATCTCCGCCTTCCTCCCCGATCGGGTGAGCAAATAGACGGCGGGGATGGAGATGAACACCATCAGGGCCGCGTAGGGGGCGGCGGCGGCGTAGGAGAGCGACCCGGTCGCACTCCAGACCTCCGTGGCCAATGTGTGGGTGCCGATCGGCGCCAGCAACAGTGTTGTGGTCAACTCGGTCGCAACCATCAGGAAGACCAGGGCACCCGCCGCGCCGAGGCCCGGGGCGATGATCGGAAGGGTGACCCGCCGTAAGGCGGTCAGTGGCCCGTTCCCGAGCACTCGGGCGGCGTCGGTGAGGGCGGGCGCCGCCTGAGCCAGTGCCGACCGCACCCCGACCATCGCCATCGGCAGGAACAGGATGGTGTAGCCGAGTACCAGAAGCGGCGCGCTCTGGTACAGCGGCCGCAGGAAGTGGATCGCCACGAACACCAGTGCGAGGGCGATCACGATCCCGGGGAGGGCGTGGGCGATATAGGTGCTGCGTTCCAGAACGACCGCCAGCCTGCTCCGATGCCGTTCCACCAGGAGCGCGACCGGCAGGGCGAGCAGCGTGGTGACCACCGCGGCCGCCAGTCCGAGTCCGAGCGAGGTCGCCGTTGCCGACACCAGGTCGCCCAGCGGAAACGCGGCAGAGGTTCCTATCAGCAGCCACCTGGTCAGGCTGCCCAGCGGCACACCGAGGGCAAGTATCAGCAGCAGCACGACGGATGCCACGGCAAGCGGCGCGGCCTTGCCGAGCCGCGCCTGATGCGCCGGCCTGGCGCTGCCGGAACCGACCCGGGAGAATCGGCCCCGTCCGCGCAGTCGGAGTTCGGCCAGCAGCAGCAGCAAGCAGAGCACGACGAGGATCGCGGCGAGGCTGTTCGCCGCCGGTCCGTCGAAACTGGACTGATACTCCGAGTAGATCGCGGTGGTGAAGGTTTCGAACCGGAGCATACTAAACGCCCCGAATTCCGCCAGCTCGTGCAGCGCGACAATAAGCATCCCTCCGCCGAGGGCCGGCCGCAACTGCGGAAGCACGGCTCGGAAAAAGGTGCGCCACGGCCCGTGGCCCAGCGCTCGGGCGGCCTCCTCCAGCGCCGGATCCATCCCGCGCAATGCGGCTGCCACCGGCAAGAACACCAGCGGAAAGTACGACAGGCTCACGATCAGCACCGCTCCGAGGTAGCCCTCGACGGCCGGGGTGATCGACACCCAGCCGTAGCTGTTCACAAAGGCGGGGACGGCCAGCGGGGCGGCCAGCAGCGCCGCCCAAACTCGTCGGCCTGGGAGGTCGGTGCGTTCCACCAGCCACGCCGCGCCCGTGCCGAGGGCACCACAGAGCAGGGTTGACACGACCACCATGCGCACGGTGTTCGCGAGCAGTTCAGCCACCCGCGGCCGGAACACCAGGTCGTAGAGCTCGCCGCCGGCCACGTGCACGGCTTGGCCGATCACGAAGAAAAGCGGGAGCAACGCGAGCAGCGCGACCAGGCAGGCCAGCACGACGAGTCGGGCAGGCGCCCGGCGCGGCCGGAACCGTGCAGGCGCGTCGATGTCGCCGCGGTCTTGGATGCCGCGCACTATCTGCATCTGGTCACAACACGCTTCATCAGCTCACGAAAGGCTCCGTCGGGTCACAGCAGGCCCACCTGCTGCAGCAACTTGATAACCTGCTTGCCATTGCCGACATCCGCGAGCACGGTATCGGGCAGCTCGAGCTCAGCCAGCGGCTTGAGCTTGGGGTTGGCCGGCACCGACGCATTCAACGGGTACTCGAAATCATCGCTGTCGGCCAATGCCGTCTGGCCCTTGGTTCCGGAGAGGAACTGCACCAGCTTTTGCGCGGCCTCCTGGTGCGTACTCGACTTCAGCACCCCGGCTCCGGAGATGCTGAGGAACGCGCCGGGGTCCTGGTTTCCGAAATAGTGCATCTTCACGTTGGCGCTGTTGGCGCCGGATTCTGCCTGGTCGCGGAACCAGTAGTAGTGGTAGATGATTCCCGCCGGGATCTCGCCGCGGTTTACCGCCTGCATGATGGCGGAGTTGCCCGGGTAGACCTGGCCGGCGCGCTTGAGCCCCTCCAGCCAGGTGGTCGCCGCGGAAACGCCGGTGCTCTTGATCACTCCGGCCACGATGGCCTGGAAATCGGCGCCCGACGGCGCGATGCCGACCTTCCCCGACCAGGTCGGGCCGCCGACATCCAGGATCGAAGCCGGCACCTGCGCGGTGGCAAGCTTCTCCGGGTTGTAGGCGAGCACAACGGCCCGACCGGCGATGCCGACCCAATCGCCGTTCGGGGAGGAGAACTTCGCCGGGATCTGCTTCTTGGTCGTCGTCGAGACCGGTGCGAGTTTGCCCTGCTCGGAAAGTAGCGTAAGTGCGGGCGAGTTCTCGGAATAGAAGACGTCGGCCGGTGAGGCGGAGCCTTCCTGCACGATTTGGTTGGCTAGTTCGGGGTCTTCACCGGAGCGGACCTTGACGGTGATTCCGGTGGCCTTGGTGAAGTCCGATACCAGCAATTCGGTGGTCGACTCGTGCTGGCCGTTGTACAGCGTGAGCGATTCCGCGGTCTTGGTCGAGCCGTTGCCCGGCGCGGCCGAGCAGGCGGTCAGGGCGAACAGTGCGGATGCTGCGACCACGACGGTGATCGCCTGGATATTCCGAAAGATGGTGAATCCCTTCCTGGGGGTGCCAGCAGCCTTCAGCCTACCGGCATGAGCGCTTTAGGTAAGGCTTGCCTACATTGATTTCCGAGGAACATATTACCGGAAATTACCGGAGGCGCAATTGCCGGCCGTCCACAGCAAAAAACCCCGTCCGGCTTCGGGAGCACGGGACGGGGTCTTGCAGCATCCGAATCGGTTAGGGGCCGCGAACTGATCAGAGTTCGACACGAGACGCTATAGGTAGTAAATCGGATATAGCTGGGTGAGTTCGATGACCTTCCTGAGAAGGGACTGGGGGCTCGGGCAGAATCCGCCTAGTTTCGATAGTTCTGCCGGACCATCGACACAACCGCGCCGATGCCGAGAAGGCCGGTGCCTATCACGAAGACGGCCAAGATGCTTCCGATGATAACTTCCATGAGTCCAGGGTATCGGTGACGGCGGGAGGGCGAAAGTACGGATGCCGCGTGATCAGCCGATCGCGGTGCCAAGCAGCAGGCCGAGCAGGTAGGTTGCCGCAGCGGCGCCGAATCCGATCATCAATTGACGCAGCCCGCGTCGTAGCGGGGATGCCCCAGAGAGCAACCCAACGATTGCACCGGTCGCCAGCAGGGTCACGCCGACCAATCCGGCCGAGGTAAGTACCGCGACCACCCCCTCAAGCCCGAAGAGATATGGCAGAACAGGGATCGCGGCGCCCGCGGCGAAGAAGCTGAAGCTGGAGACGGCGGCGTTCAGACCGGTGCCGATCGCCTCGTGCTCGTCCCGCTCGCTCACGGCCGCGGTCGGCTTGGTCACCGGCGCGCCTGGCATATCCCTTGTGCTGAGTACCTCGACAGCACGCGACTCGGCATCGACCGGGTTCATGCCCCTGGCCCGGTACAGCAGCGCGAGCTCGTTGGCGTCCACGTCCAACTGCGGCAGCACGCTTTGCGCACCAGGATCTGGGGCGGATGCTTCCAGCAACTCGCGCTGGGAACGCACCGAGACGTACTCCCCGGCTCCCATTGACAGGGCGCCGGCCAGGAGACCGGCGAGACCGGTGAGCAGGATGATATGGGTCGCCACTCCGCTCGCGCCGACCCCCAAGATCAGGGACAGATTGCTGACCAGCCCGTCGTTTGCGCCGAAGACGGCGGCCCGGAACGAACCAGAGAGCCGCTTGCGGCCTCGGGTAGCCAGGCTTCGGACCACCTCGCCGTGGATCCGTTCGTCTGCCGCCATCGTCGAGGTGGCATCCGGGTCGCGATCATAAGGCGAGCGGCCCTCCGCGCGCTGCGCCAGTGCGAGCACGAAGACCGAGCCGAATCGCGAGGCCAGCATTCCGAGGAGACGGGTGCGGATGTCTCCGCGCCGCGGCTTGCCGACCTGGTCGCCGAGCAGTTCCAGCCAGTGCGTCTCGTGCCGGCGTTCGGCTTCGGCCAGCCCGAGCAGAATGTCGCGTTCCTCGCCGGTGCGCCGACCGGCCAGATCGCGGTAAGTCGCCGCCTCGGCGCGCTCGTCGGCCAGGTGCTGACGCCACCGTTTGATCTCGGCGGGCGTCGGTTCGGGGCGCTCGGGCCGGCTCGGCATCGGGGGAATCATGATTGCAGATTATCCAATTGTTTCTCCGATTCGATCGACCGGGTGCATGATGAGGAGTGAAGGGGAATCGGCGCTGCTGAATCGGGAGGTTGACGTGGCCGTCGTATCACTTAAAGAAATCGTGGACCGCGCATTTGCGCAGCGGTACGGTGTCCCCGCAGTGAACATCGTCAATGATCTCACCCTTGAGGCGGTGCTTGCCGGAGCTGTCGAGGCCAGCTCCCCGGTGATTATCCAGACTTCCGTAAAGACGGTGAAATCTATTGGCTCAGGCGTGCTCGCCGCGCTGTGGAGCTCGATGACGGCCGGGATCGAGGTTCCGGTTACCCTGCATCTGGACCACTGCCCCGATCGCGCCGTGATCACCGAATGCCTTCAGCAGGGCTGGAACTCGGTGCTTTTCGACGCCTCGACCCTGCCGGTCGAGGAGAATCAGCGCCAAACGGTCGAGGTCGTCGCCGAGGCACGGAAGTTCGGCGCCCATGTCGAGGGTGAGATCGAGTCGATCACCGGCGTGGAGGACGGGCATGGCTCTGATCTGGAGGCGGCCCGACAGAGCCTCGAGGTCTCCGTCAACTTCATCCGCAAGACCGGTGTCGACGTTTTCGCGCCGGCAATAGGAAACGCCCACGGTATATACAAGCGCGCTCCGGTGCTCGACTTCCAACGGGTCAGCGACCTGGTCGCGGCCGAGCCCGTTCCGATAGCGTTACACGGCGGCAGCGGACTCAGCACGGAGCAGTTCCACGATCTGATCGCACGCGGCGCTGCGAAGGTGAACATCTCTACCGCATTGAAACGGACCTTCATGAAGTCCGGTCTCGAATTCTTGCGGGGGGCCGAGGAACAGGACAAGTGGGATCCGCCGTCGCTATTCAGCCACGTTCGCAAGGATGTCGTTTCCCTCACCACCGATCTCGCGGAACAATTCGGCAGCGCCGGAAAGGCCTGGTGAGAACCTGCGATGCCGGCCCTGATCTTCGATTGTGACGGTGTTTTAGCCGACACAGAACGTTTCGGCCACCTTCCGGCGTTCAACCAGACCTTCCGGGAGGTGCTCCTGCCGGTTCAGTGGAGCGAAGCCGATTACGCCCAGATGCTGCAGATCGCCGGTGGAAAGGAGCGGATGGCCAGCCTGCTCACGCCGGAATTCGTCCGGATGAACGGGCTGCCGGAGGACGAGGCCGGGCAGCGGGCCCTGCTAGCCGACTGGCACAAGCGTAAGACGGCGATCTATACCGAGTTGGTCGGCTCCGGCGCGCTTCCGGCCCGACCTGGAATCGCCAGGATCACCGCCGAGGCGGCATCCGCGGGCTGGCAGCTGGCGGTCGCCTCCACCTCGGCTGAAGCGTCGGTGCGCGCCGTACTGGAACACGCGGTCGGCCGCGAGGCGGCCGAGGCATTTCAGATCTTCGCCGGAGACGTGGTGCCGAGAAAGAAGCCGGCGCCGGATATCTATCTGCTCGCGCTGGATCGCCTGCGGGTCTCCGCCGACGAAGCGGTGGTCATCGAGGACAGCGAGAACGGGGTGCAAGCCGCCCTCGCCGCCGGCCTTCCGACCGTCGTCACGGTTAGCAGCTACACGGCTGGTGAAGACTTCACCGGTGCGGCTCTGGTCCTCACCTCGCTCGGCGACCCGGAAACGGAGGTCGAAGTGCGCTCCGATCCGCACGGCATCCAGCCCGACGCAATGATCGGAATTGACGATCTCGCGAAGTTGATCGGTCGGGTGCCCGACCGGAAACCGCCGCCTTCCTGATCGCCGGGCCTGAACTCACGAATGGAGCACAATGTCGTCTCAAAGCTTTGCCGCTACGGAATTTGTCGTTCGCACGATCGCGCAAACCTCATGTGACAACGAGAAGCGATTCGGCGATCTCGACGCCGTGGTCGGAGACGGCGACTTCGGCTATTCGCTCGCTCGCGGTTTCGAAGTCATCCTGGCCGACTGGGACAGCTACGACCGCAGCGACATCGGAACGTTCCTGCAGAAGATCGCGATCGCCATCACGAACCGGATCGGCGGAACCTCTGGACCGATTTGGGGGACCGCGTTCTTGCGCGCGGGGGGAAAGCTCAAGGGTCACGATGAAATCAGCGGAGCAGAGGTCATCACCGCGTTGCGCGCCGCAGCCGAGGGGATCCAGGCCAGGGGTGGTGCGGCACTGGGAGACAAGACGCTGCTGGACGCGCTCGTCCCGGCGACCGATGTCCTCGAGACAAAACTGACCGAGGGCGTCAGCGCGGCCGAGGCGCTGGAAGCGAGCGCGATCGCTGCCGAAGCGGCAGCTGAGGCGACCACATCGATGCAGGCGATGCGAGGACGCGCCGCGTACACGGGGGAGCGCAGCATCGGCTCTGTCGATCCTGGAGCGGTTGCGGTCGCGGTGATCTTCCGGCGCCTCAGTGATGAATGGACGTCGCGATGATACGTCGGCCGCGGCCGGATGGCCGAGAAATCGACGTGTCAAAGACCTGCTGAGTGCATAATCGCAAACGCAAAGAAGGATGAATCATGACAAAGATGTTTGTTAACGATCCGAAGCAGTTCGTCCCAGAGTTTCTCAAAGGCATTGCCCTAGCGAACCCGGACACCCTCACCTATGACCCGAGGTTCAACCTGATCGCGCGAGCGGACGCACCTCGCAACGACAAGGTCTCGATCATCCAGGGCTCCGGTTCCGGCCACGAGCCCGCGCACGTCCTGGTGGTCGGCAAGGGACTACTCGATGCGGCATGCCCCGGCGACGTTTTCTCCGCACCGCCTTTGGAATATGTGCAGGAAGCGATCAAGCGGGTTGCCTCCGACAAGGGCATCTTGCTGATCGTGAACAATTACACCGGTGACCGGCTCGTCTTCGACATGGCACAGGAGTTCGCCGAGGCCGACGGCATGAACATCAAGACGATCATGGTCAACGATGACGTTTCGGTGCAGGACTCGACTTATACCGTGGGCCGACGCGGTGTCGCCGGCAACTTCTTCGTGATCAAGGCCGTCGGCGCGGCCGCGGAAGAGGGCGCCGATCTCGATGAGTTGGTGCGGATCGGGGAGAAGGTGAACTCGGTGGCGCGCACGATCGGAGTCGGCCTGACCGCACCAACGCCCCCGGCCCGCGGCGAACCGCTGTTCGACCTGCCGGCGGATGAGATCGAGGTCGGTATCGGAATCCATGGTGAGCCCGGGAGGCGTCGCGCCAAGATCGCTGCGGCGAACGACATCGTCGGTGAGCTGCTCGAAGCCGTCGTCGCCGACTTGCCGTTCAGCAGCGGGGACCGGGTGGCCGTCCAGGTCAACGGGCTGGGAGGCACCCCGATCAGCGAGCTCTATCTCGTCTACGGCATTGTGCACGAACGCCTCGCGGAGCTCGGCATCACCGTTGCTCGCAGCTATGTCGGGAACTACACGACGTCGTTGGATGCTGCCGGCGCCTCGATCACCCTGGTCAAGGTCGACGACGAAATCGAACGCCTCCTTGCCGCGCCAGCCGAAGCGGGGGTCCGCATCTTCTGAGTGCCTGCTAAGGCTTGACGAATTTGCCGGCTGCCGCGTCCGCCGACGCGCGTTGCTTCAGCACGAAGTGCTGCTTCTTCCCGGTCGCGGTGTACGGCAGTTCGGTCACGAAGGTGTACCGGCGTGGCCGCTTGTAGTGCGCGAGGGAATCGCTGGCCCGCAGATAGCCGTCCAATTCCCGCGCCGCTGCTTCGGCATCCGAAAGCATGCCGGGTCGCGGCTGCACGTAGGCCACGACGAGTTCGCCCCATTCCGCGTCGGGGAGGCCGACCACGATGCTGTCCGCAACATTCGGGTGGCCGGCCAGGACCTCCTCGACCTGGACCGGATGCACGTTTTCGCCGCCGGAGATGATCATGTCGTCCTTGCGGCCGATCACGGTGATCAGCTCGTTGTCGTCCCAGCTGGCCAGGTCGCCAGGGTAAAGCCAGCCGTCGTGGAATTTGAGACTCTGCTCCTCCGGGTTGTGCATATACGCGTAGCCGGATTTCACCGACCGCATGATGACCTCGCCGATCTCGTGGCCGTCCTTGTTCACTACGTCATCCGGCGCGGCAACCTTGTCCTGGTACACCTTGACCACCGCGACATCGTCGTCGAGGCAGGCACGGCCGGCAGTGCCGGCGCCATCCGGCAGGTCCTCCGGGCGCAGGTAGGTGTTCCAGAACGCCTCGGTGGTGCCGTAGCCGTTGGCGATCCGCGGGGTGAGCACCCGCTGGTAGCGTAGCGCCGCGGCCCGGTCAAGCGGCGACCCCATGGTGACCATGCCGCGCAGGGAGCTGAGATCGCGGGCGCGGGACTCCTGCGCGTCGGCCAGCCGCTCCAGGTTGGTCGGGGCGCCGATCACGTAGGTCAGCGCGTACTTCTCGACGCTGTCCAGCACGAGGTCCGCATCGAACCGCGGCAACGTCACCGCCTCCGCTCCGACGAAGAACACGGTGTTCGGCCCCGCGCAGTAGTTGCCGCCGCGGTGGAACCACGGCGAGAGGTTCATCGTTTTGTCGGTCGGGCCGAGCGGGAAGTGCATGATCACGTCATGAGCGGTCAGCACCTCGTTCAGGCTGGCCAACGGAACGGCCTTCGGCATGCCGGTGGTTCCAGAGGTGTATAGGCGCGAGGTTTCGTCCCAGACGGTGGCACCCTCCGGGGCCCGGAAGGTTGGCGCGCCCTCGACCAGCAGCTCGTCGAACCCGATCGAGCCGGGAATGCGCTCGCCGTCGCCGACCGCGACGATGACCGGGGGCGTGAAGCTCGCCAACTCCAGCGCCTTCACGGTGTCCTCGATCGCGGAGGTCTCGTAGACGAAGATCCTGGGCTTGGAGGTATTCAGGATGCTGGCGGTCTCGGCCGGTGCGAGCCGGAAGTTTATCGGGGAACTCACCGCGCGCAGCCCCTGCGCAGCGACGTACAGGAACGCGAACTCGGGCCGGTTCATCAGCTGATAGCCGACCAGGTCGCCCACGCCGACGCCGTGCTCGGCCAGGCCGGCGACCAGGCTGCCGGTCACCATGCCGAGCTGCGCATAGGTCCAGGATCGTCCGGTTTCCGAATCGGTCAGAGCAATCCGGTTGGCGTACCGGTGTGTGTTTCGTTCGACCGCCGAGGCATAGGTGAAGTGTTTCTCGAACACGTCCCGGAGGAGGCTGGGATCATAGTCGGTATTGCGCTGGGAGCTGGTGTGGGACTCGTCGGCTGTTTGCGCGGCATCCGCGTCATGGACTGATGTCATTCGATTTTCTCCCCGGGATTTGAGCGCCGGGCAGGCTACAAAGCGGTCTGCCAGGCGGCGCTGCCAGCCTATGACGTGCCGGGGGGACCGCGGAAGGGGCGATCAGCGCTGGCAGTGCGGGCAGAAATAGCTATCACGCGCGTTCAGGTCACGGTCCAGCAGGATTGGCGTGCCACAGCGTCGGCAGGACTCGCGCTCACGTCCGTACACCCAGCTACGCTGCCCCGGCCGGAGGTTGCCGGTGGTGCTGCGGGTGACCCGGTTACGGTTGGCCCGGATGAGTCGGTGCGCGAGGTCGACGGTCGCCGGAATGTCGGTTGCGCCCACGGGGCGGCTGGGCAGAATGCCGCGCAAGAAGCACACCTCGTTGACGTACACGTTGCCGAGCCCGGCGAGATTCCGCTGGTCCAGGAGCGCTTTGGCGATCGGGCGGTCGAGCCGAGCGGACAGGCGTCGGGCCGCTTCGACCGCGTCCCAGTCCGCACCTAAGAGATCCGGCCCGAGCTGGCCGACAACCTCGTCCTCGCGGTCCCGCGGCACGACGTGCAGCATTCCGAGGTCGAAGCCGACCGCGATCCGGTCGGCGGTCGCGAGTACGATCCGGGCGTGAAACGCCTGTCGACGCCAGACCTCACCGGACCGGTAAACGTGCCAGGTACCCTCCATCTTGAGGTGGCTGTGGATGCTGTAGGCGCCGACCCGAATAAGCAGGTGCTTTCCGCGACTGGTGACCTCGTCGACGCCCGAGCCGGACAGGTCGACCGTCGCGAATCGCGGGACGCGGATATCGCAGCGGGTCAGGATCCGTCCGGCCAGCGCCGTGTTGAGCGCGGCGGCTGCCCGGTAGACGGTGTCACCCTCTGGCATCGGATGCTCCGGCGGTCATGAGCGCATCCGAAGGCCGCGGGGGGTCGCCGAGAAACCCGCGGCGGTGAGCGCGTGACCAAGCGGGGTGCCCAGGATGAAATCGCCGTTGACCGTCTCGATGGTCAGCTTCTCGACGCCTCGGCGTCGGATCAGCGCGCCGAGCGCGTCCGCGGCCGCCACCAGATCAAGGTGGACAGGGCTCGTCACCCCGTCGGAGCCGGCATCCGGGTCGTCGGTGAAGGCAAGCAGGGTCTTGCCGCCGCGTTCGAGGTACAGCGTGAGCGCTCCGTCGACAAGGACGACGAGCGCGCCCGCCTTGCGGCCGGGACGGTGGCCGGTCTGCGGCTCTCCCGCGACCGTAAGTACCGGCCAGGCCAGCGCGGCACCGTAGGGATTAGCCGGATCTGTCGCGGCCAATACGACGGCATGCCTGGGCGGCTCCTGCGGGTTATCGAGCACGAATGAGCGGAGCCGGTCCACCGTGCTTGAACCCGCGAACTGGGCCGCTCCGAGCGTCTCCACGAAGTAGCCGCGTCGACACCGGCCGGAGTCCTCGAACCCGCTGAGCACCCGGTAGGCGAGCGCGAATCCGCCGGGGGAGCCTTCGTTCATCACCGCCCCGCGAGTGACCACCCCGTACCGCTCGAGCAGTGTTTCGGCCAGCGCATGGGCACGCACGGTCGGGTCGGTTTCCGGCAGGGGCAGGATGGACCAGCGGCCGGCCATCGTCGGCGGTCCGGAGCGGTTCGCCAATGCCGGCTTGCCGTATCCGCGCCCCGCGCCGCGGTAGAGCCGGGTGCGCGGCGCGCGCCTTGGCTGTCTGTGTGCCCCGCCGCCGCTGGTCAAGAGCCGCAGTGGGGTGAGGGTGTCATTGGTGATCAGCCCCGCCCAGGTGAGATCCCACAGCGCAGTGACGAGAGAGGCGTCGTCGCTCGCGCCGACCGCATCCGCAAGCTGCCGGAAAAAGAATGCTCCGCCGGTGCCCAGCGCCACGAGCACGTCGCGCTGAAGCGCATCCGTCTCGATGCTGTCGGCGTTGGTGTTGGTGTTGGTGTTGGCGCCGGTCGGGTCGGTTAGGTCGGGCACGGTGGCACCGCGTGGCAACGGCAGGGTCAGCGGAGCCGTCTCCGCCAGGTGCAGGCTCACCCAGCCGTCGTGGCCCGGCAGCACACCACTTCCGGCCCAGATCACTTCGCCGGATGCTGTCAGCGCGTCGAGCATCGCTGGATTGTAGTCGGCGACCCGGCTCGGCAGGATCAGCGACTCCCATGCCGATGCGGGAATACGGGCGCCGGCGAGCTGCTCGATCACGGAAACGAGCGAATCCGTGCCGCGGAGGGTCCCGTCGGCGTGTTGCCAACTAGGCAGGAAACGGGCCAGGGTCTGCGGGTCGACCGGCTCGACTTCGTGTCGCAGCGCCGCGAGCGACCGGCGTCGAATGCGGCGCAACACGTCGGCGTCGCACCATTCCTGGCCGTGTTCGCCCGGGCGGAATTCGCCCTCGACCAGGCGCCGATCGTGGCCGAGTCGCCGCAGCGCGTCCTGGACAACGGCCGCACCGAGGCCGAAACGGTCGGATGCCTGCGCCGTGGTGAACGGCCCGTGGGTGCGGGCGAAACGGCTGAGCAGGTCGCCAAGCGGGTCGGCGACAGGTTCGATGAACGCGTCGGGGACGCCGATCGGCAGGGGCACCCCGATGGCGTCACGCAGTCGGCCGGCGTCTTCGACGGCCGCCCACCACTGTGTGCCGTGATACCCGACCCGGATAGCACGCTTGGCCGAGGCCAGCGCCGCCAGCGCGTCGGCTGCGGCCTCGGGATCAGGTTCCAGGCGGGTTGCGATCTCGGCGGTCGTCAGCGGCCCGAGCATCCGGAGCAGGTCGGCGACTCCCTCGACCCCGTGCGCTTTGCGTTCCGGGGCAAGCCGCTGCAGTTCGCTCTCGATCAACTCCATTACCGCGGGGTCGAGTAGTTCTCGCAGCTCCACCCGGCCGAGCAGGTCCGAGAGCAGGCTCGCATCCAGTGAGAGCGCGGCGGCCCGACGTTCGGCCAGCGGGCTGTCGCCCTCGTACATGAACGCCGCAACATAGCCGAACAGCAGCGACCTGGCGAATGGCGATGCGGCATCCGTTGTCGTCTCGACGATGCGGATGCTGCGGTCTGCGATTTGATTGGCAAGCTCGCGCAGCGCCGGCAGGTCGTAAACATCCTGTAGACACTCGCGGACCGTCTCCAGGATGATCGGGAACGTGGGATATCTGCGCGCCACATCAAGAAGCTGCGACGCTTTTTGCCGTTGCTGCCAGAGCGGAGAGCGCCGCCCAGGGTTGTAGCGCGGAAGCAGCAGCGCTCTGGCTGCGCACTCGCGGAAGCGAGAGGCGAATAATGCCGAGCCGCCGACCTCGTCGGTCACGATCGTGTCGAGCTCGTCGGCGTCGAAGACGAAGAGTTCGGCCGACGGTGGCTCGGATTCGGTGTCCGGAATCCGCACGATGAGGCCGTCATCGGCAGCCATGCAGCTCGCATCGATGCCGAACCGACTTCGGACCCGCGCGCCGACCGCCAACGCCCACGGCGCGTGCACTTGCATGCCGTATGGCGAATGCAAGATGAGTCGCCAGTCGCCGAGTTCGTCGCGAAACCGTTCCGCGACGAGTGTTCGGTCGGTCGGCAGCCGCCCGGTGGCGGTGCGTTGCTCGCTCAAGAAGGCAAGCAGGTTGCCGGTGGCGCGCTCATCCAGGCCAGCGATGGTGCAGCGGGCGACGGCATCCGTCTCGGATGCCGCGCCGAGTTCGCGCACGAATGTTCCGATCGCCCGCCCCAGCTCGACCGGCCGGCCGAGCCCGTCGCCCTTCCAGAACGGCAGCCGGCCCGGCTGCCCGAACGCCGGGGTCACCAGAACCCGGTCATGGGTGATCTCCTGGATACGCCAGCTCGTCGACCCGAGTGCGAAAATATCGCCGACCCGCGATTCGTACACCATCTCCTCGTCGAGCTCACCGACCCGCGCGCCGCCCTGGGCGGTTCCGGCGCTCCCCACCATGAAGACGCCGAACAGCCCTCGGTCGGGAATGGTGCCGCCGCTGGTGACGGCCAACCGTTGTGCGCCGGGCCGGCCGGTCAGCAGGCCGGAATCGCGGTCCCAGACGATCCGCGGCCGCAACTCGGCGAACTCGTCGGACGGATATCGCCCGGCGAGCAGATCTAGGGTCGCGTCGTATGCGCTGCGCGGCAGACCGGCAAACGGGGCGCTGCGGCGCACGGTGTCGAACCACTCATCGGCGTCGACGGGTTCGAGCGCGACAGCCGCGATAGTCTGCTGAGCCAGAATATCCAACGGGTTCGCCGGCACTGCCAGGCTCTCGATCTGGCCGGCCACCATGCGTTCGGCTGCCACGGCCGAATGGATCAGGTCGGCGCGGTGTTTGGGGAAGATCACGCCCCGGGAGACCTCGCCGACCTGGTGGCCGGCCCGACCGACGCGCTGCAGGCCACTGGCCACCGACGGCGGGGACTCCACCTGCACGACCAGGTCGACCGCGCCCATATCGATGCCGAGCTCGAGACTGGAAGTGGCGACCACGCACCGCAACCGGCCGGATTTCAGGTCGTCCTCGATCATGGCCCGCTGCTCCTTGGATACCGAACCATGGTGCGCTCGCGCCAATACCGGCTCGGCTCCCTCGGTTTGTCCGGATGCGCCTATCAGCTCCGCCGGCGGCCGCCTGGCCGCGGTCGCCATGCCGGCGTCCCGCTGCCGGGTCGGATGCTCGGCAACGGGGTGCTCGCCGGGGATATGGTCGGGGTCCGGGCAGAGCCGGTCCGTGTAGATCTCGTTCAGCCGCGCGGTCAGACGTTCCGCGAGCCGGCGAGAATTCGCGAACACAATGGAGGAGCGGTGCGCGAGCACGCGGTCTGCGATCGCCTCTTCGACGTGCGGCCACATCGACCCACCGCCGGGGTTCTCGTCGACACCGTCGCCGCGCGGTGCCGCGGCCAGATCGCTCATGTCATCCACCGGGACGATGACGCGCAGATCGAAGCGCTTGCCAGAGGGTGGTGCGACGATGCTGACCGGCGCGCGGCCTCCGAGGAAGCGGGCGACTTCCTCCAGCGGCCGTACCGTGGCGGAGAGGCCGATCCGTTGCGCCGGGGTGGACAGCAGCGCATCAAGTCGTTCCAGGGAGACGGCCAGGTGCGCGCCCCGCTTGGTTCCGGCGACCGCGTGCACCTCGTCGATGATCACCGTCTCGACCCCGGCCAGCGTGTCCCGCGCCGCCGAGGTGAGCATGAGGAACAGCGACTCCGGGGTGGTGATCAGGATGTCCGGCGGCGTTCGCACCAGTGCCCTGCGGTCGGCCGGCAGGGTGTCTCCAGAACGGACCCCGACGGTGACCGTTGGCGGTGCCGAGCCGAGGCGTTTCGCCGTCTGGGTGATTCCGACCAGTGGGGCGCGCAGGTTGCGCTCCACGTCGATCGCGAGTGCCTTGAGCGGGGAGATGTAGAGGACGCGGGTCTGCGACGACCGTGCGGGTTCCGGCCGTCGCGATGTCTTTTCGGCCCGTGCTGTTGGTTTCACTCCCGAAGAGGCCGGTGCGGAACCCACCTCATGATCGGTCTGGATCAGCCGGTCAACGGCCCAGAGGAATGCCGCGAGGGTCTTGCCAGAACCTGTCGGGGCGACGACCAGCGCGTGTGAGCCGCCTGCTATCGCCGTCCAGGCGCCGACCTGCGCGTCGGTGGGCGCGTCAAAAGCCCCGGCGAACCATTCCCGGGTCGCGGGGGAAAACTGATCCAGCGCCTGTCTCATTGCTCCATCTCAGCACATGCCGGCGACAGCGCGCCGAGCATCAGAGGTCGTGGATCCCGCCACGGTGGCCGAACCGTTTCCGCGGAGTCAACGGATAGGTATATATTCCGAGAACATGCAATTTTGAGCATGGCTCAAGTGATGAAAGCGTGACGGCTGTGAAGAACAGAACGATCTGGGGTGCGACGGCTCTGGTCGGCGTCCTATCCCTGTTCGGGGCGGTGATCGTCCCCTCCGCGGCGGACGCAGCCAGCTTGAGCGCTGCTCCGGCGCCGACGGATACCGCGAGTCCGAGCGCGGATGCGCCGAGTCCACGCGCAGGCGCATCAAGTCCGAGCGCGGATGCGTCGTCAGGAAACCCCCTTGGCGCAAAGGCACAGCTAACGGCCGAAGCGGCCGCGCCGCTGACGGTTCAAGGCAACATCAATTCACGAAAGCTCGACCTGAGAAATGGCATGTTCGATTTCGATCCGAATCAGCCTGCTCCTGACGTGTTGGGGCTCAGCACCGTCACCTACAGTCGAACAGCGAGCTACGTTGCCGGAGAACCATCCACCACGCCGCACATGGAGGTCAGCTATCAAATTGCGCTGATGGGCGGTCAAGGCACCAACTACTGGGTGCATATGTACGCTGGCGTGGAAGTCAATGGGGACTCTGTGACTCCGTCTCCGGTCGTGCAGTGTCAAATCACCGTGGGTGGCGCGTACCAACACGGCGGACAGCCGCCAACCGATGCCGTGCCGTACATCTGCGAAACCGATGCGCAACACGTGCAGGCTCACCCGAGCGATAAGTATTTGACGACAGTTGTGGATTTCACGGTGCGCAACAATCTCGACGCCGAGGTTCAGAGCACGGTGATAACCACCGGTAGCGTCTCTTTGGACAAGGGGTACTGGGAGGTGAATGCGGGCAATAAATGGGGCGGAAGCACTGAGGTCGCTGCCAACAGCAGCGCGCACATGGACGCGCTCCTGCGAGAAGGCGAAGGTGACGAAGTGATCGACAAGACCACCGCGCGTGCAATCTTCGCCTACCGCATCCTGGTAGACGGCGTCGTGACGCCGTACTGGGTGATGGGGACCAACCAGGTATTGCGTGCTAGAGCCTTCCACCACGACGCCTCGTGCACCATCTACGACCAGAACCCGATTCCGGCTAGCGGGGAGCCGGTGCCCGCAGCTGCGAATTTCTCCCCGTTCACCTGCAGCATGAACGCGTACAGACCCGAGTCCTGGAACGGGAATTGGCAAACCGACTTCACGCTCTCGGCAGCACCGGTCACGACCGTCACGACACCGATCCGGCTCAGCGAACTGCTTCAGCACTGCGGCGATCAACCCAACGACTGCAACACAGACCTTGCGACAGTGACACGCGTTCCTGGCCCGGTCAGTCCTAACGATCAAAAAAGTACATTGAACAACCTGACAGATCACGACCAGACGCAGAAGCTCACGGTGTCCACCACTCACGGGGTGACCAACACCGTCGGCGCCAAGGTGACGGCGACAACTATGTTGGGGCTGTACGAAGTCGCCGTGGAAGCAAGTTATTCGATCGCGATTTCGAACTCGACGACGTACACGAGCGAGACGGATGTCACCGCGCCGCCGTTCACCCGCGTGTGGCTGGAACAGACACCGATCTTGGTGCACGTCGTGGGCAATGTTTTGGTTCGACAGGACGGCAGATACTTCCTGCTGCCAAACATTGCTGCGGACTTCCCCGAAAAGGACGGGCATTCCGAGACGACGATCAGGTCTCAACACCTTCCGCATCTCGGCGCGCAGCTACAGTCGGCATCCGCGATCAGCGCGGTCGTTTCAACCGCCGACAGCGCCGTCGCAGGCCAGGCGATTGGTCTGACCGGGGGAGCCTTCGACCTACCGGTGGATTCCAGCGGCCCGATCACCGATACCTCCACACCGGCCGAACTCACGCTCGCCGCGAACGGTTCGACCACCTGGTCGACGCGTGAACATCAGAGCAACCCTGCTGCCTCGGGTGGCGCGATCACGCGGGGATCCTTCAGCTATCGGATAACCCAGAACAACGTGCCGGGAACGTACTGGATTGAAGGCACCGCGGTGAACGGTTACAACGCCGACGGAACGCGAAATGCCTCAGCCACCTGTCAGGTCTACCTGGGCGATCCGAATGCCGATGGAGTACCCGCGTCGACCGATGCGCCATACCAGTGCGTGACCACAGTGACGCCCCCCAATGCCCAGAACCTCATGGAGGTTGCCTTCAGCGTGGGGCCACGACCGGCCTCAACGACGCCGGCCAGCCCCGTGCCGACACCGACGACCATCGGCGTGACAGCGGAGGCCGGTGCCCACCTGGCCAACGCGTCTGGCCTGGCCGACACCGGGTCGTCGGTGAACGGGGCTGGGCTCCTGGCCGGATTGCTCGCTTTGCTTGTCGGCGCAGGCATGATGATCACCCGACGCCGCGCACGCCGGAGCTGACGGTACTCCCGATTGGTACGGTAGGCGGATGACCAATCGATCATCGGTGAACCGGCCGGTAGCGGCGGTGGTGTGCAACCCTGTCCATATCGACCCCGTCGCGTTGCGGGCGGCCATCGATGGTGAAGCCGAACGCAACGGGTGGGGGCCGAGTGCATGGTTTGAGACCACCGTGGAGGATCCGGGCCAGGAGGTCACCGCCCGCGCGCTGGAGTCCGACCCGGCAGTTTTGGTTATCGTCGGTGGCGACGGCACCATCCGCGCTGTAGCTCAAGCAGCCCACGATCGGACACTGCCCTTGGCGGTGATCCCGACCGGGACCGGTAACCTGCTGGCCCGGAACCTGAAACTGCCGTTGAACGATCTGACCGGATCGGTGAAAACCGTGTTCACCGGCATCGACAAACCAATCGATATCGCGTGCGCCGAGTTCACCCGCGAGGCCGGCACAACCGACCGCCATGTATTCCTGGTGATGGCGGGAATCGGCCTGGACGCGAGCATGGCCGCGAACACCAACCGTCGACTCAAGAAAAGGTTCGGGTGGCTGGCCTACAGCGACCCAATCGCGAGATCCGTCTTCGCCAACAAACAAATCAGAATGTACTATCGGCTCGACGGCGACCGGATCCAAACCATGCGCGCGCATACTGTCATCGTCGGAAACTGTGGCACCCTCACCGCGAACATCCTTCTCCTACCCGACGCAGAGATCGATGACGGATTGTTGGATGTCGTCGTGTTGAGCCCGAAAGGATTCGGCGGTTGGATGCGCATCGGCGCCCGGCTCGCGTTCCATAGGTTCCTGCATCGCACTAAAGGCGGCCAGCGCGCACTACAGCTGGCACCCACTCTGAGAGCACTTCGCTATGCGCAAGCCCGAACGCTGCACGCCGACTTCGACACGCCTCAAAAAGTCCAACTGGACGGCGACGACTTCGGGCCCGTGTCAAGCGTCACCATCTCCGTAAAACCCCTGGCAGTGACGATCCGGATGAACCAACCGGACTAGTCCGCTCGCCCCTGACTCGAGCGTGTGTCGGTGGCGGATTTTCGCCGTCGAGCAGATCCGCGACTGAGCAGGCTGGAAAGACCGAGACCGACCAGAACGCCGAGTGTGATCGCGACCATGGTAGCCACCGTGGTGATCAGGCTGGTGAGCCCGCTCGCGTCACCGTCCAAAATCGAGGTAACACCGACCAGTCCCAGTGCTCCGGGTACCAGCAGCCAGAAAGCGGGCAGGAAGCTGACAACCGCCGGTGGGCCCGATTGTTGCCGCGCGACGAGGCCCGCGACCGGTGTCACCACGAGTGCACCGATAGCCGCCGAGAGTACGGCACCGAGAAATACCCCACCTATCACCTGAGCCGCGTACGCGACATACAACACCAGCAAGATCCACGGCAGGGATCGCAGGCGAGCGCACTGGTAGACCACAAGACCTACTCCGAAGACGCCAACGCCGATCCAGGGGGCCAAAGCGCCCAACGGCTGGGCGGCCGGGTCCAACTGAATGCGTGGCACACCTACCAAGGCTGAGGCGGCAACGATTCCGAAGGCGAGCAGTACCAGGCGCATCGCACCGGCGGCCAGACGCGCGGACCCCGCCATGATCTCGCCGGTGGACAACTCGATGACCCCGGTTGTCAGAAGCGCCCCGGGCAGGAGTATGACCAGTGGCGCCACGAGCGACGGCAGGATCCCCGGATCCAGATCCGTCCGTACCGCCAGGAACACCACCAGAGATACCACGAATGCCGCTGCCACCGTCAACAACACTTGATAACGCGACTCGAGACGTGAACCCAACAGCATCAGTGCCCCAACGAAACCCCCCAGTAGTCCGGCAAGGGCGACCCCAGACCACGATGCATCCAGCAGCACCGCCAGGCCGGTCGACAACACCACATACGCGATCAACCGCAGCATGAAGCCAAACGGCGGCACGAGCCGTCGGATCGCCTGGATGCGTGTTCGCAAATGTTCCGGGCTCAGCGCGCCGCGCCTGGCCAACTGAACCGCTGTGTCCAGCGCCTCGAGCTGGAACAACAGCAACGATCCCTGGCCGGTAGAGACAGCCTCGGTCTGAACCGTGCCGTCGCCGCGAAGCGAGACCAGCACAGCCGTCGGGAATGTGATGATCTGGGCGGCCGGCTCGCCATTCATCCGTGCAATATCCATGAGCGCGTCCTGCACCCGATCGACCGGGTATCCGCCGTCAATCATCGCCTCTCCCGTGGCAATCAGCGCCGCCAGTGTCTGCGCCGAGTCTGCTGATCGGCTCTCAACAACCGATGGGTCCGAGCCCGGTGAGGAGTCCGTGCCGGCCAAGGCCTGCGGGCCGGCTGTGGCGTACAGGTCGTCGGAGCCTCCGAGGCCGGCAGCCGCGCCGCGCCGGCCGCGTCGGACCAGTACGATGATCGCCATCGCTCCAAGCAGGAGGATGGCCGCGGCGAGCAGGATCGATGGCCACGGAATTTGCGACACGGTCACGGTTGGCGGCGTGGCCGGGCGTTGTACCGGTACACGGTCATTCGGCTCACCAGCACCTCCCGTCGGCGACGGAGACCGTTGCAGATCACTGGGTGGCGTCACGATCTGCGGGCTCTGTGCCGGCGCTGTCGGCGGCACTGTCACGTCGGCGAAGGACGGGCTCGGTTCGGGAGTCGGCTCAGGGCCTACCGTCGGCTCGCTGGTCGCAAGCGGCTCCGGGGTCCGCGCGGCGGGACTTTTCGGGTTCGGCGTCGGTTCCTGGTGGGTAGCGGTGGGGAGGGCGGAGTTGATCCCGGCTCGTGAGCCGGCTCCGATGGTCGGTACGGAACTGGGCGCGGCCACCCAGGCCGTGCCGAACATCCCGATCCCCAGCACAATGAGCGTCGTCATCACTACACGAGTGACTCTCCTCAGCATGACCGCCACGGTAGCACCTGGTGGGAAGCGAACCCCGTGACCTTGGGGCACGGCCCGACCATTTCTAGCGACTCAGGTGCGGCAGCACGAAGGCGCCGATATCCGCGAGTTCGCGTTGCGCGATGCCATGGCCGAGTCCCTCGTAAATTCGGGCGTCCAAGTCCGCGTGGCCGGGCAGCCAGTCGGCGGTGCGCTGCACGGCTTCCGCCGGGATGACCTCGTCCTCGGTTCCGCGCCCCCAGAAGACCGGGATCCGCTGCTGCGCCAACCGAGCGTCACCGGGCAGAGCGCCCGCGACGACGAATCCGGAGAGGCTGACGGCATAGGCGAACCGGTCCGGTGCATGCCGGAGCAGGTGCAGCGTCATCGCCGCTCCCTGCGAGAAGCCGAACAGGCCGACGGATGCGGCCGGTGGCAGCGAATCCAGCCAGTCCAGCACGCCATGGGCCGCAGCATCCGCCCATGGCGACCCAGGATTACCCGAATCGCCGTTGCTGCGCGAGAACCAGGCATACCCGCCAGACTCGGCGATCGGCGCCCGCACCGAGGCGATCACCGGTTCCAGCGGAAGATAGGGGCTCAGCCCGAATAGGTCGCCCTCGTGTGAACCGTAGCCGTGCAGGAGCACCAGCAGCGGTCGGCGCTCGAGTTCGGACTGCGACGCGGACCACAGCACCGCGTTCGAATCGATCGGCAGGGTTTGTGGCGCGTGGGTCATAATGCTCCTGATTCGTCCAGTCCATCATCCCCTGTTGTCGTGCGTCGCGGGCCAGCCGCCGGTCCCGGTTGCGCGAGAATGAAGCATGAGCGTGCGCACCCCTGACCCCATCCCGGACCCGGATTCGGAACCGATGTCACGGCCTGGGCCCGCGTGGCTCAGCGACATCGAACTGGAGCAGGCCAGAAGACACCTGCCGATCTTGTACGTGGAGGCCGTCCCCGTGCGCGTCGACGGCATTGGCCGGGTGATCGAAGTGGGAATGCTGCTGCGGGCGAATGTGGTCGGCGAGATGACCCGCACCCTCGTCTCAGGCCGGGTGCTCTACGGTGAGACCATTCGCGATGCCCTGTTCCGGCACCTGGAGAAGGATCTCGGGCCGATGGCCTTTCCGCAGCTACCGCCAAGCCCGGTGCCGTTTCAGGTCGCCGAATACTTTCCCCTTCCCGGCATCACCGTGTTCACCGATGACCGTCAACATGCGGTCTCGCTGGTCTATGTCGTTCCGGTCACCGGAACCTGCGATCCTCGGCAGGACGCGCTGGAGTTGACCTGGATGACGCCGGAGGAGGCGGCATCGGATGCCGTGTCGGCCGAGATGGAGGGCGGCCGGGGTGTGCTTATCCGTGCCGCCCTGGCATCCGTCGGACGGCTCGGCTAAGCGCCGCCCGGCCTCAAGGCGTGTGAGTCGTGCAGACTCGGGCGCTGCGCGCTAGCCCTGCGCGCTAGCCCTGCGCGCTAGCCCTGCGCGCGACGCGAGCCGCGGCCGCGCTGGGTGCCGGAGCCTTGACCGACGAGGCTGCCGACCCTGAGGTGTCCGCCGGAGCGGCCACCGGATTGCGCGGGACGCGAGGATCCGGACTGCTGTCCGGATGCCGCCGGCCGGCTGGTGCGGTCCCGGCGCGGGCGGTCGAACGCGATGTCACCATCGCGCGCGGTCCGGGTGCGCTGGGGATTGGCGCTCTGGCTGCGCCCACCCTGGCTGCGGCCGCCCTGTGAGCGAGCGCCCTGTGAGCGACCGCCCTGGGTGCGCCCGCCCTGAGACTGGCGCGCACCGGAGCGTGCACCGTGCCCCTGCTGCGGCTCTGCGGCACGTGGCTGCGGCTTCACGTAGGCGGCTACCTCGCCGACGAGCGTGGCGACCTCGGCAGAGGATGCCGTGACGTTCAGCGCGCGGACGTTGATGTTTGCCTTGCGCATCATCAACGCGACATCCTTGCGCTGAGTGGGCAGCATGACGGTGACGACGTCGCCGGCGTGCCCGGCGCGTGCGGTGCGCCCGGAGCGGTGCAGGTAGGCCTTGTGCTCGGTCGGCGGGTCGACGTGCACGACGAGCTCGATATCGTCGACGTCGAGGCCGCGAGCGGCAACATCCGTTGCGACCATGACGCGCACATCTCCGGCGGCGAACGACGCAAGATTGCGGTCGCGGGCAGCCTGAGAGAGGTTGCCGTGCAGGTCCACCGATGGGATGCCGGATTGGGTCAGCTGCTTGGCCAACTTCTTCGCGTGGTGCTTGGTGCGCATGAAAAGAATACGGCGGCCGCTGCCCGAGGCGAGCATGCGGACCAACTCGCTTTTTGCGTCGACCGAGGCAACCTCGTAGAGGTGGTGGGTCATCGCCGCGACGGGGGAGTTCGCCTCGTCGACGGAGTGCATCACGGGGTTGTGCAGGAACCGGCTGACCACCTTGTCCACGCCGTTGTCCAGCGTGGCCGAGAACAGCATCCGCTGTCCTTCGACCGGAGTCTTCGAGAGGATGCGGGTGACCACGGGCAGGAAGCCCAGGTCGGCCATGTGGTCGGCCTCGTCGAGCACGGTGATCTCGACGGCGTCGAGGGTCAGGAACCGCTGCTGCATCAGGTCTTCGAGTCGGCCAGGGCAGGCAACGACGATGTCGACGCCGGCCTTGAGGGCGGCCACTTGCCGGGTCTGCTTGACACCGCCGAAGATCGTGGTGGTGCGCAACCCATACGCCTCGGCGAACGGGGTCAGCACCTCGGAGATCTGGGTGGCCAGCTCCCGTGTCGGCGCCAGGATCAGCCCGACGGGGCGGCCCGGACGGCGCTTGCCGCCGGCCAGTGCGCCACCGAGGCGGGCAGCCATCGGCAGCGCGAACGCGAGGGTCTTGCCGCTGCCGGTCTTGCCGCGGCCGAGCACGTCGCGCCCGGAGAGCGTGTCGGGCAGGGTGTCTTCCTGAATCGGGAAGGGTGAGGTTTTGCCATCGGCGGTGAGCACGGCCAGGAGGGGTGCGGGAACGCCGAGGGCAGCGAAGGTTGTTTCAGTCATGAGTTGTGTTGTGGTGCCTTTCAGGCATCAGTGATCCGCAAACGGATCGCGGCGAGCGCGATTGCTGGGGATACATGGCGAAGGTGCCAGTGGGCACATCCGTTCGCCGTAAGAAACGGTGCAGAGCTATCCGCACACATCATCAAGAATCGTTGTGCCGGCCGGGGCCGGTTCGATGTGAAGAGGGCGTTCTACGACGCAGCGAACCCGACAATGGATTCGCAAGTGTCACCAGTATAGCGGGCCGCGGGGTAGGACTGGTGTCGCGGGTACGCCGGAGTGCGCGCTATCGGGACCGCGCAGCGAGCACCGGTACGCGGCTAGGCTCGGACTATGCCAGCATTCAGCACTGTTGCCCACATCGATCTGTCCGTTTCCGACGTGGAGGCCAGCGCCGCCTGGTACTGCGATGTGCTCGGACTCCGGCGTCTGCGCCGAGCCGATCTTGACAACCGAATCATGATCGTCTTGATGCACGAGCCGACGAAGCTGATCGTCGGGCTCAACCAGCACACCACCCGCACCACGGATCGTTTCAACGAGTACAACCTCGGCCTGGATCACCTCGGCCTCGCCGTGGCGGACCGTGCAGAGCTCGACCTGTGGCGCAGCCGGCTGCAGGAGCTCGGCATCGAACATTCTCCGGTCGCCGACACGCCAAACGGCGCGGCGCTGGTGTTCCGTGATCCCGACAACATCCAACTTGAATTCTGGTGGACTCGCCCGCGCTGATCGAGCGCGACGCGTTTTCGGCGGCTGTCCTGCCGCCGAAAAGCTACTGGGCCATCAGCTCGGGGCGCAGTCGGATCCGGCGGGTCTGGCTGGATTCATCCAGTTCTGCGATGTCTGCTCGGGACTTCACGAATGCCGAAAACGACCGGAAGCCGAGCGCGGCCTCCTGGAACGAGGGGTCCATGCGCTTCATCTGGGTCTTCACCGAGGAACTGTGCAACCACTCGGCGTCATCCTTCGCATGACCTAGGCGCAGCGCACGCATCAAGAGTGCGGTCGCAGATTCCTGCTGCGTGGCGGCCTCTGCTTCGGCGATTTCGGCTGCGCTGCGCTGCTGGCGGGCGGTCGAGTCTGATGTCGCGCGCCGCGGCCCCTTCTTCGCTGTCGTTGCTGGGGATTTCTGCTGCTTCGCGCTCCCGGCTGGAGCGTTCTGGGCGGCATCGCTCGAGGCGTCGGCCGTCGGGCTCTCCTCGGCGGCGGCGTCATTCTTTGCCGCAGCCGTGTTGTCCGGCTTATTGTCCGGCTCGGCGTCTGGGGCTTCGGCGACGGGCGTGTCCGGTGCCCGTCTAGCCACCGCACTCGCGTCGCGGGGGCTGATCCCGGGTAGCGCGTCGTAGTCGGCGAATTCGTCGCAGGCTGCGGCCAGCGATCGGCTGGTGCCGCCGGCCACGCCGATGCCGATCACGTAGCGTCCCAGCCGTTTGCAGCGCTGGGCGAGTGCGATGTAGTCGGAGTCTCCGGCGACGATCACGATATGGGTGAGGTCTGGCAACCGGAACAGGTCCTCGACGACGTCGACGGCCAGCCGGATATCCGCGCCGTTCTTCATCGAGACGACGGTCGGGAACAGCTGTACCAGGTCGACGGCGCGATCGATGAGTTGTCGCTGGTACCCGGCGTTGACCGGAACCGACCAGTCCGCGTACGCGCGACTGACCACGATCGACCCGAACGAAGAGGCGAAGTCGAGCACGGCTCCGAGGTCCACGGTAGCTTCGGCCAGTCGGGTCGCTACCTCGGATCCGGCCTTCGCCGGCGTCGGGGCGAACCGGCGCGCCTTGTCCTTGTGGAATCGGCCGCCGCCGTGCAATTGGTCGTAGCGGGAAATCACGATGTTATCGAAGTCGATGTACACCGCCACTCGGTCTTCGGTCGGTTCAGGCATTCGCGGCTCGTCTCATGGCTTTACTCTTGCGCGTGATGACCTGGGTGTCCATTCGGCGCGCTCAACAGGCGGGATTGCGCCTGTGTCACGGCGGGCAGGCCGAATTGCGCAGAAACGGCAGCCGGCGCCTGTTCGGCGCGACGCGCCGCGGCACCCAGGGGCGGGCCGTAGACTGGTCCGCCGGATTAAACCGGAATAGCGGTGCCCGGCCGGACACTGCAGCGCGATTGGGGAGCGAATGCCACGGGAACAATCGCCAGCGCAGCGGATGCCGGAAGAGCGCGACCTGCGGATGCCGGAAGAGCGGGACCAGCGGATGCCCGAAGAGCGGGACCAGCGGATGCCGCGCGACCTGCGGATGCCGGAAGCGCGCGACCAGCGGGTACCGCGGGATCAGCGGATGCCGGAAGCGGACCCGGCACGCCTGGACGAAACCGAGCTCGATCGGGAGCGGGCGGTGGTCGCGGCCCTCTATCGGCGCCTGGACGCACTGCGCGAGGACACCGAGACGCGCCTGGCCGACGTGCGATTGCAGAATGTGGGCAGCAACCACCAGTCGCGCTCGGAGCGGGACGCGTTCGTCTCAGCCTACGAGGACCGGTTACGCCAGCTGCGCGAGGTTGACGCCCGGCTCGTCTTCGGCCGGCTCAGCCTGCGCGACGACGGAGTTCCGGTGCACCGCTACATCGGCCGAATCGGGATGCGTGACGACGAACAGCGCTCCGTTCTGGTCGATTGGCGCGCCCCCCAGGCCAGCGCCTTCTACCGTGCCACTGGGGCAGAGCCGCTCGGCATCGACGCCCGCCGGCATTTGACCATGCGCGACCGCACCGTGTTGCGACTGGACGACGAGGTGTTCGATATTTCCACGTTGGCTGAGAGCGACGCCGAGGAGATCCAGGGCGAGGGCGCTCTGCTGGCCGCACTTTCGGCGCAGCGCACCGGGCGGATGCACGACATCGTGGCGACCATCCAGGCCGAGCAAGACCGCATCATCCGCTCGGAGTTGCGCGGCGCCCTGGTGGTGCAAGGCGGCCCAGGCACCGGCAAGACGGCGGTGGCCCTGCATCGGGCCGCGTACCTGCTGTACTCTCATCGCGAGCGGCTGGATCGCAGCGGCGTTTTGATCGTCGGCCCATCCGATGCCTTCCTCAGCTACATCGAGGCCGTGCTGCCCTCGCTGGGTGAAACCGGCGTGGTGTTCGCCACCACCGGCGACATCTTTCCCGGAGTCACGGCGGCCGACGACGACCCCGCTCCGGTCGCGGCCGTCAAGGGCGGGCTGGAGATGGCGGAGCTGCTCAAGCGCGCGGTGCGATCCCGGCAGATCGTTCCCGACGAAGCGCAGAACCTGGACGTCAACGGCGACATCGTGACCCTGACTCCGGGCATCGTGTCTCGGGCGATGGCCAAGGCCAGGCTAAGCCGCGCTCGACACAACCAGGCTCGGGTGGTCTTCGTCGCAACCGCGCTGGACCAGCTCGCCAAGAAGCTGGGCGAGCAGCTCAGGGCGAACGGCGCGGCCATCGACGACGACGATCTCGTCGCGCTCCGAGAGGACCTGCGCACCGCGCACGACGTCCGGGTGGCACTGAACACGGCCTGGCTGCCGTTGACTCCGGAGAAACTCCTACGCGACCTGTACGCGCGGCCGGCCTGGCTGGAATCGCTCACCCCCGATTGGTCGCCTGCAAAGCGGGCGCAGCTGGTGCGGCCTCGGGATGCCGCTTTCACCGTCTCCGACGTCGCCCTGCTTGACGAGGCAGCCGAGTTGCTGGGCGAACCGCCGCGGCGGGCCGATCCCGGCGAGCGGGAGCGGCGCAGGCAACGCGAACGTGATCTTGACAACGCCAGGAATGCGATCCGAAACATGGGCGTTGAGGGCATGGTCAGCGCAGAGACGGTAGCCGATGGTTTCGCCGACACGGCACACTTCGGTACCACGGCCGAGCGGGCCGCGGCCGATCGAAGCTGGACCTTCGGTCATGTCGTCGTCGATGAGGCTCAGGAGCTCTCGCCGATGCAGTGGCGGATGTTGGTGCGCCGGTGCCCGATGCGTTCATTCACGATCGTCGGAGACGTGGCCCAAGTCGCCTCTGCAGCCGGCGCCACCGACTGGCACAGCGCGTTGCAGCCGTTTTTCTCCGACCGGTGGCGGCTGGAAGAGCTCACGGTCAACTACCGCACCCCCGCCCAGATCACCCGCGCAGCGGAACGCCTCGCCATCGAGCATGGCCTGCCGATCACTCCCTCACGCGCCGTCCGGGAAGGCCAGTGGCCGATCGAGACCGTGTCGGCGGCACCGGACGCGATGGCGACCGGCGTCGCGGATGCCATCGGTCGGGATCGGGAACTGGATCCGGCGGGAACGCTGGCGGTCATTACGCCGGCCGCCTCGGCATCCGCGGTGTATGCCGACCTGGCCGCACGGTATGGCGCCGATGTTGGCCGTGGATCGGCCGGTCTCGGCCTGCCGATCGCCGTACTGACCGCTCGCGAGGTGAAGGGGCTCGAGTTCGACTGCGTCGTATTGGTCGACCCGGATGCCGTGGTCCAGGAATCCCCGCGCGGTGCCGCGGCGCTTTACGTCGCGATGACCCGGCCGACCCAGCGGCTCACGTTGGTCCGTCCCGCCACGCCAACTGCCTGAGGCGCGCGTCCGGAGGCTCGGGCTGAGCGGCCGAGGGCTCGGGCTGAGCCGCCGGAGGCTCCGGCCTGAGGATCGTAGCATTGCAGCATGGCTTCCGAAACCGCGCCCGGCCCACTCGCTCAGGACCAATACGAGGTGCGGTTCGACTGGGGTATGCCCGGCGCAGCATCCGTTGTGCCCGGCACCGGGGTCATCGTGCTGGTCGACCCGCTGGCGACCGCGACACCGATGGTCGAAACCGGCAGTAGTGCCGATCTGCCCGCTGCGCTGGGGACCTTCGGCATCCCGGTGTTAGAGGGTTCGCTGCGCAATCGCACGGCGGTGGCGCAGTGGATCCTCGATCGGCAGACCAGGCTCGGCACGCGGATCCGGGTCGCGGTGATCGCGGCCGGCGCGACCAGGGCGGATGGCAGCATCCGGTTCAGCGTCGAAGACCAGCTGACCGCCGGGGCGGTGGTCGATGCGCTCGCCGTGGTGGGCATCGACTACTGCTCCCCGGAGGCGGCCGCGGCGTGCGCCGTGTTCACCACTCTCCAGCGCGCAGCCGACCACCTGTTCACCGCTTCGGCGAGCGGGCAGGAACTGATCGCCGGCGGGGCGCGAGCCGAGGTGGAACGTGCCGCCGAACTGGATGTTTCGGATGCCGTCGTGGTGTTGGGGGAACTCGCCTCCAGCTCCTAATCGTGAGCGGGTCAGGATTCAGTCATCGTCGCCACGGATGTCGCGTGGCGCTGCCCGGGGCCGACCTACGTCGCCTTCTGGAAGGACGGCCGCGTCGTCGAGTAGGCGGCCTGGCGTCGGTCGGCCGAGCTGATCTCGCGGTGCTGCCAGCGGATCAAATTGGCCCGGTCGAAGCGCCGAGAGCACGCTCCGCAGGCCAGCGGCCGGGCCGGTTTGCGATACCGGTAGTGCGTGTGGCCGTTGGGGCAGACGCCCACCCACGGTGCGAGTTCGTCCGCGGAAGCCCCGGCATGAAGGCGTTTGCCCTCGTAGCCGAGATCGGCGGCAATGACCTTCCACCTCGGCCCGTGCCCCGCACCGGACCCTGCCAGCGCATGGGCGACCTCGTGCAAGAGGATCTGGTGGATCTCGTCGTCTTCATAGCGGGATGCCAGATAGCGCGAAACGGTGATCCGCTTGGCGGTGTAGTTGCACAGACCGGCACGCGTCTTGGCGCTGTCGAAGCCGAATGACCACACCGCCGGGTTCAAGTGCAGCGCGATCAGGGCGTTCGCCCAGCGCCGCACGCGTTCGAGATCCGCCATGAACTGAGCGTAACGCCGGGTACCGACCTTCGGTCGGCTCGACGTGCGGCGCGGCTACCGATCCTCGCGCCCGGCCTGGTCCTCCACCGCGGGATGGTCGAGGATGTACTGCTGTACGGCTCGGATGGCGAACCGGGAACTCTCCAGTTGATCCTCCGATGCGCCGAGGGTCTGGCGCAATGACAGCGCCCGCGTCAGATCCGCCAGTGCGCCCTCGGCGTCGCCGGCGTTGAAGTGCACCTTGCCGCGTTGCTGCAGACAGACCGCCTCCTGCGCTAGCCAATCGTGGGTGTGTGCCTCTTCGGCGCAGGCGTTCAACTCGGCCACGGATTCTGAAAATTTGCCCTGGAATTGCAACACCTGCGCCCGCAAGATCCGTGGCCGGATGTGCGACTGGCGATCTCCGGTGAAGCGGGCAAGACGCACTGCCGCATTAGCCACCTCAAGCGCCTCGTCGAGCCGTCCGGCCACCTTGAGCAGCCAGGCGCGCTCGCAGAGCGCCTCCAGACTGCGCATCTTCCCGAGCTCCTCCAGGCGCACACCAACCGCCCGGAGATCCACCTTCTCGTGAAGGGTGTCCGGGTCGTAGCCGAGGATGATGCTCGTGTGATGCTCCCGATTCGAGGCTGGGCAGGGCGGCGGAGGTCAGCCCGCCGGGGTTTTCGATTCCGCTCCAGCGTAACCGAGGCATCCATCGAACCTGCTGAGGGATCGCGGGTGGCCAGGCATCAGCTCCTGTGCCGAGTGCCGACCTGGAAGATACTCCGGGCCGGTGGCGGCGAGGGGATGGCGGTGGCATCGGTGACCACCGGCGCGCTCGCAATGAAGGCGGCCAGTTCCCCACCGGCAAGAGCCTTCGCCGGGTGTGGTCCGCCGGCCAGCAGCCGTGGCAGCCAGTGCAGTGGCAGCGCCTGGTTCGAGCCGACCAGGACGACGTTTCCGAACCGGCGGCCCTTAAGCACCTGTGCCTCCGCCAGGGCGGCCACCTCTGGGAGAACGAACGACAGGGTCGCGGCCTCGCCGCGGGCGAACGCAAGTCCTGGTCCGTCGGCGACGTTCACCAGCACGACCCCGCCCGGCGCCAGAAGCGCGACGGCAGCGCTGAAGAACTCCACGCTGGTGACGTGTGCGGGGGTGCGCGCCCCGCTGAAGACATCCACCACCAGCAGATCCACGCTACCGACCAGTCCCGGGGGGAACTTGCCGAGCATCTCCCGAGCGTCACCGTGCCGGATCCGGATCTGTGCGCCGCGGGGCAGCGGCAGGTTCTGGCGGACCAGGTCGACCAGATCGCTTTCCAACTCGACCACCTGCTGCCGGGAACCCGGCCTGGTTTCGGCGATGTAGCGGGGCAGGGTCAACGCGCCGGCGCCCAGGTGTACCGCGGTGATCGGTTGACCGGCATCGCCGATCAAATCGATCACGTGCCCCATCCGTTGGATGTATTCGAAGAACAACTGGTCCGGTCGCTCCAGGTTCACGTGCGATTGCGGGGTGCCGTCAACCACGAGGGTGAACGCTCCGGGAACGAACCGATCCGGCTCGATCACGGCGAAATGTCCGCTGCGCTTCAATACGGTCGACGGATTCTCGCTCACCCCTCGAGACTAGGACCTTCAAGGCCGGCGTTTTCGGCGCGCGACCGGGGCTGCCCGCCGTCGGTGTTCACTAGACGCAATCCGATAACGTTCCTATGATCTAGAAAAGATGCCGAACCGGGGAGCGGATCGATGCGAGTCAGGACCTTGTCCTCGACGGTGCTGTTGGCGGCCGTCCTGTTCGCCGGCGCCGTCGGCGCGGCACGCGCGCAAAGCCCCGTTGATCTGGGATCCGGCCACGTCGCCGATCAAGTCGGAGTGCTTGGCGGGGACACGGCGGCAATCGACAGCGCCACGGCCAAACTCTCCAAGGACAGGGGCGTCGATCTTTTCGTGGTGTATGTCGACCGGTTCAGTGATCCGGCAGGCGCCGAGGAGTGGGCCAACCAGACCGCGACGCGCAACAATCTTGGCCCGAAGGATTACCTGCTGGCCGTCGCCACGGAGGGTCGCGCCTACTATCTCTCCGGTGATTCGTCCGGGCCGGTGAGCCAGGAGCAGCTGGCAGCCATCGAATCGGATCGCATCGAACCGGCGCTGAAGAATGAAGACTGGGCCGGCGCCGCGATCGCCGCCGCGCAGGGGCTTGACAGCGCCACCGGCGGTGGGGCGGGTGGCGCGGGCTTCGTCTGGTTCGTTATCATCGCCCTGGTCGTGATCGCGGTCAGCACTTTTGTGATCGTCCGTTCCAGGAGAAAGTCGAAGGCGAAGCTCGGCGCGAAGCCGGGCAGCGCCGACGAACTCCAGGCGCTGCCGCTGAAGGATCTCCAGCGCAAAGCGGCCAGTGCACTCATTCAGACCGATGATGCGATTCGCACCAGCGAGGAAGAGCTCGGCTTCGCCATCGCCTCGTACGGGACCGAGGCGGCAATCCCGTTTCAGAAGGCACTGGATACGGCGAAGTCCACGCTCACTCAGGCATTCACCGTGCAGCAGAAACTCGATGACGCCGAACCGGATACCGAGCAGCAGATCCGCGAATGGAACACGACGATTGTGCGGCTCTGCGAGCAAGCCAATGCCGCGCTCGATGAGCAAGCTAAGGACTTCGACGAACTGCGTGCCCTGGAAAAGAGCATTCCCCAAGCCGTGGCGGCAGTCCGGAAGAGTGCTGCGGCGGTTCAGGATCGGCTTGATGCCGCCGGCAACACACTGGCGGAGGTCACCGGGCGCTACACGCCAGACACCTTGTCTGCCGTGAAGGACAATCCCGCCCAAGCCCGGGAACGCCTGACGTTCGCCACCACCGCGTTGGCTACGGCCGAGCAGAAGTCCGCGGCCGAGGACGCGAGCGCGGCCGCCGTCGGAGTGCGGGCCGCAGAAGAATCGGTCGGGCAGGCGGCACGGCTGCTGGATGCCATAGATCGGCTGGTAGCGGATCTTGCAGCCGCGCAGAGCGGTATAGACGCGACCATCCCCGACCTCGAGCGTGACATCGTCAACGCGCGGGCGCTGGCGGGTTCGGGAGATCCGCAGGGGGCGATCGCGGCGGCGGTCGATTTGGCGCAGCGATCCGTGGCGCAGGCACGGGCGAGCTTGGCCGCCGGCCCAATCAACCCGCTGGAACTGGTCAAGAAGCTCGAGTCGGCCAACACCACAATCGACGGCGTACTGAACGCCGTGCGCGATAAGCAGGCTCAGGACCAACGCGCGCTTGCGGCGCTCGGCCACGTTCTCCAATCCGCGCAGAGCAGAGCCTCCACGGCGCGGGATTTCATCACGGTGCGCCGCGGTGCGGTCGGCGCCGAGGCGCGCACCAGACTGGCGGAGGCTGATCGTCTGGTCGGTCTCGCGCAGTCCACCGCGGTCTCCGACCCCTCGGCGGCCCTGGCGCAGGCACAACGCGCAGACGACCTGGCCGCCCAGTCGATTCAGCTCGCCGAGCGGGATGTCGGCGGGTTCGGCCCTAACCTGGGCGCGGGCGGCGGCCTCGGCGGAAACGGGATGCTGGGTGCGGTGCTCGGCGGCATCCTCATCGACAGCGTCCTGGGCGGCGGGGGCAATCGCGGCAGGAGTAGTCGCGGCGGCGGTCGGGGCGGCGGTCGGGGTGGTGGTTTCGGCGGCGGCGGCGGCGGGTTCAGCGGCCCGGGGAGTTTTGGCGGCAGCGGCACACGCGGTCGCCGCGGCGGCGGAAGATTCTAACGGTTCGGAAAAGCACAGTTCCGACAGGCACAGTTCCGACGGGCACAGTTCCGACGGGCACAGTTCGGCAAATACAGTCAGCACACCCATCGAAAGGAAGCATCATGGCAAAGCAGTCGATTTTTGGGCGGATCGCCCAACTCACCAGGGCGAACATCAACGCCCTGATCGATTCGGCGGAAGATCCCGAGAAGATGCTTGACCAAATGGTCCGCGACTACACCAATAGCATCGCGGATGCCGAAGGCGCTATTGCCGAGACGATCGGAAACCTGCGACTGCTAGAAGATGACCACCGGCAGGATGTTGCGGCGGCGGCCGAGTGGGGCACGAAGGCGCTGGCTGCGAGCCGGAAGGCCGATCAGTACCGTGCCAGCGGCGGCGAGGGTACCGCGACCGATGCCGACAAGTTCGACGCCCTCGCCAAGGTGGCGCTGCAGCGCCAGATTCAGGCTGAGAATGAGGCGAAATCAGCCGAGCCGCAGATTGCCGCGCAGACTGAGGTGGTCGACAAGCTCAAGACCGGCTTGAACACCATGAAGCAGAAGCTGGAACAGCTCAAGTCCAAGCGGAGTGAGCTGGTCGCGCGTTCTAAGTCGGCAGCGGCGCAAGCTCAGGTGATGGATGCGGTCAAGAGCGTTGATATCCTCGACCCGACCAGTGAGGTGAGCCGGTTCGAGGAGAAGATCCGTCGGGAAGAAGCGAAGGTGCGCGGTGCCAGCGAACTCGCCGCGTCAAGCCTGGACGCCCAGTTCAATGAACTTGACGATCTCGGTGAACTGACCGAGGTCGATGCCCGCTTGGCGGCACTGAAGGCAGGTACCTCCGGCTCCGGCCAATCAGCGGTTACCTCCTAAGGGCCGGCTACTGCCGGGGGCCCAGCGTCACCTGCACAATCCGGTCGTCACCCTCGCGTGGGGTGCCGCGGCCGTCGGTGTTGTTGGTCAGCAGCCACAGTGCCTGTCCGCCGCCGGGCCCGTCGACCACGGCGGCCCCGTCGACGACGGCGACGTCGCGGAGCCGGCCGAAGGCATCCGGGTACCACTGAACCGCCTGCACGGCGGCGCCGGCGGTGGGGTACAGCACCCACAGGCGCTTGCCGCCGAGGGCTGCCATGAAGATCGTGTCGCCGGCGACCGCCAGACCGCTCGGGCTCGCGAGGTCGGTCGGCCACTGATAGACGGGGTCAACGTACGGCGTCTGATGGCCGATGCCCTCCACGATCGGCCAGCCGTAATTGGCGCCCGGCGTGATGATGTTCAGTTCGTCCCAGGTGTTCTGCCCGAATTCGCTGGACCACATCGTGCCCCGTGCATCCCAGCCGATGCCCTGTGGGTTGCGATGCCCGAGAGAGTAGACCGGCGAGTCGGGGAACGGGTTGTCGATGGGATTTGCGCCGTCTGCGGTGATGCGCAGGATTTTCCCGCCCAGCGACCGCAGACTCTGTGCGTTGTCTGGCCGGCTCGCGTCTCCCACGGTGATGTAGAGCATCCCGTCCGGTCCGAACGCGATCCGGCCGCCATTATGGTTGCTCGCCTTCGGGATGCCGGTGAGGATTTCTTGCGGTGCGCCGAGCGCATAGTGCCCCGCAGTGCCACCCAGCGGCATTCGCACCACCCGGTTGTCCTCCGTCGTCGTCAAATAGGCGTAGACGAAGGCCGGGTCGCCGCCGCCGGTGGCTTTTGGAGCGGCCAGGCCGAGCAGTCCGCCCTCGCCGTGGTGCAGAACCCCCGGTACGGTGCCTGCGGTGCGGGTGCCACCATCGGCCGGGCGCTCCAGGATCCGCCCGGAGTCGCGCTCGCTGATCAGAGTGGAGCCGCTCGGCAGCACAAGCATCGACCACGGCGAGCTCAAGCCGGTTTGAATTGTCGTCGTCTCGCCGGTGGGTTGCAGGGCGACCGCGGGCGTCTGCCCAGGGGTTGGCGGGGGAGCCAGAGTTGACGCCGGAGTTGACGCCGATGTCGAGGTCGAGCGTCCGGGCGCCTGGCCCTGAACGCACGCCGTGAGGCCGACGGCGAGGGAAAGTGCCAGCGTGAGTGCTGTTGTCGTTCTGCCGGGTCGGCCGGTCACGTGCGCGGGGTCGGTCATGCTCCCTCCCCGGTTTGTTCCAGTTCCCGGTTTGTTCCAGTCTGACCGGTCTCGGCTGTGGACACCAGGTGCTCGCCTGCGGCTTCCGGCGCGGCAGCTTCCGATGGGCCGCCTGCTTCCGGGATGCGCAGATCGATCCGCTCGGGCGACAAATCGAGCCGCGGCGGCGACAATGGAAACGTGGAAACCGCGACCGGCACCAGCCGCACCCCGGAATCGGCCGGTGCCACGCTGCGTTGTGATCTCAATTGCGATCTCGGCGAGTTTTCCGGCGGCCGGCCGACCGGCGACGACGCGGCGATGTTCCAGCTGATCACCAGCGCCAACATCGCCTGCGGCTTCCACGCCGGCGTCCCGTTGACCATGCGGGAAAGCTGTCTGAGGGCGCTCGACTCCGGCGTCGCCATCGGCGCGCATGTGTCGTACCGGGATCTGGCCGGTTTCGGTCGCCGCGCCATGGACATCGCGGCCGAGGACCTCTACCGCGATGTGCTCAGTCAGCTCTCAGCGCTCGCCGGAATCGCAGCGTCCGTTGGCGGCCGACTGTCGTATGTCAAGCCGCACGGTGCCCTGTACAACCGTATTGTGACCGATCCGGCGCAGGCGGATGCCGTCGCGCGCGCCGTGCGCGACTTTGACGCGACACTTCCGCAACTGGGCCTTTCCGGGACGCAGGCGGCGCTAGCGGCCGACCGGTACGGCATCCGCTTCATTCGCGAGGCGTTCGTGGACCGCGCCTATGCACCAGACGGATCGCTGGTGCCGCGCGGTCTGCCCGGCGCCGTGCTGTCGGCGTCGGCGGCGGATGGCGCGAGCGAGATCGCCGCCCGCGCGGTGGCAATGGTGGCTGACGGAGAGGTGGACGCGATCGACGGCACCCGAGTTCGGGTACGGGTGGATTCGCTCTGCGTACACGGCGACACTGCGGATGCCGTCGGCATGGCGCGCGCGGTGCGGGCGGCACTGCGGGTGGCGGGCGTCGTCGTCGCGCCGTTCACCTCGGCGACATTGGCGTGATGCGCGCGGTGATGAGGGTGCTGTGATGAGGAGGCTGTCGTAATGGGGCGGATCCTGCCCTACGGTGATCGGGCGCTGATGCTCGAGCTGGCCTCCCTGGACGAGGTGCTGGTTGTGCACCGGGAACTTGCCTTCAGCGCTCCCGCGGGCGTGATCGATATCGTGCCGGCGGCGCGCACCGTCGCGGTGACCATCGACCCCGCGCAGCTGCCGCTGAGTGTGGCGCGCGCCTGGCTCGCCCGGGCCGCTTCGCACCCGGGGCTGCTGGATTCCGGGCCCTCGGCTGCCGGGCTCTCGGCTGCCGGGCGCCTGGATGCCGGGCCTGGCCAGATGGCAGAGTCGGCTTCCGCGTCGGCTTCCGAGTCCGTGGACGCGCTCGTGATCGACGTCGACTATTCGGGCGCAGATCTGGCGGAGGTCGCGCGGATACTCGGCTGGAGCGTTGCCGAGGTGATCGCGTGGCACAGTGGATGCCGCTGGCGGGTGGCCTTCTGCGGCTTCAGCCCGGGCTTCGGATACCTGGTTCCGGAATCCGCGGCCGGTGGCGCTGCCGGCGGTGGTGGCGCTGCCGGCGATGGCGCGGCCGGGCGACTACGGGTGCCCAGGCGGCAGAGTCCGCGCACGTCTGTACCGGCCGGGTCCGTGGCGCTCGCCGACGAGTTCAGCGCCGTCTATCCGCGCCAGTCCCCGGGCGGGTGGCAGCTGATCGGGCAGACGGACGCGGTGCTCTGGGATGCCTCGCGCGACTCGCCGGCCCTGCTCACCCCGGGCCGAGAAGTGCGCTTTCGGCCAGTCGGCCAGGGAGGCAGGCGATGACCGCGCGGTTGCAGATCGTCGATCCAGGCATCCTGAGCCTGGTTGAGGATCTTGGCCGGCCAGGCAACGCGGCGATCGGGATCAGCCGGTCCGGTGCCCTTGACCGGGGCGCGCTTCGCCTGGCCAATCGGCTCGTCGGCAATCCGGAGACTGCGGCCGGGCTCGAAGTGCTGGCGGGCGGCCTTGTCGCGCGGTTCACCGAGTCAGCCTGGTTTGCCGTCTCCGGCGCGTTGGGCACCGTCCGGCTGGAAGAGCCGACCCGGCTCGGACAAGACCATGCCGTGCCCGGGGCGCCGATCGAATCGCACGCGCCGATTCTCGCCTCGGCCGGTGCGATTCTGCGCTTTGGCCGACCCGAGGTCGGGCTTCGGTACTACCTCGCAGTCCGCGGTGGCATCGAGACCCCAACGGTCCTCGGGTCGCGCTCGGCCGATCTGCTCTCCGGAATCGGCGGGGAGCAGCTGTCCGCCGGCGACGTGCTGCCCATCGGAGCCGAGCCGAGCATCGAGATCCCGGCCGTTGACGCGCTGACCGTCGTACCGCCGGCATCCGGCGAGGTTACCGTGTTCGTATACGCCGGGCCGCGTTCGGACTGGTTCACCGATGCGGGCCGCGGAGCCTTCTTCAACACCAAGTGGATGGTTTCCCCCGACGCAAACCGGGTCGGGGTGCGCTTGCAGGCGGTTGGCTCCTCGGATCCAGCAGGCGCCGCAGATTCGGCAGACGCCGCAGAATCCGGCGGAGCCCATCCCACCGCCGGGGTCACGCTGCTTCAGCGGGCGGTACCAGGCGAATTGCCCAGCGAGGCGATGGTGCCAGGCGCGATCCAGGTGTCATCGTCCGGTCAGCCCACGGTGCTCTTGGCTGATCATCCCGCGACCGGTGGCTACCCGGTGATCGCCGTGGTCGCCGACGGATCCCTCGATGTGTTCGCCCAACTGCGGCCCGGCCAGCGCATTGTGTTCCGGCACGCAGCGCTCACCTAG
>JBDTDV010000035.1:0-38854 GCA_039922875.1 Microbacteriaceae bacterium
TCCTCTACAACGTGCAGCGTCTAGCGGGGTTCATGACCACCGCGAACGGCCACAAACTCGTCTTCGACATTGCCATGAACGGCGGCGTTTATCCCGACCTGCCCTCCGCGCTCAAACAATCCGGGAACGATGTCTCGGACGTGGCGGCAGCCTTCCAACGAGCGCTGTCATGAGCGCTGTCATGAGGCGCCACACGCCACGGCGGATTGCCGCAACGGTGCTCGCGATCGGTGCCATGACCGCCGTTACGGCGTGCACCGGGGGCGGCTCTGGCACCACAACGTCGGCGGCGCCCGATGGGCTCTCCGATGCGATCACCGCGATCATGGAGCAGCCACGTTACGACAAAGCCAGCTGGAGTATCGAGGTGACCGATCTGGACAGTGGAAAGTCGCTCTATTCGGCGAACCCAGACCGGTTGGCCTTCACCGGTTCGACCCGCAAGCTGTTCTCGGTCGGCCTCGCACTCAAAGAGTTGGGTGCGGATCATCGCACCACTACATCCGTTTACCGGTCCGGCCCGCTGGATGGTTCGGGGGTTCTGCACGGCGACCTGAACCTGGTTGGTGCCGGTGACCTGACCTTCGGGGGGCGCCGAACGGCCGACGGGGGCCTGGCCTACACGGACTTCGACCACAACGACGCCAACAACCTCGGCACCGCAATCCTCACCCCGCAGGACCCGCTCGCCGGCGTCGACCAACTGGCACAACAGGTCAAAGCGTCCGGAATCCACGCGGTGGACGGCAACGTCGCCATCGATGACCGGCTCTTCCCCGCCTACCGGGTGCCGAACAACGACCTGCTCATCACCCCGACCATGGTCAACGAGAATATGGTCGACGTCACGATCACCCCGACGACTCCCGGCCAGCCTGCGAAG
The DNA here is from genome assembly GCA_039922875.1 of Microbacteriaceae bacterium. Lineage (GTDB taxonomy): Bacteria > Actinomycetota > Actinomycetes > Actinomycetales > Microbacteriaceae > JBDTDV01. Next base: position 884 of record JBDTDV010000035.1, read on the forward strand.
GTCGTGTATCGTCCGGAGTCGGCCGCGCTGAAGGTGGTCAGCACCGTGCTCACCACGGCCGAGGGGACCGAGCCCACGGTCACGCTACCGAAGGTGGCGGCTCCGAGCGGTCAGGAGGTCACCGGGTTGGTCACCTGCGTCGCCCAGCCAGGATGCACCGCACAGGTCACCGGAACCATCCCGGTCGGATACACCGCGCCACTGTCTGGCGAGCACAGCTTCGTCGGGACGTTCCGCGTCGAAGACCCGGCCAGCTACGCCCGAACTACCTTCATCGAGGCGCTGGAGCGTGCTGGCGTCACGGTCAGTGCCCCCGCCGTCGCGCCGAACCCGAGTGACACGCTCCCGGCGTCCACCGCGAACACGCGGACAAATCGTGTTGCTTCGCTGGTGTCCCCAGAATTCGGCGCTCAGGCGAAGTTGATCCTGAAGGTGAGCCTGAATCTGGGGGCCAATCTTGCCCTCACCCAATTCGGCCTGGCCCACCGGGAGAAGACTCTCGCCGACGCGCTGGCCACCGAACGAAAGGCTATTGTCGGGTTGAAGATTCCGTCGGCTGGGTTCGATTTCCCCACGAACGGCAGCGGAAGCCCAGATAGCCGGGCCACGCCGACCGCGATTGTCGACATGCTCACGGCGATGAGCCACACCGATGTCGCCGATACCTACAAAAAAGCGCTGCCAATCCTTGGCGTCAACGGCTCGCTCGCCCACACCGGCACCGATATGGCGGCCAAGGGGCACGTGTACGGCAAGACCGGCACCACCATTACCGGTGGCAAGTTGGAGGCCCAGACCCTCGCAGGTTATGTCGACACTGCCGCCGGTCACCGGTTGGCCTTCGCGATCTGTCTCAACGATTATGGCCCGATCGGCAGTATTGAAGACGTCACGACGGTATTCACCGATGAAGCCGCCATCACCAACGCGCTCTATAAGATCGGTTGAGCGCTCAGGTGACGCGCGACCTGTCACCGGTACAGTTCGGGCCGACGATCCGCGAAGACGTTATTGCGGTCGCCGATCGATTTATCGGCGGCTTGTGCGAGGTCGACCGTCGCGGTCAGCGTGCCCTCCATACCGAGCCGGAGCTCAGTGACCGTAAAGCCGTCCGGATCGACAATGACACTGCCGCCCAGCCAATCCGTGCCGCGCTCGACCCCGACCCGATCGCAGGCGGCGATATACATGCGGTTCACCGCGGCATCCGCCTGCACCTTCACCACCTCGGCCGGGCGCTCGCCGACCGGCCGAGGGAACAGCGGCCAGTTGACCGGTGCGCAGAGGATGCCGGCGCCGGCCAGAGCCGGCAGCCTCACCCATTCCGGGAACTCGAGGTCGTAACAGATCACCACTGCGATTGCGCCGTACGTGGTAGCAACCACCGGTGGCGGCGCCGACGCCGGTGCGAAGAAGTCGACCTCGCGACCCCACAGGTGCACCTTGCGGTAAACCGCTCGAGGCCCGGATGCGTCCACGAGCGCGGCCGAGTCGTAGAACGCGCCAGTACCCTCAGGTATCGTGCCGCCGTCCTCGAAGCCAGTTCCCGAGTCGGCGGCTTCGGCGAAACCGCCGACGATGACCAGGTCATGCTCGGCGGCGAGTTGCTGCCAGTGCGCGATGGTCGGGCCATCTCTGCGCTCGGCAACCGCCGCCACCTCACTTCGCGACCGGAAGCAGTATCCGGTGCTGGCCAGTTCGGGCAGCACCACGATATTCGCCCCGGCGTCGGCGGCACGTGACACGGCGGTGCTCAGCCGGGCGCGGTTCCCGGCCGGGTCCTCGACAGACGGCGTGAACTGACAGCACGCGACGACGACCGGGCCGGGCCGGGAATCGGTGATCTGCCCGCTGGGCTGCTCGACACTATTCGCGGCCACGGCTACTCGACGGTTCCTTCGAGCACGAGCCGGCTCTGGCGACGCGCTTCGAGCTCCGCTGTGCGGTCCAGGTTGCGGGCGAGCAGGTAGTACAGGCCGCCCGCGACCACGAGGCCGAAGATGAAGGAGATGTCAGCGCCGCCGAGCGCCTGGGCGACCGGCCCCTCATAGAACGTGGTCGAGAAGAACGGCACCATCACCAGGAAGCCGACCACGTACGCCGTGACGCCGCGCCACGCCCAACGCCCGTAAAGTCCCTTCGGGTTGAAGATCTCGGTGATGGCGTACTCGCCGTGACGCACGAAGTAGAAGTCGACGAGGTTCACCGCCGTCCAGGGGATCAGGAAGTACAGCATCAGAATGACGAAGTTGTTGAAGCTGTCGAGATAATTGTCCGGAATCAGGATGGCGATGACCACGACGACGATCCCCACGATGACCAGGCCGGTGACTCGAAGCCGAACCGTCGGCCGCATCGGCTTGAAGCCGTCGATTGCGCTCGCGCCGGTCAACATCGCGCCGTACGCGTTCACCCCCATGATCGTCACCAAGGCGACCGACGCGATCAACACCGAGATGATCCCGAATCCGGGGAGGAGGTTGTCGCCGACCTCCTTGATCGCGCCGATGGCATCCGCCTTCGGGATCCTCTCGGCCAGGATCGAACCGAGCGACATCAGCCAGATCGCCGAGACCGCGGCGCCGGCATACGTCCAGCTGATCAGTTTGGGTGCGGATGCGTTCTCGGGCAGATATCGGGAGTAGTCGGAGACGTACACCGCGTAGCTGATGTTGTATCCGGCGGCCAGTGAGAGCTGCACGAGGAAGGCGGTGCTGTTCCAGCCGGTGTCGGGTACCCCGGCGCCGGGTTGGAGAGTGGTGAGCGCGAGGATGGTCAGGATGGCGAACACGACGATCAGGATGTAGGTCAGCCAGCGCTGCACAAAATGCAAAAGGTCGTGACCGACCACGGCGATCACGATAGACACGGCAACCAGCAATGGGTACCACAACCATTTCCCACCCGGTAGAACCAGTTGGATGCCTTGGGTTGCCAGGATCACGTCGAACACCATGAAGCCGACGTAGACGAACACGGTGGCCGCGAACGGCAAGACGGCTCCGCGGCTGCCGAATTGAGCGCGCGACTGAATCATCTGCGGCAGGCCCATCCGCGGGCCCTGGTTGGCGTGAAACGCCATGAAGAAAGTGCCGAAGCCGGCGCCGATCACGACGGCGAGGATGCTCCACGACACGCTGAGCCCCATCAGCGGTCCGGTGAATCCCACCACCATGGTCGGCAGGACGAAGTTTCCGGTGAACCAGAACGGGCCTTGGTGCCAGATCGTGCCCCGACGTTCTGCAAGCGGGACATAATCGATGGAGCGTCGTTCAATGACATGCTCGTGGTCAGCGCCCTGCGATGGGCCTGCAGTGGTACCGCGACCTGCGCTCTGACTGGTCATCATCGACCTTTCTGGTAAGGGATGCTCAATCTGCTGGGGGAGCCATAGCCGAAATGAGTTCGTAAATCACGTGGGCGGCAGCGATGCCGGTGATCTGCGCGTGATCGTATGCGGGTGCCACTTCGACCACATCCGCGCCGACGATTCTGGCATCGCCGAGTGCCCTGATCATCGCGAGCAGTTCGCGACTGGTGAGGCCACCGGCCTCCGGTGTGCCGGTGCCCGGCGCATGAGATGGGTCGAGGACGTCGACGTCGACCGAGATATAGATGGGCCGGTCACCGAGCCTGTCGTGCATCCGCTGGATGGCGACGGGTAGTCCTTCCGATTCGATTTCATCGCTGGCGATGATGGCGAAGCCGAGGCGTTTGTCGTCCCGGAGGTCGCGTCGGCCGTACAGCGGCCCCCTGATCCCGACGTGCAGGCTCGCCTCACGGTCGATCAGGCCTTCCTCCGAGGCGCGGCGGAACGGAGTGCCGTGGGTAACCGGTGCACCGAAGTAGGTGTCCCAGGTATCCAGGTGCGCATCGAAGTGCAGTACCGCCACCGGACCGTTGATCCGGGCGGCATTGCGCAGTAACGGCAGAGCGATGGTGTGGTCACCGCCGATGGTGACTAGTCGTGTCCCGTCGGTGCTCAGTTCCCGGGCGCCCGCTTCGATCTGCTGGACTGCCTCGTCGATGTTGAACGGATTCGCGATCATGTCGCCGGCATCCACGACTTGCTGGCTGGCGAACGGCTCGACATCCTGCACCGGGTTGTACGGCCGGAGCAGCCGCGATGACTCCCGGACATGGGCTGGACCGAATCGGGCCCCCGGACGGTAGCTGACCCCGCTGTCGAACGGCACCCCTACGACGGCGATGTCTGCGTTGTCGACCTGGTCTATTCGCGGCAAGCGGGCGAACGTGGCGATTCCGGCGTAGCGCGGATTGATACTCGCATCCGGTGGGCCGACGGGTTCTGCTGACGTGGGCATCTTCGCTCCTCTTCGTAACCGAGCGGAAGACGTGTGAGCAGGTGTTCGCGTTCAGCTACCACCAATAATCTACGACTGATTCGCCGGGCGAGCGGGAGAAAATCGCGGGTTTCCATTCAGCGCCGACCGCGCCAGGTTGGCCATGGTCTGGATGATCGTGGCTGCCGGTGCGATCTCGTGCACGAGCGCCGCCCCCTGGCCGCCATAGAACGGAAGTGCCTCGACCGCGCCGGTCACCCCGGTGATCACGTCGGTGTCGTCGTACCGGAGGATCGGGTCTCCGCCGGGAGAGTGTGCGACCACCTCGCCGAACCCAGGCCGTCGATCGCCGACTGGGCGGCCGGCCTCCTCCCAGGCGGACACAGTGCTGTTGCGGATCACCCGGTGCTTTGCATCCGGCCAGCCGCCGTCGAAAATGGCTCCGAGCACGGTGTCGGTCTCCGTCGCGGCCAGAAGCGACCTGCGGTACTCGAGCGGGATGGCAGCCTCGGCGGCGAGTAGGAACCGGGTGCCGACGACGGCACCGTCGGCACCAAGCGCCAAGGCAGCCGCCAGACCGCGGCCATCGGCAATGCCCCCAGCCGCCAGTACCGGGACGGGGGCGACCGCATCGACGACAGCTGGGATCAGCACGAGCGACGAGACCGCACCCCAGACATGGCCGCCAGCTTCCCAGCCCTGCGCGATGAGCACGTCGACGCCGGCCTCGACACTGCGGCGGGCTTCTTCGGCCGAGCCGACCGTGTGGATGTGCAGCGCACCGGCACCGTGGATCAGGTCGACGTAGGGTGCCGGATCGCCCCAGAAGGTCGAGACGATGCCGACCCCCGCCTCGCACGCGGCCGCGATTCGATCCTGTTGCGGCCAGGCCAGCACGAAATTCACTCCGAACGGGGCCGGTGTGAGCTGCCTGAGCCGACTGATTTGGCTCCGGATCTCCTCCGGATCGCTCCAGCTGAGCCCCAGCATCCCCAGGCCGCCGGCCGCACAGACCGCGGCGGCGAGCGTTGGCCCGGCGATCCGACCCATCGGAGCCTGGACGATTGGGACGGCGATTCCGACTCGAGCACAAAACGGGGTTACGAGGCGATCCACTGGCATTGTGCACCTTCCGCTTGGCTATGGCCCCAACCCGATGTCCACCCGCTGAGGTGCAGACTTCGGCTAGTCCGAGGCGCTACTAACTAGCCGAAGTATGCACCTCAGCGGGGCTTTCGGGGAAGCTGGGGGGCGGGAGGGGGAGAGGGGCTAGGCGACGGGTTCTTTGTCGACGGGTGGAACGGCAACGCGCTCGGGCATTGCGTCCGGCAGCTCGAGCGGCCGACGGGTGAAGTACGTGCTGCCCTTGCGCCAGTAGATCGCCATCGGGATGATTCCGATCGCCAGCGCGCCGAGCCCGATGACGTCGACCACGGGGCCGAGCGAAGGAATCGACACGATGAAGATCCACAGCATGAACAGGGCGCCGAGCGCCGGCCAGAGCCCGATGAAGATGAAGTTCTTCACCGACTTGAAGATCACTCGGCGATAGGCCACGACGACGGCCACTCCGGCCAGGCAATAGTAGAACGCGATCTGCAGGCCGATCGAGCTGATCGCATCCCCCAGGATCTCTCCGACGCTGCCGAGGAAGTTGGAGCCGATGAACAACACCAGCGAGACTCCGGTGACCACGAGCGTCGCGAAGGCAGGGGTACGCCACTTGGCGTGGGACTTGCCGAACGCGGCGGGCAGGGTGTGGTCCCGGCCCATTGCGAACAGCGACCGGGTGACCTGAATCAGTGTTGTCTCCAGGGTGGCGATGGTGGAGAGCATTACCGCAACGATCAGGATTTTGCCGCCGATTCCGGGCCAGATCACGTCGCCCAAAATGCCGAGGATGTTTCCGCCATTGGCCTCGATGGTCTTGGCCGGCAAGATCACCTGCACGGCGACCGTGAACACCTCGAACAGCAGGAAGACGATGCCGACCCCGATCAGGCCGCCCGTTCCAGCGTTCTTATGACCGTTGTGGGTTTCCTCGTTGAGGTTCGAGCTGACATCCCAACCCCAGTAGTAGAAGGCGGCGATCAGGGCGGCGCCGACGAAGGCGTCGACTCCGCTGAAGTGGCTGAAGCCGAACCAGTCCCAGGAGAACGCCGCGCCGGCGGAGTGGCCGCCCATCGCGTGGGAAATGGCCACGACGGCGAACACGGCGAGGATGGCGATCTCGATCGTTGACATGATCCACTGAGCCCTGGCGGTGATCCGCACGCCGACCAGCACGCAGGCGGCCATGATCAGGAACCAGACCGCGCCGATGGCGGTGACCAGTGGAACATTCCCGGCATCCTTTGGGCTGAATAGTGCCACGGTCATAGAGCCGGCCGGTAGCGCGCCTGCGACCATGAAGATCGTGGCCGAAACCACCAGCGCCCAGCCGCAGAGAAAGCCGAGGGTCGGATGGAGGGCGCGACCGACCCACGAGTATGCGGCGCCGGCGTTGACGTCGGCCCGGCCGAGGAACGCGAACGCGAAAGCGATGCCGAGCATCGGGATGGCGCACCACAGTAGTGCGGCGGGGCTGGCCAGACCAGCCGCGCCGACCAGCACGGCGGTGGTTGCAGCGATGGAATATGCTGGTGCGCTGCCGGCGACCGCCATAACGACGGAACCTGCGGCGCTGATGCCATTGGCCTGAAGCTTGTGCTCGTTCGGCTCGGTGGCCACTGTATCGACCATATCCGTCTCCTTTAGGTCGTCATTGATCCTTCTGCTGGAGTGACAGTAACATCGGGTTGTGGCCATTTGCAATAGAAAATTTCGCTAAATCCGAATTGATTTGGATAAAGACTTGCGGAATCAGTTGTGTAAAGCGAAGAAGTCGACGCTAACCGTTTGTGATGCTCGCGTCTAGCCGATGTACGACATGACGTGCTTGATCCGGGTGTAGTCCTCGAAGCCGTACATCGAGAGGTCCTTTCCGTAGCCGGAATGTTTGAACCCTCCGTGCGGCATCTCGGCGACGATCGGGATGTGCGTGTTGATCCAGACGCAGCCGAAATCGAGGTCCCTGGCGCAGCGCATAGCGGTGCCGTGATCGGTGGTCCAGACCGATGAGGCGAGCCCGTATTGCACACCGTTTGCCCAGCTCAGCGCTTGCGCTTCGTCGGTGAATTTCTGCACCGTGATCACCGGGCCGAAGACCTCGGTCTGGATCGCCTCGTCGTCCTGGCGGAGGTTCGAAACAACCGTCGCCTCGTAGAAGTATCCCGCTTCACCCTGACGATGTCCGCCCAAGCGAAGCTCGGCGTGGTCGGGCAGCCGGTCGATGAAGCCGCCGACCCGTTGAAGCTGGTTCAGATTGTTCAGCGGGCCGAAGAAGGCGTCGGGGTCGTCGGGTCGGCCGGTCCTGGCATGTGCCCGCGCGTACTCGGTGAGCGCCGCAACGAACTCATCGTGAATGCCCGATTGCACCATCAGCCGAGTGGCTGCGGTGCAATCTTGGCCGGCATTGAAGTAGCCGGCTTCGACGATGCCCCGCACCGCGCTGTCGATGTTCGCGTCGTCGAACACCAGCACCGGCGCCTTGCCGCCGAGCTCAAGGTGCACTCGCTTGAGGTCGTTCGCCGCGCTCTTAGCCACCTCCATGCCGGCGCGCACCGAGCCGGTGATGGAGACGAGTTGCGGTCGGGGGTCTTCGATCATCGCGGCACCGGTGGTCCGGTCCCCGGTAATCACGTTCAGCACGCCGGCCGGCAGGAACTCCGCGGCGACTTCAGCCAGCAGCAGGGTGGACGACGGCGTCGTGTCGGAGGGCTTCAGCACGCTGGTGTTGCCGGCAGCAAGCGCCGGCGCGAACTTCCACACTGCCATGTTCAACGGATAATTCCACGGGGTGACCTGGCCGACCACCCCGATCGGCTCGCGACGCACGAACGAGGTGTGGTCCTTCATATACTCGCCAGCTGATTTGCCCTCAAGATTCCTGGCTGCGCCGGCGAAGAACCGGATCTGGTCGACCGAGAGCATGATCTCGTCCTCGACGAGGTTCGCCCTGGGTTTACCGGTGTCCCGTGACTCCACGTCGGCGAACTCGTCGGCCCGGCGTTCCATCGCGTCGGCGATGCGGAACAGCGCGAGTTGTCGCTCGGCTGGGGTCGACCCCTTCCAACCGGGGAACGCAGCTGCCGCGGCAGTGTAGGCGTCGGCGACGTCAGCGGCCGTCGAGATGGGCGTGGTCGCGTATACCTCTTCCGTCGCCGGATCGACTATTTTCAGCGTGTCAGATGCCGTCGAGTCCCGGAAGTCACCATTCACGAAATTGCGGAATACCTGTGCGTTCATGCGGGGAGTCTACCGATTTCGTTGCTAAATGGCCATAATTTCTGCGGATTCACTTGTAACGGTGTCGTTTGACTGGCAGAATCAACGCATGGATGCGACGAAACGGCACACGGGCGGCAAAGCGGCGCCGCTCGATGACATTTCTAAAGCCATTATCGAGCAGCTGCAAGAGGATGGCCGTCGCGCCTACGCGGAGATCGGCAAAGCGGTCGGGCTCAGCGAGGCAGCAATCCGGCAGCGGGTGCAGAAATTGACCGAAGCCGGCGTGATGCAAATCGTCGCGGTGACCGACCCGATGCAGCTGGGTTTCTACCGTCAGGCCATGGTCGGCATCAAGGTGAGCGGCGACATGCAGCAAGTGGCCGACGAGTTGGCGGCGTTACCCGCCGTGGATTACGTCGTGATGACGGCCGGGGCGTTCGACATTCTCGCCGAAGTCGTCTGCGAGAACGATGACGACCTCATCAATCTGCTGAATGCCGGCATCCGGACTATTGACGGGGTCCGGTCGACGGAGACCTTTGTCTATCTCAAATTGCACAAACAGTTATACAACTGGGGAACGCGGTAAACCATGAGCACGATCATCGAATCAGAATCGACCACCGGCTACGATAACGCCGATCTGCAGCGGAAGGCGAAGGACCATCTCTGGATGCACTTCGCGCGCCAGTCCGTGATGGAATCCGGCGCCGGAGTGCCGATCATCACCCGTGGCGAGGGCCACCATATCTGGGACTCCACCGGCAAGAGATACATCGACGGACTCTCCGGTCTTTTCGTGGTGAACGTCGGGCACGGCCGGCGTCGGCTGGCTGAGGCTGCGAAGAAGCAGGCGGAAGAACTCGCCTACTTCCCGATCTGGTCGTACGCGCATCCGGCCGCCATCGAGCTGGCAGCGCGACTGGCCGACAACGCGCCGGGGGATCTGAACCGGGTCTTCTACTCCAACGGAGGCGGGGAGGCCGTAGAGACCGCCTTCAAGCTGGCGAAGCACTACTGGAAGCTGGTGGGCCGCCCAACCAAACACAAGGTTATTTCGCGCGCGATCGCCTACCACGGCACCACGCAGGGGGCGCTTGCGCTGACCGGCATCCCCGGCATGAAAGAGATGTATGAGCCGGTCACCCCGGGCGGATTCCGGGTGCCGAACACGAACTTCTACCGCGCGAGTGAAATGGGCTTCCCTTCCACCGGAACCGAGGAGGAGTTCGGGCTGTGGGCCGCGAACCGGATCGAGGAGATGATCCTGTTCGAGGGCGCCGAGACAGTGGCCGCGGTGTTCCTGGAGCCGGTGCAGAACTCGGGCGGATGCTTCCCGCCGCCCCCCGGATACTTCAAACGCGTCCGCGAGATCTGTGACCAATACGATGTGCTGCTGGTCAGCGACGAGGTGATTTGCGCATTCGGTCGGATCGGCAGCATGTTCGCCTGTGATGATTACGGCTACGTGCCCGATATGATCACCTGCGCGAAGGCGCTGACCAGCGGCTATTCCCCGATGGGCGCCACGATCGTCAGCGATCGGATTTACGAGCCGTTCAAGCACGGCCAGACCTCCTTCTATCACGGCTACACCTTCGCTGGTCACCCGGTGTCGGCGGCGGTCGCCATGGAGAACCTCGACATCTTCGAGGAGGAGGGCCTCAACCAGCACGTCAAGGAGAACTCGCCGCTGTTCCGTGCCGAGTTGGAGACTCTGCTCGACCTGCCGATCGTCGGCGATGTGCGCGGCGACGGCTACTTCTTCGGCATCGAACTGGTCAAGGACAAGCTGACCAAGGAGACCTTCACCGACGACGAGTCCGAGCGGCTGTTGCGCGGCTTCCTCTCCAAGGCGCTCTACGACGCGGGCCTGTATTGCCGTGCCGACGACCGCGGCGACCCGGTGATCCAGCTGGCCCCGCCGCTGACCATCGGACCCGCCGAGTTCGCCGAGATCCGCCAGATTCTGCACGGCGTGCTCACCGAAGCCTGGACGCGCCTCTAACCCGGTCCGCCCGCTGAGGTGCACGCTTCTGCTAGTCCGGAGCCCCGAACACTAGCAAAAGTATGCACCTCAGCGAGGTGGCGGGTGGGGGGAAGGTAGGGGGTAGGGAACCGCGACATGGACGAAGGTGGGGACGCGATGAGTGTGATGCGCGAGACGATGAACGGGCAACCCGAGGCGCTGCGCCGGATCCTTGCGGACCGCGACGCGGTCAGTTCGGCCGCGAAGCGACTCGAGGGTCGCCGGGTGTTCCTGGTGGGTACCGGCACCAGCTGGCACGCCGCAAACCAGTCCGCGTGGTTGCTGCGCGGCGCAGGGCTGGAGGCGTGGCCGGTCTCCGCGGCCGATGCGGTCGGCGGCGGGCCCTTTCCGGACGCGACCGACGCGCTCATCCTGTTGACACATCGTGGCACAAAAAGGTTCACCTCTGAGGTGCTGAGCCAGGCTCAAGCGCAGGGCATCCCCACCGTCGTCATTTCTCGGCTGGGTAACCCGGAGGCGGATCTCGACACGGTGCCGAATGAGGTCTCCTCCGCCTTCACGGCCAGCCACCTGGGTGCTCTGCTGCGGGTGGCTCAGCTCGCAGCCGAACTGGGTGCACCGCTGGACCGGTTGTCCGAGGTTCCGGATGCCGTCGCAGCTGAGCTCGCGGCCGCACCGGCCGGCGTGGTTCCGCCGGCTCGACTGCTCGAGTTCGCCGGCATGGGCATCAACGCGTGGACGGCATCCGAGGGTGCTCTGAAAACCCGGGAAACCTCCTATATTGCCTGTGAGGGCGGCAACGGTGAGCAGATCCTGCACGGACCATCCGTTGCGCTCGGCCCCGACGACGCCCTGGTCTGTCTCTCTGGCGGCGCCCCCGGAAGCCTCGATGATCGGCTGGATGACCTCAGCGCCGCCGTGTCGGGGCAAGGCGCCGCGGTGCATCGGTTCGGTCGGCCGGAACTCGGCGAGCCGCTGTCGATCTTCCCGCTGACCGTGATCGTGCAGAAGATCGCGGTGGAAGCCGCCGAAGCGCTCGGAACGAATCCGGATTCGTTCGGCAAGGATCGTGTCGGGCAGGCTGGCGGATGGGATGGCATTCAGCTGTAGTAATCGGCCGCGCCGCCATCCCAGGTCGTTCGTTCCCGTAGAATTGTGGGGGCGGCCACGTAACAAGGGTGTAACGATTAACCAGCCGATGAATGGGAGCAGAAGCCGGATGCGCGAACGTGAAGTACTTGAGACCGGCGTGCTGACCGGGATCCGCGTCGCAGACTTCTCCCGAGTGTTGGCCGGGCCCTATGCGACCATGATGCTCGCCGATTTCGGCGCCGACGTGATCAAGATCGAGTCGCCGGCCGGCGACGACACCAGGTCCTGGACACCGCCGGTGGATGCCAGCGGATCCTCCACTTACTTCGGTAGCGTCAACCGCAACAAGCGGTCGATCGTGTGCGATCTGCGCACCGGCGCCGGGTTGGCCACGGCCAGGCGCCTCGCCGGGACGGCCGACGTGGTGATCGAGAACTTCCGCCCCGGGGTGATGGAGAAATTCGGCTTGGACGAGACCACGCTGCGCGGGGTCAACCCCGGCGTCGTCTACTGTTCGATCACCGGATTCGGCCGCGGCGAAGGCGCACCGTTGGCCGGTTACGATCTGCTGGTGCAGGCCGTTGGCGGATTGATGAGCATCACGGGAGAGCCCGACGGCGAGCCGAGCAAGGTCGGGGTCGCGCTCGTGGACGTATTGACCGGCCTGAATGCATTCTCCGGCATCCTGCTCGCACTGCGGGAACGGGACCGCACGGGCCTGGGCCAACGAGTGGATCTCGACCTGATGAGCACGCTGTTGTCTGCGTTGACGAACCAAGCCGCCAGCACGCTGGCCACCGGGAAGTCGCCGGAGCGGCTGGGCAACGCGCACCCGAGTATCGCGCCGTATGAGGTGTTCGCCGCGGCGGATCGTCGCCTGGTTATCGCGGTCGGCAATGACCGGCAGTTCGGCGCGCTCTCGCGGGTGATCGGCGCCGGAGAGCTCGCCGTCGACGAGCGGTTCCGCACCAACCAATCGCGCGTGGCGCATCGGGAGGAGTTGTGCGCCGCCCTCGAGCTGCGCTTGCGCACCCAGTCAGCGGCGCACTGGGTCAACCAGTGCTCCGCGGTCGGCGTGCCGGCCGGACTGGTCAACTCGGTGCAGGAGGCGTTCGCGTTTGCGGAGGTCTTGGGATTGGAGGCGGTGGCCGAGATCAGACCGGTCCCGGCGGCGGTGACGGCCGCCGAAGGCGCGGCCGGTTCGGGTGCCGCCGCGGACGACGGTGACGCACCCGTCCTCGACCGCGTCAGCCGGCAGGTGGCGAACCCGATTCACCTTTCCGCGAATCCGCCGCGGCACCGCGCAGTACCGCCACAGCTCGGCGAGCACAACGGTGCCTTTTGGCACAGTCGGCCGGCCCAGGTCCAGAATCCGAAACCCGTTTTGCTGCCCGCGAAGGAGAGTGCGAGTTGACCCCTCGACTGGATGCCGTGTTCGACCTCGACGCGCTGCTGAGCGAAGAGGAGCGCGGCTGGTCGCGGCGGGCGCGTGAATACGCGCACACCCGCATCCTGCCGGTTATCGAGCAGGACTATGAAGACAAGTATTTCCGGGCTGAGCTGGTCGCTGAGCTGGGGGCGCAGGGATTCCTCGGTATGCATTTGACGGATGCCGGCTGCGCAGGCGCCGGAGCCGTCAGCTACGGCCTGGTCTGCCTCGAATTGGAAGCGGCGGACAGCGGCTGGCGCACCTTCGTCTCGGTTCAGGGCTCGCTGGCGATGAGCGCAATCTCGAAGTTCGGCTCCGCCGAGCAGAAGGACCGGTGGCTGGCGCCGATGGCCCGGGGCGAAAAGGTCGGATGCTTCGCGCTGACCGAACCGACCGGTGGCAGCGACCCGGCCGGCATGCTCACCACCGCGCGCCGCGACGGTTCGGACTGGATTCTGGACGGCCGCAAGCGCTGGATCGGCTTGGCAAGCGTCGCCGATGTCGCGGTGGTCTGGGCCAAGACCGGCGAGGGTACGGTGCGCGGCTTCCTGGTGCCGACCGAAACCCCGGGATTCCGCGCCACACCGATCGACACCAAACTTTCGATGCGGGCATCCGTTCAGTGCGACATCGATCTGGAAGAATGCCGCGTGCCGGCGTCCGCGATGCTGCCGGACGCCCGCGGATTGTCCGGACCGTTCAGTTGCCTCAACGAGGCACGCTACGGGATCGTTTGGGGCGCGATGGGCGCGGCCCGATCCTGCCTGGAGGTAGCCGTGGAGCGCTCAATCTCCCGCGAGGTGTTCGGCAAGCCGATCGGAGCGATGCAACTCACCCAGTTGAAGCTTGCCGACATGCTCGTGGAATACGAGAAGGGTGTACTGCTGGCGCTGCATCTAGGCAGGTTGAAGGAGCGTGGCGCTCTCACGCCGGCTCAGATCAGCGTCGGCAAGCTGAACAGCGTTCGCGAAGCCCTGAAGATCGCGGGCGCTGCCCGTTCGATCCTCGGAGGTGACGGTGTGACCAGCGAATTCCCGGTCATGCGCCACCTGGCCAACCTCGAGTCGGTGCGCACCTACGAGGGCACCGACGAGGTGCACGCCCTGATCCTGGGTCGCGCACTTACTGGTATCGCCGCGTTCGACTGAGTGAGCTCGCTCCATCATTTTGACGGATTTCGGAGAATATCAGGACGGATAGCTTGGACTTCGCCAGATAGCGCGGCTGACTCGTCGAATATGATTGCGACAAATACGGTGTTCGTCCGCGTGGTGGATATCTGTATATCCAACGAGGGATGTGACGAACGAGTGAGCAGAGGCGCCCCGTTGTCCCGCCGAACGGGTAGCCCCGCGGAACGGTTAGATTCGCGTGTCCGCGCAATTTTGGCATTTTTAGTCTTGAGCACGCCGGACAATTTCGATTATCACCTCGGAGCTGACGGCAGCCCTTAGCCCGCGGTATGTATCGACGCTAACTGCGACTCCGACACAATTCTGTGCGCGCGTCGCGGTGACAAGCGATGGGATTTCGGCCATTGCGCTCGATCAAGAACTGTGGATTCGCGAGGCGAATCCACAGTGTGAGGTGTCCTACGGTAACCCGACCACGAGGAAGTAAAGGAGAAAAAATGCGGCTAATGAGCACGAAGAAACGTCGAACGATGAGAGGGGGTGCTATCGCGGTAACAGTCACCGCCGCTATGGTGCTCGTTGGTTGCGAGGGGGCACCCTCAACCCCCGTCTCATCTGCCGCGGCTGGCGGCGAGCCGGCGGCTGTCGGCACGGTCGCGCCAAATTCCCTTAAGGGCACGACACTGACGTTTGTGTCCTACGGCGGCATCTATCAAGACGGCCAGATGAAGGCGGGTGTGACCCCCTTCGGAGCAGAATCTGGCGCGAAGATCCTTCAGGACGGACCGACGGACAACGCCAAACTCAAAGCTCAGGTGATGTCCGGAAACGTCTCGTGGGATGTGTTCGACACCACTAACGTTTTCACTGCGCAACAGTGCGAAAAGCTGTTCCTCCCGCTCGACAAGTCAATCGTCGATACGAGCAAGATCCCAAAGGGCGCTATCACCGATAAGTGTTCGGTTCCAGCAATGGGGTATGGCCTGATCCTGGTGTACAACACCAAGAAATATGGCGCAAACCCGCCTACCGGTTGGGCCGACTTCTATGACACCGCGAAATTCCCTGGAAAGCGCGCTATCGAGGGAAGCGGAGATGTCACCGCCGGCACTTTGGAAACCGCGTTGTTGGCTGACGGAGTATCGGCAGACCACATGTACCCGTTGGATATCAAAAGGGCACTAAAGAAGATGTCGACGATCCGCGACGACACCGTGTTCTGGACCACCGGCGCGCAGGCGCAGCAGTTTATCGAGTCCGGCCAGGTCGACATGGCGCTGATGTGGAACGGGCGAGCCTATTCCGGCGTTAAGAACGGCGCCCCGTTTGCCCCGGTGTGGAATCAGTGGATGCCAGAGGCTGATACGATCGCCGTTCCCAAGGGTGTCAAGGATCCCGCTGCGTCGTTTGCCCTGATCAACTACTACCTGGGTGCGCAGCAGCAGGCCAAACTCACCGAACTCACGTCCTATAGTCCCGTCAACGTTGATTCCAAACCGAAGATGGACGATCTGCTGAAGTCCTTCCTGACCTCAGCACCTGAGCGAAGCGCCGATGTCTTCAAACTGGACATCTCGTGGTGGGCCCAACACCGTGACGACATCGTATCCGCTTACACCAGCTGGCTGGCTGGCTAGGCGGTCGCGATGGCAGTCGTGAATGTTCGCAAACGGTCCACTGACATGGGTCCCGACCTGATCAGAACGCGCAGGCTGGAGAGTTGGAGCAGGCTGGGGCTTCTCGCCCCAGCCGCCGCCCTGCTGCTGGGCGTATTTCTGATCCCGCTCGGGGTCATGCTCTGGTATACGTTCACGGATCCGAATCCAGGCCTGGAAAATCTCACTTGGTACCTCGGAGACCCGGTTCAGCGCAATGTGCTGTTGCGAACATTTACGACCGCCATAACCGTGACTGCGGCATGCGTCGTTCTCGGATATCCGTATGCGTACGCAATGGTGGCTGCTGGACCTCGACTACGAGCGGTGCTAACGCTCCTGGTGCTCGTCCCTTTTTGGACCAGCCTCATGGTGCGCACATTCGCCTGGATCATTCTCCTGCAAGACAAGGGGCCGGTTCAGGCTGCGCTGTCCGCGCTAGGCTTCGGCCACGTCGCTCTGATCCGAACCAATCTCGGCGTCGTCATCGGCATGAGTCAGATCATGTTGCCGTTCTTCGTACTCCCTCTGTATGCGGTCATGAGCAACATTGACCGTCGCCTGGTCTTAGCTTCCTCGAGCCTGGGGGCGCGCCCGGTCACCTCGTTCCGCCGTGTTTGGCTGCCACTATCCTTGCCCGGCGTGGGCGCCGGCGCGCTTATCGTGTTCATTAGCAGCCTGGGTTTCTACGTGACGCCCGCCCTTCTCGGATCACCCAATGATTCGCTGATCAGTCAGCAAATATTCACTCAGGTGAACTCGTTGCTCCTCTGGGGTCGCGGAGGCGCGATGGGCGTCGTGCTGCTTGGGATCACTTTGGTCATTCTCGGCGTGCTGATGGCATCCGCCCGCATATTGACCGGGCGCCAGGACGAGAGGGTTGAGTAATGACGAGAGTTTCGACGCGAGTCTGGCGCGGCATCCTGGTTGCGTTCTGTGCACTCGTCGCGTTGTGGCTGGTTGCCCCGGCCCTGGTCGTCATCCCGCTGAGCTTTACGGATAAGCCTTCGTTCGTGTTCCCGACCACTGGGTTCTCGATGCGCTGGTACGAGAACTTCTTTCAGGATCCCACCTGGGTCGGCTCACTGCTGGCAAGCCTGAGAGTCGGATTGCTTGTTGTGTTCTTCGCAACCATCTGCGGAACCGCTGCCGCGGTAGCGTTGACGCGGTCTAAATTCCGCGGTCAGCAGGCAGTTCGCGCTGTGCTGCTTGCGCCGATGATCGCCCCAGTGATCGTCGTGGCGATCGGGGTGTATGCCATCTTCTTGCGTGCGCACCTCCTGGGAACCACGTTCGGATTCGTGGTCGCGCACACGATGCTCGCGTTGCCATTTGTTATTATCCCGGTGACGGTCAGCCTGCAGGGCTTCGATCGCCGCCTTTCAAGCGCCGCGGCCATTTGCGGGGCTAGTCGGTGGACCTCCTTCCGACAGATCACCCTGCCGCTGATCGCGCCGGGAGTAGTGTCGGGCGCCGTGTTTGCGTTTGTCACGAGCTTCGACGAGGTGGTGCTCGCCCTGTTCATCCAAAGCCCATACCTGCAGACGCTGCCGGTAAAGATGTACGGCTCGGTCACGCGAGACATCGACCCAACCATTGCTGCGGCAGCCACGCTCATTCTGATTTTCACTACGGTAATCACGGTGGCGGTCGCTATTTACTTCTCGAGGAGGAATCATGCCCGCTGACCTGTCCGCGCTCGGCGCGTCCATCGACCTGAAGGGCCTGACCAAGCGATACGGCGACGTGATAGCCGTGGACTCGATCGACCTTGAGGCCAAGCCGGGGGAGTTTTTGACCCTGCTCGGTCCCAGCGGCTCCGGCAAGACCACCACACTGAACATGATCGCCGGGTTCGAGTCAATCACTGGCGGCGAATTGCTCATCGACGGGCGCCCGGTGAACGCGCTCCCGCCCTACAAGCGGAACATCGGAATGGTCTTTCAGCATTACGCACTGTTCCCGCACATGTCGGCCGGCGAGAACATCGAATACCCGCTTCGGCAACGCAAGATCCCCAAGGCGGAACGCGCCAGACTTGTTGAGCAGGCGCTGAATACGGTCGGATTGGACAAGCTCGGCCGACGGATGCCGCGGCAACTGTCCGGCGGTCAACAACAGCGGGTCGCCCTGGCGCGGGCGATGGTCTACAGCCCGCGGGTGTTACTGATGGACGAGCCGTTGGGCGCGCTGGACAAGAAGCTCCGCGACGCGCTGCAACTGGAGATCAAGAGCATCCATGAGAAGCTCGGCACGACCTTCGTCTACGTCACCCACGATCAGGACGAAGCTCTGGTGCTCTCCAACCGGGTTGCCGTATTCAACAAGGGCAAGATCGAGCAGGTCGCCAGCCCGCACGAACTCTACGAGCGGCCCGCCACCGTGTTCGTGGCCCAATTCCTCGGTGAGTCCTCGCTGTTCCGTGGCACGGCGGTGCTGGGCTCCGGCGCCCCCGCGGTGAGAACGGCTGCCGGCACCATGCTGTACGGCGGGCGCAGCGAGGCGCTCGACGGCGAAGCCGCGACCCTGGTGGTCAGACCGGAACGGATCCGGGTCACGTCAGTGCGTGAACCGCAACCGGACGGCAACTGGGCGCGCGGTTGGGTTCGGCAGGAAATCTACCTGGGCAACTCCCGCAAGCTGGAGATCGAACTGATTGACGGCAGCCGGGTCTTTGCCCGGGAGTCGGCCGGATCGGTCAGCGCGTGCGTCTCCGGCGACGAGGTCTGGTTGGCATTTCGCGACCAGGATGCTGCCGTGCTCGCCGACAGCCCCGGCGTCGACCTGAACAACCTCGAGACGAAGACGGCCGCGATCTCTGTCGCCGGCTAGGACGCCTCGTAAACCGGGAGGCCTTCGAAGCGATGATCGGAAACAGGGCACAATGAGTAGAACCCAAAACACAACGGTCGTGAACGGCGGCGTCTCCTACTGGTATTCGGATATCGGTCTTCCGGGCTTCCGAGCGCCGCTACCGGGAAGCCTCACGGCTGACGTCTGCATCGTGGGTGCGGGATTCACCGGGCTCTGGACCGCCTATTACCTCAAACGCGCCCAGCCGGAGTTGAACATCGTGCTGCTGGAGCGGGAGTTCGCCGGATTCGGGGCTTCCGGGCGCAACGGCGGCTGGCTCTCCTCGGAGCTGGCTGGATCGCGGGACGGCTACGCCGCGACGCACGGGCACCAGGGTGTCGTCGACCTGCTGAATGCGATGCGCAGCGCCGTTGACGAGGTCATCGCGGTTGCGGAGGCCGAGGACATCGACGCTGACATCGTCAAGGGCGGACTGTTGCACGTGGCCCGCAACGCGGCACAAGTCCAGCGGGTGCACGAGGCGATCGCATACGAGCGCTCCTGGGGCGCGACCGAGGAGCAGGTTCGCGTGCTCGGCCGGGAGGAGCTCGACAGCCGGTTGGTGGTCGAAGGGGCCAGACTCGGCACCTTCAGCCCCGATTGTGCCAGGGTTCAGCCGGCGAAACTTGTTCAGGGCCTAGCTGCGGTCGTCGAGCGGATGGGCGTTCGCATCTTCGAACAGACCACCGTGACCGAGATCGCCGCGCGAACCGCCCGGACCGACCGGGGAACGGTGACCTCGCCGATCGTGCTGCGTTGCCTGGAGGGATTCACCGCGAACATCAGCGGACTGCGCCGCCGGTGGCTGCCGATGAATTCCTCGATGATCGTCACCGAGCCGCTGCCGGATGCTGCGCTGGCCCGGCTGGGCTGGTCGGGGACGGAGCTGCTGGGCGACTTCGCGCACGGGTACATGTACGCGCAACGCACCGCCGACAACCGGATCGCCCTCGGCGGCCGCGGCATCCCGTACCGCTATGGTTCACGCACCGACGACCGTGGTGCGACGCAGCAGTGGACGATCAACGCCCTGACCGAATTGTTACGGGAGATGTTCCCCGCGGCGGCGGCCGTGCCGATTGCCCATGCCTGGTGCGGAGTTCTCGGCGTTCCGCGGGACTGGTGCGCCACGGTCGATCTCGACCCGGCGACCGGACTGGGCGAGGCCGGCGGCTACGTCGGCAGCGGCCTGACCACGACGAACCTCGCTGGGCGCACCTTGGCCGATCTCGTGCTGCACCGAGACACCGATCTTACCCGGTTGCCGTGGGTGGGCCGACGGGTGCGCTCCTGGGAACCGGAGCCGCTGCGCTGGCTCGGCGTGCAATCGATGTACGCGCTGTACCGGATGGCGGACCGCCGCGAGACCGAGCGTGCCCTGCCGCACACCAGCTCCATCGCCCGTTTGGCGAACAAGATCACCGGTCGCTGAATCGGAGAACTGTTCAGCAAAGCCGACCGTTCACGAAAGCCGACCGCTAACGAAAGAAGGATGCGCATGACCGATCAGAAATCCAGCCCGGGCACCGAGACCGCGGTCTCACCCGTCGCGCTCAGACATGTCGCGGCGGACGCCGCCGTGTTGCCGCAGGCGAAACCAAAGCTGACCAGCATCACCGGCCAATTCGAGGCGGCTCTGACCGTCTGGCAGTCGCAGTCGCCCACCGCCGTCGGCGTCTGGGAATGCGACGCCGGGGAATTCCCGACGACGCGGCCGGACTATACCGAGGTTTGCCAGATACTCACTGGCACGGCCACGATCGTCGGCGACGACGGCGTCACGGCCGAGATCGGCCCGGGATCGCTGCTGGTGCTGCCGCTGGGCTGGGCGGGCACCTGGGTCGTGCACGAGACACTGCGGAAGACCTATGTGATCATCGCCGGCGCTTCGACCGCGTAAATGCCGCTGAGGTGCCCTCGCTCACGCGATGACCCCTCGATCTCGCTGATTCGTGTACTTGCGCGGCGGCTGTTAGCATGGCCACACTTCAGCATCCTCGTAGAGAGTGTGACATGGGCAGCGTCGCCAAAACCTCCACCGACCGGAAAACTCTCGGCGGGAGCCGGTCGATGCAGAAGATCATCGGCGTGGATATCGGCGGAACCTTCACCGACCTGGTGCTCTATGACCCTGCGGACGGCACGATCACCGTCCATAAGACCCCGACCACCGGGGCGAATCCGTCTACCGGCATGGTCCGCGGCATTTTGGAGCTCTGCCAGCGGGCGGATGCCGCAGCAGATGAGATCGGCGCCATCGTGCACGGGACCACGATCGCCACGAATTCGCTGTTGCAGTACGACGGCGCCCGAACCGGATTTCTGACCACCGAAGGCTTCCGCGACATTCTGCACATTGGTCGCCATCAGCGGCCGCTGCACTACTCCGTCATGCAGGACATCCCCTGGCAGGTGCGACCGCTGGTACGCCGTAGGCATCGCAAAACCGTCGCCGAGCGGATCGACGTGTCCAGCGGCGAGGTGATGGTGGCGCTCGACGAGAATGGGGTGCGCGAGGCCGCCGGAGACTTCCGCCGCGACGAGGTCGAGGCGGTGGCGGTCGGCTTTCTCGCCTCGTACGTGAACCCGGAACATGAGCTGCGCGCCAGGCAGATCCTCGAGGAGGAGTTGCCTGGAGTGTTCATCACCACCTCGAGTGAGTTGTTCTCCCAGTTTCGGGAGTTCGAACGGTTCACGACCGCGGCGATCAACGCCTTCGTCGGGCCGAAGGTCACCCGCTACCTGCGCGACCTCACCGAGTCCTTGGCCGGTGAATCGCTCACCGGGAATCTGCGCGTGATGATGTCCAGCGGCGGGATGGCGACAATTGAGGCGGCCGGTGAGAAGCCGGCCACCCTGCTGATGTCCGGACCTGCCGCCGGGGTGCTGGGCGGCAAATGGTGTGGTGACCGCATCCATCGCAGCAAGCTGATCACCTTCGACATGGGTGGCACGAGTGCGGATATCGGTATCGTCACCGAACGCGGCATCGTCGAGGCCCCGGCGCGGGATACGGAGGTGGCCGGCTATCCGCTGATGGTCCCGATGCTCGACCTGCACACCGTCGGCGCGGGCGGCGGCAGTGTCGCCTACGTCGACAGCGGAGGCGCATTCCGGGTCGGGCCGCGCAGTGCCAGCGCGCGGCCGGGGCCGGCCTGCTACGGCTTCGGCGGCGAGGAGCCCACGGTCACCGATGCCCAAGTGGTGCTCGGCCGAATCGATCCGGAGAACTTCCTCGGCGGCGAGATGACCCTGGACTCCGGTCGATCCCAGGCTGTCGTCAGCGAACTGGCCGACCGTCTCGGGCTGAGCGTTGAAGAGGCGGCCGAGGGCATCATCACCATCGCCAACGGCAATATGGCCGCCGCGATCCGGTCTCGAACCGTGCAACGCGGGCTGGATCCGCGAGAGTTCTCACTGGTGGCCTTTGGCGGTGCCGGCCCGCTTCACGCGGCCGAACTCGCCGAGAGTCTGGACATTCCGGAGGTGATCATCCCACCGTATCCGGGGATCAATTCCGCGATGGGGTTACTGACCACCGATCTGCGCTACGACCAGATGCACACGGTGTTGATGTTGAGCCCCACCTTCGACTTCGACCGGGTGAACGACACATTCGCCGCGCAGGCGGAGAGCCTGCGGCAGCGGCTGACAGATGACGGCGTCGCGGCAGCCGACATCACCATCGAGCGTGGCCTGGACTGCCGGTATGTCGGCCAGGGCTACGAGTTGCGGGTCGCGGTACCCGGCGACACCGTCGATGAGCAGTCTTTGGCAGAACTGGTCGAGGACTTCCACGACATCCACGAACGCGAATACGACCACTGCTTCCGCGGCGACCCGGTTGAGATCGTCAATCTGCGCACCACGGCGGTCGGGGTGACCTCCAAGATCAGTGACTTCCACGGCCCGGCGACCACCAACCTGAGCGCCGCGAGACTCGGCACCGGCAGCGGGCTATTCCGGGTCGACGGGCGGCTCGAGAGCGGTGAGTTGGGCTTTTACGACCGCTGGAAAATTCCGCCGGGCGAGCCGGTGACCGGCGCCGCTGTGATCTTCCAGCGTGACACAACTATTTTCGTGCCGCCGTCCTGGATCGCAATGGCCGATGAAACGGGAACGCTGACCTTGACCAGAAGGGCCGAAGCATGATCGCCGTGGAAACCCGAATCAACCCGGTCACCGCCTGGGTGATCGCCGGGACGTTGCAGAGCATCACCGATGAGATGGCGCACAAGCTGACCAGGATGGCCTATTCCAGCATCATCCGGGAGTCCGAGGACTTCGGCTGCGCGCTTCTGGACGCCCAAACCCGACAATTGGCCGAGTCCGTGCTGAGCACCCCGCTGCAATCCGGCCCGATCCCGGGGTATGTCCGCGGGATTCTGCGGCACTTCGAGGAGATCGGCGAGACGTTCCAGCCCGGGGACGTCGTGATGCACAACCACGCCTACTATGGGGCGTCCCATGGACCGGATGTCGGCTTCTGCATTCCGGTCTTCCACGAGGGCGAGCTCGTCGGGTTCTCGGTCACCACCGCACACCATCTCGACATCGGCGCGCTGTCGCCGGGGTCCTGCGGCATCGTCGACGCGACGGATGCCTATGCGGAGGGTCTGCAATTCAACGCGATCAAGGTCTACGAGGGCGGCAAACGCAACGACTGGGTGTGGCGGATGCTGCAGGACAACCTCCGAGCCGCTCCGGTGGTCATCGGCGACATGGAGGCCCAGATCTCCGCGGCCCACGTCGGCGCGAACCGTTTCGTCGAGCTGATCGACAAGTACGGACTGGAGACGGTGCAGCTGGCCACCGAGGATCTGTTGGACTACTCGGAGCGGATGCTGCGCAGCAAGATCGCCGAGTTGCCAGACGGCACGTATTGCGCCGAAGGGTTCATTGACGGCTTCCAAGATCATCCCGATTCGGACTACCGTAATTTGCGGATCGCGGTTGCCGTGACCGTGGCCGGCGACGACATCCTGGTCGACCTGACCGGCACCGCTGGCCAGGTCGACCTGCCGATCAACATGCCGTTCGTCGGCACGGTCGATTTGGCCGTCTATGTCGTGCTTCGCTCGATCCTGTTGGACAGCGCGCTCAACGACGCCGTCCCGGCGAATTCGGGGCTGTACCGGCCGATCACGATCACCGCGCCGCTTGGCTGCCTGGCGAACCCCCGGTATCCGGCTCCGGTGATCGCCCGGTTCTGCCCTGGCAACATTCTGGCGGCGACGGTGATGAAGGCGCTCGCCCCGGTGATCCCCGGGCAGGTCAGCGCCGGCGTGGGGAACCTCAAGATCGTCTCATACAGTGGGCTGCAGGGCGACGGAAACTACTGGGTCTACATGGACATCGTCGAGGGCAGCTACGGCGGTCGGGCCGGCAAAGACGGAATGGATGCGGTGGACACCCTCTACGCCAACACCCGCAACAATCCGATCGAAGATATCGAGTCGCACTATCCGCTGCGGGTTGACCGTTACGAGCTGTGCGACAGCGCCGCCGGCCCCGGTCAGTGGCGCGGCGGATACGGCTCGGTGCGCGACATCCGCTTCGTCGGCGACGGCGGTTTTTCCATGGAGGGCGATGGCAACGTGTTCGCGCCGGCTGGACTGTTCGGCGGGCAACCGGGCGCGACCGGGGAAGCGCTGTTGAACCCCGGTGGTCCAGAGGAAGCCCCTTTGCCGTCGTTGTCCCCGTATCGGAAGATCCGCACCGGCACCGTACTGCGGACGGTCAGCCCGTGCGGTGGCGGCTACGGCGATCCGCTGCTGCGGGATCCGGCCATGGTGCTGGCCGACGTGCTCGACGGCTTTGCCACTGTGGAGTCTGCGCGGTTGGACTACGCGGTGGTGATCGACGCCGCGTTGCACATTGACGACGCCGCCACCCGCCAGCTGCGCGAGCAATTGCAGGCATCCCGCCCCCGCTGACCGCCCGCCCGCCAAAAACCGCTGAGGTGCGGGGTTCTGCTAGTCCTGATCACTCAGGACTAGCAGAACCATGCACCTCAGCGGGTAGGTGCCGGGAGTTAGACCACGTACTTGTCGGCGACGGCGAGGGCCTCGTCGATGACGGCAAGACCGCGGCGGAGCTCCTCCTCGGTGATTACCAGCGGCGGGGCGATGTGCAGCCGGTTGAAGTGCACGAACGGCCACACTCCGGCTGCCAGGCACGCCGCCTTGAGCTCGCCCATCGGTGCGGCGTCCGCACCCTTTGCGTTGTACGGCACCAGCGGCTCGCGAGTGTCCCGTGAGCGCACCAGCTCCAGCGCCCAGAACAGCCCACGCCCGCGAACCTCGCCGAGCGAGGGGTGCTTGTCGAGCCACGAGGTGATCTCCGGCTCGACCACGCGGGAACCGAGATCCAGAACATGCTTCAGGATGTCGTCACGGTCGAACACCTCGAAGGTCGCGACGCCGGCGGCGCAGGCCAGCGGATGCCCCGAGTAGGTCAACCCGCCGGGGAAGGCGACGTCGTCGAAGTGACGGGCGATCTTCTCCGAGATGGCTACCCCGCCCAGCGGCACGTAGCCGGAGTTGACACCCTTGGCGAAGGTGATCAGGTCGGGCACCGCGTCGAACGCGTTGACCGCGAACCATTCCCCGATCCGGCCGAAGCCGACCATGACCTCGTCGGCGATGTAGACGATGCCGTACTTGTCGCACAGCGCCCGCACTCCGGGGAGGTAACCGGGCGGCGGCATCAGGACACCGTTGGTGCCCACCACCGTCTCGATGATGATCGCGGCGATCGTCGCGGAGCCTTCGAGCACGATCACGTTCTCCAGATGCTCCAGCGCACGCTGGGTCTCTTCCTCCGGGGTCGCGGCGTGGAACGCGGAGCGGTAAAGATACGGCCCGAAGAAGTGCGCCACGGAGCCGTCGCTCGGCTCGTTCGCCCAACGCCGCGGGTCGCCGGTGAGGGAGATCGCCGTTGCCGTCGCGCCGTGGTACGAGCGGTACATCGCCAGCACCTTGCGACGACCGGTGAACTGGCGGGCCATCCGGACCGCGTGCTCGTTGGCATCCGCGCCGCCGTTGGTGAAGAAGACCTTGTTCAGGTCGCCTGGGGTGTGCTCGGCGATGAGCCGGGCGAGCTCGCTGCGGGCGTCGTTGGCGAGCCCTGGCTGGATGGTGGCGAGGCGCCCCGCCTGGTTCTGAATGGCACGGACCAGATCGGGATGCTGGTGGCCGAGGTTCAGGTTGATCAACTGCGAGCTGAAGTCGAGGTACCCGTTGCCCTCGTAGTCCCAGAAGGTGCTGCCGCTGCCGGTTGCGACCGGCATGGGGTTGATCTGGGCTTGAGCGCTCCAGGAATGGAAGACGTGTGCGCGGTCATCAGCGCGCACCTGCTTCTCGGCGGCGGCGTCGGGTAGCTCTCGCGTCGCTCCTTTGCGATCGGTATAGGAAGTCATGATGTCCTTTCAAGTTTTTAATAGATGCCGCGAGGCACCTTCGTGAGTCCCGACCGGTTGCCGGGTCCCGGCTCGCGTGCAGCGACGAAGCTGGCGCGAGCCGAGACCCCGGCGATCAGTGGTTGCGCGGGAAGCCGAGATCGATCTGCGACTGCGACGGGTCGGGCCAACGGCTCGTGATCACCTTGCTGCGGGTGTAGAAGTGGAAGGACTCCGGCCCGTAGATGTGCGAGTCACCGAACAGCGAGTTCTTCCAGCCACCGAACGAGTAGGCGCCGACGGGGGTTGGGATCGGCACGTTGATACCGACCATTCCGACCTGGATGTCGAACTCGAACTGGCGAGCGGCCCCGCCATCGCGGGTGAACAGCGCCACACCGTTTCCGTAGGGGTTGTTGTTGATCAGGTCGACCGCCTCCTCGAAGGTGGCCACGTGCATGACGGCAAGAACCGGGCCGAAGATTTCTTCGGTGTAGAGCTTCATATCGGTGCTCACGTTGTCGATCAGAGACAGGCCGAGGAAGAAGCCGTCACCGTCGAACTTCTGGTCACGGCCGTCGACGACGACCTTGGCGCCCTCCGCCGGAGCGTTCTCCACATAGGAGGCGACCTTGTCCCGGTGCGCGCCCGTGATCAGCGGCCCCATCTCGCTGCCGGCATCCGTTCCGGCGCCGATCTTCAGCGCGGGGATGCGGCTGCGGATCGCGGCGACCAGCGGCTCGGCGCTGTCACCGACCGCGATCAACACGCTGACAGCCATGCAACGCTCGCCAGCCGAACCGTATGCCGCGGAGATCGCGGCGTCTGCAGCCGCGTCGATGTCGGCATCCGGCAGCACGACCATGTGGTTCTTCGCGCCACCCAGCGCCTGGACCCGCTTGCCGCTTGCGCTGGCACGGGTATAAATCGCGCGGGCGATCGGGGTGGAGCCGACGAAACTGACCGCGTCGATTTCGGGGCTGTCCAGGATGGTGTCGACGGCAACCTTGTCACCGTGCACGACGTTGAGCACGCCGGCGGGCAATCCGGCCTCCATGAAGATCTTTGCGATCAGCACGGATGCCGACGGGTCCTTCTCGCTCGGCTTCAGAATGACGGTGTTGCCGCAGGCGATGGCGCTGGCGATCATCCACAGCGGCACCATGGCCGGGAAGTTGAACGGGGTGATGCAGCCGACAACGCCGACCGGTTCCTTGACGCTGTGCACGTCGATGCCGCCGGATACCTGCTGGCTG
This sequence comes from Microbacteriaceae bacterium, assembly GCA_039922875.1. GTDB lineage: Bacteria > Actinomycetota > Actinomycetes > Actinomycetales > Microbacteriaceae > JBDTDV01. The sequence goes on from JBDTDV010000035.1 coordinate 28,324, forward strand.
AACTCGCCCTTCAAGAGGGTCATCAGGCCGGCCGCGAACTCGACGTTCTCCAGGCCGCGAGAGACTTCGCCGGCCGCGTCGGAGAGCACCTTGCCGTGTTCGCTGGTGATCAGCGCCGCAATTTCGTCTGAGCGCTCCTCGAGCAGGTGCCGCAGGCGGAAGAAGATGTGCGTGCGCTTGGTCAAGCTCATCGAGCGCCAGCCCGGAAGTGCGGCGCGGGCCGCCGCGATCGCGGTCTCGACGTCGGAGACCGAGCCGAGGATCACTTCGTGCTGGCGTTCGCCGGTTGCGGGGTTGTACACGGGACCGGTGCGATCGGGCTCGCCGAACTCCTCGCCGTTGACAAAGTGTCGGATGAGGGCCATCTGTGGCCGTCCTTTCTGATGGTTGGCCGACCAGATGATCACCCTCGCGGTGCTCGAGCCGGCCGCGCAGCGACCGAGTCGGGACCGGCGGTTGCGTCATGGCTGCCAGACGAAATGCCCGAACTGGGCATAGGCTTGTACTCCAATGATTGCAGGGATTCGAGGTAAGGTCGATGCCACTTCGTAGCGGCTTTACCGATACCCGTACATTTCGTCCGACACCGGCCGAGAGGGCCGGGGCGCTGCTGCCAAGCATCCGGGACATTGTGCGACTGGAACCGGTCGCAATCGCCCTCCCAGAGGTCATTGCCGGGGCCGGAAAACTGGACACTCCGGTGCGCTGGGTACACGTCACCGAGACAGCCGACGTTGCGAATCTGCTCAACGGCGGCGAACTGCTGCTTTCCACCGGAGTCGGGTGGCCGCGGGACGGGCGGGTGCTTCGCGGCTACGTCGCCGAACTCGTCAAGCTGGGCGTGGCGGGGCTGGTCCTGGAGCTTGGGCAGCGTTTCGCGCAGGCCCCGGTCGACCTCGTGCACGCCTGCCGGGAGCTGGACTTCCCGCTGGTGGTGCTGCATCGGCAGGCGAGGTTCATCGCGATCACCGAAGCCGTGCACGCGCAGATCATCGCCGATCAGATGACGGCGCTGCGGGCCAGGGACGAGATCCACGCCCTGTTCACCGAACTCAGTCTGCGCGGCAGCCCGGCTGACTTCATCGTCTCCCAGGTCGGGCACGCGCTTCGGGCGACTGTGGTCTTGGAGAACCTCAACCACCAGGTGGTCGCGGTCGAGAATCAAAGTGGCGACGACGTGCTGCAGGACTGGGAACAGCGTTCCCGCGCGGCCCGGCGGAGCAGCGAGTGGCTGATTACCCCGGTTGAGGCCCGCGGCATCCGCTGGGGATATCTGATCGCACTGCCCGGCCAGCCGCATCCGGCCGGCCGATCGAACGTTTTGGAGCAGGCCGCGGTCGCCCTCGCGCTCAGCCGGTTGGCCGACAAGGATGCCGACGAGTGGACCAGACAGAGCCACCAATATCTGCTGCACGCCCTGCTCGGCGGCCGGTTCAGCAGTGAGACCGGGCTGGTGGCGCGCTTCGAGGCGGCCGGGGTCCCGGTGCGCAGGCGCCGCCTGATCGGGATCGCGGTAGCGACTACGCCGGGTGGGTCCGGTCCGACGCCACTTGCCGCGACGCTCGCTCCGGCGGCCGTCGCTGCGGCCCAGACGATCGGGGCGGATGCCGTCGCCGGTGCGCCGCCGACGGCCGGCGGTCCGCAGCTCATCGTCGCCCTCTCGCTGCCGCCGGGGCAGCCGTTGGGCCGGCAGCTGACCGATGAGGCTTTGGACAGCTTCGCGGCGCGTCTGGCAGAGGAGACCGGGATCGACGGGGCCGGACTGGTGGTGGCGGTGGGCGCCGAGGCCGTCGACATCCCCGGGCTGCTCGCCTCGATCGAGGAGGCAGCGGAACTGGTGCGCCGGCATGGCCGGGTCGGGCGTCGGACGGCCGACGGGCATCCGACCGTCTATCGGGTGGAGGATCGTCCGCTGCTCCGGTTCCTGAACTCATTCGGCAGCGACCCGAGGCTGCAGGCACACAGCGAGCAGATGCTGCGGCCTCTGATCGAGCACGATCTGGAACACGGCGGCGATCTGCTGGATGTGCTGCGCGCGTATGCTGCGCATCCGGGCAATCGCACCAAGGCGGCGACCAGCAGCCATCTCTCCCGCTCAGTGTTCTATCAGCGCATCGCGCTCATCGAGGAGTTGCTCGGCGCCGATCTGGATGACGGCGAGATCGTCAGCGCCTTGCACACCGCCCTCCTCGCCCGCCGCGTCCAGCTGCGCTGACCGCCGCCCCGTCGCGCATACCGCTCAGCAGTTGGGGCTCAGCAGTTGGGGCTCAGCGGTAGGGGTCAGCGGTGAGGCTTAGCCATGCGGTGGCCGTGGCACGGGCTCCAGCGTGGGCAGCTTGGCCACGCGACCGTCGCCGGAGGAACGACCGGTCAGGCGCCGGCCGATCCAGGGCAGCACATAGCGCCGATAGTATGCGGCGGTGTTGCGTGAGTGCGCCCCGGTCTCGGCGGCAGCCACCTCGTCGATTCCCCACTCGGCTGGCACCGGCACGCCCAGGCTGCGCAGCGCATTGCCGGCGACCCTGATGTGTCCCAGGTCGTTCAGGTGCAGTTTGTCGGCCGACCAGTAGCGGGAGGCGCGCAGGGTGTCGTCGGCCCAATTGTCCACGAACGTGATGCCGTCCCGAGGCAACCGGCCGCGCACCGCCGCGGCCAGCTGGTCGCCGCGGCGTTGTAGCAGCGAGCCGAACGGCAGGTGGTCGGACGGGTTCGCGCCGCTAAGCAGCAAAACCCGGATTCCGGCGTCGATAGCGCGGCCCGCGGCATCCTCAAGCAGATCGGTGACCGCCGCTATCGAGACCCGTGGCCGCATGATGTCGTTGCCGCCGCCATTGATGCTGATTACCTGCGGCGCGAGGGCGATTGCCGGGGCCAGCTGCTCGTCGATCAGCGGCCGGAGTTTGCGCCCACGGATTGCGAGGTTCGCGTAACGCACCGGCGAGTCGGATGCTTCCGCGAAGCCGAGCGCGACAAAATCGGCCCAGCCGCGCACCGCGCCGTCGGGCAATTCATCGCCGACGCCCTCGGTGAAGCTGTCTCCGATCGCGACATAGCTCTCAACGGGATAGCTTTCAGTTGGGTCCCCCGAAGCGGGAATTCGCTGCGCCATACGCTTTACGCTATCGGTAACCGGTGAACCCGAGGATGATGGGCACGGGCCAACTTGACGACCATCATGGAGGGAGCTCATGAACACGATCGAACGCGACGTCGTCGTGATCGGAGCCGGGGCATCCGGGCTGACCGCGGCCACCGAGCTTGTGAAGGCCGGGCTGAGCGTGGCGGTACTCGAGGCGCGCGATCGTGTCGGTGGCCGGGTCTGGACCGACAACATCGACGGCGCCATGCTCGAGCTCGGTGGGCAGTGGGTCTCGCCGGACCAGGACGCCCTGAAGTCGACCATCGCCGAACTCGGCCTGGAAACCTTCGCGCGGTACCGAGAGGGCGAGAACGTGTACGTCACCGCCACCGGCGAGCGACGCCAGTACCAGGGCGCCATCTTCCCGACCGCGCCGGAGACGGAGCGAGAGATCGTCGCGTTGATCGACCGGCTGGATGCCATGGTGGCCGAGGTCGATCCCGATCGCCCCTGGGCGCATCCGGACGCCGCCGAACTCGACCGGGTCTCATTCGCGCACTGGTTGGAGACTCAGACCGAGGATCAGGAGGCCCGCGACAACATCGGAATGTTCATCGCCGGCGCCATGCTCACTAAGCCGGCATTCGCCTTCTCGATGCTGCAGGCTTTGCGGATGGCCGCCAGCGCCGGAAGCTTCAGCAATCTGGTCGACGCGGACTTCATCCTGGATCGCCGGGTGGTCGGCGGACTGCAGCGGGTGCCGCTGGCGCTCGCGGAACGACTCGGTGACGATGTGCACCTGGGCCAGCCGGTCCGGTCCCTGCGCTGGAGCGAGGGCTCCGGGGTCGGCGGCGAGGTTATCGCTGTGACCGACGGGATGCGGGTGCATGCGCGCTTTGCCGTTGTTGCTGTGCCGCCGCCGCTGATCAGTCGGATCAGCTTCGATCCGCCGCTGCCGCGTCGGCAGCAGCAGCTGCACCAGCACCTGTCGATGGGCTTCGTGATCAAGGTGCACGCTGTCTACGAGACACCGTTCTGGCGCGCGGCCGGCCTCTCCGGAACCGCATTCAGTCCGTATCAGATCGTGCACGAGTCGTACGACAACACCAATTTCGGTGACAGCCGCGGCACACTGGTCGGCTTTGTCTCCGACCAGGTCGCGGACACCATGTTCGCCTTGGATCCGGACGAACGCCGGGAGCGCATCCTTGGCTCGCTATCGCGCTACTACGGTGAGCAGGCGTTGACACCCGTGGTGTATTACGAAAGCGACTGGGGTACGGAGGAATGGACCCGCGGCGCCTACGCGGCCAGCTTCGACAAGGGCGGACTCGCCCGGTATGGGCAGGATCTGCGCAGCGCGGTCGGTCCGATCTCGTTCTCCTGCAGCGACATCGCAGGCAGGGGCTTTCAACATGTCGACGGTGCGATCCGCGCGGGCCGCGAAGCTGCCGCGGCTATCGTCGCGGCCGATGAGACTGATAGCGCCGCCAGGGTCGCCGCCAAGGCCGAAGCCCGGCACCGGGCCGAGACCACCGACACCCAGCTGATGCCGGTCATCGAGGTCGGTGCCGATCCGGAGACGGGCGATCCGGAGACGGGCGACGTCGAGCCGGGTGCGGGTCCGAAGTCGCCGGCCGGCGAGGATCCGAACCCGCCGACCGAGGCGTTCGTGATCCGTGGCCGCGATTGACACGCGGCCCGTCGGCTAAGGGACCGGTTCAGTCGTGCCGGTGAGCGCGTCGGTGCAATCCGGTGGTCAATAGGGCAACGCCCGACCCGAGCAGCAACGCGACGACGATGAGCCGGAACGCAATAGCGCCGCCATCGCCGTGCGCAGCGGAAATGACTGCCGGCGCGATCACGATCTGCAGCACGGAGATGAGCAGGAGGACCGCGCCAGTGATGATGCGGAGGATTCCACCGCCGGGGTTGTCATTCCGGCGCTCGGGCATGCTGGATTCTACCGTCACGAGCTGGCGCCGGCTGGTATGCGGTCAGGCGCCGTGATGTCCGGCCGTTCCCGCAGGCGACGAGGTGGCGGCATCCGCGCTGGCTGCCTGAGGCTTTCGCAGCTCGCCGGTGAGGCGTTCCGGGCGGAAGCCCCGGCCGATCAACCTGGCCATCAGTCGCCGCAGGACGGGCAGGATCACCTCGGCCGCGTTGCGCTGCCAGGCGCGCATCGGCGACGGCAGGAAATCGCCACCGGTGGGATTGGCGACCGCCTCGTGCAGCCGCAACTGGATCGGCTGCATCAGCCGCACCGCCGGTGCCCGCCTACGCTGCACCCGCTGCACGTCGCGTGAGGAGATCGCACCGGTGCGCAGCGGCTCGACCAGTAGCCGGGCGGCGGCGACGGCATCCTGGATCGCGTAGTTCACCCCGACGCCGAAGGCGGGCGACATCGCGTGCGCCGCGTCTCCGATGCAGAGCAGTCCGGGCAACCACCATTGCGGCAGCCGGTTGATTTGCACGGTAAGCAGCTTCACCTGGTTCCAATCGACCAACGAGGTGACCGCATCGGTCAAGAACGGCCCGGCGCGCAGGATGCGGGCTCGGAACTCCTCGATGCCGGCTGCCTGAATCGCGTCGAAGCTGCCTTTGGGGATCAGCATCCCGGTCTGGTAATAGTCGGTACGCGGGATGGTGATCAGCATGGATTCGCCGTCCAGATAACCCAGGGTGTCCGGCTGCGGCGCGCCGGTCTTCGGCAGCCGGAACCAGAGCACGTCGACCGCCACTCCGAATTCGCGTGGGATGAGACCCGATGCCCGGCGCACCGTCGAGTCGCGGCCGTCTGCTGCCACGGTCAACAAGGAACTGATCTCGACCGGGCCCTCGGGGGTGGTGGCGGTGACCCCGGTGACCTGGGCGCCGTCGCGAAGCAGACCGGTCGCTTCGGCCCCGAACATCATGGTCAGGTTCGGGTAGCGGCTGGCCTCGTCGGCGAGCAGAGAGAGAAAGTCCCACTGCGGCATCAAGGTGATCTTGCGGTTGCGGCCGCGCAGCGTCGAAAAGTCAACCGGGGTCAGCCTGTTGCCGTTGATCACGATGTCCAAGGTTCGAATCGGGCTCTGCGGTATCGCGTCGAAGCGCTCGCGGAGGCCGAGCTGGTCGATCAGGTCGAGTGTGGACGGGTGGATCGTATCGCCGCGGAAGTCGCGGAAGAAGTCCAGGTGCTTTTCCAGCACGATGACCTCGATGCCGGCCCTGGCCAGCAGCAGGCCGAGCATCATGCCGGCCGGGCCGCCGCCGACAATACAACACGTGGTGTGCATGGTTCGTGTGGTCATAGGGTGTGCCTCTCGGTTGACGAGGTTTCGGTGGCGGGAGTGCGCAACGCGCGCTTCTATCTTGGCGTCACCAGCGTCGCGGGTCTAGCAGCGCGCGATAAGCTTGGCCGCTGGTCGGAGGATGTGTAACCGCCAGGAAAGGACCGAGATGTCTGCGATCGTATTGATCGGAGCCCAATGGGGCGACGAGGGCAAGGGCAAGGCGACCGACCTGCTGGGCAGTCGGATCGATTACGTGGTGAAGTTCAACGGTGGAAACAACGCCGGGCACACCGTGGTCGTCGGCGACGAGAAGTACGCCCTGCACCTGCTGCCTTCCGGCATCCTGACCCCTGGCGTGACGCCGGTGATCGCCAACGGCGTCGTCATCGACATCGAGGTCCTGTTCGGCGAACTGGATGCTTTGATCCAGCGAGGTGTCGACGTCTCGCGGCTCAAGATCAGCGCCAATGCCCATGTGATCACCCAGTACCACCGGACGTTGGACAAGGTGACCGAGCGGTTCCTGGGCAAACGGCAGATCGGCACGACCGGGCGTGGTATCGGCCCAGCGTATGCCGACAAGATCAACCGCGTCGGCGTGCGGGTGCAGGACCTGTTCGATGAGAACATCCTGCGCCAGAAGATCGAAGGCGCCCTCGACCAGAAGAACCACATGCTTGTCAAGGTATATAACCGCAGAGCATTCTCCGTCGACGAGATCGTGGACGAGTTGCTCTCTCATGCCGAGCGGCTGCGTCCAATGGTCTGCGACACCGGATTGGAACTGAACCGGGCTCTGGATGCCGGCAAGATCGTATTGTTCGAGGGCGGGCAGGCGACGATGCTGGATGTCGATCACGGCACATATCCGTTTGTCACCTCATCCAACGCCACCTCGGGCGGCGCCGCGACCGGCTCCGGGGTCGCCCCGACCCGATTCGACCGGGTGATCGCCGTGGTCAAGGCGTACACGACACGGGTGGGGGCCGGCCCGTTCCCGACCGAGCTGTTCGACGAGTCGGGGGAGTTTCTCCGCTCACACGGCGCGGAGTTCGGCACCACCACCGGGCGGCCCCGGCGTACCGGATGGTATGACGCCCCGGTCGCCCGCTACACGGCCCGGATCAACGGGGTCACCGACTTCGTGCTGACCAAGCTCGACGTGCTCACCGGCCTAGAGTCGATCCCGGTCTGCGTCGCATATGACGTCGCCGGGCAGCGCTTCGACGAGGTGCCGGTGAACCAAAGCGACTTCCACCACGCCACGCCGATCTACCAGGAGTTCCCCGGCTGGAACGAAGACATCTCCGGAGTTCGTTCGTTCGAAGATCTGCCGAAGAATGCCCGGGACTATGTGCTGGCCATCGAGGCGATGAGCGGCTCGCGCATCTCGGCGATCGGCGTCGGCCCCGGCCGCGCCGCGATCGTCACCCGCCACGACCTCGTCGACTGACCTTCGGCGTGCGAGCCGCGCGCGAGGAAAGGGCCCGGAGCCGAGACTAGTTGCGTAGGCGACGCTCGAGCCCGTGGCGCCGTAGTAGGCAGGTACTGGGGCCGACGTCCCACCCCGCGGCCACGCCTGGCATTGTTGGAGACCGCTGCCCGAAGCACAACATCATCGAGGCAACAGCCGCCCAACTGGAGAGCGCAGGCTATGAAGTTGCGCGGCAAGTCGATGAGAGCGTGCGCAGCACAGCCGAGATCGAAGCCGCGAAGATCGAACGCCAAGATGCTCGCGTTGTCGCGCTGGCGGTCAAGGCCGACCGCAAGGGCACCGACGCCGAAGCAGTGTGGAATCGTCACATGCACGATGTGGCCCGTCTGCCCGAGGGTGGCGAACCGATCAAAGTAGGCCACCACTCCGAGAGCCGACACCGCAACGCCCTTACCCGCGTAGACAACAGCGCCCGCCGTGGAATCGAGGCCGCCGGCGAGGCAAACCGCGCCGCCGAGCGCGCAGCCGCTGCCACCCACACCACGGGAGCGCGCTACAACCCCGTGACCGTTGCAAATCGCATCGAAAAGATCGGTGCCGACATCCGCCGCCTCGAGCGCAGGAGCGGGGGCGATGCGTACGACCCTGAAACCGGCTACCGGCCCGCCACAGACGCCGAGAAGCAAGCCCGTTCCGAGCGTCTAACCCCGGCTCTCGACGAGCTGCGCGACAAGCTCGCCTATTGGGAAGCAGTCAGAGCCGAGCAGATCGCAACCGGCCAGGCCGACAACCACAGCCGCGCGACAATCAAGAAGGGTGACCGGGTGAGGATCCGCGGTCAATGGCGCGAAGTCGTCCGCGTCAACGCAAGTGGCGGCCGCGTCCCGCGGCCTTGCCGACGGCCGGTGTCGCGGCATTTTGGCGTGCGGGTTTCGTGCGTTTGAGGCCCGCGATCATCGGGCGCGGGGTGTTTGGGATGTCCTCAGCGGTAGTTCTTGCGGACGGGCTTCATGTGGTCGGTGAATAGCACGCGACCGTTGTACTTGAGGGAAAGCGGCTGGATGATGTCGCCCAGCAGCTCCGACCACCGGATCGGGTAGTCATCGGGCTGCTCATAGGGCGTGCTGCGCGAGGCATCCGCTCTGCGTAGAGCGTCTGCGTAGTAGTCCATTCGTGCGGTCAGCTCCCTCATCCACTCTGCGGTGAAGCGGCTGTGCGGGCGGCAGATGAACCCTGATACACCCATGACTGCGTGGTAGTGACGTTTCAGGTCCTCGCCGAGCTGGTAGCCCAGCTCTGGCACGTATTCCGACGTTGTCTCGCGGTAGGCGGCGGCCATCAGGTGAGGGGCGGTGTTCACCTGGTCAAGGATCGGGCGAAGCGGATGCCGGAACGGCTTCACGTCGCAGTACACGCCGCCGTGGTGGTGCATGACGTAGGCCCTCAGATAGTCCGTCCTGTGCACGATCGTCAGATCGTCGTACGCGGGGTGGAACGGGTACCCTGCCACACAGACCTCGTCGGCGTCGGCGTCAGCGTCGGTGACGAGGCGCAGGGTGAGTCCGTGCTGCAGTGATAGTTGTTCGATTGACGCTCGGCGCGGTGCCGTGAGCTCCCCGCCGAGCCAGAATGCCCAGAGGTCTGCCGGCGCAGAGGTCGTCTCTGTCGGCTCGGGTTCGCTCTGCGCGAGGAACGTGTGGGGGTAGCGGCCGGGACTGTAGACGAACGGGTGTCGTTGCTCGGCGCGGGCCCAGCGTCGGTCGTTGAGCGCGACGTGTCCGCGATAGCGCCACCACAGCCTGGCGCGATCGTGGAGGACGAAGGCGCGGTGTTTGGTTTGCCGCAGGAAGTGGAGGATGTCTGGCATGGGCGTAGTCGCAGGCCGGATCGGCTCGGGCTGTGTATTTCCTTCCGTATCTGCAGGAGTGGTTGGGGTCTTGGTCAGCGAGTGTACGTCGTTCTCGGCGTCACAGAGCAGGTGTGCCCCATGTGGTTCAATCATTCACCGGAGTGCTCGAGGAGGCAGGCCAGGCACTCGGTCGGGCCGTCCTGTTCCTAGCCCAGCACTTGTGCGCTCGTGACAACTGAACATTAGCGATCGCCGCAGAGGGTCACCCGCCCTTGACGCGACCCGAGTGAGTCCGTCTTCCGCCTACGGGCACCCGTTGAAGCGGCAGGCGGTTGTGGCTATGTGCCCTGCCACCGGTGCTTCCGTTCTTCGGGCCGGCTATCGCGGTTTGGGGTGGGTGCCTAGAGTATTTTGAGCGCGGTTCGTAGGTCGGCCGCGTTGCGTTCGGCCACTTGACGTAGCTGGCGTTCGGCGTCGCCGCTCGGCGTCGCCGTCTACCTCACCGGCAACATCGCCCTCGCCCCGCTGCGCCAGGTGTTCGGCGGGACAATTCCTCGCACCGTGCAACGAGTCGGCCTGATCCTTCAGCGCCGCCGGATTCGCCGCCCTGTTCCTGACACTCGGTGTCGGATTGACACTCCAACACCTGCGCTGAGTAAATGAGAAGATACTTACTTACTCAAAACCTACGATTTGTCAAGGTGGGATTGACCAGATAAGTCAATGGGGGATAGACTATAGTTATGGCGAAGGAAGTGAAGTATCAGGACGTTGCTAAGTTTCTCCGCGGTGCAGGTTGGGAGATCCTGCGCCAGCGTGGCAGCCACGAATATTGGGCCGGCCCGCAGGGAAAAGGCCGGCTGAGCATCGTCACACACGGCGGGAAGGTCTCG